>NZ_BAAGYS010000012.1:0-76975 GCF_054779195.1 Parasphingorhabdus pacifica
CATTGGCCTGCGCAACAAACGAATCAGACGGCGCGAACGTCCTGCTCTCAGACAGCAAGTTGTCCAAGGTGTTGTTCGGCCCGTCGGACTGGCTCATTTCGGAGAACCTCCCTGGCTGGTGACGCCTGTACGAGGAGAACGGTAATGCGATCCGGCTCACCACGACAGAGGGGACCGACATTGGTGTGAACCAATGAGGAATTCGCTGCGCATCCGGACCGGTGCTCCGCGTGTGCGGTCCGGGCTGTGACACGAGTCGCCGCCGGGGGTGGAGCGGATGCGCGGTGTGGCCGGGTAGCGTCACGCGGCGTGAACGCGCAGGAGTTGCTGCTCCCCCTGCTGGAGCTGCCCGAGGTTCCCGAGGCCGTGGACGCCGCGCGCTCCGCGATCGACGAGGTGCACAACCACCCGGCCAACCGGCGGGGCTGGCCGGCCACCGCGGCCGAGGCATCGGTCCGCGCCGCCCGGGCTTCGGCGGCAGTGGCAGGTGGCAGTACGGAGATCCCGGACAGTGGCGACGTCGACGACCCGATGCTCGCAGGTTCGCTGCGGATGGCCGAAGCGTTGGGGCCACTGCTGCCCACCTGGCAGCGCGCCCCGTTGCAGGCGCTGGCCAGGCTGCATGTGCTGGCGGCGGCGGACCTCGTGGACGATCCCGATGCACTGGGACGCCCGCGTGCCGAGCAGCAGATCTCCAGCCGACTGGACATGTTGGCGCGGTTGGTCGTCGACGCGAGCGGCAAATCCCAGGGGCAGATACCGGGGCCGATCCAGGCGGCGATCGTGCACGGTGAACTGCTGTCGCTGGAACCCTTCGGCCACGCCGACGGGATGATCGCGCGCGCCGCTGCGCGGCTGAGCCTCATCGGAACCGGACTGGACCCGAAGGGCCTGGTCGTTCCGGAGGTGGCCTACTTCCGCAGGCAAGGCGAGTACAAGGCGGCGGTGGAGGCTTTCGCGACGGGTGAGCCGGAAGGCGTCGGCGGGTGGATCGTGTACTGCTGCCGCGCGATGGAGACCGGCGCGTCGGAGGCCAAATCCATCGCGGACGCCGTCCAGGGGGACTGAAACCGACCCGCCGTCGAGAGGTTGGCCGCGAGTTCGGCCCCCGGCTGAGGACACGAGGGAAGCATGACCAAGAAGATCCTGATCGACTGCGATCCCGGCATCGACGACGCGCTGGCGATCGCGCTGGCGCACGGCAGCCCGGATCTCGACGTCGTCGGAGTGACGACGGTCGGCGGCAACGTCGACCTGGCGAACACGACGAACAACGCGCTGTGCCTCGTCGACTATTACGGGATGTCGGGCGTGCCGGTCGCCCGCGGTGCCGGACGCCCGCTGGTGCGGGAGGCACGCACCGCTTCCGGCGTACACGGTGCGCACGGGCTCGGCGACGCGGTGCTTCCGGCGGCGGAAGGGGCCGTCGCCGAGGAACACGCGGTCGACTTCATCATCGACGCCCTCCGCGCCGCGCCCGGCGAGATCAGCCTGGTCGCGGTCGGGCCGTTGACCAACATCGCGTTGGCTCTGCGCAAGGAACCCCGGATCGCCGAGTGGGCGGCCGAGTTCGTGATGATGGGTGGCTCGTACAGCCGAGGAAACGTCACTCCGGCGGCCGAGTTCAACATCTTCGCGGACCCGGAGGCCGCGTCGGTGGTGTTCGGCGGAGCCTGGCGTCCGGTCCTGATCGGGTTGGACCTCACGGCGCAGGCGCGCGCAACGGTGGAGGTCCGCAAGCGGTTCGCCGGACTCGGCCGCTTGGAGTCCGAACTGCTGACTCCGTGCCTGGACTTTTACTCGCAGCACCCGCAGTACCGGGAACTCGGGCCTGCCGTGCACGATGCGTGCGCGGTCGCGTACGCGGCCGACCCCGGCTTGACCACGGCTGTTCCGGCTCGTGTGGAGGTGGAGACCCAGGGGCGGTTCACCGCCGGGATGACCGTCGTGGACTTCGAGGCCCAGGTTGAGTCGCACAACGCTCTGGTAGCCACGGAGCTGGATCGCGACGGCTTCTGGGACCGGTTGTCGAAGTCGTTCGAGCGGGTGTCCGAGGGGTTGCCCGACTGAGGTCGGCACCGCTGGCGTGACCCCTCGGACCGGGACCGCACGTCCGCCGGGCGAACCTCGGCGCACCGGGGGCAGTTGTCCGCCGCGACCGCGTACCGCCCACACAGGTGACCTGGTCGCCTGCTCCCGGCTCGGGTTCAGCCGTCGAGCTGGGCGAGGGCGTCGCGAACCTGCCCGTCGGTGGCCGCGAGCGTGGCGGCGGCCCGCTCCACGTCGACACCTGCCAGCAGGTGCACGAGCGCGGTCTTGAGGTCACCACCGGAGGCGTCGAGCGCTTCCACGCAGGCCTCCTCGGAGGCGTCCGCGGCTTCGCGCAGGATGCTCACGGTGCGTCCGCGCAGTTTGGCGTTGGTGGCGACCATGCTGACCATGAGGTTCGAGTAGGTGCGGCCCAGCCGGATCATCACCGTGGTGGAGAACGAGGTCAGCACCAGTTTCTGAGCGGTGCCCGCCTTCATCCTGGTCGAACCGGTGATCGGTTCCGGACCGGTGTCCGGGCTGATCACCACGTCGGCGGGGGCGTCACCCGCGGTCTCCGGGTTGGCCGATACCAGGCCGGTTCCGGCGCCCAAGCCACGCGCTGCTTCCAACGCACCCATCACGAACGGGGTGCGGCCGGATGCGGTGAGCCCGAGGACGAAGTCGTCGGCGGTGGCCGCCGACTCGATCACCGCCGCGCCGGACGACGAATCGTCCTCGGCGTTCTCCACGGCGTGCTGGAACGCGTTGGTGCCGCCCGCCTGATGGGCGATCACCCAGTCCGGCGGCACGTTGTAGGTGGGGACGAGTTCGGCGGCGTCGAGCACCGCGAGACGTCCGGACGTGCCCGCACCGACGTAGTGCACACGGCCGCCCGCGCACAGCGCCGCCACCGCCATGTCCACCGCTCGGGAAAGTTCGGGCAGCGCCCGGCTTACCGCTTCGGGAACCGCTCGGTCCTCGGCGTTGAGCAGGTGGAGGATGTCCAACGTCGGCAGCAGGTCGATATCGCCTGTTCGAGCGTTGGTGCGCTCGGTGGGGGCGTCCACCCGGACCGATGGGTGACCGGACTGCTTGGTTTCGCGGCTCAACGACCGTCCTCCTTCTGTCGGCGTCGATCCGGGCGTGAACCCAGCCGGTGGGAGCCGACAGCTTCGTAGGTGACTTCGAGTGCTTCCTTGGTGTCCTCGATGCGGTGCTGCGCCACACCGATGAACAGGCAGTCGATCACGGTCAGCTGACCGATTCGGCTGGCCATCGCACCCGATCTGAACGTGGTCTCGCGTACCGCCGTTGTCAGCACCAGGTCGGCGACCTCGGTGATGGGGGACCGCGCGAAGTTCGTCAGCGCGGCCGTGGTCGCACCGTGCCTGCCCGCTTCGCGCAGCGCCTCCACTGTCTCGCTGGTGGCGCCGGTGTGCGAGATCGCCAGCGCGACGTCGCCTTCGCGCAGCAGGGCCGCCGAGGTGAGTGCGGCATGGGTATCCGACCAGGTGAAGCAGGTGAGCCCGATCCGGTGGAGCTTCTGCTGCAGGTCGAGGGCGACGAACGCGCTGGCGCCCACGCCGTACACATCGATTCGGCGGGCTCCGGAGACGGCCTCGACGAGCTGGGCGATGGCCTCGACGTCGAGTTGACCGGCCGTCTCCTCGACCGCTTTGGCATCGGTGTAGGCGACCTTGTGGACGATCTGTTCGAGACCGTCCTCGGGTTCGATGTCGCTGCCGAGATCGCGGTCCCTGGGCGAGGTTCGCGCGGTGTCGGCGGCCAGCGCGATGCGGAGGTCCGGGTATCCGCCCACATCGATCGCCTTGCAGAAGCGGGTCACCGTCGTCTCGCTCGTGCCCGCGGCCTCGGCGACGTCGGTGATGCTCCGACGCGCGATGGAGGCGGGGTCACCGAGAACGATGTCGGCCACTCGCTGTTCCGCGCGAGCCAGTCCGGGCAACAGCGAACGAATCCGGACGAGCGGGCTGGATTCGCCGGATTCTGGCGAGTTCTCGTCAATGCCCATGTGGGAAACTTACTAACAATTTTACCTGCAGGTCAATCCGCCTCTCCTCGCGGTGGGTCCGCGGGCGTGTTCGCGGTGGCAGGGAGCGCGCTCCGAGAACGTCGCGCGGGAACCTCGCCGGCCTGGCGCGCCTGGCGCGGAAGCCGGATGAAAGACGGAACAGGGGAACCCGAACGTTGCATGCGAGATTGGCTAGGCTCGAAACCACCGGTGGCGGCGCGACGAACCGGTGGGGAGACGTACCGGACACCAGCCGACGAGCGGGAGCACATGCAGCGGCCACCGGAAGCGGTACCCACCGAGCTGTTCTGCGCGACCGGCCGGAACATCGCATCCGTGCCCGAGCACGAGGAATTCCTGATCCAACAGCACGAAGCCGGTTCGCTCAGGATTCACGACCGCGGACGGCACCCCGGCGCGAGCGGAACCTCGCGGCGATGGCGGGTCAGCTGGGAACGCGCCGGAAACACCGTCGACGCCGCACTGGCCTTCGACGAGGAAGCGGAACTGCTCCACGCCGTCGCGCACCACGCATCCGGCTGGGGAGCGGACTCGGTGTCACCGATGGTCCGGCTCGGAATCGGCGAACGTCCCCTGCGGGACGCGGCCACCGGTATCCCGTTGACCGGATCGGTGGTCGTCGGGCGGGACCTCGCGCTGCCGGACCTGATCGAATCGCTCCGGACGCGGGCCAACAGCGTTCCGGTCCTGGTGCGGCACGTCGATCCGGCGGCACCCACCGGAGCGTCGACGTTCCGCACAGCCACGACCGGCAACGCCGCCGTGGTGCTGCTGAGCGATGCGGAAGCCGACCGGCTGTGGCGTGAACTTCCCGAGTCCTGGGGTATCCCCCCGCGCGGCGGGCGGTTGTTCCTGCCGCAGCGGGTGCTCGACGAGCCGAGCGGACTCGGGATCTGCGAGGACGGCGCCGATGCCGCGTGGCGCGAAGCCGTCGTCCACACCCTCCGGGCGGCCCGCCACGCACCTCCGGACTCGACGTCCACCCCGGGAGTGACTCCGCGTGAGATCGACACCGCGCAGGACTTCTGGTCGGCACTGCTCTCGGAAGACGGGTACGGCGAACGCGTCGCCGAGTCGGCCGGGCACGGAAGGTCGCCCGGCCCCGGCAGCGGGAAGACGGACCTGCGGCAGCGAACCCGGGCAGCCGACGAGGAGATCGCGAGGTTGCGGACCCAGCTGTCCGAACACGAACGAGCCCGCACCGAGACCGACCTCGAAATCGACGCCTCTCGCGGGCAGCTGACGGCGATCAACCGCTCCCGAAAAGCCCTGGCAGGTGCTGTGCTCCGGTTACGAGCCGAGCGCGACGCCGCGCGCGAGGATCTGGCGAACACCTCGGTCGGAATCGCCGCCGCACGTGAACGCGACGCGCGGCGGCTCGTCCGGCGGCAATCGGCCGAACTGCGAGCGCGTGAAGCCGAACTCGCCGGATTACGTCGCAAAGCCGCCTGGTTGGGAGCCAACCCCGCGGCGGTACCGCCACCCGTGCCGGAGGATCCCGGCGAACTGCCGGGCATCCGCCTCGGCCAGGACGTGACCGCGGAACTGGCCGGGCTCGACGCCGGACGACTGCGGCGGTCCCTGGCAGTCCTGGCGGCGTTGTCCGAACACGCGCGGGCGCCGTCCGGAAGCGCGGCCGAACATCTCCGGTCGACCGGTACGTCCTCGCTGCTGCTCGGAAGCTCGTCGGGGGCGGCCGTGACCTTCCCGGTGCCGTCGGCCATCGACCCGGCGGGCTGGTCGGAATTCCGCGACCACGTGCTGCTCGACCACAGTGGACGGGAACAGCTGGCGATGTACTACCTCGACGACACCGCGGGAGAGACCGGAGCGGTGCACATCGGCTACATCGGGCCGGTGTTGCCGGAGGCTCGCGGATGATCCCGCAACCGTTGCCGCCGACCTCGGCCTGCGCGGCCGGATACGCGGCCGAGAGCATCGCCGACCACGAATCCGCGCTCGTCGGCCTGCACGAATCGGGCAGCATCAGGTTGATCGACACCGGTGGGGACGGCGACCACCTGATGCCCCGGCGCTGGCGCATGAGGTGGGGGCGGGACTCGACGGCGGTGCGCGCAATGCTCGGAATCGCCCGCACCGCGCCTGGTTCCGGCGAGTTCGCGTTCTGGCTGCGCGCCGAAGCCGGGCGGCCGTGGTCCATCCGCGACCAGCGAAGTCCGGTCGAACGGTTGGGGTTGCTCGAACATGCGTTGAAAGACCCCAGCGCCGCGTTCTCGCTGACCCAGCAGAACCCGCTCGTCGGACTCGACGACGTCGGCTTCCTCGAGCACACCTTCAACCACGGGGTGCGGGACAATCCGGTCCTCGTCTACAACGACCACGCCCACGCTCGGTTCAACCACGAGATGCTCCGGTTCCGGAACGCGACCAGGGGATTGTGCGGGCTGCTGCCGATCGACGATTCCGCCCGGAACCGGCTCAACGAACTCCTCCCCACCGAGCGTCAGGTTCCCCGTCGGGCCGTCCGGCTCTACCTGCCGCCCTGGTGGGTGGGACACCTGGAAGACGTGATCGTCCCGGTGGAACGGTTGAGCCGCCCGGCGGTATGGCGCCGGATCGTGGAGACCGTCGTGCACGTCGGCTCGTGGCGGCCAGGTGGCAAGGTTCCCGCTACCGTCGAAACCTGGCAGGCGCTCATGGACGACCCCATGGGGGACCGTCGGGTCGTGCCTGCGACGAGGGGCGGCAACCTGCACTGGCAACCCGTCACCGCGGACCGTGGTGACCAAGCGCTGCGCAAGCGACTGCACGACGGCACCGAGCAAACCCGTCAACTGCGCGCGGAGACAGAGCGCGTCAGGACCGAGACCGCCGACCGCGAGGCCACGCTGCGCGAACTGCGCAACCAGCGAGACCTGGCGCAGCGTTCACGCCGACGGCTGGCCGAACTGACCCACCGGTTCCGACGGGAACGCGACGCCGCCGAACAGGCGCTCCGAGGGGGCGCTGTCGCCGAGACGTGGCACCGAGCGCGCGAAGCCGAACTCGAAGTATCGCTCTACGCCGAGGAACTCGACCGGATCGAAACCGAACTGCACCGCCTACGGTCCGCCACCGCCTCCGCCGTACAGCACCCGGACGCAGACGAACCGGAATCCCGGAGCCCGGCCGCGCCTCCCGGGTTCGCCAACTTCGAGGAACTGCTCGTCGCCGCCCGCGGACTGGACGGGCTCGAACTCGGCGTTCGCACCCGGGCGGCGTCCAAACTCGACGGACAGCGGCGAACCCCGCAATGGCTCCGGCGTACCTGGGACGTGCTCGAACTGCTCGACGCCTACGCGCACGCGCGGCGGGATCCGACCGATCACGGCGCCCCCGACCTGCGCGGATTCGCCCACTACGTGCGCGAACACGGCGGCGACCGGGGGCTCAGCCCGACCCTGGTGGCTTCCGGGGAGAGCGAGCAGGTGGTCAACACGCCACGCTTCCGGGAAGCGCGGACGTTCCCGGTCAGCGTCGAGGTGCGCTCCGCCGGGCAGGCGTTCTTCGGGGCACACGTGAAGATCGACCGGGGCGGCGGTGTAGCACCGCGACTGCACTACCTCGACGACACCAGAGGAGCGACGGGAGTGGTGCACGTCGGCTACATCGGCCCACACCTGCCCGGTCCCGAATCCAACTGAACTCCGCCGTGTGAGCAACCGGAGTGGCCATCACCTGGTCACGAGGAACCTCGGGGACGAGCTTCATTCAGTCGGGCAGCCCGTGCAGGTACTCGGCGAACTCGGCCACTGCACCGGGATTGCGTGGCCCCTCCACGAGAGCCGCGTAGGGCAGCGCGAAGAACCGCTAGTTCTGCACGACATCCACCGCGGCCAGCGTCGGATGCGAGGTGAGGAACTCGATCTTCTCCTGGGCGGACCCGTCCGACGTGTAGGCGTAGTCGTTGATCAGGATCACTTCCGGATCGGCCCGCACGACCGACTCCCGGCCGACGCTGGTCCAGCTGTCGTCCATGTCGGCGAAGATGTTGGTGCCACCGGCCTCGGCGATGATCTGGTCGGCCGCGCCGCCGTGCGTGCGAGCACATCCACCCACACCAGGAAGAGCCCGCCCGCAGGGGCCGCCAGCGCGAGAACTCGACGGTGGTCGGCACCGGCCACCAAGTTGAGGCGTGTGCCGGAGCAGTGTGTGCTCGCTTGCTGCGGCGCAAATCTCGGCGGGAGGACCGGTCAGCGAGGTGTGCTGGTCCAGCCCTCCGGTGTGATCCGGTCCTGCTCGCGTTCACCGTCGAGCAGAACCCGGTCCCGGTCGGCCACAGACAGGCCGTCGACCGACACGCCACGACCCGTGTACTGCTCGTCGGGCGCGTACTTCCAGCGCAGTCGTACCTGATCTCCCGGTGCGGCGGGCACCGTCCCGCGCACCTGCCACCAGGACCGATGTCCCGCACCGGCCAGCTCCCGCTGCTCGCCGTCCGGTGCGCCGGTTCCGTCCGCGGTGAGCGGAGCGGGGCGCCAGGTCCTTCCGCCGTCGACACTGGATTCGACAGTGAGCGGGTCGGCTCCGTCCTCGTTGTTCTGGGTGTCGACGAACGCGTCGAACGAAACCCGCACCGGACCCGCCACCGGGCCGAGCGAATCGGTCGTCAACCGCGCATCCTGGGAGGCGTCGGCGAACCACGCTTCGGAACCGTGCCTCGGAGCAACCGCCAGCGCTTCGGCGAGGCCCTGGGCGAGAGCGCGGCGCGCAGGGTTGTTCGAACCCCATTCCCGCGACGGGTGCACCCGGTTGGTCAACAACACCGCTACCGAACGGGATGCGGGGTCGAGCACCAGCGATGTGCCGGTGTAGCCGGTGTGCCCGGCGCTTCGCGGGGAACCGAGCCCGGCCATGTACCAGCGCTGGTCGAGCTCGAAGCCGAGACCGTGCGAATGCCCCGGGAACTCGGGGTTGTGGTCGGTGAGCATTTGCTCGACGCTCGATTCGTCGAGTACGCGTTCGCCGTCGTAGGTTCCACCGTTGAGCAGTGCCTGGCCCAGCACCGCCAGATCGTCGGCGGTGGAGAAGATGCCCGCCTGCCCGGCCACCCCGCCCAGCGACCACGCGTTCTCGTCATGCACCTGACCCCGCAACATGCCGCGCTGCGGATCGTTCTGGTACTCGGTGGCGGCGATGCGGTCGACCTTGTGATCTGGCGGGTTGTAGCCGGTGTCCGACATGCCCAACGGTTCGGTGATGCGCTCGGCGACCACGTCGTCCAGCGGTTCGCCCGCCGCCTGCTCGACCAGGAAACCCAGTGTGATCATGTTCGGGTCGGAGTAGGTGTAGCTCGTGCCGGGAGGGTTTTCCGGGCTCAGCTCCATGATGGTCGGCACCCGCCGATCCGGGGGGACCTTCCACAGCTGCACCTCGGCCGGCAACCCCGAGGTGTGGGTGAGCAGCTGCCGCACCGTGATCGCCTGCTTGCCGTTCACTCCGAACGCGGGCAGATAGCGGGCCACCGGCGCGTCCAGCTGGAGACGACCGTCCTCGACCTGCTGCAGGACCGCGATCGAGGTGAACAGCTTGGTGATGGACGCGGCGTCGAAGATGGTGTCCGGGCGCATCCGCTCCTGCTCGTCGGGCGCGAGTTCGGTGCCCTGCCCGTCGGCGTAGCGCAGCTCGTGGCCGACCGCGCTGTGATCGACCACGATCCCGTCGTGCGCGAGCAGGCTCACCGCCCCGCCGTACATGGGATGTTCCCGGCCGGGAACGCGCTCGGTCCACGCGGCGATATCGCGCAACGCGGCGTCGATCGGTCCCGCCGCCAGCCCGGCATCCGCCGGAGTGCCCTCGCGCAACGTCGTGTCCGACGCGGCGAAGCCCGACCGTGGTCGGTCGAAGTGCCCGCGCCAGTCCGGAGCAGCACAGGCCGGAACCGCCACCAGCGCGGTGGCGGACAGCAGAGCTACCGTCGTCAGCGTTCTGCGCATCGCGATCCCATCGGTTTCGGTATTCCGCAGGAGGTCGGTGCTCCGCGGGCGGGGCAGCCGATACGAATGTACGCGGGGACCACGGGCCATACACCGCGTTTGCCCACACGCGGGATCTTTCGGACGTATGGGTCGCGTGTTCAGCGGTACATCGGTCAGCGGTACATCGGTCAGCGGTACATCGGTCAGCGGTACATCAGGTAGCGCTGGCGGAGCCGCTGGAACGAGGCCAGTTCCTCGTCCCACGAGCCGATGACCTCGTCGACGCCCGCACCGGCGTCGATCATCGTGCGCAACCGATCCGACCCGGACAGCTTGTCGATCATGTGGTCGGAGCGCCAGCCGAACACGTCCGGATACAGCTTCCGGACGGTCACCAGCATGGTGACCGCAAGGCGAACCGCATCGATGTCGCCGGAGCGGTGGATCTGGACCCCGCCGCAGGTCTCGCCTTCGTGCTTGGAGAACGTCGGCACGAAATAGGACTCCCGGAAGCGCACGCCGTTCAACCCGGCCGCGTCGAGTTCTTCGGCCCACCGCCAGTCGATGCCCGGCGCGCCGATGAACTCGAACGGTCGAGTCGTCCCCCGGCCCTCCGACAGAAGCGTGCCCTCGAACAAACCGGTGCCCGGGTAGACCATCGCGGTGTCCTGCGTCGGCATGTTCGGACTCGGCGGGACCCACGGCAAGCCGGTGTCCGCCCTGCGCTGGAACCAGTCCTCCGTGCGCACCACCCGCAGATCCCGCCCCAGCGGTTTCGGGAGGTGCTGCTCGTCGAACAGCTTCGCCAGCTCGCCGACGGTCATCCCGTGCTGCATCGCGATCGGCAGCATCCCGACGCCCGACGCGAAGTCGGGATCCAGCAGCGGCCCGGCCACGCGCCGCCCGCCGATCGGGTTCGGTCGGTCCAGCACGGTGAACGCCGCGCCGACCTCGGCCGCTGCTCGCATCGCGAGGTACATCGACCAGATGTAGGTGTAGAAGCGGACCCCCACATCGGCGATGTCGAACACCACGTGCTCGACCCCGGCCTTGACGAAGAGCTGCGCGAGCTTGTCGGCACCCACGCCGTAGGCGTCGTAAACCGGGATCCCGGTTCTCGGGTCGGCGTAGTCGCCCTCCGAGCCGCCCGCCTGCGAGGTGCCGCGAAAGCCGTGCTCCGGGCCGAACACGCCCACGATGTCGACCGTGCCGCCCGCGTGCATGTCGTCGACGATGTGGGTGAGCGAACTCAGCACGCCGGTGGGGTTCGTCAACACGGCCACGCGCCGCCCCGCCAGCGGTTGCCAGTCGTCGGCGGCGAGGACGTCCGCGCCGCTGCGCGCGACACCCGTTTCCCGCGGGGCCGCGCAGGCCGATGCACCGCCCCCCAGCATCGGAACCGCCAATGCCGAGGTGGCCAAGAACCTGCGCCGATCAACCCGCATCAAAGAGCCCTTCATCCTTTCTCCGCGCCGCGTGGCGCCCACCGCACTCCAGCCGTGGTGCTGAACTTCTACCAGCTCACGCCGTGGCCGAACGGGTAGCGGTCGACGCCCGGTTCGTTCGGGTCGGGGATCGGGACCGGCAGCTTCCCGGTCGGGGCGACTTCACCGAACATCACCCGCGCCAACGACCCCATTGTGGCCGGTTTGTCCGAGTAGGTCGTCACCCAGGTCGGCACCTCCTCGACGTGGGCCGCGTCGTACGGGTCACGGACGGCGACCGCGACCACCGGGACGCCCGCCTGCTCGATCGCCCGAACGAGGTCGGTTTGAGCGGCGTTGGCCTCCTTCCACGCCGCGTTGGTCAACACCACGGCCATGCCGCTGTCCGTCGCCCGCCGGACCGCCTCGTCGATCTGCTCGCGCGTGGGATCCATACCGGTCGGCAGTGCGGTCGCCCGCGGTCCGCGGGCCCGGATCTCCTCGGCCAGCGCGCCGGTCGCCTCGTCGCCCGCCCCCGTCACCAGCATCCGCTGCGGTGGTTCTCGCAGCGGAAGGAGTCCGGCGTCGTTGCGCAACACCGTGGTGGTCCCGTCGGTGATCTCGCGGGCCGCTCGGCGGTGTTCGGCGTTGCCGACGACCTGGTTGACCGCGCCGACGTCGACGAACGGGTCGTCGAGCACACCGCGTGCCTTCTTCAGCTCCAGGATGCGGGTGACGCTGCGGTCGATGCGTTCCTCGGTCAGCTCGCCGCTGCGGACGGCATCGAGCACGCCGTCGATGGCCGCCGGCAGGTTTTCCGGCATGAGTAGCTGGTCGGCGCCAGCTTTCAGCGCGAGCACCGGGATCTCGGCGTCCGGATGCATCTGCCGGACACCTTCCATCTGCAGCGAATCGGTGACGATCACGCCTCGGTAGCCGAGCTCCTCGCGGAGCATCCCGGTGAGCACCGTCGGTGAGAGCGTGGCCGGCTCGCCCGAGTCGTCCAGCTTCGGCACCAGGATGTGGGCGCTCATCACCGAGTCGGTGCCCGCCGCGATCGCCTCGCGGAACGGTGGCGCGTCGAGCTGTTCCCATTGCGCGCGGGTGTGTTCGATGACCGGCAGCGAGGTGTGGCTGTCCTGGTTCGTGTCACCGTGCCCGGGAAAGTGCTTGACCGCGGCCGAGACGGTTCGGTTCGCCGGTGCGGAGTCCTCGTACCCGCGGACCTGTGCGCCGGTGAGCTCGGCGGCCAGCGTGGGATCGGAGGAGAACGATCGCACCCCGATCACCGGGTTCTCCGGATTGACGTTGACGTCGCCGATCGGGGCGAAGTTGTGGTTGAGGCCCATCGCTCGGAGCTCCCGGCCGGTGACGGCGGCCGCGCGTTCGGCGTCCTCGGCGTCCCCGCTCGCGCCCAGCGCCATGCTCCCCGGGAATTGGGTGGCGGGTTGCCCGATGCGCGTGATCAGGCCCTGCTCCTGGTCGGTGGAGATCAGCAGTGGCACGCCGGCTCCGGACGAGACCGCCGCGTCCTGCACGCCGTTGGACAGTCCGGCGATCTGCTTCGGCGCGTACAGGCTGTCGGTCCAACCGAAGTGGATGAGTCCGCCCAGGTGGTAGCGCTCCACCACCTGGGCGGGCGTGTCCACCCCGAACTCCTGCTGGTTCTGGGGGTGCGCGGTGTCGGCCGTCCGCCCGTAGGCATAGGTGACGAACAACTGTCCGACCTTCTCCTCGAGGGTCATTTCCGCGAGTGGGTCGGCCGGGCCTGCTGAC
This sequence comes from Parasphingorhabdus pacifica, assembly GCF_054779195.1. Lineage (NCBI taxonomy): Bacteria > Pseudomonadati > Pseudomonadota > Alphaproteobacteria > Sphingomonadales > Sphingorhabdaceae > Parasphingorhabdus > Parasphingorhabdus pacifica. The sequence goes on from NZ_BAAGYS010000012.1 coordinate 13,203, forward strand.
CGGTCGTCGGCGCCTCCGGCGAGCCCGGCCAGTGATGCGGTGGCGGCGACAGCGCTGAACGTGAGCGCCACGAGACGACGATTCGGGGGCGTGCGGCCCACATGGCCTCCCTGGACGAATGACCGCGGTCCCGTAGGCATCGAGTCGGGCCGCATGGCGCGCAAGTGTTTCACCAAAAAGGAGAACGAGTTGGGAAGCTACCCACGTGGGGACGCGAGGTCAACGCTGTGCGTGGGTGCGGTCGCGTACGGTAACGACCGTTCGCGAAGGTGAATCACCGGCGGGCCGTGGTCAGCGCAGGTGGCCGCCCATTACAGGTGGCCCGTGGTCGGCACGAGGGGAGCCGTGGTGAACGGGCCGGTCGTCTCGGTGGAACAGGAACGGTCTCGGCGTGTCCGGCCGGGGCGGGTGCGGGACCGTGTCCGGAAGGGTGGATCCACCCGAACATAGACGGCGGCGTTCGTCCGAGACGAACGCCGCCTTCCGCGTGAATACGGGGTACCAAGCGTGCGACATCTGTCGTAACTTCTGGGCTAGGCGTCCGGCGTCCCGGTACGCAACCCTGTGGACGACAAGCCTCCTGCGGCGGCTGCGCGTGGGTTTCCCGCGATCACGCACGGAGCCGGATCGGGGGAGACGCTACTTCTCCTCCGTAACGTCCCTGGCCAACCAGGTTCCGCACCTTCATTTGTAGTCCGTGATGGCGGTCACTGCAAGGCCTCGAACCGGTGTTGACGGGCCCTTTCGTCGGACACGCCTCGACCACTCGCCGGTTGCCGGTCCCGTCAACGGGGACGGCGCCAATGGCGGAGGCCCCACCACGCCGCACCCGCTGCGGCGACGGCGCCCACGCTCACCCCGGCAGCGGTCATGGCGGTCCGGGAAGGGGTGGGGAAGCGCGCCCGCAGTGACACGGGATGTTCGAAGGTCAGTGACGGCCACCCGCGTTGCACCGCCTCCTTGCGCAGCCCGCGATCCGGGTTGACCACGGTCGGGTGGCCGACGCTTTCCAGCAGTGGCAGGTCGGTGATCGAGTCCGAGTACGCGTGACAGGCCGAGAGGTCGTACGAGTACTTGTCGGCGATTTCGCGCGCGGCGGCGGCTTTGTACTCCCCCGAGCAGTAGAAGTCGACTTCGCCGGTGTATCGCCCGTCGGAGACGACCATCCGGGTTCCCGTGGAATGGGTGGCGCCGAGCAGTTCGGCGATCGGGGCGACAACCTCCTCGCCGGAGGCGGACAGGACGACGATCTCGTGTCCCTCTTCGCGGTGGTCCTGGATGAGCTGGGTGGCTTCCTTGTAGACGAGCGGATCGACGATGTCGTGCAGCGTTTCCTCGACGATGGCGTTGACCTGCTCGACGTCCCAGCCGGCGCACAGGGACGTGATGTGCGCGCGCATCCGCTCCATCTGGTCGACATCGGCACCGGCGAGCATGAAGACGAACTGGGCGTAGGCGCTCTTGAGCACCGCCCGCCGGTTGATCAGACCTTCCTGGAAGAACGGTCGGCTGAACGCGAGCGTGCTTGACTTGGCGATGACCGTCTTGTCCAGGTCGAAGAACGCGGCCACTCCGGTTCCGGTGGGGGTCTGTTGGTTCGCGGACTCTGTCACGCCGCACAGCATACGAGTTCGCCTTCCCGTTGCACGGGTGTGCACATACTGCTTCGCGCGCAAGAGGAATGTCCACGGCGCTGTCAGTCGAAGAACGATTCGGTCGTCGAATGGCAAATCGTGGCTACGAAGAGTCCGCCAGGAGGCGTACATTCCCCCTAATGGACGGAACGCGTCACTGGGTCGTGGAGCGATAGAGTGTCGGAGTCCGTTGATTCGGACGGGTTCAGCCCACCCCCCGGGGCTGAACCGCAGACGACCCCCGTCCCTCCCCCCTGACGGGGGTCGTCGTCGTTTCGGAGTGGGACACAAACACGAAGACAATTCGTATTGAGCCGCGTTTGTGGGATTGACCCACGAATACGTCCGTTCTCTTCCTCCGGCTGAGTGAAGTCGTTTATCCACAGCTCCTGCAGTTGTACACAGATTGCAAATCGAGTGTTGGCAGCTGTTGCTCCCCTGACCACTGTGGATACCAAGCGGGCATTCACCGCCCCGACCTACGGGGGTCCAGTCGAATCGGCAGCGAGCTGTTCCGCGCCGGTCCGGCGATCGGCTACGTCGGCGGGGGAGGCATCGGTGCATCTCGCACTACTGATCCTCCACCGGAACGGAACGCACCCATGGTCACGACCAGACCTCTGCTGATCACACAGGACGCCGAACTCGCCGATGAGGTGTCCAGGCTGGCGGCAGCCGCGAACTGCGAACCGGAGCGGCTCGAGGCCCCGAGCGAGGCAGGCGGTCGGTGGCGAGAGGCGCCGTTGGTGTTGCTGGACGAAGCCACGGCCGTTTCGGCCGCAGCAACGGAATTTCCGCGACGTCCGGACGTCTTCGTGCTCTGCCGTGCGCCCACGCCCGACCTGTGGCGGGCGGCGTTCGAGATCGGCGCGGAACAGGTGTTCGTGCTGCCGGACGAGGAGGCCCCGCTGGTCGAGTCACTCGCCGAAGTGGTCGATGCGTCCGCGCGCCACGACGGCCGGGTGGTGGCCGTCGTCGGCGGGTGCGGAGGCGCGGGAGCTTCCGCGCTCGCCACGGCAACAGCCGCGATCGCCGCTCACCGAGGTGACCGGTCATTGCTGCTCGACTGCGATTCCCTGGGTGGCGGGCTCGACCTGACGGTCGGTGTCGAAGAGGTGCAAGGTTTGCGGTGGTCAGGCCTGACCGTCAGTGGCGGACGGGTGGCGGTCACCGCACTCCACGACGCACTGCCCGAGCGCAAGATCGGTTCGGGAAGGTTGACCGTGCTCGCCTGCGACCGCGATGGCCCCTCCGCCGGATTGACCCCCGAGGCCGTCCGCGCCGTGGTCGCAGCGGGGCGGCGGGCAGGGGACACCGTCGTTTGTGATCTGCCCCGTTCGCTTCCGGAGGCCGCGAAAGCCGGACTGCGCAGGGCGGACATGACCGTGATCGTGGTTCCCGCCGCCGTTCGCGCCTGCGCCGCCGCGGCCCGGCTGGCCGGGGCCGTCGCCGCTGCGGCCACCTGCCCGGTGCGCCTGGTCGTGCGCGGGCCGGCACCGGGTGGTCTTCGCGTCCGGGACGTGGAGCGGGCGGTCGGGTTGGACGCGATCGCCACGATGCGCCCACAGCCCGACCTACCCGCGGTGCTGGACCGGCACGGTTTCTGCGCCGCGGAACGGGCCGCACGCGGCCCGGTATCCCGCGCCGCCAAGGAGCTGCTCACCGCACTCGACAGTCCGGAGACTCCCGGAGCCACGGCGGTGACCGCCCGATGAACAACGAACTGATCGAACGAGTGCGGAACCACCTCGTGGGTAGTGGAGCTCCGGTGACCTCGGCGGCCGTGGCCGCGGCGGTCCGTGAAGAAGCAGGCGGTCTGGTAGGCGACGCTGATGTGCTGACCGCACTCCGCTCCATGCAACAGGAATTCCTCGGCGCGGGACCGTTGGAGCCGCTGCTGCGGGATCCCGAGGTAGCCGATGTGCTGGTGACCTCGTCCGAAGCCGTCTGGGTCGATCGGGGTCACGGTCTCCGGCGCAGCTCGGTGAGCTTCCCGGACGAGGACGCGGTGCGCCGACTCGCCCAACGACTGGCCTTGGCAAGCGGCAGACGGCTCGATGAAGCGCAACCGTGGGTGGACGCATGGCTGCCCGGAGTCGGTTCCTCCGGAGCGACCAGGCTGCACGCGGTGCTGCCGCCCATCGCGGCAGGCGGGACGTGCTTGTCCCTGCGTGTGCTGCGACCGGCAGTGCACGACCTCGACGAACTGCGCAGGCTCGGAGCACTCGACGAGCACATCACCGGGGTATTGCGGTCCATCGTCGCTACTCGGCTCGCTTTCCTCGTCTCCGGCGGCACTGGTGCGGGGAAGACGACGCTACTGGCCGCGCTGCTGAGCGAGGTTCCCGAAACCGACCGGATCCTCTGCGTAGAAGAAGCGGGAGAACTGCGTCCCAAACACCCGCACGTGGTCCGGCTGCTCACCCGTCCGGCCAATGTGGAGGGTGCGGGTGAGGTGCGCATGCGCGACTTGGTGCGCCAGGCGCTGCGGATGCGCCCGGACCGTCTGATCGTGGGCGAAGTGCGGGGCTCGGAGGTCTGCGAGCTGCTGAGCGCGATGAACACCGGACACGAAGGCGGTGCCGGAACGGTGCACGCCAACTCCCCGCAGGAGGTTCCGGCGCGGATGGAAGCGCTGGCTGCGCTGGGTGGGCTCGGGCGTGCGGCACTGCACAGCCAGTTGGCGGCAGCGGTGCAGGTCGTCCTGCACGTCCGACGCAACAGCGCTGCCGGGCGGCACCTCGCGGGCATCGGGGTACTGCGACGCGACACGGACGCGCTCCGCGTGGTCCCGGCTTGGGATGCGGAAACCGGATGGGGGCCGGGAAAAGCGGACTTGGCCGGTTTGCTGGCCTGCCGAGGTGGTGCGTTGCCGTGCTGACCTTGCTCTGCCTGTCGATGTCGTTGTGGTTCTGGCCCGACGGGTATGCGCGGCATCGTGCCCACTGTGCCCGGCACGGTGCTGCACGTCGCCTCCGACAGCCGGGGCACCACCTGGTGCGCGTGTTGCCGATCCCGGCGGCTGCTCTCGGCGGTGCCGTGGCGGGAGTCGGTGGGGTCTGTGCAGCCCTGTCCGTGGCGATCCTGGCCACGCGAACGTGGCGGTCCCGGTGGGAACGGAACCGCAGGCGAAACCGGGTCGCGCAGCTGGCCGGAGGATTGCGTGTCCTGGTCGCCGAGCTGCGGGCGGGTTCGCATCCCGCATCGGCCGCCGCCGGTGCCGCCGCGGACGACCCGCTGGACAGTGATTCGGCTGGGCGAACTTCGGCCCGGCCCGGTCTGCCCGCGCCCGGAAGAGGTCGCCTCACGCCCGCTGGTGCCGCGTCCGGTGGGACGAACAGCGCCGCGACCGTGTTCCGCGACATGGCGGCGACCGCGCGGCTCGGCGGTGATGTCTCGGAACTCCTTCGTGACGAGGACCGGTGGCCCGAGCTGCGCCGACCGCTCGGTCGGATCGGTCGAGCCTGGGAGCTGGCCGATCAGCACGGCGTGGCGCTGGCCGACCTGCTCGACAGCGTGTGCCGTGATCTCGAACACCGGCTCTGCTTCGCGGGCGAGGTCGAAGCACGAATGGCAGGTCCACGGGCGACAGCTCTCGTGCTGGCGGGACTGCCGATGCTCGGGCTACTGCTGGGAGAAGCCGTCGGGGCCGCACCACTGGCCTTCCTGGCTGGTGAGCCTCTCGGGCAGGTATTGCTGGTGGTCGGTACCGGATTGGCCTGCGGTGGAGTTGTGTGGACCCGGCGATTGACCGAATCGGCGGTGCCGCTATGAGCGTGCCGATATTGCTGCTGGCGAGCGCGATGCTGCTCTTCGACACTTCTTCCGCCGGTGCCCGGCTGGTGTCGAGCACTCCGCTCCGTGCCCGGAGCGTGCCTCGCGCCGGAATGCACGGAGGGAGACCGCTGCCACGTGTGTCTTCGGGACGCATGGCAGCGCGGGTGGCACGATTTTCGTTGCCGACCGCGTCTGCGCTGGCGTTGTCGACGGTGTTGAGTGTGTCCGCGGGAGTGTGGGCCGCCGTCGGCATCGGCCCGGCAGTAGTCGTCGGCCCGATCGTCGGGGCTGCCGCATGGTTCGCGTGGGGACGTCTGATGCCGGAGCGGACGATCCGGAGCGACCCCATCGGTTTGGCGGCCTGTTGGGATCTACTCGCCGCGAGCCTGCGCGCTGGACTGGCCGTTCCGGTGGCCGTTCGTTCGGTTTCCGACGAACTCTCGGGTACAGCACGAGCAGCCATGCGGAAGGTCGCGGACCTGTTGGTCCTCGGTGCCGACCCGGTTTCCGCGTGGGAACCGGCCCTGGTCCACCCGGACACTGCCGAGCTCGCCCGTGCGGCACGCCGAACGGCGCGCACCGGCAGCGGGTTGGCCGCCGTCGCGGATGAACTGGCCGCCCGCACTCGGACGAGTGCCGACCAAGCAGCGCAGGAGCGGTCCCAACGCGCGGCCGTATGGGTTACGGCCCCGTTGGGCGGCTGCTTTCTGCCCGCATTCCTGTGCCTCGGCATCGTCCCGGTCCTGGCCGGAATGGTCGGCCGCCTCGCAGCTTCCTGGTGAACACGACGACGCCCTAGATCAACAACCCCAACCCATCCCGACCGGGGTCGGGTGAACGAGAGGAGCAGTACATGACGTTTCGGACCGTGGCACTTCCGGAGCGGAACTCCGCACCGACGAGTCCTCAACCGCTGAACAACGGCCCGACGAGCCCCGTACCGAGTACCGAAGCGCCGACTCGGCGCCAGAAGGGGTGGTTCCTGCGGCGGATGCGTTGGCGGTTGACCGGCCTTCTGTGGGGCGATGCGGGTATGAGTACCGCTGAGTACGCCATCGGGACGATCGCCGCGGCCGCGTTCGCCGCCGTCCTGTACACAGTGGTCACCGGTGACACGGTCACAGGCGCACTCACCGCGTTGATCGAGCGAGCGCTGCAGGACAGTTTCTGATGCAGAGCGTTGCCACCGGCGTTCAGCGGCCTCCCGAACCGGACGGTTCCAGGACTTCCGGCGATGCAGGGACTTCCGGCGATGCAGGGACTTCCGGCGATGCAGGGACTTCCGGTGATGTCAGAGCTTCCCGTGACGTCAGAGCTTCCAGCGATGCCAACGGTTCCAGCTCTTCCACTGGTTCCAGCGTTTCCGGTGGTTGCGGCAGTTGCGGAGAACAGGGTGCCGAGAACATGCCGGAACCGGCGGGTGGCGCGTGTTCTGGCGAACCGCGGAGGGAGACCGACACCGGTGCGGTAACAGTGGAAGCAGCACTCGGAATCTGCGCTGTGATCTCGGTGTTCGTGCTCGGACTGCTCGGGGCCGGTGCGGTGATCAGTCACCTCCGGTGCACCGATGCGGCCGTGGAGGCCGCTCGCCTGGTCGCTCGTGGTGCGCACCGGCAGGCGAGCGAGGCGGTTGGTCGGCTCGCTCCGCGGGGCGCGGAGCTGAGCGTGAAAGTGCGAGAAGATCGGGTCGTCACCGAGGTCACCTCGCCCGCTGCGGTGGAATTCCTGCCGGGGGCGGCAAGTACTGCCTACGCCGTATTGGAACCCGGCGCGATCCCGCCGGATGAATCCCCGCCGGATGAATCCCCGCCGGAGGTGCCGCCGCTGGATGAATCACTGCCGGATGAATCCCCACCGGACGAATCCCCGCCGGATGAATCCCCGCCCAGCGATCCGCGAGGACCGCCGAGCGTGCCGGAACCGGTCTCGGAGCCGGTGTCGTGACGATCCCGGACGAACGTGATCGGGGAGCTGCCACCGCATTGTCCGCTGTGCTGTCCGTCGCGTTGCTCAGCGTCCTGTGGTTCGCCGCTCAGTTCGGCGCGGCAGTGGTTCATCGCCACCGGGCGGAGGGCGCAGCCGATTTGGCAGCGCTGGCCGTGGCGTCGCACGCTCCGTACGGGCGCGATCTCGCGTGCGGCCGGGCGGGCTGGATCTCGGACGGAATGGGGGTTGAACTGCTCGAATGCCGAGTGCATGGCTGGCATTCCCGAGTGAAGGTACGGGCGTCCGCACCAGGAATCCTTTCCGGCCTCCTACATGCCGAGGCACGTGCGCGCGCGGGTCCGGTTTCGTGACCGGTTTGGTTGCCGTTCATCTGCTCCACCGTTCGGTGGTCCTGTCACCCGAACGAACACTCGTCGTCGCCAAACGACCGGTCGTCGATGGAGGGGTCGACTTGAGTGACGTAAATGACGTTGATTGGAGGTGTAGGCGCAAGGCAGGGGCATCGACAACGTGGTCGGGCTTCGAGTGGTCGGTACGGATATCGCCGTCCCGTCGAGCGTCGGCAATCGACAAGGAGGCGACGTAATGGATTGGTCGGCGGACGGTTGGCGAAGCGCCTTCCGGATCGAACTGCGAGTGCAGGCCATCGGTCTCGCATCTCGCGGGTGGCCGGTACTCCCCGGCACCTATCCGGAAGGTTCTCGCTGGACCGGTCGCAGCGGCAACGACGCCGCACACGGCCAGGCGGTTACCGGGCTCGAACCCGTGCACCTGGACTGGCAGCAGCGGCTCGAGCAGGACCGGGACACCGACCAGGTCGCCTCCTTGTGGACCGAGCGGCCGTACAACTTGCTGGTGGCGACCGGTACGGCGGTCGAGGCACTGGAGATCGACGCTGACTGGGGCAAGCGCGCCGCGGGTGCACTGCGGTCAGTGGGGGCGCCTACCCCGATCGTGGCGACGCCCGACGGTCGTTGGTACTTCTTGACGGCTCCGGGCGGGCGGTTGTGCGCCGAACTCGCCGACTCCGGTCGAGTGCGGTTGCACAGCACCGGTAGCTGGATCCCGCTGCCTCCGACCACGTACCAGCACGGTGTTGTGCACTGGCGCGCCAAGCCGGAGACGTGCGGTTGGCGGTTGCCCGTACCCGAGATGGTGCAGGATGCGCTGTGCTCGGGCATGGACGACTTCGAAAACGTGGCGGGCCTCGTCTCGGCCGGCCGTTGACGGCTCATTCGAGCGAATGAGCCGAGGAGACCAGCACTGTGCTGAGCCTTCCCCGAACGCGGGGCAGGCCGTGTCGCCGAGCCTTCCCCGAACGGCGAGCACACCGGCGAGCACGGCACCCGCGTGGCTCAGCCGGTGCGACGGTCTCCCGGATCAGCGGCCGACACGACGTCGAGGACAGCCACCGCCCCAGCCTTGTCCAGCGGTTCGTTGCCGTTTCCGCACTTCGGCGACTGGACGCAGGACGGGCATCCGGCCGGGCACTCGCAGGAGGCGATTGCTTCCCGCGTCGCTCGCAACCAGGTGAACAACGCGGCGAATCCGCGGTCGGCGAAGCCCGCACCGCCCGGATGACCGTCGTGCACGAAGACCGTTGCTTCCCCCGTGTCCTCGTGCAACGCGGTCGAAACTCCGCCGATGTCCCACCGGTCGCAGGTAGCGAACAGCGGTAGCAGGCCGATCGCCGCGTGCTCGGCAGCATGCAGGGCGCCGGGGATGTGCGCCGGATCGAGTCCGGCGGCCCCCGGTGCCTTGCCGGAGAGGATCTCGTCGCTGAGCGTGTACCAAACCGCTCTGGTCCGCAGGGTCTGCGCGGGCAGGTCCAACGGGATCTGGTCGAGTACCTGCCCGGTGGGGAGCTTCCGGAGGTAACCGACCACCTGTGAGGTCACCTCCACCTCACCCAGGTTGACCGTGATGTCCGGCGCCGGGCGGTGGGATTCGACGGTTCGACGGATCGAGATGTCGATGATCTCGCGCGGTGAGGTCGTCCAGTCGGGACTCTCCGCGTGGACGAGGGCCAGTCCGGTTTCGAGATCGAGTTCGTCGACGACGAAGGACTGTCCCTGGTGCAGGTACAGGGCTCCGGGATGCACCGTGCCGCAGGCCGAATCCGGGTCCACCGTGCCCAGCATGCGGCCGGAGTCTCCTTCCACCACGGCGATCTGCTCGCCACCGGAACCGCGCAACTGAACCGTCCGGTGTGGACGGTCGCGGGATGTCCAGTACCAGCCGCGGGGACGTTTGCGGAGAACACCCGCATTGGTGAGCGCTGCTGCTGATTCCACCGCCGGTTGCCCGCCGAAGAAGTCGAAGGTCTCCTCGGTCAGGTGCAGCTCCGCCGCCGCGCAGGCCAGGTGTGGCTCCAGCACGTACGGATTGGTCGGGTCCAGAACGGTCGTCTCCACCGGCTGTTCCAGAACGGCTGGTGGATGGTGCACGAGGTAGGTGTCGAGGGGGTCCTCCCGCGCGACGAACACGACGAGCGCATCCTCGCCGTCGCGTCCGGCGCGCCCGGCCTGCTGCCAGAAGGAGGCGAGCGTGCCGGGGTAACCGGCCACCACGACGGCGTCCAGGCCGGCGATGTCGACTCCGAGCTCCAGCGCGTTCGTGGTGGTCACAGCGAGGAGTTCCCCGGAAAGCAGGGAACGTTCCAGTGCCCGGCGATCCTCCGGGAGGTAGCCGCCGCGGTAGGCGGCGACCTTGTCGGCCAGTGATTCGTCGACCTCGGCCAGGGCCCGCTGGGCGGAAAGCGCGGCCAGCTCCACTCCGCGTCGGGAGCGGATGAACGCCAGCGTCCGGGATCCCTCGATCACCAGCTCGGTGGTGATCCGGGCGGCTTCGCTCCCGGCCGACCTGCGTACGGGAGCGCCGTTCTCGCCGGTGATCTCGTCGAGCAGGGGTGGCTCCCAGAGGGCGACGGTGCGTGCGCCGCGCGGAGATCCGTCGTCGGTGACGGCAAGGCACTTGGCCCCGGTCAGGCGTTCGGCGAAGGCATCGGGCGCGGCGACGGTGGCGGAGGCCAGCACGAAGATCGGTTCGGCGCCGTAGTGCTGGGCGATGCGGCGCAGTCTCCGCAGGAGCAGGGCGACGTGCGATCCGAAAACGCCCCGGTAGGTGTGGCATTCGTCGATGACCACGTAGGTGAGTTTGCGGAAGAGCCGCGCCCATTTGCTGTGCTGCGAGAGGAACCCGTGGTGGAGCATGTCCGGGTTGGTGAAGACCCAGCGTCCGTGGGCTCGGACCCAGTCACGTTCGACGGTCGGCGTGTCGCCGTCGTAGGCGGCGGCTCGGATGCCCGGTAGGTCCAGCGCCGTGATCGCGCGGAGTTGGTCGGCGCCCAGCGCTTTGGTGGGGGACAGGTACAGCGCCGTGGCCTTCGGGTCGGTGTGCAGACGGGACAGCACGGGCAGTTGGTAGACCATCGATTTGCCCGAGGCGGTGCCGGTGGCGACGACGACGTTGTTGCCGTGCCAGGCCGTTTCGGCCCCTTCGGCCTGGTGCGTCCAGGGTTGTTCGGCTCCCGCGGAGCGGAGTGCCGTGACGACCGGTTCCGGTGCCCAGGTCGGCCACGGCGTGTGTCGGGCGGCGCGTGCGGGCAGCTGCTCGACATGTCGCAGCGGCGATTCGCCGGCGGGAATGCCTGCGATCACCCTGTCGAGCAGTTGCCTGCCGTTGCCCGTTCGGCTTGCGGTCACCGTTCGAGCCTCGCATGCGCGTCCCGCGTGCGGTACGCCCGCATACCTCGCTGAGCACCGGCAATCGATTATCCCGATCAGGTGATCTTGAGCGTGGTTTTCGGTGGGTTCGGGCGGCGGACAGGCGGTTCCGGGCGGTGTGGCCGGCCCCCGACGGACTTCGGAGGCGCGCTCACGTACGTCCGGTCCCGACTCTCGCCGAGGAACTTTCCTTGGCCGCCGATCGGGTGACAAGCACTCGCGCGCTGTGGCGCAGGCGCATTACCTTAAGTAGCCCGTTCAGGCCAAATCGATGATTGGCTGAACGGGTGATCAAGTAGCTTCTGAATCGATTCCCACATAACGAATCCGCACGTCGAAGAGAGGCACAGATCACACGGTGAACTAAGACACGTTCTCTCTGAATAGACTCCGCGAGCACGGTTTCGCTTCGATCGGTCCGCCGGGCGGAGTGCGACCACCTACCGCGCGTCGGAGCTGACGCCACTGTCTTCCGGCGCTGAACCGAGCACAATCCAGGAGGACGGATGTCCCTGCTCAACCCGGTCCAGCAAGGCTGGAGTCAGGGCGCTGCACCACCGAGCTCGTCGATCCGTGTCCAGGCCCAGCAGGCCATCGAACTAGGCAGCGCCGACTATGCGGTGGTCGGAGTGGTCATGGTGATCGCTCTGGCCGCTTTGACGTTCGGCTACGTGCTGATCAAGGAGGTCCTGTCCGCCGGGCAGGGCACCGCCAAGATGCAGGACATCGCCAAAGCCGTGCAGGAAGGCGCATCGGCATACCTCAACCGGCAGTTCCGAACGCTGGCGGTCTTCGCCGTCGTGGTCTTCGTACTGCTGTTCGCGCTGCCTGCGGAGAGCATGGGCGAGCGCGTGGGCCGGTCGATCTTCTTCCTGGTCGGTGCGGCGTTCTCGGCGTCGATCGGCTACCTGGGCATGTGGTTGTCGACCCGCGCCAACCTGCGGGTGGCCGCGGCGGCCAACGATCCGGCCGAGGGTCGGGAGACGGCGATGCGGGTTGCCTTCCGCACCGGTGGGGTTGTCGGTATGACCACCGTCGGGCTCGGCCTGTTCGGTGCCACGCTGGTGGTGTTGGTCTACACCGGCGACGCCCCGCGTGTGCTGGAGGGCTTCGGATTCGGTGCCGCGTTGTTGGCGATGTTCATGAGGGTCGGCGGCGGCATCTTCACCAAGGCCGCCGACGTGGGCGCCGATCTGGTCGGCAAGGTCGAGCAGAACATCCCGGAGGACGACCCGCGCAATGCGGCGACCATCGCCGACAACGTGGGCGACAACGTCGGGGACTGCGCCGGGATGGCGGCCGACCTGTTCGAGTCCTACGCGGTCACGCTGGTCGCCTCGCTGATCCTCGGCACCGCGGCATTCGGCCTCAAAGGCCTGCTCTTCCCACTGATCGTGCCCGCCATCGGGGTCGTGACCGCCGTGATCGGCGTGTACATCACCAAGGCCCGGTCGGGGGAGAGCGCCCTGACCGCGATCAACCGCTCGTTCTACATCTCGGCGGGAATCTCCGCTGTGCTGTGCGCGCTCGCGGCCATGTTCTACCTGCCGAGCTCGTTCGGGGAACTGGCCGGTGTGTCCGAGGAGATCCGCGGCACCGAAGGCAACCCCGCGGTGATCGCCATGGCCGCGGTGATCATCGGCATCGTGCTGGCGGTCGTCATCCTCAAGCTGACCGGTTACTACACGGCCACCGAGACGCGCCCGGTCCGCGACGTGGGCAGGTCGTCGATGACCGGCGCGGCGACCGTGATCCTCACCGGCCTGTCGGTCGGCTTCGAATCAGCCGTCTACACGGCACTGGTGATCGCCGCGGCCGTGTTCGGAGCCTTCCTGCTCTCCGGCTCCCTGACGGTGGCGCTGTTCGCGATCGCGCTGGCCGGTTGCGGTCTGCTGACCACGGTCGGCGTGATCGTCGCGATGGACACCTTCGGCCCGGTCAGCGACAACGCGCAGGGCATCGCCGAGATGTCCGGTGAGTTCGAGGGCGAGGGCGCGAACATCCTCACCGAGCTGGACGCGGTCGGCAACACCACGAAGGCCATCACCAAGGGCATCGCGATCTCGACCGCCGTCCTGGCGGCGACCGCGCTGTTCGGCTCGTACCAGGACGCCATCGTGAAGGCGGCCCAGGCGGTCAACTCCGCGATCACCGCCGATGAGTACCAGGTCTTCGCGCCGAACGTCCTGGTCGGCATCACCATCGGCGCGGCAGTGGTGTTCCTGTTCACGGGACTGGCGATCAACGCGGTCTCCCGCGCGGCAGGGGCCGTCGTGTACGAGGTACGGCGCCAGTTCGCGGAGAGCCCCGGAATCATGGACGGTTCGGTGCGGCCCGCGTACGGCCGGGTGGTCGACATCTGCACCCGCGATTCGCTGCGCGAACTCGCCACCCCGGGTCTGCTGGCGGTGCTGGCACCGATCGCCGTCGGGTTCGGTCTCGGCGTCGGTCCGCTGGCGGGTTACCTCGCCGGTGCGATCGCCACCGGCACCCTGATGGCGATCTTCCTGGCCAACTCCGGTGGTGCCTGGGACAACTCCAAGAAGCTCGTCGAGGACGGTTACCACGGCGGCAAGGGGTCCGAAGCGCATGCGGCGACCGTCATCGGTGACACGGTCGGCGATCCGTTCAAGGACACTGCCGGACCGGCGATCAACCCGCTGCTCAAGGTCATGAACCTGGTGGCTCTGCTGATCGCCCCGGCGGTGGTGACCCTGACCGTCGGCGACATGGCCTCTCCCAGTGTTCGGATCGCCATCTCGCTGGGCGCCACCGCCGTGATCGTGGCCGCCATCGTCGCGGCGAAGCGGCGCAGCACCGCGATCGCCGAGGACCACACCGACGACAAGATGGTCAACGGAGCGGCCTGAACCGTCATCGCATTCCGAGGGACGTCGCCCGTTCGGGTGGTGTCCCTCGGAATGTCGTGTCCGGTTTGGTGGCTGCTCAGCGGTTATATGGGGTTTCGTGCGGGGGATCGCCCCGTTTTTCCCAGCCCCGGTGCCGGTCGGCGGTAGCGGTGTACGAGAGGGTCAGGGGGCACGGAGAAGCGACCCTTGGGGAACACGCATGAAGATCCGTTCAGTGTCCGTAGCGGTGTTGGCGACCCTGCCGATCATGATCGCGGGCTGCGGGCAGGAAGACCCCGCCCAGTCGCAGACCGAGCAGGCTCCCGCGGCTGAGCAGAAGGGGAACGAGCAAACCGAGGGGGTCGCCTGGGTGGATCAGATGTGCGGCCACGTCGCGGGTTTCGCACTCTCCCAGCAGGATGGCCCGAAGGTGGACAAGTCGAGCATCCCGAAGTTCAAGGAATCCTCGATCGCCCAGATGCGCGCGGCCGAGCAGTCGGCGAGCGAGTCGGTGGCCGCCCTGCGGAAGATGCCCGAATCGCCGATATCCGGCGGAAACAAGGTGAGTAGCGGTTTCGCGGACGGGTTCACCCAGGTGCGCGACATTCTCACCACCGCGGCCCAAAAGGCGGAGCAGGTGGACACCACCAACAAGGAGACCTTCACCGCCGGGATGGTCGCGGTGCAGGAGGAGCTCAAGAAGGGCGAGCAGCTGAACCTGCAGCCGCAGTTCGACGAGTTCTCCAAGAACAAGGAACTCGCCGCGGCAGCCGAGCAGGCTCCCCAGTGCAAGCAGTTCAACCAGCAGCCGCCGCCCCAGCAGGGCCAGCCGCCGCAGGCTCCCGGCCAGCAGCCCGCCCCGCAGCCGCAGGGCTGACCCGCAGGCGCCGGCCCCCGGGGGTGCGCTCCGCTGGTCGGCACGATCGTCACCCATCCGCGGCGACCCCGTCCGCGTGGCCGGGGTTCGCCGTTCGCGAACGCCGACCGCGCGGACGACGAGTCGACCACCCGCGCAGGAACGGACCCGGGAGGCCGGGATTGCTCTACGATCACGCCCGTGGACCAGCTGTCCTTCTTCTCCGCTGAGGCTCGGCGGCCGCGTGTCGCCGACCTCGCGGGGCTGCTGTGCGGGCCCGGCCAGGCAGTCGGCTTCGGGCGCGGCACGGCGGCGCGCGTCTCGGTCGTGGTCCTCGAGGACTGGCGCGCCCGGTCCGTCGTCGCCGCGTGCGCCGAGCGCGGTATCGCAGCGGAGGTCGACCGCTCCGCGGAAGGCAACCCGCTGGTCCGGACCGCCTTTCGCAGCGACCTGACCGGACTCGCGGGCCAGTGGCTGCGCGGCGCCGTCAAATCCGTGCCCCGGGGTTACGTGCCGGACGGGCCCGCCCTGCGGTTCTGGGCACTCGCGGCCGGGCGGATGGACCCGGCCGGCTACTTCCTCGGGCTCGACCCGCATTCCGAAGCTACGCACGAACCGCTCGCGCAAGCGTTGGCTCACGGTGGTCTACCGGCCGCGTTCGTGGGTACCCGTGCTGGTGGTCCTGGATTGCGGGTCACCGGCAAACGCCGCCTCGCCCGACTCGCCGAGCTGGTCGGGCCTGCTCCCGTTGGCGCGATCGAGCGAACGTGGCCGGAAGCCTCCTGACTGTCTTTGGTGCATGTCACAGGAGGTCACGCAACGGAACACACCGGCTACCCGATACGTTCGTAGAGGCGAAAGACGCAACGGTCGGCGTGTTGTATGCAACGCTGTGCGTCCCCGGCGCGGCATATTGACCCGCGCACGGTGCACACTGGCAAATCGGACGCCTCCGGCGAGAAGAGAGCAGGTAAGCGTGGCTGGGTCGACACGGACGAAGAAGGACGGCGGTACAGGCCGGGCTTCGGGGTCCCCCACCGGGGCGGCCTCCGGAGGGCGTCGATTGGTCATCGTCGAGTCGCCCGCCAAGGCCCGCAAGATCGCTTCCTTCCTGGGCTCGGACTTCGTCGTCGAGTCCTCCCGGGGACACATCCGGGACCTGCCGCGCGGTGCCGCCGACGTGCCGGCCAAGTACAAGGGGCAGGCGTGGGCGCGCCTCGGCGTCGACGTGGAGAACGACTTCGAGCCGCTGTACCTGGTGACCGCGGACAAGAAGTCGACCGTCAGCGAACTCAAGGACGCGCTCAAGGACGTCGACGAGCTCTACCTCGCCACGGATGGTGACCGCGAAGGCGAGGCGATCGCCTGGCACCTGATGGAGACGCTCAAGCCGAAGGTCCCGGTGCGCCGGATGGTCTTCCACGAGATCACCGAGTCGGCCATCCAGGCGGCCGCGGCCAACCCGCGCGACCTGGACCAAGACCTGGTCGACGCCCAGGAGACCAGGCGCATCCTCGACCGCCTCTACGGCTACGAGGTCAGCCCGGTGCTGTGGAAGAAGGTCATGCCGAAGCTTTCGGCGGGCCGGGTGCAGTCGGTGGCCACTCGGATCGTGGTGGAGCGCGAGCGCGAGCGCATCCGATTCGTTCCCGCCTCCTACTGGGACATTTCCGCGACGATGGACGCCGGGGCCGAAGCTGAACCACCTCGGTTCAGCGCCAGGCTGGTCAGCGTCGACGGCGCGAAACTGGCTACCGGGCGCGACTTCGGGCCGGACGGGCAGCTCAAGAACGACGACGTGCGACTGCTCGACGAAACCGAGGCGCGCCGGATCGCCGACGGCCTTGCCGAGGCCCGGCTCGGCGTCTCGAGCGTCGAGGAGAAGCCGTACACCCGGAAGCCGTACGCGCCGTTCATGACCTCCACGCTCCAGCAGGAGGCCGGCCGCAAGCTGCGTTTCTCGGCGGACCGCACGATGCGCACCGCGCAACGGCTGTACGAAAACGGCTACATCACCTACATGCGTACGGACTCCACGACGCTGTCCGAGACGGCGATCGAGGCGTCCCGCAACCAGGCCCGCGAGCTCTACGGCGACGATCACGTGTCGCCCCAGCCGCGCCAGTACAACCGCAAGGTCAAGAACGCGCAGGAAGCCCACGAAGCGATCCGCCCCGCGGGCGAGAGCTTCCGCACGCCTGGTGAGGTGGCGGCCGAACTCGATGCCGACGGCCACAAGCTCTACGAGCTGATCTGGCAGCGCACCATCTCCTCGCAGATGTCCGATGCGAAGGGAACCACGCTCTCGGTCCGGATCACCGGCTCGACCGACGGTGGCGAGGAGTGCACGTTCGCGGCCTCCGGTCGGACGATCACCTTCGCAGGGTTCCTCAAGGCCTACGTCGAAGCGGTCGACTCGGAGGCAGGCGGTGTCGCTGACGACGCGGAGTCCCGGCTGCCCCGGTTGTCGCAGGGCCAGGCCATCAGCGCACCGGAGCTGTCCCCGGACGGACACAGCACCAACCCGCCGCCGAGGTTCACCGAAGCAAGTCTGGTCAAGGCGCTCGAAGAGCTGGGTATCGGCCGTCCTTCCACCTACGCGTCGATCATCAGCACCGTGCAGGAACGTGGCTACGTGTGGAAGAAGGGGTCCGCGCTCGTTCCGTCGTGGGTCGCGTTCGCCGTGGTCGGGTTGATGGAGAAGCACTTCGGTCGGCTGGTCGACTACGATTTCACCGCCGCGCTGGAGGACGAGCTGGACCGCATCGCCGAGGGCACGCAGGAGCGGACCAAGTGGCTGTCGGGCTTCTACTTCGGTGGCGATGTGGGGCCGGGCGGCTCGATCGGCCGGGCCGGTGGGCTCAAGAAGCTGGTCGGGTCGAGCGTCGAGCAGATCGATGCTCGCGAGGTGAACTCGATCCCGATGTGCACCGACGATGACGGCCGCACCGTGTACGTCCGGGTCGGCCGTTACGGTCCGTACCTGGAACGTCCGACGGGCACCGTCGACGAGAACGGTGCGGAGAAGTCCCAGCGGGCGAATCTGCCCGACGACCTGCCGCCGGACGAACTCGACGTCGGGGTGGCCGAGAAGCTGTTCGCCACTCCGATGGAGGGCCGCAGCCTGGGGACCGATCCGGAGTCCGGGCACGAGATCGTGGCCAAGGACGGCCGGTTCGGGCCGTACATCACCGAGATCCTGCCCGAAGGTGACAAGTCCAAGCCGCGGACCGGCAGCCTGTTGAAGTCGATGTCGCTGGACACAGTGACGTTGGACGATGCGCTCAAGCTGCTGTCCCTGCCCCGCGTGGTCGGTACCGACCCGGAGTCGGGCAATGACATCACCGCGCAGAACGGCCGCTACGGGCCGTACTTGAAGAAGGGCACGGACTCGCGGTCGTTGGAGACCGAGGAGCAGATCTTTTCGATCACCCTCGACGAGGCGCTCAAGATCTACGAGCAGCCGAAGCAGCGTGGGCGCCGGGCGGCGACCCCACCCCTGCGCGAGCTGGGAGACGAACCGGAGACGGGCAAGCCGCTGGTGATCAAGGACGGTCGGTTCGGCCCGTACGTCACCGACGGCGAGACCAACGCCTCGTTGCGCAAGGGCGACGACGTGGAGTCGTTGGATATGGACCGGGCTGTCGAGCTGTTGGCCGAACGCCGGGCGAAGGCGCCTCCGAAAAAGAAGGCGCCGGCCAAGAGCGCGTCCACGAAGTCCAAGAGCACGGCTTCGAAGAGCACTGAGTCGAAGAGCACGGCTTCGAAGGGCACGGCTTCGAAGGGCACGGCTTCGAAGGGCACGGCTTCGAAGGGCACCACATCGAAGAGCACCGCTGCCAAGGGCACGGCTTCGAAGAGCACCACATCCAAGAGCACCGCCGCCAAGAGCACCGCTTCGAGCAGCACATCCAAGAGCACTGCTGCCAAGAGCACTGCTGCCAAGAGCACTGCTTCGAAGAGCACGAACTCGAAGAGCACGGCTCCGAAGAAGAGCGCCGGGACCAAATCCTCCGGCACCACGAAATCGAAGAGCACGACGGCGAAGACGAGCACGTCGAAGCAGTCCTGACCGCGCGCACCGCGCGGGGACGTCGATTTCTCGCGAAGTCGACGTCCCCGCCGGGGTGCGGAGTGCGGGTTACGGTTGCACGCTCGAGAGTGGTGGAATGTCCTCTCGCTAGGAGGCAGCCGTGGATGCTGATGCTCCGTCCCGCACGCCCTCCCCATCCGGCACCGCTGCACCGTCCGGCACGCCCTCACCGGCGGGTACGGATGCTCTCTCCGGTGCGGACGGCACTCGCGCCATCCCGCCCGGGCGCAGGTTCCCGGACGCATTGAGCGGTGTCGTGGCGGCCGCCGTTCCCGAGGACCGCCGCGGACAGCTGTGGACGCGCCCACCGGCTCCGGTGCCGCCTCGGCCTCCGGAAGAGCAAGAGCGGCACCGCAGCCAGGAACCCGCTCGACAGCACGCTTCTCGAAGTCGAGGTACCCGCCAACAACACCGCCCGCACCAGCAGTCGGTGTACCAGCACCAACCGGACAGGCGGTCGGGGCTCGCGGATGCGGGAGCGCCCCAGCGTCCGAGCCCGGCGGAACGCGGAACCCGCAGCGCGCCGTCCCGGCAGGCCCGGACAGCGGCGGTGGCGAGCGGGTGCGTCACGGTGGTGCTGGTCGGCGGTTTCCTCTTCATGCTGCTGGTGATGTTGGCTTCGGTGTGAAACCCGGCCGCGCTAGCTGGGAGGAGTCTGCCGGAGGAATGGCCGTGGGAGGCTCGGCCGGAGCAGGAAGCAGAATGGTGGCGGCAGGCACGATCCGTGTGGGAGGCGAGGCGACGTGCTCGAAGCCGAGGTCAGCGACACCTTCGAAGGCGATTCCGCCGAAAGCGGCCATGCCGATCCGGTGGAGGGTGCGCTGCCGCCGAACACCGGTGTGTGGGCCGACGTCGTCGGCCAACCGGCGGCGGTGCGCACCTTGCACGCTGCGGCGCTCGCCGCACATCAGCAGGCGGAGGGCGCGGAGGCTGCCGCGGGGGCGATGACGCACGCGTGGCTGTTCACCGGCCCGCCCGGTTCGGGCCGTTCGGTGGTGGCCCGTGCCTTCGCCGCCGCCCTGCAGTGCGCGGGGGAGGAGGGGGCTCCGGGCTGCGGCCGGTGTACGGCCTGTCACACGGCGCTGGCGGGCACGCACGCCGACGTGAAGGTGGTCGTCCCGGAAGGCTTGTCGATCTCGGTCGCGTCGATGCGCGCGTTGGTACAGGCAGCGGCTCGCAGACCGTCCACCGGGCAGTGGCGGGTCGTGTTGATCGAGGATTCCGACCGGCTCACCGAGGGGGCGGCGAACGCGCTGTTGAAGGCGGTCGAGGAGCCACCGGACCGCACTGTGTTCCTGCTGTGCGCACCTTCGGACCATCCGGAGGACGTTTCGGTGACGATCCGTTCCCGCTGTCGAGCGGTTCAGTTGCGCACACCGCTGCCCGGCTCGATCGCGGAGGTGTTGCACGAGCGGGACGGCGTGCCCGCGGACTCCGCCGAGTGGGCGGCGTCCGTGTGCGGCGGCCACATCGGCCGGGCGCGGCGACTGGCCACCGATGAGCGGGCGCGGGAGCGGCGGGAGTCGGTGTTGAGCATCCCTCTGGGCCTGCGCGGGTTCTCCGACGTGTTCACCGCGGCCGGCGGGCTGGTCAAGGCGGCGGAAACGGAAGCGGCCGCGGCGAACGAGGCCCGGGACGAAGCGGAGAAGGAGGAGCTGCGGACGGCGATGGGTGCAGGCGGCACCGGCAAGGGAACCGGGTCGGCCACGCGGGGCGCGAACGCGGCGCTGAAGGAGCTGGAGAAGCGGCAGAAGTCCCGCACGACCCGCACCCAGCGGGACGCGCTCGATCTGTCGTTGGTCGACCTGGCCGGTTTCTACCGGGACGTGCTGGTGGTGCGTTCGGGGTCGTCGGCTCCGCTGAACCATCCCGACTACGCGCGGTCCGCGTCGCAGGCGGCCGCCAAGTGGACTTCGGAGTCGACGCTGCGGCGCCTCGAGGCGGTGTTGGACTGCCGCGAGGCGTTGAGCCGCAACGTCAAGCCGATCATCGCCGTGGAGGCGATGGCGGCCGCGCTCTACCAGGGTTGAGCGCGCGCCGCGTCATCCGCATCACTGTCGCCTGGGCAGCGCCGCGACGAGGACGGACCCGAACAGCAGCAGGCCGGTACCGGTCCAGAACAGCGGAATCGCGGAATAGGCTCCGCTGGTCACGGCCAGTGCCGGAACCTGCGCGGTGTGGTCCTCGGAGCCGGCGGGCTGTACGGGAGCTGCTTCCTGCGGCGGGTCGCAGTGCACACCGCCTTCCGGCGCGCCGGCCGTGACGGCCTGCTCACCGAACGACACTTCGGCGAGCGAGGTCGGGACACCGATGGCCTCCCCGGACAGCAGTTCGAGGTCGAACAGGCGGGCCCGGCCCTGGGCTTGCGCGCCTTCGGTCCGGTCCTCCAGTTCACCGATGCTCAGGCGCAGCACACCGAGGTCGAGGACGCCTTCGGCGAGTCCGCCCACGACGGGCAGGTCGGGGGCTTCGGGGGTGGCGGGCATCCCGATCGGGATGTCCATCGTCGGGTCGGCCACGTCGACAACGCCGAGCTCTTCCCCACCTTGCGAGATCCGCAGCACCGGCGCCGAGTAGTCCAGGGTGGACGTTTCGGGATCGCCGGTGGAGGTGGCGGTCAGGGTCGGGGTGCTCGCCACGTCGATGCGCAGTTCCTGCGGTGTTCCGGCGAGCAGCCGCACGCTTGCGAGTTGCATGCTGGAGGTCGACCGGACGGCCTTGCCCGCTTGCCCGGGCACGTCGACGAGTCGAACGGTGGAGCGCGCGCTGATCGTGTCGGGAACGTTCAACAGCGATCCGTTCCCGGCCTCGGTCGGTGCCTGCCCGTCGAGCAGTCCGCCCAGCTCGGACAGCGGGCCGGGGGTGTCGACCCGCGCGCTCGGCTCGTCGGGCATCGCGGGGAGCGTGTTGATCGCGGAGATGCTCGCCACCGATGTCCGGGTGTCGGCGATCGGATCCATGCACGGGCCCATCTGCCGGTCCCAGCGGGCGTGTGCGCTGCCCTCGATCGGCCCGAGGTTCAGGTGCTGGTCCGCTGGCGGGCCGGGGACGGTCATGCTTTCGACCGATGGTGCGTCGTGGTCCGGCAGTGCGGTTTGGCTCAGCGTGCCGGGGAGGGTCGGAACGTTGCCGCCGACGGCGAATCCGAGCGGCGACGATTCGGCGATCGAACGTTCCTGCGCCAGGTACGCGTGCGAGTTGGCGCGCGCGACCGCGAGCCCGGTGCCGAACTCTAAGAAGGACTGCTTCGGCAGCTGTCCATCCGGGACCTCGATGATCGGGTCGGCGGGGACCGTCTCGGGAAGGATTCGGACCATGCCGATCCCGGTTCCCGCATCCGCCACGATCGGTCCCGGAACCGGGAAAGGCGGTGGCTCGGAGGCAGGCGGCTGGTTCGGGTCCTCCGGTTCCGGTATGGGTGTGGTCGGAGGGGATTGCGCGAACGCCGCCGGAACACTCAGTCCTGCGAGAGCGAGCGACACCACCGCACACGCGGCTAGTCGACGGACAGGGCGAGCTGTGCGGCGCATCCGGGGTCCTTCCCTCGAGTACCGAGCGATGTGCATCACACCGTTGGACTGGGTAACGATCAGCCGCGTGCTCGGTGACGCACTTCACCTGTCTTGATCGAGCGTGTTCGACGGGTTCAGGGCGATGCGGGGGGCTGCACGGGTGTCGATCGGTGCCCGCTACACTGGGATGCGCAACACGCCGCCTTAGCTCAGTCGGACAGAGCGACGCACTCGTAATGCGTAGGTCGGGGGTTCGATTCCCCCAGGCGGCTCAGTAGGAAGAACCGCAGTTCACCACGTGTGATCTGCGGTTTTTTCTTGTCTGGTTCGGTTGTTTCGCCGCCGGGGCCGCGCGATCTCGGGCTGCGCGTCCGATGGTTGCCGTTGGTTCTTGCGGAACGAATGCACGCCCACAGCCTCCTTCGATCACGGGGGTGCGGGCGCCTAGAGTTGAGGCCACCCAACGTCACTCAGCGTGTGAGGCTTCGGAATGCACGGTTACACCGCCCAGTCGAATGAGGACCACGCGGCGCGGTTGGACACCACGAGAGCCAACATCGCGCGGGTCTACGACGTGTGCCTCAACGGCAAGGACAACTTCGAAGCGGACCGGGACGTGTACCGGCAGATGACCAGGGTCGCGCCGGAGGTCAGCCAACTGGCCTGGGACAACCGGCGTTTCCTGATGCGGGCGACCCGGTTCCTCGCCGCCAAGGCGGGCATCACCCAGTTCCTCGACTGCGGCTCCGGGCTGCCCACCGCCGAGAACACCCACCAGGTCGCGCAGCGGCACCGGCCAGAAGCGAACGTCGTCTACGTGGATGACGATCCGGTGGTCCTCGCGCACGGGCGCGCGCTGCTGGCGGAGAACGAACTGACCCGCTTCGCCGACGCCGACATCTTCGCGCCGCGCTCGGTGATCGAGAACGAAGTGGTGCGGTCCGCGCTCGACTTCTCCGAGCCGATCGCACTGCTGCAGTGCGCGACGCTCGTCCACTGCACCGACGAGCGCGACCCGGGCGAGATCATGCGGGAGTACGTCGAAGCGCTGCCCGCGGGCTCCTACGTGGTCCTGACCCATTTTCACGACCCGGGCGCCGGGGAGCACAGTGCGCTCGCGAAGCGACTCGAGCAGGTGCTCGTGCACAGTCCGATGGGCAGTGGTCGCTTCCGCACGCGCGCGCAGATCGAGAGCATGCTCCCCGGGCTGGAACTCCTCGACCCCGGTCTCGTGCGGGTCGCCGACTGGTGGCCGGATGGTCCGCGGACTGCCGAGCTTCCCTCGATGTCGCACTGCATACTCGGGGCCGTCGGCCGCAAGGAGTGACCTGGATCATGACTCGCCGCCGGCTGGAATATGCCGCGGGAGTGTGAGAGTTGGTGCGGATGTGAAGGTTATCGGCGTTACCGAATTCGGAGGGCCGGGCGCCCTCGCCATCCACGACGTGGCCGAACCGCACCCGGGACCGGGGGAGGTGCGGATCCGCGTGCGAGGCGCGGCCGTGAATCCCACGGACACCGTGCTGCGCAGCGGTGCCTACGGGGGTCAGGAACCCCGGCAAATCCAGGTGCCCGGCATGGACGCGGCCGGAGTCGTCGACGAGGTCGGCGAGAACTGTCACTGGAAGGTGGGTGATGAGCTCATGGCCATCGCGTTGCCCTCTTCCGAGCACGGCGGTGCGTACGCGTCGCACCTGGTCGGCCCATGGGAATCCATGGCCCGAGTCCCCGAGGGCGTCGACCTGATCACCGCTGCGGCCCTGCCGATGAACGCGCTCACCGCGTGGCAGGCCCTCGATCTCCTCGGGCTCGAAGCGGGTCAGCGCCTGGCGGTCACGGGTGCGGCGGGCACCCTGGGAAACTACGTCGTCCAGCTGGCCAAGCACGCCGGGCTGGAGGTCGTCGCCGACTCCGCGGAAAAGGACCTCGGACTGGTCCGGAGCCTCGGCCCCGACCACATCGTCCAGCGAGGTGACGACGTGGCCGACCGGATCCGCGAGATCTATCCGGACGGCGTCGACGGTCTGGTGGACGGCTCGGTGCAGAACGAGCAGGTCGTACCTGCCGTGCGGGACGGTGGTGGCTTCGCGAGCGTCCGCTTCTGGGACGCCCCGCTCGAACGAGACATCAAGCTGCACCAGGTTTCCGTCTTCGACGAGTACCGCTCCCACCACAAGCTCGACGACCTCCGTCAACTCGTCGAGGATGGGGTGCTCACCCCGCGGGTGGCCGACGTCGTCGACGCGGACGAGGCAGCCAAGGCGCACGAGCGGTTCGAAGCCGGTGGCGTGCGGGGCCGACTCGTCCTGTCCTTCTGAGCTTCTTACCGTTGACCCCGGGCCTCGCCGTGCGTGGGTGAGGTGCCGGGGCAATTCGGCTCGGTAGGACAACAGGGGGTCGATATGGCGGCACAGGTGCCCAAGGCGCACCGCGCTGACGCCGAAATCCTGTGGAGCTACCTGAACCTGCGGCACCGACTCCGCGCGTGCGACGTCGGTGTCGTGCTGGGCAGCCACGACCTCGGGGTGGCCACGTTCGCGGCCGAACTCCACCATCGCGGCATCGCCCCCCGGCTGTTGCTCACCGGGGCCAATGCGCCCACCACCATCGACCGGTTCCCCCGGGGCGAAGCGGTGCACTACCGTGAGCACCTGCTCGAGTCGGGCGTTCCGGACGAGGCGATCCTCGTAGAACCCTCGGCGACCAATACCGGGGAGAACATCCGGTTCGCCCGTGCACTGCTGGCCTCCTGCGGGGTCCGGGTCCGCTCGGTGCTGCTGATCTGCCTGCCTTACCAACAGCGACGCGCGTTCGCGACGTGCCGGAAGCTGTGGCCCGAGGTGGACGTCGTCTGCGCGTCGAGCCCGCTGCCGCTGGATGAGTACGTCGCGGCCCTCGGAGAGCCGGAGCGCGTGGTGAACATGCTGGTGGGGGAGGCACAACGGATCAGCCTCTACGCCGACCGCGCCTTCGTCGTTCCGCAGCCGGTGCCCGAGCACGTGCGCGATGCCTACCGGCGACTGGCGAGCGCGGGCTACACGAGACGCCTGCTGCCCGCCTGACCGGCCCGCCTGACTGGCCCGCCTGCTCACGGCTTGATGGATTCATCGGTGCGATCTTGGAGAAGCCCGGTGGGGAGCGCGATTCGGGCGGATTCGGACTTTTCAGCCTCAGTATCACTGAACGTGTTCAGTCCTCTGCAAGATCACCCTAATGTGCTTTCTGGTCGGATAGACCGCGTGCAATGAATGCGCTTGGTGATCACTTCGGATCCGTACGGCGGAATCAGTTCTCGTCGGAGTCCTTGGTCGAACGGTATTGCGTACCGGTAATAACTGGGCCGGTCATTCCATTGTGTTAAGCGCGGAGAGCGCGGGACGCGGGTCTGTGGTTTCGTCTGTGATCGGTCCGGACGCCATATCGGAACTCGTTCACGACGAACGACTTTTGTCTTTCACCGCGGTGTCGAGCGCGCTCGGTCAAAACGCCGTGGTGTGACGAGGTGGAAAGCGTCATGGCAATTCAAAAGAAAATGCTGATCGGAAACCTGATTGTGTTGACGATCGGCAGTGTGTTCGCCGCTGCTCCGGTTACGGCGCAGACGGAGAGCGGGCGGGTTCGGCCGGTAGCGCATGTGCGAGAGCTGCCATCGCGACCACCCGTCGACCCACCTGTTCCCGAGCGGCCTGCTTTCGAGCAGCCTGCCCCCGGACAGCCTGCCCCCGAGCAGCCTGTCCCGGAACAGCCTGTCCCGGAACAGCCTGCCCCCGAAGCGCCTCCCCATGAGGCGGTTCCCGAGAAGAGCTGGACGGCTCCCACGACGGGCCGGATCAGCAGCGGATTCGGCCCCAGGTGGGGGACGATGCACTATGGAGTGGACATCGCCAATGCCATCGGCACCCCGGTGTTCGCGGGTGCGTCGGGCGAGGTGATCGATTCGGGGCCGGCCAGCGGATACGGACGGTGGGTCCGGATTCGACACTCCGGCGACGTGGTGACCGTGTACGGGCACGTTCACGAGAGTTTCGTCGAGGTCGGCCAGCGCGTGGAGCGCGGACAGCGCATCGCGGCCATCGGAAACCGGGGCCAGTCGACCGGCCCGCATCTTCATTTTCAGCTCGAAGTGTCCGGCGAACCGGTCGATCCCGCGGACTTCTACGAGGCGCGGGCGGTTCCGTTGGTCGGCTGACGGGTAGACACCCGCGGGTGCATTTCCGAGTAAGATCCGGATTTCGGCGGTAAGTTGTTCGGTGGCGGACGCGTTTCCGCAACGGTGGGTCATGCCCCCGCCGATGTTCCGGCGGTCGGTCTTTCACCCGCCGATGTTCCGGCGGTCGGTGTTCGATGGCTGATGTTCGGTGGCTGATGTTCCCGTGGTCGATCTGCCGGCACGCGATTGGTCCGATCGGGCGTAGTTGGTCTACGCACTCATAAGTACTAGTCCGGGTACTGCCTACCGGCGTTGGCAAGTCGCTCCGCGCTGTCCGAGGCGAGCCGGAGAACGGCCTTAGCATGGCCGGCTGAACAGCGCTATCCGGCCCCGCTCGTAGATCCCTTCGAGGTCGCTGCCAAAGTGGCACTTCCCGATTTATGGACTGAACAGCAGTGGGCGATGGGGGTCGTCGCGCTATCGGTCGTCACCACTGGCGGGACTCCCGCCAGGACCTCAGCGCTGGCCTGCGGTGATCACGTGGTGCACATGGTTGTGGGCTGAATGGGCCATTCGATCATCACCTTCCTGGCCGATTGTCGTCGCGCGCAGGGAACTACTTCGATCACACCTAACGCCGGAAGGATCGATGTGATGGAGCGTTTGGACGCGGCAACGGGGATCATCGGAGGTGGCCTGATCTCCGGTGGTTCGCAGCCGCAGGACTGGGAACGCCGGATCGGAGAGCGGTCCGAGCAGCTTTACCGTGCGAGGCTGATCCAGCGGTTGTTCCTCGTGTGGGCATACCCGGGGAATCTCGTGCTCGTCGGGCTCGCGGTGGCCGCGATGGTCCTGTTCGGACCGTCGATCAGCCTCGTGGCGGTGCTCGCCGTCGTGTCGATCGGCTCGATGGCGGTGTCGGCGAGGTTCGTCTATCAGCAGCACTTTAGGGTGCGCTCGGTGGAAACGGAATTGCGCGAACTGGAACGTGCTCATAGGGAGTATTTACTCGAAGAGCTCAGTACCGGTGACTTGCTCGGTACCCACAAGCGTTACCGGGCGCAGCTACCGGAAGTGGTCGACGTGTACCGCGCCGAGGCACGCCAGTACCGGTGGAAGGACAACTTGCTGCAAAGTGTTGTCATCGCCGGTTCGATCATGACCGCCTCGGTGACCGCAATCTCGGTGTCCGTTGTGGACTTTCGCTGGGGTTCCGCGGCGGCGAGCCTGGTGGTGGCGATCAGTGCCGCCTACGCCGGTTACGCCAAATACCGCGAACGCAGTGCCGGTCTGCAGCAGACGGCCGATGCGCTGGAACGGGAATACCAGTCGGTCGAGTTGCGTGCGGGGCGTTATCGGCGCTTCGGCGACGAGCGCGCCGCCTACGCGGAATTCGCCGACACCGTCGAAGCGGTTCGGGCGGAGCAGGCCAAACGCCAGCAGCAGCTGGGGCAGGCGGGTGGTCCGCCGAGCATGCGTGCATTCGGACAGTGATCAGTAGTCAAACCGGGGAGTGCGATTCCGATCGCACTCCCCGGTTTTTTCGTGACGGTCCGTTGTTTTTTGTGGGTGGTGTGATCGCTGAAAAGTGGCAGGGGATTCTTCCGTAATCTTCGGCGCGGCGCACAGCAAATCGTTTGTGCAAGAGAGGAGCAAGGCGATGAAACGCACCCTGACCGCAGCGGCCGTGCTGGCCAGCAGCGCGGGCGCACTTGGTTTCGCCGGCACCGCCACCGCTGCCGAAGCCCCCGAATTCCCGGCAGAACTGCCCGTGGACAACAGCCTCGCCAACACGGCGTTCCACCTCGCCGGGACGGCGCACTCGGCGACCCGCGTCGTCGGTGACGTCGTTCCGGTCGAAGAAAAGCTGACCGGCCGTGCCGGTGGCGAAAACCCGGTGAGCACCCTGTCCACCCTGGTGACCGAAACCTCGCCCGCCGACGTCTTCGAGTGGTTCAGTGCTGCTCCGGAGTCGGCGACCGTGGAGGAGGCACCGGACGGAAAGCCGGGCTCTTCCGCCACCACCGAGGGGCGTGCGGGCGGAGCACTGCCGGTGGACGGATCGACGCTGCCAGTCGGTGGTGTCTCCGGTTTGGTGGACAACGTCTCCAACGCCACCCCAGACCTGGTGGGCGAGACCCTGCCGACCGGGCCGATGGCGGGCCGCACCGAGGCGCGGGCCGACCTCACCGAAGGAACTCCGCTGGCGGGCGTGCTGCCGCCGGTCACGGCCGAGCCGCACACGCTCCTCGAGCCGGTGGGCAAGCTGGTTTCCCACGGCCCGGTCGGCGGAGTGACGAACCTCGGCGGCAACTGACCCGGGGTGGCCGGTCGGTCTCGGCGCGGGATGCGGACGGCCACTCGCTCGTGTGGGAAACGGAGTTCGCGCGGGTTCGTGTTGACCCGCGCGAACTCCGTTCAGCGAAGAATGGAAGCTCCCTCGGAGCCGATGTGCCGTCCGCCCTGCCGCGGACAGCCCGGATCCGCTAATCCGGATCCGCTAACCCGGATCCGACGAGCCGGAGATCAGCCCGAATCGGAGCTGATCACTCGGCCGTGTGGTCGGCTTTCTCGGCGTTCTCGCGGTTGCGGTAGTGCGCGCTGCGGGCGCCGAGCACGACCGCGGCGAGCACGGTGGCGATCAACGAGGCGAGCAGGACCGCGCTCTTGGCATGTTCGAGCATGACCGGGTGGTCGGCGTAGGACAGCTCGCTGATCAGCAACGAAACGGTGAAACCGATCCCGGCGAGCTGGGACATACCGACGATGTCGAGCCAGCTCAGGGTCGGGTCCAGTTCGGCCCGGGTGAGCTTGGTGGTCAACCACGCACCACCTGCGATACCGATGAGCTTGCCCAGGACCAGACCCAAGATCACGCCCAGGGCCACCGTGCTGGTGACGGTGCTGGTCCAGCCGCCGAAGACGATCCCGGCGGAGAACAGCGCGAACAGCGGCAAGGCCAGCCCCATGGCCCACGGGCGCAGGATGTGTTCGACGTGGTGGCTGGGCGTGCTCTCCTCGCCGTTGTGAGCATGGGTGCGCATGAGCAGACCCATCGCCACCCCGGCGATGGTGGCGTGGATTCCGCTGGCGTGCATCAGCGACCAGATCACCACGGCGAGCACCACGTACGAGGTCACGGTCGCGACCTGCGAGCGCTGCAGCATCGCCGCGAGCCCGCGCCCACGCTGGAGGTATCCGAACACTCCGAGCAGCGCGATCGCGGCCAGCAGCGGCCCGAACGACAAGTCGTCGGTGTAGAAGACGGCGATCACGACGATCGCGGCCAGGTCGTCGACGATGGCCAGGGTGAGCAGGAACGTGCGCAGTGCCGAAGGCAGGGATTTGCCCACCACGGCCAGGACCGCGATGGCGAACGCGATGTCGGTGGCCATCGGGATGCCCCACCCTTGAGCGGACGGTCCCTGCCCCAGGTTGATCACGGCGAAAATGGCCGCCGGTACGAGCACACCGCAGATTGCCGCGACGATCGGCAGCAGCGCGCGCCTCGGATTCCGCAGCTCACCGTGCACGAACTCCTGTTTGAGCTCGTTGCCGACGATGAAGAAGAACAGCGCCAACAGGCCGTCGGCAGCCCAGGCCTCGACCGGCAGATGCAGGTGCAGAGCCTCCGGGCCGAAACTGAAATGCCGGACCTGCTCATAAACCTCGCCCCAAGGCGAGTTCGCCCAAGCCAACGCCACTATCGCGGCACTGATGAGCAGGAGACCGCCCACCGTGTCGCGACGCAGTGCGGCACCGAACCGAGACAGCAACATCAAACCAACCTTCGCGAACCCAGACCTCACCGCTCGGGCATCAGGTGCTCGCGAGCAGACCCGGTGGATATGCCCGGGGAGGTCAGTCGGAAACGGGACAGGACCGGTGTCGGCCGGCTGAGGTGCCAGCACACCGCACGAGCTCGGTCGAGGCGGGTGCCTCCGGCCGAGTCAGTCCCGTGGTGACGGGGGACAACCCGCCATCTCGCCGTGGGCGTTCGTGCCCCAGGAGCTCAACCATCCGTTGGTTCCGGACTGGCGCATCACGGCCTCGGGTCGTGTCACTCCCCAACCCGTGCGAAACCGGTCCCGCACACGTGGCGAAGCGTTCTTCCGCGCCCGAAGGCCGGGCCGCGAGGGGGCGGCCTGTGCCCCGGCCAACAGCCTTCGAACCGCCGCGCTCCGCGCGGACTTCGACCTGATGGCTGGGGTGAACACGAAATCACGCTACCACCATCGGTGCCGTTGCCGAACCGATCGAGCCCAGCTGTCGCGAGTCTCTCACCCGGGACATCGCGCCGTGAGCTTCGGCCATCGGTCCGCAACGGCAACAGGTCGGCAATCCGCGCGGTCGTCTGCCGCGTTGCGCACTGCCGGTGTCGCGCACTCCGCTGTTACCCCGGTAACGGCGAGGCCAGTGCCGAACCGACCTGCACGATGGTTCCGCGATCGCGTCGGTGATTGGGCGCGGCGAGGGTGCCGTGCCCGTAACCGAGCCGAATCCGTCGGCGGGGACGAGCTCGTCCGATGGCGTCTTGTGTGGGGCGGTCAGCAGGGAGTGTTCGGATCGACACCCCGCCGATGTCCTGCCGCTCAGTCGCGTTGACGGCCGGGCACGAACTCCTGGGCCTTCGACTTCACGCCCTCCTTGACCACCGACCACGTGTCCGGGTCGCCCTGGAGCATCGCCTGTGCGACGTTCTCCATCTGCTCCCAGTTCGCTTCCGGCGGGATCGGCGGTACGGCCGGATCCGTGGCGAATTCGACGAGACACGGCCGGTCGGCCTGGAGGGCCTCCTGCCAGGCGTTTCGAACCTCGTCCGGGCTTTCCACCTTGATCCCGCGCAATCCGAGCAATTCCGCGTAGCCCGCGTAGTCGAAGTTCGGTAGTTGCTGGGAGGGCAGGAACTGCGGGGACCCGGCCAGCGCGCGCAACTCCCAGGTCACCTGGTTCAGGTCGCCGTTGTTGAGCACTCCGATCACCAGCCGCGGGTCCTGCCATTCGGACCAGTAGTGGGCCATCGTGATCAGCTCGTTGAGGCCGTTCATCTGCATCGCGCCATCGCCCACGAGCGCGAAGACCGGCCGATCCGGGTGGGCCCACTTCGCGCCCGTCGCGTAGGGCATCCCGGGCCCCATGGTCGCGAGGGTCCCCGAGAGCGAGCAGCGGATCCGGCCCCGGATCCGCAGGTGCCTGCCGAACCAGTTGGCGGCCGAACCCGCGTCGGTGGTCACGATCGAATCGTCGGGCAGCAGCGGCGAGAGTTCGTGGAAGACCAGCTCGGGGTTGATCGGATCCGCCGCCACGTTCGCCCGCTGCTGCATCGTGTCCCACCAGCGGTCCACGTTGTGCTCGATGGTTTCGCGCCACCGCCGGTCGGGCTTGCGCCGCAAGTGGGGGATCAGTTCGCGCAGCGTGGCCTTGGCGTCACCGACGAGGTTCACCTCGAACGGGTAGCGCATGCCGATCATCGTGGGCTCGATGTCGATCTGGATTCCTCTGGCCTGATCGAACTCGGGGAGGAACTGGCTGTACGGGAAGTTGGCGCCGATCATCAGCAGCGTGTCGCAGTCGCGCATCAGCTCCCACGACGGTCTCGTTCCCAGCAGCCCCGACACGCCGGTCACGTAGGGCAGGTCGTCGTTGAGCACGTCCTTGCCGAGCAGCGCTTTGGCGACGCCGGCCCCGAGGAGGTCGGCCACCTGGCTGACTTCCCCGGCCGCGCCGCGGGCGCCCTGGCCGATCATGATCGCCACGCGTTGACCGGAGTTGAGTATCTCGGCGGCGTGTCGGACGCCGTCCTGATGTGGTGTCGCGGTGGAGGGCGACATGCCGAGGCTGGACGGAACCATCTTGAACGCGTGGGTGGGCGGGGAGTACTCCTGCTCCTGTACGTCGCCCGGGATGATCAGCGCGGTGACCGTGCGTCGTGCCTGCGCGGTGCGCATCGCGCGGTCCAGCGCGTTGGGGAGTTGCTGCGGAGTGGTCACCACCTGCAGGTAGTCGGCGGCGACGTCCTTGTAGAGCGAAGCGAGGTCGATTTCCTGCTGGTAGGCGCCGCCCAGTGCGGTGCTGCCCTGCTGTCCCACGATCGCCACCACTGGGACGTGGTCCAGCTTCGCGTCGTACAGACCGTTGAGCAGGTGCACCGCACCGGGCCCGCCGGTCGCCGCGCAGACGCCGACCCGACCGGAGAACTTCGCGTAGCCGACGGCCTCGAAGGCCGCGAGTTCCTCGTGACGTGCCTGGATGAAGCGGGGGTCGTCCTCGGCGCGTTGCCAGGCGGCCAGCAGGCCGTTGATGCCGTCGCCGGCATAGGAGAAGACCTGGTCGATGTCCCATTCCCGGAGGCGCCGCAAGACGTAGTCGGAAACCAGTTCAGCCATGCCTTCGCTCCATTCGCAGCGTGATCGGCCGTCCGCGGGCATCTTTCGCTGGGTTGCCCGGGCCGGTGGCGCGCTAAACGATCGCCTCGCCGCAGCTCTCACCTCCCGATCCGCGGTCGAACGTTCCGGCAGACCTCTTGACGGCAGGGCCAGAACAGCAACAGGCCAGGCCAGCAACAGGCCAGGCCAGCAACAGGCCAGAACAGCAACAGGGCCCGCACCGAACGGTGCGGGCCCTGGGCAGGTCGGAAACCCGCGGGACTCAGTGACCCTGCTCCTTCTGGCGGTCGTAGGAACGCGTGATCTCTTCTTCGGCCTCGGTGCGCCCGACCCAGGTGGCGCCTTCAACGCTCTTGCCCGGCTCCAGGTCCTTGTAGACCTCGAAGAAGTGCTGGATTTCCAAGCGATAGAACTCGGAGAGGTGGTGGATGTCGCGCAGGTGTTCCTGACGCGGGTCATCGGACGGAACGCAGATGAGCTTGTCGTCCCCGCCCTTCTCGTCGCGCATCCGGAACATGCCGATGGCGCGCGCGGTGATCAGGCACCCGGGGAACGTCGGTTCCTGGACCAGCACCAGGGCGTCCAACGGGTCGCCGTCCTCGCCCAGGGTGTTTTCCACGAAGCCGTAGTCGGCCGGGTACTGGGTAGCGGTGAACAGTGTCCGGTCGAGACGGATTCGGCCCGACTTGTGGTCCACCTCGTACTTGTTCCGATTCCCCTTGGGAATCTCGATCATGACGTCGAACTCCACGCGGTTCCTCACTCTTGTCCAGCTTGTTCTTCGAGCCTGAGTTCGCCTCCGAGGCGCCCCCGGTTCCTTTCGGGCAGGAGCGTTCCACGGTCGCGCCCACGTGCCGCACACAACGGGCTCGACCTGCGATGCGACCGGTTCACGGCGCACCACTTTCCGCGGGCCGGGAACAGGCTCACACGTCGGTTACGGCCGCCCACGCGTGTGCGCGACCACGTCTAGTGTGGACCATGACGGCCCTCCGAGCCCCATCGCAGTGTGGGAACTCGCATCTGGCAGTCTGATGAAGGCGTCGAGGAGGAGTACGTGCCCCAACCCCAGAACTTCAGGGGTGAGCTGTCCGAACCCGACGACTCCGAACCATCGAGGCAGTCCGCGCACCCGTCGTCCGAGGCTGCGGAGCTGCCGGCCGATGGCGGAGGGCCGGACTGGCCCGGCGGACGAACGTCCGTGGAGATGGGGACGGAGCTGTCAGCGGATTCACAGGCCACCACCGCGAGCGAATCGTCCACGGTCGAGCAGGACTTGCCGACCGGGAGCCGGTCATCGGCCGTCGTGCGGGATCCCGATGCGCGGGATGCGGACGCGCCCGATTCCGAGGGACCGGACGATCTCGTCGAACCGGACGTGAGTGATCAATCCGACCTCGAGGAGGCTACCGGTAGCCCGGCAGACTCCGCCGAGGCGGGTGTCGAGCCGGGAGAACCCGCCGCGACGGTGGAGCCGGAGAGCGCACCTTCCGAGGACCAATCGGTGGCGAGCGGTTCGTCGGATGACGAGTCCACCGGAGCCGACCCGGAGGAGGTCGAACGCGCCGGAGGTGACGGCGGCGAGGCCGACTCCGAGGCCGACTCCGAGACGGGGGCGACCGAACCGCGGGCCGAGGATGTGGACAAGGCCGACGCCGACACCGAGACGGCCGGACAGGAGCCCGCAGCCGGAAGCGGGTCCGCCGACCAAGCGGACTCGGTTTCGGAGGCGGACACCGACGGCGGTTCGCAGGAGGGGAGCGGTGACGCGCCGGACGAAACCGGTGGAAGCGCGGATGCGAGCGTAGCCACCGCTCAGCCATCTCCGGAGCAGGTTGACCCCCCGGAAGAGGCGCGGCGCGAGCAGACACCGCACTCACCGGTGCAGGCGGAGTCGGAAGCTGCTGCGGAGACCGCCGAGTCGGACCGCACCGTCGAGGCTGACGAGGATGCCGCGGACGAGTCCAGTGCTGTCGATCCGGTAGGAACCGACGTCTCGGAAGCGACCGCGGAGCCTGCCGATGCGGGTGAGTCCGTACCGGTCGGTGCAGAGGAGCCCGCAGTCGTCGCGGAGTCCGTGGCTTCCGAGGAGTCCGTGACTTCCGCGGAACCTGCGACTCCTGAGGAGCCTGCCGCCCTCGGCGAATCTGCTGGTGCCGACGAATCTCCCACCGACGAATCTCCCCCCGTTGAGGAGCCTGCTGCCGCTGAGGCCGCTGGTGCTTCGGAGTCCGCGGCGACCGAAGTTCCCACTGAGGTGGACGAATCATCGGAGGTGGATGCCTCTGCCGAGACCGGACGGCCCGTCGAAGCAGCTCGTCCCGACTCCGGCATGTCCGGTGCTGTGTTCGGTGGACGGCTCGACGAGGCCGGAGCCGCTACGGCGACCAAGTCGGTCGGGGCGACCGATCCTGCTAAGGCCGCCGATTCTGCTGGGACCGCCGATTCCGCTGAGGCCGCCGATTCTGCCGGGGCGACCGATCCGGGACAGGCGACCGATCCGGGACAGGCGACCGATCCGGGACAGGCGACCGATCCGGGACAGGCGACCGATCCGGTGGAGGCTGCGCAGGCCCTATCCGATGCGGGTGCGGCCGCCGACGCAGCTGGTCCTGCTGAATCGACGAGCGAACCGGACAAGGCCCCTGGCGCAGATCTGCCGGATTCGGGCGTGTTCGCGCCACGGGGCGGCCTGGAAACGAAAGTCCAGCCGTCGGGCGAGTCCGAAGACGTCGAGAAGGTCGGTGAGCCGAGCCAGGAGGCCTCGCCGGAGCGGGTCGGAGATGCCGAGCAGGCAGCGAGCCAAGCCGGGTCCGGGCAAGATCCGGAGCGGGCCAGTGCCCCCGAACAGGCCCCCGAACATGCCGCTGTTTCGGCCGATTTCCCGGAGCTCGACGGTCCGGCTGCGGAGGACGCAGGACGAGACGAGCAGCTGGACGCGCCAGAGCAGCCCGACGTGTCGGAGCAGCAGGACGCGCCAGAGGAAGCCGGGACGCCCGAAGAGCCCGGTTCCGGGGAAGAGCCCGAAGCGGACCCGCCCACTGCCGCGGACGCGGGCGTAACCGGTGCGATTACCCGTGGTGAACCGGACCAGGCCGAATCGGATGCGAGCCCGCGCCAGGAAGTCCGCTCCGGTGATCTGACCGCATCGCTCGACGAGGGCACCAGCACCTCCCCGCCAACGACCGGGGACGCCGACGACCCGGACGATCTGACCGCGCTCGGTGACCGTGCTCCGGCCGAAAACACCCGGACACCGGGCTCCGCTGCGGTGAGCGGCGACCTGACCGGTGATTTCGACTCGCCGACGCCGTCGGACGGTACCGCCGGACCGCCGGGGTCGGGCACCGATGGAAGCCGTCCCGAGTCGGACCCCGCCGGAGTTCCGGACAGCACCGGCATCAGCGGGGACAACTCGGTGATCAGCAC
The DNA here is from genome assembly GCF_054779195.1 of Parasphingorhabdus pacifica. Taxonomy (NCBI): domain Bacteria; kingdom Pseudomonadati; phylum Pseudomonadota; class Alphaproteobacteria; order Sphingomonadales; family Sphingorhabdaceae; genus Parasphingorhabdus; species Parasphingorhabdus pacifica. The sequence continues at coordinate 49,561 of NZ_BAAGYS010000012.1, forward strand.
GGTGCAGCTGCCCGCGACCCCGGCGGCTCCCGCAGCGGTCACCGAATCCGATCCGGCGCAGGCCGAGCCGGGCGAACCGGATTCCGTACCCGGGCTGGCTCCCGAACCCGAGGCAGTGACCTCCCCGCGTGATCAGCGGTCAGCGGAAGATTCGGCCGACGATCGGCCCACCGGGGAGCAGCTCGGGGTCGAGGCGCCGCCCGGGACAGCGGACCGGCGGACCGGTGAACTGCCCAGGGTCGAGGACACCCAGCAGATCCCGAAGATCCCGACCGGGGAGCCACTGGCCGGGGAATCACCGGCCGGGGAACCACCGACCGGCGATGCGCCCGGCCCGGCCCGCTCCGACCCGGGGCCGGCGACGGTGCAGATCCCCGCGGTCGAAGCTCCGCCGCTCGGTTCGATGGAGCAGACCCAGCAGTTCGCCCGTCCGGACTTCGACGAGCCGCGCATCGCTCAGCCGCAGGATTTCGCGAGCCCGCCACCGGCCGCTCCGCGACCGCCGTCCCCACCGGCAGCGCCACCAGCGCCGCACGACCGGGCGCAGCCGCAGAGGTACGGCCCCCCGCAGTCGTTCCAGCATCAGCCGCCCCGTCGACCGCCCCAACAGCAACCCCAGCAACAGCCCCAACAGCAACCCCAGCAACAGCCCCAGCAACAGCCCCAGCAGCAACCCCAGAACCAACCCCAGCAGCAGCCCCAAAACCATCCGGCTGGTGCGGCTGCACCGCATGCTCCGTCGCGGGCCGAACCGCTCCCGCAGACCGGCGGAGCGGCGTGGGACTCGCCGGGGGAGCGCGCAGCCGACCCGAACGAGACGTATGTCGAGCAGCCCGCCACGCAGATGGCACCGGCCGCGCGTCGTGGTCGGCGGCTGCTGGTCGTCGGCCTCGTCTCCGTCCTGGTCGTGGTCGTCGGCGTGTTCGGCGTCCCGCTGATGTGGAACGGGATTCAGGACGCCCGCATCGCCGATCCGCCCGCCCCGGTGCGCCTGGATCCCGAGATCGAGCCGATCGGCGACTCCGGGCAGGTTCCTGATCGTCAGCGGCTGGCCGCAGCGCTCGCGGGCCCCACCACGAATCCGGTGTTGGGTGAGTTCGCGGGCACCGTGATCGACGCGCGATCCGGTCGAACGCTGTGGCAGCACGAGTCCGAGGCGGGGATGGTCCCCGCATCCACCGGCAAGATGCTGACCATGAGCGCCGCGCTGCTGGCGCTCGACCACCAGCACCGGTTCAAGACCGAAGTCGTGCGTGGTTCCGAACCGGGCAGCATCGTGCTGGTCGGCGGCGGAGACCCGACGCTGTCGACGGCACCCGGCGAATCGGTGTACCCGGGTGCGGCCAGCGTCGACGAACTGGCGCAGCAGGTGCGCGAAGCGGGCGCGGGCAGCATCACCTCGATCAAGGTCGACACCAGTCGGTACTCCGGAGACCTGATGGCGCCGGGTTGGCTGCCCGAGGACGTGCAGGCCGGCCACGTCGCGCCGATGCGACCGGTGATGGTCGACGGCGGCCGCGCCGACCCATCCGAGGACGTCAGCCCGCGCACCGCGGAACCAGCGCTCGCGGCCGGGCGGGCGCTGGCCGAACGCATTGGTGTCTCCCCGGATGCCGTGAGCCGCGGGTCGGCGCCGAAGAACACCGATTCGCTCGCGGTTGTCCGCTCGGCCACCGTGCGGCAGATGGTCGAAACGGTGTTGCAGCATTCGGACAACGTGCTGGCCGAAGCGCTCGCCAGGGAAGTCGCGATCTCCACCGGCAACCCGCCGACGTTCGCTGGCGGGACGAAAGCCGTCCGCGAGGTCCTGTCCCGCAACGGGTTCGCTCTCCCGGGCACCAGCATGGCCGACGCGAGCGGGTTGTCCCTCGACGACCGGGTTTCCACCAAGGCGATCGCGGGGCTGTTGGCGACCGCGACCGCTTCCGGCGGAGGCGAGCAGGGGGAGGGAAAGCAGGCCGCGAAGCTCCGCGCCCTGCTTCCGGGACTCCCGGTCGCCGCCGGTAGCGGCAGCCTGGCGGACCGGTATCAGGACGGTTCCGGGCGTGGCTGGGTCCGCGCGAAGACCGGGACGCTGACCGGGGTCAACGGGCTGGCCGGGACGGTCGTCACCGAGGATGGTCGGCTGCTGGTGTTCAGCTTCATCTCCAACGAAAGCGCTCCCGGAGCGCCGGTCCGGCCCGCGCTGGACGACGTCGCGAACGCGCTCCGCGACTGCGGGTGCTGATCGCGCTCGGTCCGGTCGGCCGTCGCGACCGCCCGGACGAGGGATCGTTCCCGGCGCGCTGAAGTGTCGCCGGTGTGCCGGAGCGGGGTACGGTCGATGCTGTGAACGCTCGGGCATCCACCCTGCAACCACAGCCAGGCGACCCCGATACCGGTGCGGTGGATCGCCGGGCACTCGATTGGGATGTCGCGGTCAGCACAGCCACCAGATTGATGAAGTCGGGGCCGGAAATCAGCCGGTCGGACGCCGAACGGGCTGTTCGGGACCTGCGTGGATTCAGCGCTCGGGCGGAGACCCACGTGCGGGATCTGACGGGTCTCGGGCGGGAACTCCCCGTGTTGGAAGGCGATGTGGTCGACCGGCCCGCCTGGGTCCGGGGCGCGGCCGGTGGTCTGGCGAAGCTCACCGACACGGCCCTGTCGATGACCCGAGACTCCGCCGACGACGGTGCTTCGTTGCTCGGCGCCCTCGGTTCGAGGGGGACGGGTGTGCAGGCCGGTATGGTGCTGGCCTACCTCGGCGGCAAGGTGCTCGGGCAGTACGACCCGTTCTCGCCGCTGGCCACCGCCGAGGAGTCGGGCCGGTTGCTGCTGGTCGCGCCGAACATCGTCGCTGCCGAGCGGGCGCTGGAGGTGCCCGCCGAGGACTTCCGGATGTGGGTCTGCCTGCACGAGTCGACCCACCGACTGCAGTTCAACGCGGTCCCGTGGCTGCGCGATCACTTCGCGGCCAGCCTCGGCGCCTTGCTGGCCGAGGTGGAGACTTCGGGCAGCGATCTGCTGACCCGGTTGCCGGAGATCCTGCGCGAAGTCCGTGCCGGGCGTGCGGACCGCGACTCCAGCCCCGGCGTTCTCGGCGTCGTGGAGCTGCTGCAGTCCCCGGAGCAGCGGGCCGCGTTCGACCGGATCATCGCGCTCTCGACCTTGCTCGAAGGCCACGCCGACCACGTGATGGACGCGGTCGGGCCGCGGGTCGTTCCCAGCGTGGCCACGATCCGGCGGCGCTTCACCGACCGCCGCAACGGTGGTGGACTGCTGGATCGCGCGCTGCGAAGCCTGCTCGGGGTCGACGCGAAGATCAAGCAGTACGCGCAGGGCGCCGCGTTCACCCGGCACGTGGTCGACACCGTCGGTATGGACGGATTCAACGCGGTGTGGACGTCGCCGGAGCACCTGCCGTCCCGGGCCGAGATCTCCGCCCCCGCGGAATGGATCCGCCGGGTCCACGGCTGAGACGACCGCTCGGTCGAGCACCCGCCACCGGTGCGCTCGACTCGGCGTGGTTCAGGGGACCGGCCGTGGGTGGCCGGGCACCGGAGGGGCATGCGCGGGTGCCGGTGAACCGGAGAACAATGGCGGCGTGCCACCTTCCCCCGCCGTCAGCGCCACGCGAAACGCGGTGCGCACGCTGCTCGACTCTCCCGAGGCTGCCCCGTTCGCGGGTGCGCCGCTGGCCGTGGCGTGCTCGGGCGGAGCGGATTCGCTCGCCCTCGCGGCAGCCGCCGCCCGCGTCGCACATCAGCCGGTGCACGGCCTGGTCGTCGACCACGGCTTGCAGGCCGGTTCGGCCGAGGTGGCGCGGCGAGCTGCCGAGCAGCTGAGCGGTTTCGGCTGCGTATCGGCGCGGGTGTTGCGGGTGCGCGTCGACGGGCCGGGTGGACCGGAGGCGGCGGCGCGTCGCGCGCGGTACGAGGCGCTGGCCGAGGCACGGCCGGAAGGCGGCCTTCTCCTGCTGGGGCACACCCTCGACGACCAGGCGGAAACCGTTCTGCTGGGGTTGGGGCGTGGTTCCGGTACGCGCTCGCTGGCGGGGATGCGGCCGTTGGACGCTCCGTGGGCCCGGCCGTTCCTCGGGCTGCCCCGGAGCACGACGGTGGCCGCGTGCGCGGCGTTGAGCACGGTGCCGTGGCAGGATCCGCACAACAGTGAGCCGCGATTCACCAGAGTGCGGTTGCGCACAGAAGTGCTGCCCCTGCTGGAGGAGGTGCTCCAGGGAGGAGTAGGGAAGGCTCTGGGGCGCACCGCCGCCCAGCTGCAGGACGACCTCGACGCACTGGACGGCATGGCCGCCAGGGTGCGTGACCAGGTCGAATCCACTGCCGGGCTGGACGCGGTCGCGCTAGCGGCCGAGCCGGCGGCGGTGCGGCGACGGGTGTTGCGCGGTTGGCTGCTGGACCGGCACGTGCCGGAAGTCAGTGATGCGCACCTGCGTTCGGCGGACGCGTTGGTCGCGAAGTGGAGGGGTCAGGGCGGTCATCGGCTGCCGGGCAACTTTGTGCTCCGTCGGACACATGGCACGCTTCAGGTGGAAAGTGGTGGACGTCCATCCGCCGACCGGGTGATCGCCGGGTGAACGTCAGCCCAACGCGGGAGAGGGGAAGCCGGGCCGTGTACGACGGCGACATTGCCTCTGTGCTCATCACCGAGCAGCAGATCAGCGAAAAGATCAGCGAGTTGACCAAAAAGGTCGACGAGGATTACCGGCACACGCGAGGGGGCGATCTGCTGCTGGTCGGGGTGCTCAAGGGCGCGGTCATGTTCATGACCGACTTCGCCAGGGCCGTGAACCAGCCCGCTCAGTTGGAGTTCATGGCCGTCAGTTCGTACGGCTCGACCACGTCGTCCTCCGGTGTCGTGCGGATCCTGAAGGATCTCGACAGGGACATCGCGGACCGGCACGTGCTCATCGTCGAGGACATCATCGACTCGGGGCTGACGCTGACGTGGTTGCTGAAGAACCTGGCGTCACGCAACCCGGCCTCGCTCGAGGTCTGCACCCTGTTGCGCAAGCCGGATGCCGTCCAGGTCGACGTGCCGGTCAAATACGTCGGTTTCGACATCCCGAACGAGTTCGTCGTGGGGTACGGTCTGGACTTCGCCGAGCGCTATCGTGACCTGCCCTACATCGGAACGCTGGATCCGAAGGTGTACACGTCGGGTGCGTGATCGTTCCGTGCCTGGTGCCGGGCCCTCCGTAACCACGTGGGGCCCGCGCGGGGGTAAGCTCGGCAAACTGCGTAATGCTCGGCGTGGTCGTGCGCTCGCGTCGGCCGGTACGCTGGTCTGAGGGGGTTGACGGCGATGTTGAGTTGTGCCGTCGCCCGAAATGACAGTCAGGGAGGGTCGAGGCCGCCCGCCGGCCGGAAGTGAATGGACCGTAAGCGCCTTCTCCGCAACCCGCTGCTATGGATCTTGACGGCGTTTCTGCTGATCTTTGCCTTCAGCGAGCTCTTCGACGAGACTCGTGCCTACCACGAGGTCTCGACTTCGGAGGCGCTCTCGCTGATCAACGAGGGCAAGGTCGCGGAGGCGACCATCGAGGACAAGGAGCAACGGGTCCGTCTGTCCCTCAAGGAAGGGCAGACCTTCGCCGGTAACGACCGGCTGATCGCGCAGTACCCGGCCGGCGCAACTAATGCGGTGGTCACGGAGATCCGCGACTCCGACATTTCGAGCTGGAACACCAAGGTCACCCAGGATTCGTTCTGGATGCAGATGTTGTTCTACCTCATCCCCATCGGCCTGATCGTGCTGCTGCTGATGTGGACGATGAACAACGTCCAGGGCGGTGGCAACAAGGTCCTCAACTTCGGTAAGTCCAAGGCCAAACAGCTCACCAAGGACATGCCCCAGACGGTGTTCGGCGACGTCGCGGGTGCCGACGAGGCTGTCGAGGAACTCCACGAGATCAAGGACTTCCTGCAGAACCCGGGTCGGTACCAGGCGCTCGGCGCCAAGATCCCGAAGGGCGTGCTGCTCTACGGTCCGCCGGGCACCGGTAAGACGCTGCTCGCGCGTGCCGTCGCCGGTGAGGCGGGCGTGCCGTTCTACTCGATCTCCGGTTCGGACTTCGTCGAGATGTTCGTCGGTGTCGGTGCGTCACGAGTCCGCGACCTGTTCGAACAGGCGAAGCAGAACGCGCCGTGCATCGTGTTCGTCGACGAGATCGACGCGGTCGGTCGTCAGCGCGGCGCCGGTCTCGGCGGTGGCCACGACGAGCGGGAGCAGACCCTCAACCAGCTGCTCGTCGAGATGGACGGTTTCGATTCGCGCGGGGGGATCATTCTCATCGCGGCGACGAACCGGCCGGACATCCTCGATCCGGCGTTGTTGCGTCCGGGCCGGTTCGACCGGCAGATCCCGGTCGCGGCCCCGGACCTGCGGGGACGTCGTGCCATCCTCAACGTGCACGCCAAGGGCAAGCCGTTGGCGCCGAACGCGGACATGGACGGGTTGGCCAAGCGCACCGTCGGTTTCTCGGGTGCCGACCTGGAGAACGTGATCAACGAGTCTGCGCTGCTGACCGCCCGCGAGGGTGCGCAGCAGATCACCGGAGCCGCGTTGGAAGAGGCGGTCGACCGGGTGATCGGTGGTCCCCGGCGCAAGAGCAAGATCATTTCGGAGCGGGACAAGAAGATCACCGCCTACCACGAGGGCGGACACGCCCTCGCCGCGTGGGCGATGCCCGACCTGGAGCCGGTCTACAAGCTCACGATCCTGCCGCGGGGGAAGACCGGTGGACACGCACTTGTCGTCCCCGAGGATGACAAGGACATGATGACCCGGTCCGAGATGATCGGACGGCTGGTCTTCGCGCTGGGCGGCCGATCGGCCGAGGAACTCGTCTTCCACGAGCCGACCACCGGTGCCTCCAGCGACATCGAACAGGCGACGAAGATCGCTCGTGCGATGGTCACCGAGTACGGGATGACGGCCCGGTTGGGTGCGGTCAAGTACGGCAAGGAAGAGGGCGACCCCTTCCTCGGCCGGTCCGCGGGCCAGCAGGCGAACTACTCGCTCGAAGTGGCCCACGAGATCGACGAAGAGGTCCGCAAGCTGATCGAGGCCGCGCACACCGAAGCGTGGGAGATCCTCAACACCTACCGCGATGTGCTCGACAACCTCGTCATGGAGGTCATCGAGAAGGAGACGCTGGTCCGCAAGGACCTGGAGCGGATCTTCGAGCCGGTCGAGAAGCGGCCGCGCATCACGGCCTTCAACGACTTCAGCGGGCGTACGCCTTCGGACAAGCCGCCGATCAAGACCCCGGGCGAGCTGGCGAAGGAACGTGGTGAACCTTGGCCGCCGGTTGCCGAGGAGCCCACACCGTCGCCGGTGGGTGCGGTGTCCGGTCCGGCGCCGAACGGATCCGTGCCGTATGCGGGCGCACCGTACGGTCAGGGCCAATATCCGCAGCAGGGCCAGTACCCGCAGCAGGGCCAGTACCCGCAGGGTCATTACCCGCAGGATCAGGGCCAGTACCCCCAGCAGGGTCAGTACCCGCAGGGTCAGTACCCGCAGGGCCAGTACCCGCAGGGCCAGCACCCCCAGCAGCCGCAGGGGCAGTCCCAGTCCGACCAGCCCCAGGCGGTGCCGCCGAACTACGGTGCCCCGCCCGGGTGGACTCCGGCCACCACGAGCGGTGTGCAGCCTGCGGGGGGCCACAACTGGGTGCCCTCCTGGGAGCGGGGACAGCAGCCCCAGCAGCAGGTGGGTCAGGACGTTCAGGCACCCCAGCAGAACGGAACCTCCGGTCAGCAGGCACGCCCCGACGGCGAGCAGCAGGCCGAAGACCCCCAGCGGGATGCCACCGAGCGGCAGCAGCCGGGTTCGGGCGAGGACAACGGCAACGGCAACGCGTCCCGCTGAGCGACCAGGTGTCGCCCCGCGCGGCACCGCTGAGTCCGGTGCAAACGCCGTGGCAAGCCCGAATCGGGCTTGTCACGGCCCCGGCCGGTGGAGGAATCACAAGTGATCAGTACGGCCGACGGGCCGATCGATCCGGGAGACGATGACGCCCGGATCGACCACGCGCCATTCGAAATTCCCAAGTTCGACCAGGAGCGCGCCGAAGCGGCGATTCGGGAACTGCTCCTCGCCGCGGGCGAGGACCCGGAGCGGGACGGTCTGCGCGATACCCCGGCCCGCGTAGCGCGCTCGTACCGGGAGCTGTTCGCCGGGCTCTACACCGACCCGGACGAGGTCTTGGACAAGACCTTCGACGAGGCTCACGAAGAGCTGGTGCTGGTTCGCGACATCCCGATGTATTCGCAGTGTGTTCCGGGCGACCAAGCCGTCGAAACCGTCGGTGGCGCCAAGGCCGCCCGCGAGGTGTCGGTCGGGGACCGGTTCTGGACGCTGGCCGAAGGGCGGGTGGAGGATACCGAGGTCGTCGAGGTCAGTACGCACGAATCGACCGAGTTGGTCGAGGTGGTCACCGCGGAAGGTTCGTTCCGGGTGACCGCCGATCATCCGCTGGCCACGCCGCAGGGCTGGCGGGAAGCCAAGGACGTCGAGGGCGATCACGTCGAGTGGACCTCGCCGGAGAAGCTCGGCCGCCCGCGCCCGAGGCCCGAGACCGGCTACGACTTCGGCTACGTGCTCGGCGCGCTGTCCCGAGGGGGCGCGGTCACCGCTGAAACGGTGTCGCTGACCTCCACCGACCGCGATCCGGTGAAGCGGTTCGCCTACTCGGCCGAGTCCGCTTTCGGAGTCGTCGCGGAGGTCGAACCCCTCGACGTGCCCGCCACCGAACCGACCACGGTGCACGGTGGATTCCGGGGCCGGGTCCATTCCTCCTACATGGCGGACCTGGTCCGCCAGCACCTCGTATCGCCGCAGGGCGAGTGGCGCTTTCCCCGAGTGGTGCTGACCGGGGAGAGCACGTTCGCCGGCTACGTCGACGGCTGCGTCGACACCGACGGGTACCGCTCCCAGCAGGGACGTGAACCGGCCGTCGATTCCGGCGACTCGGAGTTCCTCGAAGAGATCGTGCGTGCGCTCGGCGCGCCGCTCGAAGCGAGCGGCGATCCCGCGGCGGGGTTGTCCCAGGTCGACGAATGGGTGCTCAAGCACGGTTTTCCGAAGGAGTCGCACCGCACCGACCTGGTGGAGTCGGAGTGGGTTCGGGTCGAGGCCGTCCGCCCGGTCGAGACCACGGGCACCACGGTGTTCAGCTACAAGTGCGAGCCGCACCCGACCTTCCTGGTGGACGGGCACCTGACGCACAACTGCGAGCACCACCTGCTGCCCTTCCACGGAAGCGCGCACATCGGATACATCCCGAACTCGCAGGGCCGGGTGACCGGGCTGTCGAAGTTGGCGCGCCTGGTCGACCTCTACGCGAAGCGCCCGCAGGTTCAGGAACGGCTCACCTCGCAGGTCGCCGATGCGTTGGTGCGCCAACTGGAGCCGCGCGGTGTGATCGTGGTGGTGGACGCGGAGCACCTGTGCATGGGTATGCGCGGAGTCCGCAAGGCCGGTTCGACCACGACCACTTCGGCGGTGCGCGGGATTTTCCGGTCGTCGGCCTCTTCACGTTCCGAGGCGTTGTCGTTGATTCGAGGCAAGTGATGCACGAGCTGTTGCCGAAGCCGAACCGTTGCGCGGTGATGGGCGTGCTCAACGTGACGCCGAACTCGTTCTCCGATGGCGGTCGTTACCTGGATCACCGGACGGCCGTGGAGCACGGCATCGACATGCACCGCCGGGGTGCCGACATCATCGACGTGGGCGGTGAGTCCACTCGTCCCGGGTCGGAACGGGTGGCTGCCGAAACCGAGATCGAGCGGGTCCTGCCGGTGGTGACCGAGCTGGTCGCCGCCGGTGTTCCGGTCAGCGTCGACACGACACGGGCGAAGGTCGCCGAGGCCACGGCGGAGGCGGGCGCGGTGGTGATCAACGATGTTTCCGGTGGTCTGGCCGACCCGGACATGGCTCGGGTCGCGGCCGAGACCGGACTGCCGTGGGTGCTGATGCACTGGCGCGGGCACAGCCGGAACATGAACTCGCTGGCCAGCTACACCGATGTGGTCACCGAGGTGCGCGACGAGCTGCGCAAGCAGATCGACGTGGCCCTCGACGCGGGTGTGGCCGAGAACGCGATCGTGCTCGATCCGGGCTTGGGCTTCGCGAAGACCGCCGCGCACGACTGGACCCTGCTGCGGCACCTCGACACGTTCATCGAGATGGGTTTCCCGGTGCTCGTGGGCGCCTCGCGGAAGCGTTTCCTCGGCGCGCTGCTGTCCGACGAGCAAGGCACCTCGCGTCCGCCCGAGGGCCGGGAGACGGCCACCGCGGTGGTGTCGGCCCTGTCGGCGGAACGGGGCGCGTGGGGTGTCCGCGTGCACGATGTGTTCCGATCACGAGACGCGGTCGCGGTGGCGGCGGCGTGGCAGAGCGGAGGCGAGAACCTTGGCTGACCGGATCGCGCTGACCGGCTTGAAGGTGCGGGGCAACCATGGTGTCTTCGACGAGGAGAAGCGGGACGGTCAGGAGTTCCTCGTCGATATCACGGTGTGGGCGGACCTCGCCGATGCCGCGGCTACGGACGATCTCCAGCAGACCCTGCACTACGGGCAGCTGGCCGAACGAGCGGCGAAGATCGTGGCTGGTCCTCCGCGTGATCTCATCGAGGCCGTGGCTGCCGAGATCGCCGACGACATCATGAGCGACGGCCGGCCGCACGCCGCCGAAGTCACGATCCACAAGCCGTCCGCGCCGATCCCGCTGCAGTTCGCCGACGTGGCGGTGACGATCCGCCGCTCGCGGCGCGGTGGGCGCGGCGGTCAGGTGGTTCCGGCCTGACGATCGGTTCGCGAGGGGAGTCGGTGTTGAGTCGCGCGGTGTTGTCGCTGGGGTCGAACATGGGTGAGCGGCTGGAGTACTTGCGGTTGGCCGTGGACGGGTTCGTCGGTTCAGTGGTGGCGGTCTCCCCGGTCTACGAGACGGAACCGTGGGGGGTCACCGATCAACCCGATTTCCTCAACGCGGTGCTGCTCGTCGAGGCCGACGGCGTGGACGAGTGGGGTTGGTTGCGCCGGGGCCAGGAGCTGGAGCGGGAAGCGGAACGGCGGCGCGAGCAGCGCTGGGGTCCGCGAACCCTGGACGTCGACGTGGTCAGCGTGGACCGTGTCCACAGCGATCACCCCGACCTTCTCCTACCGCATCCGGGTACGCCGAGCCGGGCGACGGTCCTGATCCCGTGGTTGGCGGTCGAGCCGGACGCGGCGTTGCCGGGTCATGGCAGCGTCGCGGCTCTGTTGGAAGCCCTGCCTGCCGGGGAGGTCGAGGCGGTCCGTCGTCGGGACGACCTCGTGCTTTCGGTTCCCCGTTCGGACTGAGGCACCCGGGGTGCCGACCCCGTTGGGCGGGACCGGCACACGGGCGTTTCGGAAGTTCTCCCGACCTGGGGACGGAGCCTCAGCTCGCGCGGGCGCGGAGCGTAGCGACGAGCCATTCCGTGTCGGCGACCGAGAGGGTCTGCGGTTCCGGCCACCCGTTGATGGTCGCCAGCAATTCCCAGTAGCGCGACAGCCTGCGATCGTGCTGTTCGAACGTGTCGGCCAGCTGGTGGTAGACGTCGGCCTCGGTCTCGTGCTTCTCCGCGGCGGCGTTGCGGAAGGCGTCCACGAACCGGTCGATCAGTTCCCGGGACGATTCGACGGACGCACCGGCCTTCCGCGCCTCGGTGACTTCGAACAGCAGACCCCAACTTTCCTTCGCCGACTCGGAAGAGGTGTCCGGTTCCCGGCCGCTGTCCCTGAGTTCGGCCTGCTCGGCGTTCATGGTGCGCACGCGCTCGCGGAAGTCGGGGTCGGCGACGAGTTCGGCGAGTTCGATCCACGCTTCCAACTGCTCGGTGGACGGGTCGTCCGGCAGCTGCGGTTTCGCCGAGCGCATCCAGGCGATGAACTCGGGATTCACGTTCAGCCCTTCGGTGGTCTCGTTCCAGAATTCGTCGACGAGTCGATTGCGCTCCTCATCGGACATTCCGGCGATCTTGTGCATGAGTCTCAACTCCTCGGTCGTGCTGTCCTGTTTCACGACCGCGCGCAGAACGGCTCGCCTGGCCCGCAGCGTGCGCAACCGGCCTTCGAGCAGTTCGAGGTGGGTGCGGGCGAGCTGTTGCAGTGTCGTCTCCTCGCCCAGCACCAATCGCACCTCGTCGAGACCTGCTCCCAGGTCGCGGAGCGTGCGGACCAGTTCCAGCCTGGCGATCGCCGACACGTCGTAGAGCCGGTAGCCGGAATGCGTGCGGTCGGTGGGTGGCACCACGCCGCTGTCGGAGTAGAACCGGATGGTTTTGACGCTCAGTCCTGTCCGGCGGGCCAGTTCCCCGATCGAGTAAAGCCTGGTGTCGTCCACGGAATGCACTTTCACCCCTCCAGTCGGTGGAGACTCAAGCGTGATTCTCCGTCCTTTCGCCCGATTCGGGCGGGTGCTTCGCATCCTGGCGTCCCACCCGGCGTGGTCGGTTCGCGTCCCGCTGTGCGGAGCTGTGGCATCGGGGTGGGATCCTGATGCTGTGGCTCCACGGCACATAGATCAGATGACGATGACCCAGGCCCGGCAACTCATCGCGGTCGCGTTGGTGGGGGCGGTTCTCGCGTACCTCGGGATCCGCGTGTCCTACGGCGCTCTCCCGACGCTGCCGATGCTGGCGGGAGCGACGTTGTTGCTGCTCGCGCTGGTCGATGTCGTGTTGGCCGTGGTTGTTCGCCCGCGGATCAAGCGACGGGCGGGGACCGAGCCGCTGGAGTCCTTGACGGCGGCCCGATTGGTGGCGTTGGCCAAGACCTCCTCGCTGGCCGGGGCGATCATGGGCGGGGTGTGGATCGGGCTGCTGTTGTTCCTGGTGCCCCGGATGGAGGTGCTCGAGGCAGCGCGAAGCGACACCGCTTCGGCCGGGATCGGCCTCTTCAGTGCCGTGGCCCTGATTGGGGCCGGGCTGTGGCTGGAGAATTGCTTGCGGAATCCGGACGAGCCGGAAGAGCCGTACGACGACGAGTAATCGGCGAAACCCGTCCGTGCAGCCGGTGCTCTTCCTCCTGGGGGAACGTTGTTGAGCTGACCGTTGCAGCGGGGTGGCGGGAAGTTCGCCTGTGGAGTTCGTCGCGCTGGTGGGCCGGTACCGTGGGGCCATGTCCGACCTCGACGGTTCCGAAGATGCGCGCGGGGGTGGGCGCGCGACACCGCTGTGGGTCGGCGCGGCGGTTCTCGCCGCCGCAGCGACGGCGGTACTGGTGCTCAGCGATGACGCCCGCCTGCTCAAACTGGGGCTGGTTGCCGCGTTGTGGGCGGCGCTGATCAGCGCGTTCGCTGTCGCGAAGCTCCGCAATCGAGTGGCCGACGACGCGGACCGCGAAGCCGAGATGCAGCGCGTCTACGAGTTGGAGCTGGAGCGGGAGGTAGCGGCCCGCCGGGAGTTCGAGGCGGAAGCGGAAGCGGAGGCCCGGCGTCGTGCGGCGGAGGACTCGGCACACGAGATCCAGTCCCTGCGAGCGGAACTGAACAACCTTCGGCAAACCTTGGAGCAGGTGGTCGGCGGGGATGTGTTGTTCGAGCGGGTCGCGTTGCGCGCGGAATCCACTCGGGTGCGTGCGTTGGGGGACCAGAGCGGGCGGACGGCGAGTTCTTCGGAATTGCGTCCCGTCGGGGAGTGGGAGCGTGAGCTCCCGGGCGGCAACGGGGTGAGCGGGCAGGCTGCACAGTTCCCGGCAGGCCCGGCGGTCGCGTCGAATGGTGCAGTGCCGAACCAGCCTGCGGCGGGCCAGGCTGCGGCGGGCCAGCCTGCGCCGAGTCAGGCTGCGGCGGGCCAGCCCGCGCCGAGCCAGGCTGTGCCGGGCCAGCCGGCACCGAACACGGGCCGACCGCAGAATTCGCCTGCCGCCGGACAGGGAGTTCCCGGAGAAGCCGCCGCGAGAGCGGGCTCTACCGGGCCGAACACCATCGAGGGTCACTCGGTCAGTGATACCGGGGCCGAGCAGAGCACGGAGATGTTCCCGCGGGTTTCCGGAGAGCAACCTGCCGACCGCCCATCCGCCGCCGACCGCTCATCCGCTGCCGACCGCCAGCATCCCGTCGAGCCCCAGCGGCCTGCTGCCGAGCGTCCCGCGACCGCACCGGTCGAATCCGAATCGCCGCGAGCACAGCCGATCGTCCGCGGCGTGCAGATGGTCAACGGGTCATCCGGAAAGTCCCGGCGCCCGGCCCCGGCTGCCGACCCCGCCAGAAGCAGGCCGCCCAAGCCCGGTGGGTCACGGACACGTACCGATTCGCAGCCCCAGCCCGAGGCGGTCGACCCGAGCAGGGCCACGGAGGGTTGGCCCGAACCACCCGCCGACCAGTCGGCGGCCCAGTCGGCGGCCCAGTCGGCCGACCGGCAGGCGAGCCAGGATTCGTCGCATGTCGTCGAGGGTGCGCACGCCGAAGGCACCTCAGTCACCGAGCTGTTGGCCGCTTACGGGGAGTCGAACGAGTCGCAGCGTCGGCGTCGTCGTCGAGGTTGAAGTACTCACAGCGGCTTCGGTGCGGTGTCGCATCATGATCCGGTCGTTTTAGGGTTTCCGAGTGACCACTCCTGATCTCGGCGGGGCCGCCACCCCCGATCTCTCCGGTGCGCGCAAGCTGCAGACCCGGAAGCACCACGTGGTTGGTTGGCCGATCGCGGGGTTGATCTGCCTCGGCACGATCGGGTTGATGATGCTGGGGGTCGCGACTTCCCGCGTGGGCGTGCTGCCCGCCGTGGTCGGCGCGGCCGCTGCGCTGCTGCCGGTCGGCGCCGTCTTCGCGGCGACCGTCTGGATCGACCGCTGGGAACCCGAACCGCCGATGCTGATGCTCGGCGCGTTCCTCTGGGGCGCCGGTGGGGCCACCGGATGCGCGCTGCTGCTCAACGACGCGGTGATCGGTTTCGGCGCGACCGTGCTGGGGCCGAGTGATCACCTGTTCTTCGAACGAGCGGTCATGGCTCCCGTGGTGGAGGAGGCCGCCAAGGCGCTTTTCGTGATCGCGCTGTGGTTGTGGCGGCGTTCCGAGTTCAACGGCCTGGTGGACGGCATCGTGTACGCCTCGCTCACAGCGGCCGGCTTCGCGTTCACCGAGAACATCCTCTACTTCGGCAAGGCCTTCGCGGAGGGTGGCTTCGGCGGCGTCAGCGGCGGGGTGATCGCGGTGTTCATCCTGCGTGGTCTGTTGGCTCCGTTCTCGCACCCGCTGTTCTCCGCGATGTTCGGTATCGGCATCGGGTTGGCCGCGCGTGCCGGTACGACGGCTCCGCGAGTGCTGTGGCCCGTCCTGGGCTACGTGGTGGCCGTCGTGCTGCACGGCGTGTGGAACGGTTCGACGCTGCTCGGCGGGACCGGGTTCCTCAACATGTACTTCTTGATCATGGTGCCGATCTTCATCGGAACCGGCTGGATGATCGTCTGGCAGCGCAAGCGGGAGCAGCGGATCATCGTCGAGCAGCTGCCGGTGCTGCGGCGCGCCGGTCTGATCGTGGACAGCGAGGTCGAGATGCTGGCGAGCCTGGCAGGTCGCAGCGGGTGGCAGCGCAAGGTCAAGGCAACGGCGGGCAGTGACGCGGCGAAGGCGGTGCGCGATTACCAGATCGCCGTCACGGAGCTGGCGTTCCTCCAGCACCGGGCGGAGGAGGAAGGCACGACGAGCGCGGTGCGCCGGGCACGGCGGCTGGAGCTGATCGAGGACCTCAAACGGGCGCGGCGTTCCGCGGCGGGTACCCAGGACGCGTTCCAGACCGCCCGGGTCAGGATCGACGAGCTGACCCAGATGAACGTCCGGCGCCCGCCGCAGAGCTGACCCCGCCCGCGACGGCCGGGGTGGCCGTTGGCGAACGGCCGGTCGGTGCCTCGGAGCTCGTTCCGGCTGTTCGACCGGCGGAGTGGACCTAACGCCGGAATTTCCCTCGATGGGATGGTCGGCGCGAGTGTCGCTGCCGTGGTCCTCGCCACCCGGATGTCTCCTTCGGGCCGTTCTCCGGCTACTCTCGCGCTGCTGTCTGGTACCCGGGGAACGGGACTGGAACGGTAGGGAGGATCAGTGGCGATGTCTGCCGATCATGCGCCGCCGCGCTCGGAACGTCCGCGACTTCGCGTCGGAGTCGTCTCGGCGGGCCGGGTAGGTGCGGTTCTGGGTGCGGCCTTGCGGCGCGCCGGTCATCACGTGACCGCCGTGTCCGGAGTTTCCGCTGCGTCGACGAACCGGGCGGAAGAGCTGCTGCCCGGAGTGCCGATACTTCCGCCGGACGAGGTCGCCGAACAGGCCGATCTGGTGCTGCTCGCGGTACCGGATGATGCGCTGGCCGGGCTCGTGCGCGGCCTGGTGGCCACCGAGTCGTTGCGCAAGGGACAAATCGTGGTGCACACCTGCGGTGCTCACGGGATCGATGTTCTGGAACCCGCTGCCGAGGCCGGGGTGCTGCCGTTGGCGCTGCATCCGGCGATGACCTTCACCGGGCGGGCCGAGGACCTGGAACGACTGACCACCGCCTGCGTCGCGGTGACCGCGCGCGCCGAGGACGAAGCGGCTTGGAACGTCGCCGAGGTTCTCGCGCTGGAGTTGGGCGGTGAGCCGGTCCGGGTTCCCGAGGAGTCCCGACGGCTCTACCACGCGGCCCTCACCCACGGGGCGAACCACTTGATCACCCTGATCAACGAGTGCGCCGGTCTGCTGCGCGGTGCCGGGGTGGAGGCCGCCGAGAAGGTCATGGCCCCGATCCTGTCCGCTTCGCTGGACAACGCGCTGCGCTACGGCGACCGCGCGATGACCGGGCCGGTGGCCCGGGGGGACGCGGGCACCGTCAGCGGGCACCTGCGGGCACTGGACAGCGCCGACCCGGCGGTCGTGCCGGGCTACGTGGAACTGGCGAAGCGGACGGCGGAGCGTGCGGTGCGTTCGGGTGTGCTCCGGG
This sequence comes from Parasphingorhabdus pacifica, assembly GCF_054779195.1. Lineage (NCBI taxonomy): Bacteria > Pseudomonadati > Pseudomonadota > Alphaproteobacteria > Sphingomonadales > Sphingorhabdaceae > Parasphingorhabdus > Parasphingorhabdus pacifica. Next base: position 66,497 of record NZ_BAAGYS010000012.1, read on the forward strand.
ACGACGCCGCTGCCGGCGTGCGCGAGGTGCTCGACGAGGAGGGGCGATGACGACATCCGAGAGCGTGGGTGCGGGGCCCGGCTTCCGGCGCGGTGAGCTGACCGTGCACTCGGAACCCGCGGAGCTGGCCAAGGTGACCCGGACGCTGCGCGCCACCGGGCGCAAGGTCACGCTCGTGCCGACAATGGGTGCGCTGCATTCCGGGCACCTGGAGCTGATCCGCCGGGCGCGCCGGGACGACAGCATCGTGGTGGTCTCGATCTTCGTGAACCCGCTCCAATTCGGTCCGGAGGAGGACCTGGAGCGCTACCCTCGGCCGTTCGAAGCCGATCTGGAGGCGTGCCGAGCGGAGGGCGTGGAGCTCGTTTTCGCCCCTGCGCCGGACCGGATGTACGGACCGGACCCCCAGATCACGATCGACCCGGGCAGGCTCGGCGACGAGTTGGAGGGGGCGAGCAGGCCGGGGCACTTCGCGGGGATGCTCACCGTGGTCGCCAAGCTGTTGAACATCGTGCGTCCGGATCTGGCGCTGTTCGGAGAGAAGGACTACCAGCAGCTGGCGCTCATCCGGCGGATGGCCAGGGAGCTCAATCTGGAAACGGCCGTTCAAGGCGTACCGATCATCCGGGACGCCGACGGCCTGGCGCTGTCGTCGCGCAACGCCTACCTCTCCGAGGAGCAGCGGCAGGCCGCCCTCGTGCTGTCGGCTTCGTTGGCGGCGGCCACGCGCGTGGGTGCGGACGGCGCGGACGCGGTGTTGGCGGCGGCTCGTGAGGTGCTCGAGAGCGAGCCGCTGGTCGAGCTCGACTACTTGGAGCTGCGGGACATCGAGCTGGGCCCCCCGCCGGAGAACGGTGAGGCGCGCCTGCTGATCGCCGCGACGGTGGGTGGCACTCGGTTGTTGGACAACGCGCTCGTGGTGCTGGGCACTCCGGCCGACCCGGAACCGGGAGCGTGACCGGTAGCGCACCGGTCGTCCTGGGGCCCGGTGACCTTCGGGCTCGGGCGATGTTGAAGGAGAAGATTCGTCATGTTCCGCACGATGCTGAAGTCGAAGATCCACCGCGCCACGGTCACCCAGGCCGATCTGCACTACGTCGGATCGGTGACGGTCGACGCCGATCTGATGGAGGCTTCGGACCTGCTCGAAGGTGAGCAGGTGACGATCGTCGACGTCACCAACGGGGCGCGCCTGGAGACCTATGTGATCACCGGTGAGCAGGGCTCCGGGGTGATCGGGATCAATGGTGCCGCCGCGCATCTGATCGAACCGGGTGATTTGGTCATCCTCATCGCCTACGGCGTGATGGACGACCTGGAGGCCAGGTCGTTCCAGCCGAAGGTGCTCTTCGTCGACGCGGACAACCGGGTCGTCGATTACGGGCACGATCCGGCTGCGGCGCCCGTCGGGTCGGGCCTGAACAGCGGGGCGGCCCAGAACAAGGCTGTCCAGGACAAGCCTGCCCAGAACAACGCTGTCCAGGACAAGGCTGCCCAGAACAACGCTGCCGCGAACAACGCCGCCGAGTCCGGCAACGCATAGCGCAACAGCCCGAGGCGTGGCGTGCGGGGTTCCGCATCCGCCCGTTCCGGCAACCGTCCGGAAGAACTCATGAGGGGACGACGGTGCTGCTCACCATCGACGTTGGCAACACCAACATCGTGCTCGGTCTCTACGCCGACGCGGTTGCCGGCGAGGGAGAGGAGAGGCCGGAAGGGCTGATCCGGGACTTCCGGATGCGCGCCGAACCGCGGATGACTTCCGACGAGCTCTCCTTGACGATCCGTGGCCTGCTCGGCGAGTTCGCCGGCCGAATCACCGGCATCGCCGCGCTTTCCACCGTCCCCGCGCTGTTGCGGGAACTGCGCGTCATGCTCGATCGGTACTGGAGCGACGTCCCGACGGTGGTCGTCGAGCCGGGCGTGCGCACGGGAGTCCCGCTGCTGGTCGACAACCCGAAAGAGGTCGGTGCCGACCGGGTGATCAACACGTTGGCGGCTCACCACCTGCACGCGACGAACTGCGTGGTGGTCGATTTCGGCACTTCGACCAACATCGACGTGATCTCGGCGAAAGGTGAGTTCCTCGGGGGCGCGTTCGCTCCCGGTATCGAGATCTCGCTGGATGCGCTGGCTTCCCGGGCGGCCCAGCTGCGCAAGGTCGAACTCGTGCGTCCGCGTTCGGTGATCGGCAAGAACACGGTGGAATGCCTGCAATCCGGGATCGTGCACGGTTTCGCCGGTCAGGTCGACGGGTTGGTCAGCAGGATCATCGACGAGCTGGAGGTGACCCACGGCGGGCCGACGACCGTGCTCGCGACGGGAGGTCTGGCACCGCTGGTCGTCAGCGAATCGGACACGATCACCCACCACGTGCCGCACCTGACGCTCCTCGGATTGCGCCTGGTCTACGACCGCAACTTCGGTTGATCCGGATGGTGGTCCCACCGCTTCGGCTCAAGGTCCCGATCACGGCGTACCTCCCTCACCGGTGGCGATCCGCCGCACGATCCGTGCGCGTGTTGCTTCGGCAGGTGGGAACACCTGCCTGGTGACGGGTACCGACGACCGAATACGTACCCTTGGCACCCGTGACTGACCAGGACCGTTCCAATCCCGTGACCGACACTGACGCCGCTGATGACCTGCCGGAACAGATGCGCGTGCGTAGGGAGAAGCGGGAGCGACTGCTGGCCGAGGGCGTCGATCCCTATCCGGTCAACGTATCGATCACCCATTCCCTCGCCGAGGTGCGCGCCGCTCATCCCGACCTGGAACCGGATACCGCGACGGGCACCGAAGTCGGTGTTGCCGGTCGGGTGATGTTCCTGCGGAACACGGGGAAACTCTGTTTCGCGACGCTTCGCGCGGGCGATGGTGTGGAACTGCAGGCGATGTTGAGCCGTGACCACGTCGGAGAGCAGTCCCTGACGGCCTGGAAATCGGATGTGGATCTGGGTGACCACGTATTCGTTCATGGTGAGGTCATCACTTCTCGCCGGGGCGAATTGTCGGTCATGGCCGACGAGTGGCGCATGGCGGCGAAGTCGCTGCGGCCGCTTCCGGTGGCGCACAAGGAACTCGGCGAAGAAACTCGTGTTCGACAGCGCTACGTCGACCTGATTGTGCGCAAGCAGGCGGCGGACACGGTGCGCACGCGCGCGAGTGTGCTGCGTTCGCTGCGGGATTCCTTCGAACGGCGTGATTACGTCGAGGTGGAAACCCCGATGTTGCAGACGCTGCACGGCGGTGCGGCCGCCCGGCCGTTCGTCACGCATTCGAACGCCTTCGACATGGAACTGTTCCTGCGCATCGCGCCCGAGCTGTATCTCAAGCGGTGCGTGGTCGGCGGGATCGAGAAGGTCTTCGAGATCAACCGCAACTTCCGCAACGAGGGGAGTGACTCGTCTCACTCTCCGGAGTTCGCCATGCTCGAGTTTTACGAGGCGTACTCCGATTACAACGCGATGGCCGAGATGACCAGGTCACTGATTCAGGAAGCGGCCGAGGCGATCACCGGCTCGCAGGTCGTTACCTGGGCTGATGGCACCGAGTACGATTTGTCCGGCACTTGGGCTTCGATCACGATGTACGGATCGCTGTCCGAGGCGCTGGATTCCGAGGTCACTCCCGAAACGTCGATCGAAGCTTTGCGTGGTCACGCGGACGCCGTCGGTTTGAAGGTGGATCCGGCCTTCGGGCACGGAAAGCTGGTCGAAGAGCTCTGGGAGTACCTGGTCGGGGACCATTTGTACGCTCCGACGTTCGTGCGCGACTTCCCGGTGGAGACCGCACCTCTGACCCGCCAGCACCGCACCGAGTCGGGCTTGGCCGAGAAATGGGACCTCTACGTCCGGGGTTTCGAACTGGCCACCGGCTACTCCGAACTCGTGGATCCGGTCGTGGAGCGGAAGCGCTTGGAGGAACAGGCCAGGTTGGGTGCTTCGGGCGACGACGAGGCGATGCATGTCGACGAGGACTTTCTCCGCGCACTCGAGTACGGAATGCCACCGAGCGGTGGTGTCGGAATGGGCGTGGACCGGTTGTTGATGGCGCTGACCGGTCTCGGTATCCGTGAGACGATCCTCTTCCCGCTGGTCCGGCCGGAATGACCCGATCCGGGGTCTGTTGATTTTTCTTCGCCGGGGTGAGTGCGTTAACCGAGAGGCTGCGCTAACCTGAGCCTGAGAATGATTCGGTGACGGCTATTAGCGCACTCCCCCGGGGAAGGAACCCAGGAGATGCTCGCTGTCCCGGTATTGCGAAAAACTCCGGGGAGGACTTCGAAGATGGCGCAGAAGGTCACGGTCACCCTTGTCGATGATCTGGACGGTGGGCAGGCCGACGAAACGGTCGAGTTCGCGCTGGATGGTGTCTCGTACCAGATCGACCTTTCCAACGACAATGCGACCGAGTTGCGGGATGCTCTGGCGAACTATGTCTCCAGTGCCCGTCGCGCCGGTGGGCGCAAGAAGCCGGGTCCGAGGCCGGGGTCGACCCGTGCGGCCGCGAGCGGTTCGACGAGCGCGGATCGCGAGCAGAACCAGGCGATTCGGGAATGGGCCCGCAAGCGGGGACTGAAGGTCTCCGACCGCGGCCGTATCCCCGCGGACATTGTCGAGCAGTACCACAAGGCGAACTGATTCCGAGGGTTCGCGGCGTTGGAGCGGCTCGTGCCGCGCGGTCGCGAACTCGGAGCTGATGAGAACGGCACGCCAACGCAGGGGGCGCCCGAACTTTCGGGCGCCCCCTGCGTTGTGAATCGAGGCGGACTCGCCGATCGTCGGTGGTGATCGAGCGCGGTGCTCGGCGGATTCGGCGTGGATCGTGGTGCGTGCCGGTGGCGAATTCGTCCGTGCACTCGTTCCGTGCACTCGTACTGGGGGTAGATCCCCTGGTTGCTGCCCTCTTCGCTGTTGATTTTTTCGTCCTTCCGGCGTCGTGCCGGTTGCTTTCCTCGAATTCCGCTGCGAAGCGGTGACCATCCGCGCGGGGAACGAATCAAGATCCGGCCAGGGTGTTCCGTGGAGGACTCCGCACGCTGCTCGGTGGCCGGATCGTTCCACGGCGTCCGCGCGCCCTGCTGGCCGTGCCACTTCTGCTGGCCGTGCCGCTCCTGCTGCCCGTCCGTGCGCGGGCCACCACGCGCCCGGCCCGCTACGTGCCTGGTTGCCCGTGCGCCTTCGTGCTGTGGCCGTCGAAGATCACCCTGTACGGTTATGGTTAGGTGGGCCTAACCTAACTAAGCCGTATCGGGATGCCGTCGGATCGGGTCGTGACCGTCTCGGCGGGTCACCGTCTCGTGGTCACTGACCCGGTGACGCAGGCGATCGACGAGGGAGTGGGACGTGACTGGCAGCGTGACCGTCGGGAACTCGCGGCGCTCCGGCGCCGGGAGCGGAACCGGGGAGTCGCAGCGCGCCGGTGCGCGCCGCGGCCGACGTCTCGGCGGGCTTCTGGTCCTGCTCGGCCTGTTGCTGGTCAGCTGCCTGCTGAGCGTGGCGCTCGGTGCCAAGAGCATCCCGTTCGGCGAAGTGTTCGGCGCATTGGCCGGACCGGCCGGGACCGAGAACTCGCTGATCGTCCGGGAACTCCGGATGCCGCGCACCCTCGTCGGCGTGCTCGTGGGCGCAGCGCTGGGGCTGGCCGGTGCGGTCATGCAGGGACACACGCGCAACCCGATAGCCGATCCGGGCATCCTCGGCATCACGCAGGGCGCCGGGCTGGCCGTGGTGCTCTCGGTGTTCTTCTTCGGCATCACCAGCCTCTACGGCTTCATCTGGTTCTCGTTCGCCGGCGCACTGCTCGGTGCCGTCGCCGTGTTCAGCATCGGATCCATCGGGCGAGCGGGAGCGACTCCTGTGACGCTCGCCCTCGCCGGAACGGCGATCAGCTTCCTCCTGCAGGGCATCACCTCGGCGCTCGTGCTGCTCGACCAGGAGAGCCTGCAGACCTACCGGTTCTGGAAGGTCGGCTCGATCGCGGTCACCGACACCGGGTTGATCGTGCAGGTCCTCCCGTTCGTGCTCGCCGGACTCGTGCTCGGGCTGGCCAACGCCTCCGGGCTCAACGCGCTCGCGCTCGGGGAGGACGTCGCACGATCACTGGGCCACCGCATCGAGTGGTCTCGGCGTGTCGGCATCCTGGCGATCGCGGTGCTCGTGGGTGGCGCGGTCGCGGTGTGCGGACCGATCGGCTTCGTGGGTCTGGTGGTGCCACACGTCGCCCGCTTCTTCACCGGCGCCGACTACCGCTGGCTGCTGCCGTTCGCCGCGCTGCTCGGATCGTCCCTGGTGCTGCTCGCCGACATCGCTGGAAGGCTGGTGGCCAGGCCATCCGAAATCCAGGTCGGGGTGATGCTGGCGATGGTCGGCGCGCCGTTCTTCATCGCGCTCGTGCGTCGCAGGAAGTTGGTGCGGTTGTGACCGGGATGGTCGAAACCCCCGAGAAGCAGCGAGTGGCCGGTCGTCGTCCGGCGCGGTTGGGGCCGCTGTCCGGGATTTTCCGCCTGCGCCCGCTGCTGGTGTCCGTGGGCGGCCTGGCGGCGCTGTTCGTGTTCTTCGTGCTCAACGTGGGAATCGGTGAGTACGACATCGGCCCGGTCCAGGTGGCGAGCACGCTGCTGGGCGGCGGGGATCGCGCCGACCGGCTCATCATCTTCGAGCTCCGGTTGCCGCGTTCGCTGACCGGGATGCTGGTGGGCGCCGCGCTCGGGCTGGCCGGGGCGATCACGCAGACGATCGCCCGGAACCCGTTGGCGAGCCCGGACATGCTCGGCGTCACCTGGGGTGCGGGGACCGCCGCCACCGCGTTGATCGTCTTCGGTGGCGGCGCAGGGGCGATCGGTCGCTCCACGGAGGCGGTCGGCCTGCCGGTGGCGGCGCTGTTCGGGGGTCTGCTCACCGGCCTCGCGGTCTACCTGCTGGCCTACCGCAAGGGGGTCGACTCGTTCCGCCTGGTCCTCGTGGGGGTGGGCGCCAGTGCGCTGGCGAGTAACGCGACCTACTGGCTGCTCACGGTCGGCGACATCAACGACGCGGGCCGCGCCATGGTGTGGCTGCAGGGCAGCCTCAACGCGCGGAGCTGGGAGCACGTCGTGCCGCTGGCCATCGCGCTGGGGGTGCTCGTGCCGTTGACCCTCGCCGGTGCGCACGCCCTGGGTGCGCTGCAGTTCGACGAGGACACCGTGCGCGGGCTCGGCCTCCGGTTGAACCTCGCGCGCAGCGCGCTGCTGCTCGCCGCGGTCGTGCTGGCCTCCGTGGCGACGGCGGCTGCCGGACCGGTCGTGTTCGTCGCACTGGCCACCCCGCAGATCGCGTTGCGCCTGGCGAGAACCTCGCGCCCGCCGTTGTTGATCTCGGTGGTCCTCGGCGGCGCACTCGTGGTGGCCGCGGACCTGATCGCCCGGGTCGCCTTCGGTGGGCTCGAACTGCCGGTCGGCATCGTCACCTCGGTGCTGGGGGCCCCCTACCTGATCTACCTGCTCGTCAACCGGTACCGGGAGGACCGCGCATGACCCGCACCGCCTCACCTTCCAGCACGGAACGCGCCGACGTGGCGGGGAACGAACGAGTTCGCCTGCGGGCCCACGAGCTCCGCCTGGCCTACGGCGAACGGGTGGTCGTCGACGGTCTCGACCTGGAGGTCGCGACCGGCACGATCTCCGCGGTGATCGGCCCGAACGGCTGCGGGAAGTCGACGATGCTGCGGGCGCTGGGGCGTCTCATGCGACCGAAGCACGGCGGGGTGCTGCTGGACGGGAAGCAGATCCACAAGATGTCGACCAAGGAGGTCGCGAAGGTGCTCGGGCTGCTGCCGCAGTCCCCACTGGCACCGGAAGGGCTCTCGGTGGCCGACCTGGTGGCTCGCGGCAGGCACCCGCACCAGTCCTGGTACCGGCAGTGGTCGTCGGACGACGAGCAGTCGGTCGCCGCGGCCTTGGAGCTGACCGGAATCGGCGACCTCGCCGAGCGCACCATGGACGAGCTCTCCGGCGGGCAGCGGCAGCGGGCGTGGTTGTCGATGGCGCTCGCCCAGGAGACCGATCTGCTGCTGCTCGACGAGCCGACCACCTATCTCGACCTGTCCCATCAAGTGGACGTGCTGGAGCTGGTGGGTCGCCTGCACGAGGAGAGCGGGCGTACTGTCGTAATGGTCCTGCATGACTTGAATCTGGCCGCGCGCTATGCCGATCGGCTGGTGGCGATGCGGGACGGAGCGATCGTTTCCGAGGGCACCCCGCACGAGGTGCTCACCGAGGAACTCCTCGCCGAGGTGTTCGAGTTGGACGCGCGCGTGATCGAGGACCCCGTGGCGGGTACTCCGATGGTGGTACCGGTCGGCGGCCGTCGGAAAGGCGCGAAGGCGTAAGGCAAACAGATCTTCCACCCCGCCGTGAGTGGACGCGCCGGGAGCAGGGCACATGTTCGCGCTGAGCGGACAGCCTGCCTCGATCGGGTTATGGCCGGAATGTCGCAGGCCAGAAAGCCGTTGGCCGGGGTGTTGTAAGGATTGAGAAACAGCAGGCCGCCAGCGGGCACGGACTGCGACGGGGCGGGGCTACTACAGTGGTTCCCAAGAGTGCTGAACCCATCGCGGGCATCGGCGAAGCAGGGGCCGTGTCCCGGTAACAGACCGCCGGCGCAGCAGTCAGGGAGTGCGAATGTTCGAGAGGTTCACCGACCGCGCGAGGCGGGTGGTCGTCCTGGCCCAAGAAGAAGCCAGGATGCTCAACCACAACTACATCGGCACCGAGCACATTCTCCTGGGATTGATCCACGAGGGTGAGGGTGTCGCCGCCAAGGCGCTGGAGTCGCTGGGAATCGCCCTGGAAGGGGTGCGCCAGCAGGTCGAGGAGATCATCGGCCAGGGCCAGCAGGCTCCGAGTGGTCACATCCCCTTCACCCCACGAGCCAAGAAGGTGCTGGAGCTGTCGCTGCGCGAGGCGCTGCAGCTCGGCCACAACTACATCGGCACCGAACACATCCTGCTCGGGCTGATCCGCGAGGGTGAAGGCGTGGCCGCGCAGGTGCTCGTCAAGCTCGGTGCGGACCTCAACCGCGTGCGCCAGCAGGTGCTGCAGCTGCTCTCCGGTTACCAGGGCAAGGAGCCCGCCGAGGCCGGTGGCCGGGGCGAGGGCACGCCGTCTTCGTCGCTGGTGTTGGACCAGTTCGGTCGCAACCTGACCCAGAGCGCCCGTGAATCCAAGCTCGACCCGGTGATCGGCCGGGAAAAGGAAGTCGAGCGGATCATGCAGGTGCTGTCCCGGCGGACCAAGAACAACCCGGTCCTCATCGGCGAGGCCGGTGTGGGCAAGACCGCGGTGGTCGAGGGGCTCGCCCAGCAGGTCGTCAAGGGCGAGGTGCCCGAGACGCTCAAGGACAAGCAGCTCTACACGCTCGACTTGGGATCGCTGGTCGCAGGCTCCCGCTACCGCGGTGACTTCGAGGAGCGCCTCAAGAAGGTGCTCAAGGAGATCAAGACCCGCGGCGACATCATCCTGTTCATCGACGAGATCCACACGCTGGTCGGTGCCGGTGCCGCTGAGGGGGCCATAGACGCCGCGAGCATCCTCAAGCCGATGCTGGCCCGCGGTGAGCTGCAGACCATCGGTGCCACCACGCTGGAGGAGTACCGCAAGTACGTCGAGAAGGACCCCGCGCTGGAGCGCCGCTTCCAGCCGATCCAGGTCGGCGAACCTTCGCTCGAGCACAGCGTCGAGATCCTGAAGGGCCTGCGGGACCGCTACGAGGCGCACCACCGCGTCTCGATCACCGACGGCGCCCTGGTGTCGGCGGCCAGCCTGGCCGACCGCTACATCAACGACCGGTACCTGCCGGACAAGGCGATCGACCTCATCGACGAGGCCGGTGCGCGGATGCGCATCCGCCGGATGACCGCGCCGCCGGACCTGCGCGAGTTCGACGAGAAGATCGCCGACGTGCGCCGCGACAAGGAGTCCGCGATCGACGCGCAGGACTTCGAGCGGGCCGCTCGACTCCGGGACGAGGAGAAGCAGCTCCTCGGCCAGAAGGAGGAGCGGGAGAAGCAGTGGAAGGCCGGTGACCTGGATGTGGTCGCCGAGGTCGACGACGAGCAGATCGCCGAGGTGTTGGCGAACTGGACGGGGATCCCGGTCTTCAAGCTCACCGAGGAGGAGACCTCGCGTCTGCTCCGCATGGAGGACGAGCTGCACAAGCGGATCATCGGCCAGGAGGACGCGGTCAAGGCCGTGTCCCAGGCGATCCGTCGTACGCGTGCCGGGTTGAAGGACCCGAAGCGCCCGTCGGGTTCGTTCATCTTCGCCGGTCCGTCCGGTGTGGGGAAGACGGAGCTGTCGAAGGCGTTGGCGGAGTTCCTCTTCGGGGACGACGACGCGCTCGTGCAGATCGACATGGGTGAGTTCCACGACCGCTACACCGCGTCGCGGCTGTTCGGTGCGCCTCCGGGCTACGTCGGCTACGAGGAGGGTGGTCAGCT
>NZ_BAAGYS010000013.1:0-123034 GCF_054779195.1 Parasphingorhabdus pacifica
CATTGGCCTGCGCAACAAACGAATCAGACGGCGCGAACGTCCTGCTCTCAGACAGCAAGTTGTCCCAAGCGGCGGCATTGCTCATTCTTCTACTCCCCTGGAGCTCGGGCTGATCGGATTGATGTGGAGGCACCGTAGGGGTGTGGAGTGCGCTCGGGCACGGTGCGTGCGGCGACGAGTGGCGTCAGCGGGACGGGTGGTGGCCGTAACACGACGAGCGGTTGACCAGTATCCTCGCTTCACCCTTTGTGCACGAACTAGTATCCCGAGACATCCTGTCGCCACTGATGGGAACGTAGGGAAGGACGATGCCGGGACCCGCGGATCACAAACTCCACCTCGACCTGCTCGGGGCGGGGCGTGATCGGTCACGCACCAAGCCGATGACGACCCTGCGCACGGTGCGCAAGGTCGCCGAGAACCTGCGTGACGGGGTCGGCGGCCCCAAGGCGGTCGCGGCCGCGCGTGGCCTGCGCCGCCTGCTGGGCGCCGACGGCGTCGGCCTCGCCGACCTGTCCGGTTCCCTGGAATGGGCCGGGTGTCCGTCGTCGGACACCGATGCGCGGAGGCACGTCGACGAGGTACTGCACACCGAGACGCAGAGCGGCCGCCCACCCCTCGTGGCCATGCCGCTGCACGTGCACGACGAACTAGTCGGAGCCATCCTGGTCAGCGGCGACATCCGGGCGTCCGAGGTGCGCGAGGCCGCGCACTGGGTCGAGGACGCCCTCACCCGGTACCGGCTCGAGGCCTCGGCCGAGCAGGCCGCCCAGTCCGAACTCCGGGCGCTGCGCGCGGAAATCTCCCCGCACTTCATGTACAACGCGCTCACGGTCATCGCCGCGCTCGTGCGGTCGGACCCGGATCGCTCCCGCGACCTGATGCTCGACTTCGCCGATTTCGTCCGCTACGGGCTGGCCAGGAATCGCGAGTACGCCACCGTCTCCGACGAATTCCACGCGATCGAGACGTACCTGGCGTTGCAGCGGGCCTTGCTGGGCGATCGCCTGCGCGTGCAGATCCGGGTCGCTCCCGAGGTGCTGGCGGTGGCCGTTCCCTATCTGGTCCTGCAACCCCTGGTGGAGAACGCGGTGCGGCACGGGATCGAACAGCGACCGCTCGAATCCGACGAAACCGGCATGGTGCAGGTCCTTGGGGAGTCAGAAGGAAACGACCTGGTGATCAGCGTCGAGGACAACGGAGTCGGGATGGACCCGGCGAAGGCGGAGGCCATCCTCGCGGGCCGTGGCGAGGAGCAGAGCTTCGGACTGACCAACGTCGACCGCAGGCTGCGGTCGGTCTACGGGCACTGGTTCGGGCTCGTCGTGGAAACCGCGGAGGGCGCCGGTACCCGAGTGGTCGTCCGGGTCCCGATGTTTCAACCGGGAGTGGTGCCGTGATGGCGGAAGGACTGCGCATACTCGCCGTCGACGACGTTCCACCAGCGCTCGACGAACTGTGCCAAATACTGCGGGAAGCGCCCGAGGTGGCCGAGGTCGTCGGAGCCGGCGATGCTCTCGGCGCGCTCAAGCTCATCCAGAACGGAAGCTATGACGCGGTGTTCCTGGACATCTCGATGCCCGGGCTGGACGGTCTCGAACTGGGATCGCTGCTGTCCAGGCTCAGCGCCCCGCCATTGATCGTGTTCGTGACCGCCTACGACAACCACGCACTCAGCGCCTACGACATCGGCGCGGTCGACTACGTCCTCAAACCGGTCCGCGCCGACCGGCTGTCGGCAGCCCTCGCCAGGCTCAGCAAGTTGGCCTCGGCCGAGGAAACCGGCCAGCAGGGCACCGCGCCCCCGGAAACGATGGCGGCGCTGCCGGTGGACGTGGGCGGACGAACCCGATACGTGCGGCGCAGCGAGGTGCAGTACGTGGAGGCCCATGGCGACTACGTTCGGCTGCACACGCGTTCCGGCGCGCACGTGGTTCGGATGCCCATCTCCAAGCTGGAGAGCTATTGGGAAGGAACCGGGTTCGGCCGGGTGCACCGGAGCTTCCTCGTGGCGCTGAACGCGGTCCGGGAGCTGCGCAGCGACTCGGCGGGCGGCCTGATCGCGCACACCGATGTGGGAGATGTGCCGGTGAGCAGGCGGCACTCCCGTGAACTGCGCGAGCAGTTGCTGAACAACGCCCGGCACCACGAACTCGGCCGTCCGGCCGGGAGGGGTGAATGAGCGGCAACAAGCGGGTCCAGGTCACGAGTCCGCAGACCCGGTTGGCGCACTCGCGCCCCAAGCTTCGCGGGCGGTGGCGCGCGCCGCGGCTGCGGCCCGCCGATGCCGAGCGGGCACGCGCGCTGTACATGGCGCAGCGCAAGCTGGCGGTGGCACCGCTGGCGGGTCTGCTCGCCTTGCTGTTCGGGCTGCCGATCGTGTTCGCGCTGCTGCCGGTGCTCGACGAGCTGCGGGTGCTGGAGATTCCGGTGTCGTGGCTGATGTTGGTGGTCCTGCCGTTTCCCGTGATGGTGTTGCTGGCCCTGTGGCAGCTGCGGCGGGCCGAGCGGGTGGATCGCGCCGAGACCGTCGAGGAGGTCTGATGGTCGCTGCACTGGCGGTTGCCCCCGTCGTGCTGATGACCTTGTTGATCGGGTTGCGCGGGGTGGCCGCGATGCGGACGACCTCCGATTTCCTGGTGGCCTCGCGCCAGATCTCTCCGTTGGTGAATTCGGCGGCGGTCTCCGGCGAGTACCTGTCCGCGGCTTCGTTCCTCGGAATCGCGGGGTTGATGGTCAAGGACGGGGTCGGATCGCTGTGGTATCCGGTGGGGTTCACCGCCGGATACGTGGCCATGCTGGTTCTCGTTGCCGCGCCGATGCGGCGGTCGGGTGCGCTGACCGTGCCCGACTTCGCCGAGGCACGGCTGGCCTCGTCCTCGCTGCGCAAGCTGACCGCCGTGGTCGTGCTGATCATCGGCGGGCTCTACCTCGTGCCGCAGTTCCGCACCGCTGGGCTGGTGCTCAGCGCGGTGAGTGCCACGCCGTACTGGGTGGGTGTCGTGATCGCGGGAGCGGCGGTCAGCACCACGCTGGCACTGGGCGGGATGCGGGCGGCGACCTACGTGCAGGCGTTCCAGTTCTGCCTGAAGCTGTTGTTGTTCATCGTGCCCGCCGTGTGGTTGCTGCTGGAGGCGAGCACCGCGGTGCGGCACGAGGCGGTGCACCCCGTCGAGTTCACCCACTTCTCGCACGACACCCCGATCGTGTTCCGGGTGGACGTGACGCTGGAGGTGTCCGAACCCGTCACGGTCACGCGGCCCGGCGGCACGTCCGAGCTGCTGCCACCCGGCGACCACGAGGTCGAGGCCGGGCGCACGCTGACGTTCCCGCGCGGAGCCGCGGTGCCCGAGGTGGGCGGGCTCAACGTGCCCGGGGGCGCGGACTGGCAACGACCGCTGCTCAACGTGCGGGATGCGGGTCATCCCCTGCTCGGCACCTGGTCCGTGTTGGTGGCGACCATGCTCGGGACAATGGGGTTGCCGCACGTGCTCGTGCGCTTCCACACCAGCCCCGACGGCCGGGCGGCGCGGCGCACCGCCGCGCTGACGGTGGCCCTGTTGAGCGTGTTCTACCTGTTCCCGGGCATCTACGGCGCGCTGGGGCAGGTGCTCGTACCGCACCTGTACCTGTCCGGGGCTACTGACACGACCGTCGTGGCACTACCCGCGCAGGTCGACTCCGGCTGGGTGGGCACGTTGTTCACCGTGCTGCTGACCAGCGGTGCGTTCGCGGCGTTCCTGGCCACCTCGCTGGGTCTGCTGCTGGTCGTTTCGGGGGCGGTCTCGCACGACCTCCTTCCGGGTGGTCTTCGACAACTGCGGGTCACCGTGCTGCTGGTGGCGCTGGTGGTCGTCCTGCTCGCGTTGCAGGCGGTTCAGATCGATGCCGGTGTTCTCGTCACCTGGGGTTTCACCGTCGCGGCTTCGACGTTCTGCCCGCTGCTGGTGCTCGGCATCTGGTGGCGTGGGCTCACCGCTCCCGGCGCGATCTGGGGAGTTTCGGTCGGATTGGTCGCATCCTCGGGGGCGATCGCGGTAGCGCTGTTCGGTCCCGCGCTGGAAGGCTGGGGGGCGGTACTGATCGCTCAACCCGCGTCGTGGTCCGTCCCGCTCGCGTTCGCCACGATGGCGGCAGTGTCCTGGCGGGGGCGCCCGCCGCCCTGGGCGATGACGTCCATGCTTCGCCTGCATCTCGACGAGGCACGGGTTTCCGCTCGCCGCGAGAGGTGAGTCGACCGCTCGACGTGGATGGCGCACCGCTCGTGGACCGTTCGTCGCACCACCAGTCCATCCGGCTGCTCACGGTGCCGTTACACATGTGACCTCCCTAACGTGTCGCGCACCACTCGTTCATTTCAGGAGGATCCGTGAGCACCACCGACCCCGAGACCTCGGAGCCAGGGGCCGACCCCTGGGCCGAGGCCCACTCCAGTGCGGAGTTCGTCGAACTCCGGCGGCGACTCCGGAGCTTCGTCTTCCCGATGACCGGCCTGTTCCTGGTCTGGTACCTGCTGTACGTGCTGCTGGCCGACTACGCGCACGGATTCATGTCCATCAAGGTCATGGGCAACATCAACGTGGGCTTGGTCCTCGGTCTGTTGCAGTTCGTTTCGACCTTCGTCATCACCGCTCTGTACGTGCGGTTCGCCAATCGCCGTCTCGACCCGATCGCCGAGAACATCCGCGCCGAAGTGGAGGGAAGCAACGCATGATCCACCTCGCGCAGGGCGGGCTGGAACAGTCCAGTCCGCTGCTCAACATCAGCATTTTCGGCGCGTTCGTCGCCGTCACTCTCGTGGTCGTGCTGCGCGCCAGCAGGAACACCAAGACGGCCTCGGACTACTACGCGGCGGGTCGTTCGTTCACCGGTTCGCAGAACGGCATCGCGATCTCCGGCGACTACCTCTCCGCGGCGTCGTTCCTCGGAATCGTCGGCGCCATCGCGCTGTACGGCTACGACGGCTTCCTGTACTCGATCGGCTTCCTGGTGGCCTGGCTGGTCGCCCTGCTGCTGGTTGCCGAGCTGCTGCGGAACACCGGCAAGTTCACCATGGGCGACGTACTGGCGTTCCGGATGCGTCAGCGGCCGGTTCGCGCGGCCGCTGCCACCTCCACGCTCGCGGTGAGCTTCTTCTATCTGCTGGCGCAGATGGCAGGTGCCGGTGTGCTCGTATCACTGCTGCTCGGCATCTCCAGCGGCGTCGGTCAAGCGGCCGTGATCGCGATCGTCGGTGTCATCATGATCGTGTACGTGCTGGTCGGCGGAATGAAGGGCACCACATGGGTGCAGATCATCAAGGCCGGACTGCTGATCACCGGTGCCGCCGCGATGACCCTCTGGGTACTCGGAAAGTACGGCTTCGACCTGTCCGCACTGCTGCAGGGCGCGGTCGACAAGGCCGGAGCCAGCGGTGAGAACCTACTCAACCCCGGCGCCAAGTACGGCGAATCGGAAGCCACCAAGCTGGACTTCCTCTCGTTGGGTCTCGCGCTGGTGCTGGGCACGGCAGGACTCCCGCACGTGCTGATGCGCTTCTACACGGTGCCGACCGCGAAGGAAGCCCGCCGTTCCGTGGTGTGGGCCATCGTGCTGATCGGCATGTTCTACCTGTTCACGCTGGTGTTGGGCTACGGCGCGGCGGCGATCGTAGGCCCGGAGGCCATCAAGAACGCGCCGGGATCATCCAACTCGGCCGCACCGCTGCTGGCCCAGGCGTTGGGTGGGCCCGTGCTGATGGGCTTCATCTCGGCGGTCGCGTTCGCGACGATCCTGGCCGTCGTCGCCGGCTTGACGATCACCGCGTCGGCTTCGTTCGCCCACGACATCTACGCGAACGTGATCAAGAAGGGCAAGGTCGACGACAAGCAGGCCGAGGTGCGGGTCGCCCGGATCACCGCGGTGGTCATCGGTGCGGTCGCCATCATCGGTGGCATCCTCGCCCGCAACCAGAACGTGGCGTTCCTCGTGGCGCTGGCGTTCGCGGTCGCCGCATCGGCCAACCTGCCGACGATCCTCTACACGCTGTTCTGGAAGCGGTTCAACACCAAGGGTGCGCTCTTCAGCATCTACGGCGGTCTGACCACGACGGTCGTGCTGATCGTCTTCTCCCCCGCCGTGTCCGGCACCGAGGACTCGATGGTGCCCGGCGCCGACTTCGCCTTCTTCCCGCTGCAGAACCCGGGTCTGGTCTCCATTCCATTGTCGTTCTTCCTCGGCTGGCTGGGAACGATGCTGTCGACGGAACACGACGCGGCCAAGCACGCGGAAATGGAGGTGCGTGCACTCACGGGTGCCGGGGCCGAGAAGGCGACGGCGCACTGAGAAATCTCGAGTGGGCGCGCTTCGTTCCTGCTAGCAGGACGACCGTCCATTGTGGTTACAGTGGGAGCTTTTCCGCACACGGAACGGAAAAGCTCCCACTGCGGCGTCGAGGACGACCGCATCACACGCGGTTCGGCCGCGACCCGGCCTCGCCGGCCCGTTAGCGGCGGCCCCGAGCGAATCCGAAGGGTGTGCGGTGGCTCAGCCGGGCAGGCACGAGCGGGACGACGACCGGGCACCGGTGACACCTCGACATGGCTCGCCGCACCAGTGGTAGACATGCCGGGTGAGCAGTGACTTTCAGCAAGAGGTCGGTACGCGGGCCGAGGACGCTCAGGCCAGGACGGTGTTCGTCTCGGACGCACTCCAACTCCGCGTGGACACGTACCGCGAAGCACAGGACGAACGCACCAACACCTCCATCGTGTTCGACGCCATCGAAGCGCACCGGGACGAGTTGGCGACCGTCCTGCGAGAGGCGCGAGTGCCGTTCGTCTCCGACTCCGGACAAACGCACCACCTTGGCTCCGGTCCGGTGCGCATCGTGATCCGCCCCACTGCTGAGCAGTCGGCCACGCTGGACGAGCTGACCGGTCAACTCGGTGGCGAAACGCTGTCCGACTGGCTGCCCGCCGTCCTCAACGCGCATCTCCCGGGCCGGAAGGAGCCGGACAACATGCCCTGGCTCAAGCGGGCAGCGCCGGAACAGCGCACCGGGGAATGACGGGAGTGCCGCGGATCACCCACGTTATGGAACACATATCGCTGTGCGCGACCGTTCCCGCTGAAAACGTGTGAGGTCGTGTCGCACGCGTTCTCCTGCACTCCGGCCCGCTCGTGAGTACTCCGACAGCACGGTTCCCCCGGTGGTTCGTACTGCTGTTCGCGGCCACCGCGCTCGCCAACGCGGTCTACAACGTCGTCCGCGTGAACGCCTCCTACCGTGCACTGGCACTGGGTGGCGACTCGGTGACGGTCGGGATCATCGCGGCCTCGTTCGCACTCGCTCCGCTACTCGTGGCACTGCCCGTGGGCCGGGCCGTCGACCGCCGCCACGTGATCACCGCACTCGTCGTCGGTTCGGTGCTCACCACGACCGGCGCCGGGCTCGCCTCGACGAGCACCAACCTCGTGATGCTCGGCGGAGCGAACGTGATCCTCGGCCTGGGGCAGCTGCTGTTCACCGTCGGCGGGCAGGGCATGATCGCGAAGCGCTGCAGCTCGGACGAGCTCGACCGGCGCTTCGGCGGTCTGACTCTCGGCGTCTCGCTCGGTCAAGCGGTGGGGTTGCCACTGGGCGGAGTCGTCACCGCGCTCCTGGCCACTGGCGGTGACCACGTCGACACCACACCGGCCCTACTCACCGCTACCGCACTCGCGTTGCTGTCCGTGCCGTTGACCTGCTTCCTGCGGATGCCGCCGACGGCGACCTCGCCCGGCGAACGCTCGGACCGCCAGTCCGGACTGACCATGCTGCGCGCACCTGGGATGAAACCGGCGATGTACTCCAGTCTCGCCGTCCTGGCCTCGGTCGACGTGCTCACTGCCTACCTACCGGTCTTCGGGCACCACTACGGCATCGGTGTGCACACGGTGACGGCGCTGCTCACCGCACGCACGCTCGCCTCATTGGTGTCGCGCTTCCTGCTCACGAGGCTCGTCCAGACCTTCCCACGGCGGCTCCTGATCGTCTCGGCAACGCTGTGCTCGGCGGTACCGATGGCGCTGATCCCGATACTTCCGTACCCCTGGGTGCTGGTGGTCTGCATGGTGATCGCGGGTTTCTTCATGGGCATCGGCCAGCCGTTGACGATGACGTGGGTGGTCAGCCTGGTCACCGAGCAGAACCGCGGTGCTGCGCTGTCGCTCCGGCTCAGCGGGAACCGGCTGGGGCAGGTGGCCATCCCGTACGCCGCCGGCGCCCTGGCCGGGGTCAGTGGCGTCGGTGCCGTCTTCGGACTGACCGGGGTCCTGCTCGGGGTGGCGGCCGCGTTCACCGCACGCGCACCGTTCACGAGCACCGGCCCACATCAGGATCAACCACTCACCCGACGGCGCTGACGCGGGTTCCGTTCCGAGACCGGTTCAGTACTCGCGTTCGAGCGCTTCGGAGTCGACGTTCGCGCCTCCGACAGGCAGTGCCACGGTCGTGCCCCGGAGCTCGTCCGCCATGCTCAGCGCCCCCGCGATCCCCGCGGCACCCGCGGGTTCGGCCACCAACCGCGAGCAGGTGCGCAGCAGCCGCGCAGCCACGGACAACAGCTCGTCGTCCACGAGGACGTAGGCGTCGACGCTCCTCCGCATCGCCCGCACGGTTTCGGCGACCGGCTCTCGCACCGCGAGTCCTTCGGCCATCGTCTTGGTCGGCCCGTCCGATTCGAGGTCGCCGGTTCGCCACGCGCGTTCCATCGCGGGCGCACCGGTCGAACCGACGGCCACCACGCGGGTGGACGGGCTGACCGCGTTGAACCAGGCCGCGATCCCGCAGATGGACGAACCATGACCGACCGGTACCAGCACGTGATCGATGGTGCCGTCGAAACCGGTCAATTCGGCGCCGATCGTTCCCCCACCCTCGACGAAGGCGGGTTCGGTGCCCTCCTCGACGAATTTCCACCCGGTTCGCTCGGCCGCCGCACGAGCATCGCGCCGAGCCGCATCGTGATCCCCGAGCACCAAATGGACATTCGCGCCGAATGATTCCAACTGAAAGAGTCGCGTTTGGTCGGTCATGCTGGAAGCGAATATCTCCACCCGAACGCCGTACTTCCCGGCGACGTGCGCCAACGCGTAGCCGAGGTTCCCGGTGGACGCGCACACCAGCGCCACCGAGGAAGGTGTGCGCCGGGCGAGCAAATCGGCACCACGGCCCTTGAAAGAGCGAACCGGATTGACCGTCTCCACCTTCAACAGCGGTCGCAGATCGAGAGCGTCGCCGAGTTCGTCACACACGTACTGCGGGGTGTCGCGAAACGTGGGCGCGATCATCCCGACAGCCTGCTCGATTCGTTGCACGTCGACGAGTTCGGTCACCTGCACGATCTTGCCAGAAACCTGCCGAGCCGCGGTTCATCGTGGGAACAGCGGGCGTGGCAGCGTAGTCTCGCGACGGCAGGATCCGCCGCGCGACCGTCGAACCCGCGGCGGCGCAGAACGGACCGGACAGCCACGGGCCGAACGACGCGTCGCCACACGGCTTCCCACCGGAAAGGAACGCATGTCGTCTTCGACCACTCCCGTCTCCTCCGCCCGCCGTCGGCTGGGACCGGCCGGTCCTGAGGTGAGCGCCATCGGCTACGGCTCGATGGGGCTTTCCGGAGTGTACGGGCAAGCGGACGATGCCGAGTCGATTCGCCTGCTCGACCACCTGCTCGACATCGGCATCGAATTCTTCGACACCGCCGACGTCTACGGCAACGGGCACAACGAAGAACTGCTCGGCAAGATTCTCGCCCGCCGCAGGCAAGACGTCTTCCTCGCCACCAAGTTCGGCGCGGGGGCGGAGACCGGACTGGGACGACCCGAGTACGTGCGGGAGGCGATCGACGCGAGTCTCCGCAGGCTCGGCACCGACCACGTCGACCTGTACTACCTGCACCGAATCGACCCTTCCACGCCGATCGAGGACACCGTCGGCGCGCTGGCCGAACTCGTGCAGGCAGGCAAGATCGGCCACATCGGGCTGTCAGAGGTGGGTACTACCAACCTCCGCCGCGCGCACGACGTACACCCGATCACCGCGGTGCAGCAGGAGTACTCGCTGTTCACCCGCGATCCGGAGAACGCGCTGCTGCCCGTGCTGCGCGAACTCGGCGTGGGCCTGGTCGCCTACTCGCCCCTGGGGCGCGGGGTGCTCACCGGCTCGATCCGCGACGCCTCCGATGTCGAGAACCTCGAGGAGCGGCAGAAGCGGTACCCGCGGTTCGAAGCGGAGAGCCTCGACCGCAACCTGTCCCTGGTCGAACAGCTCCGCCTGCGCGCCGAACAACTCGGCCGTACCCCGGCACAACTCGCCCTCGGCTGGCTGCTGGCCCAGGGTGACGACGTGGTGCCGATCCCGGGAAGCAGGCGGGTCGCCAACGTCGAGGCGAACCTGTACGCAGCCGACAACCCGCTGGACCTGGCCACTGTCGAAGAACTTTCCGAACTGTTTCCGGCCGGTGCCGCCGCGGGCGAGCGCTACACGCCTGCCGGGCTCTCCAGGCTCGACCAGGAATGAGCTCGACCCGGCGTTCCGGCCGGCACCGACCGCTTCGACCCGTTCTTCAGCCGAACCGCTGCGTCGCGGGTTGGCGGTCGGTGCGCGGAACCGGCGCCAGACACTCGGCGACGAGGTCCATGAGCGACTCGACCTCGTCCTGGTCATAACCACCACGACCGGGCGGGTATTCGTGGAAACGCACCTCGTGCACGTCCTGGGCGGTGAGCGCGTCCGCGCCCCGCAGCGTGGCCTCCACCCTGTCGAGGAAGGCGTCCACCTGCACTACGTCGTAACCGGGCTGCCCGGCGGCGGGAGCGTGCAGCGCAACGTTGTTGATCAGCTCGGGGGTCAGCTTCGGAGCCTGTTCCTCCTGCTCGCGGCGGAACGCTCGGGCGATCCCCATTCGTTGCGGAGGTACGGTCCGCTCGCTCGTGGAGAGCTGGCCGATGCTCGTCGAGAACGTCACGAGGAAGGCGACGACGCCGGCCTCCGGGTAGCCGGGCCGACCGGGAAGCGGCGGGTTGAAGGACGCGTTGAGAACTTCTTCGGCAGTGAGGGAGTCCGCGCCGCGCAACGTCGCCTCGACCCGATCGACGAACGCGTCCACCTCGGACTTGTCCAGCACGGATTGCGCCTGCTCGCCGGACTGGTGGGCAACCATCGGACGGCGCGCGGCCCGGACGTCGAGCGCCGCTGGACCCCGTCCCGCCGGGCTCGGTCCCGCTGAGGCCGGTCCCGCCGGGTCTGGCCCCGCCGGGCTCGATCCCGCACGAGGGGGCACCGTCGGCCGAGGCCCCGCCACCCCGGACGGAGTCGCACTCCGCGCCGCCGAACCTTCCCCTTCCCGGGAGGGCCGGTCACGGGGGGCAGGTGGCCGCTCACCACGGACCGTACGTCCCGGGGGAACCTGCCTGTGCCGGACCGACTCGTCCGGCGCTGCGGCCGATTCCTCCACCGGAGCGCTCGCCGTCTCCCGTGATCGGTGCTCGTCCCCGTCCGATGCGGCTGCCCGACCCGGCTGCTTCTCGGCCTGCCGCACCTCCCGCTTCAGCAGAGTCAGCGCGACCTTGTCGAGGAAGGCGTCCACCTGCGATTTCCGGTAGGCGCGCTTCCCGCGCTTGCGCGGACTGAACCTGACGCCCAACACCTCGTGCGCGGTTACCGCGTCGTGCCCGGAGAGCGTCGCGTCGACCCGGTCGAGGAACTCGTCCACCTCGTCCTCGTCATAGCTGCGATTTCGTCGCCACGACCTGGCGAAATCCGCGTTGTGCACGTCGTCGGGGCTGAGCATCCTTCGCTCCTCAATGGCAGGTGCGTCTGCTACCGGACGCTTGCCCGACGTCATCCGCCCGGCCCCCGACCGCCCGTTCCGCGCCGAACACTTTGCCCAAGGTCCCGCCGGATATCAAGGCTCCGTGTTCAGCCCCTCAGACTTGATCTTCCCGAAGTTCCGGGCACATGACGGCATCACCTCGGTTTCAGGTCGGTTCAGGCGGCGGGCGGTATCTCCCCGAACCGCATGTCGAAGTCGTCCAGATCAGCACTGAGCATCGGCTTTCGACCACGCAGCCACCCCAGTGGGCCGGAGGGGTCGACGTGCCACGCTCCCGAACGCAGCACGATCCGCGAGGTTGCCCGCACCCTGCTCTCCCGCAGTCCCTCCGGGCCCTGCTGGGCGAGCTTCCAGCGAAGCGGCCAACTCAACGGTAGAGCCATGCGGTCGGCGTGGTGCGCGGACGCGATGCCCAGCGCACGTGCCCGGTACGGCCATCCGTCCATCTCGAAGGTGGCCCGCTCCTTCGGGATGGACCAGAGTTCTCGCCCGCCGAGCCTGGAAGCCTCGCTGTCGACCCAGATCTGGCTGATGCACACGCGCGGATGCCCACCTCGCCTGGCCAGCACGGCGACCAGCAGTTCGTTGTACTCCAGTACGCTGCCCGGCCCGTAGGAAACCCAGGCCGCGCCGATCAGCCCCCGCCCGCCGACGACGACCGGGACGGTTTCTTCCGGGGTTGCGGGCAGTTCGCGCTCGGGCAGGTGCCAGAGCGACACCGACATCCGGCCGCGCAGGCGCCACGGTTCCGGTGGGTATGACATGTCGTTACTCCTGGTGTTCGGCCGAGGTGCGGGAATCCCGGCCAAGAACCGCCGCACACCCCCGTCTTCGCCGTGCCTCCCGCCGTGCGGAATCTAGCGAGAAGATCGTCGAAATTTGCTCATGTGTAGCAGAAGACGCCAAACCACGGCCTCGGAAGCACTATGACGGCCGAGGGCGTGTGATTGATACTTCCGCCCATGCCGCAGAGCCGCCTGGACGATCAGCAGCCGGACCGGCCGGGCAACCGGGGACCGGCCGTGCGCGGCTGGGACTTCCCCCGCAGCCCCGTCAGCGCGTTGCTCCTGACCCGGTTCGCCGCGGAACACGGGGTCACGGCCGAGGACGTTCTGCACGGTTCCGGGCTCACCCCGGAAGCACTGGAGAAGCCCGAAACCTCGATCACAGCGCGGCAGGAGCTCGCCATCGTGCGCAACCTGATCTCCCGAGTGGCCGATCCCGGGCTGGGCTACCGCGCGGGCAGGCGGTACCACCTGACCGCGTACGGCGTGCTCGGGTTCGCGTTCACCACAAGCCCCACGGTGCGCGACGGCATGCGGACGGCGTTGCGGTACCTGGAACTGAGCTTCGCCTTCTGCACCCCCCGCGTCCGGCAGGATTCCGACTCGGTCCGGATCCAGTTGGACGACGAGTCGATCCCCGTTGACGCGCGCGATTTCCTCGTCGAGCGCGACCTGGCCGGCATCCACACGATCATGCTGGACCTGCTTCCCACTCCCGTTCCGATCCGGTCGATCGACCTGAAGATCTCCGAACCCACGCACGCGTGCGACTACGAACGGGATTTCGGCGTGATGCCCGCCTTCGGCCGGACGGCGAACGTGATTACGCTCGATCCCGGCCACCTCGATCACACCTTGCCGCATTCGTGCTCGCGCACGGCGTGCGAGCACGAATGCCGTGAACGGCTCGTCCGGCGACCTGCGCGTCAGGACCTCTCGCGGCAGGTGCGCGACGAGCTGCGCTCGGAAGTCGGCTCGAGCATGGAAGAAGTGGCCCGGCGGCTGCACACGAGCGCACGGACCCTGCATCGCAAGCTGCGGGCCGAAGGGAACAGTTTCCACGGGTTGCGGGACGAGCTGCGTGCAGCGCTGGCCGAGGAAATGCTCGCCGACGGCGTCATGTCGGTCGAGGATATCGCGATCCGGCTCGGCTATTCCGAAGCAGCCAGCTTCATCCACGCGTTCAAGCGGTGGACCGGGACCACACCGGCGGCGTTCGCACGCCGCCGGTGAAGGCTGAATCCGGCCGGACTCACCGGAAGACGACGTCGACGCCGCGGAACACCGGGCCGAGCAGTACTGACCCCCACTGCGGAACTTCTCGCGGGCGGGTGCTCATCGACGGCGCGAGCAACCCCGCGACGAGGTCCCGTTCGGCCGGCGAGTTGGCCAACCCGAGTTCACCGCCCTCGCGCGGGGGCGGGGTTGGCTCGGAGCCGTCCTCGATCGGCCCGTCCGGCGGATACTGCGGCGCCCGGCCCCGCACCATTTCGTGACACCGCGGGCCCCGCTCATCGGCGTACTCGGGCTCGTCCTGCCCTGGCACGTACTTGCCTCGATGGGCGACGACCTCGACGGTGATGTGCACGCCCGGCTCGTCGGTTCCGGCCCCCGCCACCTCGTTGATCGCGGGCTTGAACTCGACGATGTTCGCCAGCAGGCACGGGTACTGCGGCGCGTACTTGGCCAGCAGGTCCAGCGTCGGCCGTTGTGCCGCGTTCAGCCTGATCAGGTCGTCGCCACTCGCCCGGAAAAAGGCCGCGAGGTCTTGGGAACCCGTGGTCAACCGGGTGGTCATGCGGTCGAGGTCGTGGCGCTGCTCCACGAGTGTCCGAGCGGTCGTGCTCAGGTTCTCCATCGCCGCCAGTACATCGGGGGCGGCCTGCTCGTAGGTTTTGGCGACACCTACCATCTCGCGGAGGTTCGCCCGCAGATCCGGCAGCGAAGGTGGTAGCCGGGCCACGTAGGAATCGAGTCGGGAGATGGTTTCGCCCATCGTCCTGCCACGGCCGTCGAGGGCCATGCTCAACGAGTTGAGGGTGGTCGCCAGGTCCGCGGGGCGCACTGCTCGCAGCACCGGCATGGTGTCGGCGAGAACCGTTTCCAGTTCGATCGCCGCTCGGCTCCGACCCTGTTCGATGACGGCACCCGAGGCGATGGGAGCCGCGGACGGCGCCTCCGGTATCTCCAGTTCGACGTGCCGCTCGCCGAACAGCGTGTTCGGCAGCAGTTTCGCGGTGGCGTTCGCCGGGACGACATCGGCTCGATCACGCTCGAGACTCAGATCGAGTTCGGCACCGGTCGCGGTCGCCCTGATCTCCTCGACCCGGCCCACGGTCACTCCCCGGACCTTGACCTCCGCTCCCTGCCGCAGTTGGTTGCCGGTCGAGGGGGTTCGGAGCGTCACGTCGACGCCGGGGGTGAACGCTTTCTGATAGATGGCGATGGTCGCGGTGCAGAAGAGAGCGATGGCCAGGATCATGCCGATTCCCAGCGCTCGTCGCCGCAACGTCACCACCGCGTTGCGCGTGCGCTTCCGTCCCTGTGCTGTCATGAACCCCTGCCGCAGCCGGAAAGAACGCCGTTGAACTGCCGCCGACGTGCGTCGGGGATACCGGGAGGCGCACGCTCACCGCTGCTCGGCTGACAGCGACAGCTTCGACGAGTACGAACGATGACGCTGAATGATGGATCGGATTGCCCCGGACGCTAGGCGGAACACGCCGCGGATCCATGACATCACCCGCCAGAGGATTGATCCTCGCGGACATATCGCGGCACAGCACTACGGAATCCGGGCAGACGCGCGGAGCATGCGGGACTCGGGAGGCATCGGAAACGCCCGGTGTCGTCGAACCGGTGACCGCCTCCGACGCGGACCTCCCAACGGTGCTGCGTGGAATGGAGCCGGCATCTACCGGACCGCCACACCGTGTTGGCTTCGCTGTGGTGGCTCGGGGTGCTCCTCGACTGGTGCACTCGATTCGCACTGCCACCGGACCGCGAGGAGCATCCCATGACCGACGACAACACCATCGATCCGGAAACCGACAACACCGACGAGACCACCACCGACGAGGTCGAGACCACCGACGACGAGCAGTAACGAGTCGGTTCAGTTCCTCCCGCAGCGGCGTGACGACGCCGAGAAGGTGGACCCGCGACGGACCGTCGCGGGTCCACCGGGCCTGGGGAGTGTTTCACAAACGGCGTCCGCCGCTTTCTGCGTGAGATCCGGGGTGGTCAGTGGCGGGTTCTCCGGTGTTCTTTCGCGAGGACAGCCCCGACGTGGCGTACACCGGCACGAGATGTCGGAGATCCCGCAGCGAACGGACTGGAGTAGAGCGAAGCGATTCCGTGGGGGACGGTGGTCGGGCGACGGGCGGGCCGGAGGTTCCGCTGAGTGCCCGCCAACCAAACCACCTCCGAAACAGAGCACTAAGCGTCCTGGTAGCCGAGCTGGGACGAAAGTTCCTTCGCCGCCATGGTCATGGTTCCCACTGCCTCCCGGATCCGCTTCCGGGAGAAGCGGTAGGAGGGGCCGGAGGCGCTGAGTGCCGCGATCACGCCCCCCTGGTCGTCGTGCACCGCCACCGCCGCGGCGTTGAGCCCCAACTCGAGTTCCTCGTAGCTCGTCGCGTACCCGTCCCGGACGATGAGATCGAAATCCTTGCGGAGCTCTTCCGGGGCGACGACCGTGCGCGTGGTGTAGCGCTCCAGTTCCCGGTCGAGCAACTTGTCCTGATCCTCGGGGTCCGCGCAGGCCAGCAGGACCTTGCCGCTGGAGGTCGCGTGCAAGGGGGTGCGTTGGCCGACCCAGTTGTGCGCGGTGACCGATGCGGTGCCCCGAGCCTGACTGATGTTGATCGCGACCTCGTCGTCCCGGACCGCGAGGTTGACCGTCTCACCCAGCTCGCTGGCCAGCGACTCGCAGAACGGTCGCCCCAACCTGGGCAGGTCCATACGTTCTATGGCCGCCCCGGCAAGCCGGACCATGCCGAAACCGACGGCGTACTTGCCGCGTTCGCCGAGCTGCTCGACGAGGCCGCGCGTCTCCAGAACGCTGACGAGCCTCGACGCGGTCGACTTGTGCACACCGAGCTCACCTGCGATCTCGGTGATGCCGGATTCACCGTTGCGCGCCAGCATTTCGAGCACGGTCACAGCCCGGTCGACGGACTGCACCAGAGCTCCGCCACCTCGCGCGCGTGTCTGGTCGTCGTTGCTCACGGCTCAACCGTATCCGTTCGAGATGCGCATTTCGGAACCCTCCGATCTCCGGCGGCATGAGTGCACAGCCGGTGGGTCCATGCCCCATCCTACCGCCTGTTCCGCATTGCGCAACCATCGGCTTCAGTCAGCGGTGAACTCCACCATCCCGTCCAGCAACACGTCGGCCAAGTAGTTCGCGAACGAGCAACGCACCAGGAGCCGGTACGACGGTTCGGCCCCCACCTGCCACAGCACCACCTGGGTCCGGCCCACCAGCGTCTGCGCGCAGTGCCCCGGACCGAACACCCGCGGATGCAGATCCAGCGAACACGACTTGGCCAGCACATCCCGCGCCCGAGCACCGGACAGCCGCAGCGTCGTGCGGTTCGCCGAAACGTCCACCACCGAACCGGGCGAGTCACCCAGCGCCGACCGCAGACCGGAAACCAGCACCTCGGAACGCCCCTCCGGGGCGAGAACCAGCCACTCGTCCGGACCCAGCCAGAGCAACGCGTCGTGCTCGTCCCCGCGAACCGTGTTCGGTGCGTGTTCCGACAGCCTGGTCCCGAGGACGCTCTCCACGCGAGCCACCGCCGGATCGTCCGGATCCATCCGGAGGTTCACCTGAGTCAGGAAGGCCTCTTCCACGAGGTCGACCCCCTCAGCCTTGCCGCTGCGGACCGCGAGTTCCTCCGCCCTCGACCCCAGCGGGCTCTGCCGCAGACCGCGGACCCGCGCCTCCGCGGGTTCGATCTCAACCGAGCTGACGACCGTCACGGCGCGCTCCCTCCTCGTCGTAGAAGACCGGTTTGGTGACCTCGACCTCGATGTCCCGGCCATCGACCGGCGCGTGCAACACCTCGCCCACCCGGTGCCTGCCACCCCGGACCAGTGCCAGCGCGAACGTACGGTCAAGTGCGGCGCTCCGGTAACTGGACGTGACGTGACCGAGCATCGGGACCGGCGGTCGGCGGGACGCGGATCGTTCCACCAGGTGGGCCCCTTCCGGGAGAAGTTCGGCCGGATCCACCGGCAGCAATCCGACCAGCTGCTTTCGATCGGTACGAGCGGTGTCGGGCCGCGCGAACGACCGCTTTCCGATGAAGTCCTTGCGCCGGGAAACGACCCAGTCCATGCCCAGGTCGTAGGGCGTGACCGTCCCGTCGGTGTCCTGCCCGGCGATGATGAAACCCTTCTCCGCGCGCAACACGTGCATCGTCTCGGTGCCGTAGGGCGTGATGCCGAAATCCGCGCCCGCTTCGACGACGGATTCCCACACCGCCATGCCGTACCAGGAGGCGACGTTGATCTCGAACGCGAGCTCACCGGAGAACGAGATCCGGCAGATTCGGGCGGGAATTCCGTTTTGCAGCAGGGTTTCCCGGAACTCCATGAAGCCGAACGACTCCACCGACACGTCCAGATCGGGCGCCATCCTGGCGATGACCGCACGGGAATCCGGGCCGACCACCGCGATCGCCGCCCACTGCTCGGTCACCGACGTGCAGTGCACGGCCAGATCCGGCCACTCCGTCTGCAGCCACTCCTCGATCCAGTCCAGCACCGCCGCCGCATTGCCGGTGGTGGTGCTCATCAGGTAGTGGTCCTCGGCCAGCCGCATCGTCACGCCGTCATCGAAGACCATCCCGTCGGCCTTGCACATGACGCCGTAGCGGGCCTTCCCGACCGGCAACTTGGCGAACCCGTTGGTGTAGAGCCGGTTGAGGAGCGTCGGCGCGTCCGGACCGACGACCTCGATCTTGCCGAGGGTCGTCGCGTCCATCATCGCGACCCCTTCGCGGGCGGCCGCGCACTCGCGCAGCACCGCCACGTCCATGCTCTCCCCCGCGCGCGGGTAGTACCAGGGCCGCTTCCACTGACCGACGTTCTCGAACTCGGCACCCACGGCCACGTGCCAGGAGTGCATCGGCGTGGTGCGGACCGGATCGTGCAGTGCCCCCCGGTCGTGTCCAGCGAACAAGGCGAACGGGACCGGTACGTAGGGCGGGCGGAACGTCGTGGTGCCCACGTCCGCAGGCGATCCGGCCGACAACGCGTCCGCTATGACGCCGATGGCATTGACTCCGGAGGTCTTGCCCTGGTCGCTTCCGGTCCCGATCGTGGTGTAGCGCTTGACGTGCTCCACCGAGCGCATCCCCGCACCGATCGACCGCCACACGTCCGGAACCGTCGAATCCCGGTGCTGGTCCACGAAATGAGTGTCCCAATCGGACGGATGCCCCGCCTCGGCCGGCACCAACCACAGTGGCCGATCCCGGGTGGTCGAGTCCTCGTCCACCGGGGGCAGCGGGAGCGCCGACACCGCGAACCCGGCCGACTCCGCGGATCGCACTCCCGCGTCGACGCCCTGCTGCAGGCAACGGCCGAGTTCGCGGGTTCCGCTCGCGCCACCCACTACTCGTGGCGGGGCGCTTTCCGGTTCGGGCACGAACCCGGCGACCTCGTCGTCCCACCGCAGCTTCCCGCCCACCTGGCCGAACAGGTGCACCGCAGGGCTCCACCCGCCGCACACGGCGAGCAGATCACAGTTGACCTCGTGGGCCGGCCCGGCGAGTCCGCCGGAATCGTCGATCTCGGCGATTCGAGCGGACGCCACGCGGGATTCACCCGAAGTCCCCACCACCGCGGCACCGGGATAAACCGTTCCACCGGCCGACCGGACCTGTTCGACCAGCCTCGCGGGAGGTTCCGCCCTGGTATCCACCACCGCGGGTACTTCCGCACCGACCGCGAGCAGGTCCAGCGCGGTCGCGTACGCGCTGTCCGCGGCGGTGAACACGACGGCACGGCGCCCGGGCAGCACAGCCGTCCGGTTGAGGTACCGGCGTACCGCCGAGGCGAGCATGATTCCGGGCCGGTCGTTGTCGGCGAAGACCACCGGCCGCTCGTGCGCGCCCGTGGCCAGCACGACCTCTTGAGCCCGGAAGTGCCACAGGCGCTGTCGCACTCGTCGCGCCGGAGCCGGGCCGGCGTGCACGCGCTCGGCGACGAGCAAATAGCCGTGGTCGTAGAGCCCCACGGCGGTCGACCGGGTCAGGATCCGGACCTCCGGCATCGCGGCGAGTTCGCCGATGGCTCTGGTGATCCACTCCTCGACCGGACGGCCCGTCCGCTTCCCGTCGAGCAGAGGCACGTCGAGCAGGGAACCGCCGAGTTCGCCGTCCTGCTCGACCAGAACCACGCGGGCCCCGCTTCGCCCGGCGGCGAGCGCGGCACTGATCCCGGACGGCCCCGCACCCACGACGACCACGTCGGCGTGGGCGTAGGTGCACTCGTACCTGTCGGTCTCCGGTTCGGTACCGAGTCTTCCGAGCCCGGACGAACTTTCGGCGACCAGGCCGTCGAAGAGCTCCACCCGGGTTGCCGAGACCATCGGTTCCGGACAGGGCCCCAGGAGCTGGACGAACGCGTTGGGTTCGGACTCGTCGGCGGTGAGGATGCCGCGCGAGCGGCCCCGGTAGACGGACGGACCGACCTGGACCCGCCCTGCCGCGAGCAAGGCGGAGGCCAGGGTGTCGCCCAGGTGCCCCTGCAGTTCGACACCGTCGAACGTGTAGCGCAACGTGCGCGACCGGTCCAGGCGCCCGCCGCCCGGAAGCCGGTTGGGCATAGCCGTCATGACATCACCCGCTTCGCGATCGGAACGCCGATGAATTCGTTGGTCGCGGTATCCCGAACGGTCTCGAACCAGCGACGGCATCCGGCCGCGTGGGACCAGCGTTCGGTGAACCGGCCACGCGGGTTGTCCCGGACGAAGAGGTATTCCGCCCAGGCGGTGTCGTCGAGCGAGTCGGGATTCTCCGGGTAGTCCACCCCGGCCTGCCCGCCGTAGTGGAACTCGACCTCGTCCCGGTCCCCGCACCAGGGGCAGTGGATCCGAAGCATGGCTACTCCTCCGTGATCTCGTTTCGGGCTGGTCCTGGGAAGGCGCCGCGGCCGAGGGCGTCGGGCCGAGCCGCCACGGGAACCACCACCGGGGTGGCTCTCTAGTGCGCCACCGCGGCGGCTCCGTGCTCGTCGATGAGCGCGCCGGTGCGGAAGCGTTCGATACCGTAGGGCTCGTTGATCGGGTGTGGTTCACCGGTCGCGATCGTGTGCGCGAACAGCGAGCCGACGGCCGGGGTGGCCTTGAACCCACCGGTCCCCCAGCCGCAGTTGACGAAGAGGTTCTCGAACGGTGTCGGTCCGATGATCGGCGAGGCATCCGGCGTCACATCGACGACGCCCGCCCAGGTCCGGATCACGTGCGCCCGCGCGAAAATCGGGAACAGTTCCACGGCTGCCGCCAGCTGCCGTTCGATCGTGTGCACCGAACCACGCTGGGTATAGGAGTTGTACGAATCCACGCCGGCGCCGAGCACGAGTTCGCCCTTGTGCGCCTGACTGCAGTAGACGTGCACGTGGTTGGACATGACCACGCACGGGTGCACGGGCTCGAGCAGCTCGGACACCATCGCCTGCAAGGGGTGGCTCTGCAGCGGCAGCCGAATCCCGAGCGTGTCGGTGAGCACGCTGGTGCGCCCGGCGGCGGCGAGACCCACTCGTCCCGCGGAGATCGTGCCGCGGGTGGTCTCGACTCCCGTGACCCGGTCGCCGTCGGTGGTGAAACCCGTGACCTCGCAGTTCTCTATGAGATCCACGCCCATCTCGTCGCACTTGCGGGCCAGTGCCCACGCCACGTGGTCGTGCTTGGCGATTCCGGCGCGGCGTTGGAGGGTTGCCCCGAGCACCGGGTAGCGGAGGTCTTCGGACGTGTTCAGGATGGGGCAGATCTCGGCGACCTCCTCCGGACCGACCCATTCGGCGTCGACGCCGTTGAGCTGGTTGGCGAAGACCCGGCGGCGCGAATCGCGCACCTCCTGCTCGGTGTGCACCAGGTTGAGGACACCGCGCTGGCTGAGCAGGAAGTCGTACTCGAGTTCCGCCGGCCACTGCTCCCAGAGGTTCAGGGCGTGGTTGTAGAGGGCGGCGCTCTCGTCGAGCAGGTAGTTGGATCGGATGATGGTCGTGTTGCGAGCCATGTTCCCGCCCGCGAGCCAGCCGCGTTCCAGCACCGCGATGTCCCGAATCCCGTGACTGCGAGCGAGGTAGTAGGCGGTGGCCAACCCGTGACCGCCCGAACCGACGATCACCACGTCGTACGTGCTTTTGGGGTCGGGTCGGCTCCAGAGCCGGGCGGGGGGTTCGGGCAGGACTGGTGCGGAAGCGCCCATGGCGACCTCCTGGCGAGGCTGTGGAACACCGAAGCAGGGCCGAACACGAAAGAAGTACAACTATCCAACAACTGACATATCAGATAGTCCGGTAGGCTACGAGCCGTGTCTTCCGCCGTCAATTACCCATCCGGCGACCACGCAGGTGCGTCGCAGGCGGACCGCGCATATCTGGCGCTGCGCGACGAGATCCTCTCGCTGCGCATGCCACCGGGGACGCCCGTGCAGGAGGAACCGCTGACGACCCGGCTCGGAGTCGGGCGCACCCCCTTCCGCGAAGCGGTCAAGAGGCTCGAGTCCGAATCGCTCATCGCGATCTATCCTCGCCGGGGAAGCTTCGTCACCGAAGTGAACATCATCGATCACACGCTGATCGCCGAAGTTCGCCACCAGCTCGAAGGACACGCGGCTGCCTGCGCGGCCGAACGCGCGACCCGGTCCGAACGCGCCGAACTCGAGGAGATCCGCGTACTCGTCCAGCGGATGCCCTCCGATCAGGCTCCGATCATGGACGTCGACACGCGCGTGCACCGGACGATCTACCGCTGCACCCACAACCAGTACCTCGAAGCGACGCTCGGCCAATACTTCAACCTCGCCCTCCGCATCTGGAGCCTGTTCTTCGATCGGCTACCCGATGTCACCGACCACGTCGGCGAGCACGCCGATCTGCTCAAGGCCGTCATTGCGGGCGACGCCGAGCAGGCCGATCAGATCGCGGTCGGCCACGTGGACCACTTCGAACAGGCGATCCGCCAAGTCATCTGATCGCGTTCGTGTCGCGGGTTTTCCCGGCCGACACCACGAAACCGGGCCTGGATCCGGCGGACCATCGTCCTCTGGCGTCCGAAATCGACCGGTGAAACGCTCCCACCGACGGCCCACCCGATCGCGGCAACAGCGGCGTTGATCACGCGCGCCCGATCAACGTGCGAAAAGTGTCGATCCGGCGCGGCGTCCGGATGATCTTCGCGGCGCCCTCGGACGATCACCGACCGGAGGTCCGAGGGCGCCTCCGGTTCACCACCGGCCGCGTCGGCCAGACTTTCGATCATACTCCGGAGAATTAGCCCGCCCGTGTTCTTGACGCACCCCGGAGCCGAAGCGCATTGTTGCGTATAACACAGCACGTTGTCGTAGGCGCAACACCCCGAAGCTACGCAGCAAGGCGGAAGCGATGGATTTCAGGGCACAAATCCTCGTCATCGGCGCCGGCATCGTCGGCAGCAGCACGGCCTACCACCTCGCGCGAGAAGGCGTCAGCGACGTTCTCGTGATCGAGCAAGGACCGCTGTTCGCGACCGGCGGGTCCAGTTCACACGCGCCAGGACTGGTCTTTCAGACCAACGCATCCCAGACCATGACCCAACTCGCCGGCTACACCGTCGATCGCTACGCCGCCGAAACCCTCGACGGTGATCCGTGCTTCCACCAGGTCGGCGGGATCGAAGTCGCCGCCACCCCCGAACGCTGGCGAGACCTCAAGCGCAAGCGCGGACTCGCCACCGCGTGGGGGATCGACGCCGACCTGATCAGCCCCCGCGACGTCCGCGACCGCATCCCGCAGATCGACGCGGACCGCATCTACGGTGGCCTGTACGTGGCCACCGACGGCATCGCGAAACCCGTTCGGGCAGCGGAGGTCATGGCCCGGGACGCAGAGCGTCACGGGGTTCGATTCCTCGGTAACACCGAGGTGACCGGATTCGACCTGCGGGACGGCAGGGTTCATGCGGTACACACGTCGCGCGGGTCCATCGAGGTCGAATCCGTCCTGTGCGCCGCGGGCATCTGGGGGCCGAAGATCGGTCGGCTGGCGGGAGTGTCGATCCCGGTGCAGCCGTTGGTCCACCAGTACGCCGTCACCGGTCCCGTCGAGGGACTGAACGCTGCCGACGAGGTGAACCAACCGCTCCTGCGTCATCAGGACAGCTCCATGTACTTTCGGCAGATCCACGACCGCTACGGCGTCGGCTCCTATCAACACCGCGTGATCCCGGTGCACACCGATGAATTGCAGCCCACCGAAGCTCCGGGCAACGGCGCCGAGGCTCCCTCCGGTGGCGGCGGCTGGAAGGGCATGTCCTCGGTGCACGCGTTCACTCCGGAGGACTTCAAACAACCGTGGTCGGACGCCGTCGAGCTGCTGCCACCGCTCGACGAAACCCACGTGGTCGAAGGCATGAACGGGCTGTTCCTGTTCACCTCCGACGGCATGCCCGTGCTCGGCCCGTCCAACGAGATCGACAACTTCTGGCTCGCTGAAGCCGTCTGGATCACGCACGCCGGCGGTGTGGGCCGCGCGATGGCCGAGTGGATGACCGAGGGCAGCCCCAGCATCGACCTCCGGGCCGCGGACGTCCGCCGGTTCGAAGGGTTCGCGCACAGCCCGTCCTATGTGGGCGAGCGCAGCGCGCAGAGCTTCCGCGAGGTCTACGACGTCGTCCACCCGCAGCAACCGCCGGAACACCCCAGACCGCTGCGGGTCAGCCCGTTCTTCCAGCGACAGCGCGAACTCGGCGCGTTCTCGCTGGAGGCCAACGGCTGGGAAAGGCCGCACTGGTTCGACAGCAACGCGGCACTGGTCGACGGCCGCGACATCCCCGAGCCGAACCCGTGGGCCGGGCGTTACTGGTCACCGATCATCGGCGCCGAGCACCAGGCGACCAGGGAGCGAGTGGCGCTCTACGACATGACGTCGCTGGCTCGTGCCGAGGTGAGCGGTCCCGGCGCGCTGGGGTTGTTGCAGCGCCTGACCACCAACCAGCTCGACCGGGCGCCCGGCTACGTGACCTACACGCTGATGCTCGATCCGACCGGTGGCATCCGGGCCGACATCACGGTGGCCAGGTTGTCCCAGAACGAGTTCCAGGTGGGCTGCAACGGGCAACGCGACATCGCGTGGCTGCGCAAGCACGCCGACGAGACCACCACGGTCCGGGACATCACCGGTGGGACCTGCTGCATCGGGCTGTGGGGACCACGAGCACGCTCGGTTCTGGAGTCCCTCGCCAGCGAGGACGTATCGCACGAGAACTTCCGATTTTTCAGGGCAAAGCGATTGTTCGTCGGCGAGGTCCCGGTCACCGCGCTACGCCTGTCCTATGTGGGCGAACTCGGGTGGGAGCTGTACACCTCGGCCGAGTTCGGGCTGCGGCTGTGGGACCTGTTGAGCGCCGCGGGCGCGGAACACGGCGTGCTGCCCGCGGGACGGGGAGCCTTCAACGGGATGCGCATCGAGAAAGGGTACCGGGCCTGGGGAGCCGACATGTGGAGCCTGCACGACCCGGACGAGGCCGGACTCGCCTTCGCCGTCAAACCGGACAAGGGCGAGTTCATCGGTCGGGACGCGCTGCTGAGACGGCGCGAACGTCCGCCCCAGCGGCGGCTGTGCTGCCTGACCGTGGACGACGGAACCGTTCTCATGGGTTCGGAACCCGTCTTCGAAGGCGACGACGCGAAAGCGGTCGGCTTCACCACCAGTGCGGCCTACGGCTACAGCGTCGGCGCGAGCCTCGCCTACGCGTGGCTGCCGACCGAACTGGCCGAACCCGGAACCCGATTGCAGGTCGCCTACTTCGAGCAACGACATCCGGTTTCGGTCGTCGCCGATCCGATCTTCGATCCGAACATGACCCGCATGCGCTGCTGAACTCTCCTCAAGCGCACCGACACAGACTCAAGACGCCCGGCAGCAACACTCCGCGGCGCCAGTAATGCACCCCCGAAACTGCTCTCCATAAGGAGCTTCCATGGCCATCAATCCGAATCCGGGAGTTCTGCTCTACCCGCGCGTCCGCAAGTCCCCGTTCTTCTATGCCTCGCGCAAGCACGGGGTCGGGCTCTACAGCGTCTACAACCACACCTACCACGCCAGGCACTACGGAGACCCGGTCGCCGAGTACTGGAACCTGTTGGAAGGCGTCACGCTGTGGGACGTCGGTGTGGAGCGGCAGGTCGAGATCACCGGTCCTGACGCATTCGACTTCACCAACATGCTGGTTCCGCGCGACCTCACCAAGTGCAAGGTCGGGCAGTGCAAGTACGTGTTCATCACCGCGGACGACGGCGGCATCATCAACGATCCGGTGCTGCTGCGCCTCGGGGAGAACCACTTCTGGCTCTCGCTGGCCGACAGCGACGTGCTGCTGTGGGCCAAGGGGCTGGCGCACAACCTCGGGATGAACGTGCAGATCCGAGAGGCCGACGTCGGGCCGGTGCAGATCCAGGGCCCGAAGTCCCGGGAGGTCATGGTCGATCTGTTCGGAGAATCCATCCTCGACATGCCCTACTACTACGCCGTGGACCGCGAACTCGACGGAATGCAGGTCGTGGTCTCCCGCACCGGTTACAGCGCCGAACTCGGTTACGAGATCTACCTGCACAACGCCAGCCAGCACGGGGTCCGGCTGTGGGAGACGATCTGGGAGGCCGGGCGTCCGCACGGCATGTCGGTGATCGGACCGTGCCACATCCGCCGCATCGAAGCGGGAATCCTCTCGTGGGGCTGCGACATCACGCTGAACACCAACCCGTTCGAGGTCGGTTACGGGTTCGAGAAGACCTGGATGGTCGACCTCGATCAGGAGGCCGATTTCGTGGGCAAGGACGCGCTGCGTCGCATCAAGTCCGAAGGGATCTCCCGCAAGCTCGTCGGCGTCGAGATCGACGGACCCAGCGTGGGATCTTTCAACGACGGCGAGATGATCGACGTCTTCCCGGTGCACGACCCGCACGGCTTGCGCATCGGCGAAGTCACCTCGGCATGCCATTCCCCCCGGCTGGACCGCAACATCGGGTTCGCGATGGTGCCGATCGCCTACTACGAGACCGGCACCCGACTGGTGGTGGAGACCCAGCACGGACCGCAGGACGCTGTCGTGGTCGAGAAACCGTTCCTCGACCCGCAGAAGTCGATCCCGAAGCAGCTCGAACCCACGGCGACCACGTAGGCAGTGAGGGAAGACGATGGACCACAGCACTGATGAGCTGCAGAACCTCCTCTCCGACGCGAGGTTCGAAGTGCTGCCACTGCGCGGCGTCACCAGCGATCTCGAGCGGCTCCCCCAGGGGACGACGGTCACCGTGACTTCGTCCCCTGCGAAGGGGACCGAGGCGACACTGGACCTGGCGGCGAGGGCGGCCGCGCTGGGTCTCCACGCGGTGCCGCATCTGTCCGCGCGGCTCATCGCCGACTCGACAGAGCTGTCCGAGCTGCTGGACCGGATGGATCGGCTCGGGCTGCGCGAAGCCTTCGTCATCGCCGGTGACTCGTCGACGCCCGCAGGCGAGTTCCCGGACGCCCTCGCTTTGCTGCGGGGCATGGAAGCTCTCGGGCGCAGACCGGATCGAATCGGTATCACCGGCTATCCGGAACCCCACGCGTTCATCCCGGACAGCTCGACCATCCGGGCCATGACGGAAAAGTCCCGGTACGCCGATTACATCGTCTCGCAGATCTGCTATGACCCGAGCACCATCGCTTCCTGGGTGCGGGAGATCCGCGAACGGGGCGTGCTCCAACCGGTCCACATCGGAATTCCCGGTGTGGTGGACGTGACGAAGCTGCTGCGTGTGTCGATGAAGATCGGACTCGGCGAGTCGATGCGATTCCTCCGCAAGCAGCACGGTGTCGTCAGCAAGCTCCTTTCCCGCTACACGCCGGAACAGCTCGTCGACGAGCTCGGACCGTACCTGCTCGACGATTCCCTCGGCCTGGCCGGCTGGCACGTGTTCACGTTCAACGAGATCGAGAAGACCATTCGGTGGCGCGACGATCTCGTCGCGCGGTTGAGGGAGGTGCCGGCATGACCGTTCCGTCCGATCTGGACATTTCCCGGTCGACAACCTTGAAGCCGCTCGAGGACATAGCGGGACAACTCGGTATCGGTCGGCATCTGCTCGAACCGTACGGGAGCAACGTCGCAAAGGTCTCGCTGGACGCCATCGACGAGTTCGCCGACCGGCCAACGGCGAAGTACGTGGTGGTCTCCGCCATCACGCCCACCCCCCTCGGCGAAGGCAAGACCACCACGACGGTGGGGCTCGGGCAGGGCCTGCGCCAGCTCGGCAAGAGTTCGGCGGTCGCCATCCGGCAACCGTCGATGGGCCCGACCTTCGGCATCAAGGGCGGTGCCGCTGGAGGCGGGTACAGCCAAGTGGTCCCGATGGAGGCGCTGAACCTGCATCTCACCGGTGACATGCACGCGGTCACCGCAGCGCACAACCTGCTCGCCGCGACGGTCGACAACCACCTGCACAAGGGCAACCGGCTCGGCCTCGACCCGCACCGGATCACGTGGCGGCGGGTGCTCGACGTGAACGATCGCGATCTGCGCAACATCGTGACCGGTCTCGGCGGCAGAATCGACGGCACTCCGAGGCAGACGGGGTTCGACATCACCGCGGCGAGCGAGGTGATGGCGGTGCTGGCCCTGTCCACCTCGCTTCGGGACCTTCGGCGCAGGCTGGGCAACATCGTGGTGGGCTACACGCACGACGGTGAACCGGTGACCGCCGAGGATCTTCGGGTGGCGGGCGCGATGACCGTGATCATGCGAGAGGCGATCAAACCCAACCTCATGCAGACCACGGAGAACACGCCGGTGCTCGTGCACGCGGGCCCGTTCGGCAACATCGCGCACGGCAACTCTTCGGTCGTGGCCGACCGGATCGCCAGCCGGTGCGCCGACTTCCTCGTCACCGAGGCGGGATTCGGCGCCGACATGGGTGCGGAACGGTTCTTCAACATCAAGTGCCGGGCATCCGGGCTGCGCCCGGACGCTGCCGTGCTGGTGGCGACGGTGCGTGCGCTCAAGGCGCACTCGGGCCGGTACAAGGTCGTCGCGGGGCGCCCGCTGCCACCGGAGATGCTCGCGGAGAACCCCGAGGACGTGCTGGCCGGAGCGGACAATCTGCGCAAGCAGATCGCGAACATCCGCGAGCACGGGGTTTCGCCGGTGGTCGCGGTGAACGCCTTCCCCACCGACTACGCCAGCGAGCACCACGTGATCCGGGAGGTCGCCGAGGAGATGGGCGCCCGGGTCGCTGTGACCAGTCACTTCACCGACGGCGGCAAGGGGGCCATGGAGCTCGCCGAGGCAGTTGCCGAGGCGGCCGAGGAACCGAACCAGTTTCGGCTGCTGTACCCGGATTCGGCGAGCCTTCGCACCAAGATCGAAACCATCGCGACTCGAATCTACGGTGCCGACGGGGTGTCGTACCAGCCGGCGGCGGCTCGGGCACTCGACGACTACGAGGCGAACGGTTTCGGCAAGTTGCCGGTGTGCATCGCCAAGACCCACCTGTCGCTGAGCGCGGATCCCACGTTGCTCGGTGCCCCGACGGGTTGGACGTTGCCGGTTCGCGAGGTGCGAGCTTCGGTCGGGGCCGGGTTCGTGTACCCGATCTGCGGGGACATGCGCACCATGCCGGGATTGGGATCGCAGCCTTCCGCCGAGCAGATCGACATCGACGAGCACGGTGAGGTCGTGGGGTTGAGTTGAACCTGGAACTGACGGTTCGGGACTTCCTCGACGAGGTCGCCGCGCCGACGCCGTCCGCTACCGGTGGTGGTGTGTGCGCGGTGACCGCGTCGGCCGCCGCCGGGTTGGCGGCGATGACCGCGCGGTTGTCCCGTTCGCTCGACGATGCCGAGGAGTTGGCGGCGCACGCCGACGAACTCCGTTCACGTGCGATGGGAATCGCGACGGAGGACGGCGAGGCGTACGCGGAGGTGCTGGCCGCGCAGCGGCGCACTGATGAGGGGCGTTCGGGAGCCATCCGCGCCGCGCTGGAAACGGCCGCCCAGCCACCTCTGCGGTTGGCGCACCTGGCTGCCGAGACCACGGCGGTGGCCGCACGGCTGGCCGGGCGTTGCGAGGCGACGTTGCGTGGCGATGCGGTCGCGGCGGCGAATCTGGCTGCCGCGTGTTCGCGGAGCGCCGCGGTGCTGGCGTGGGAGAACCTTTCAGCGGCGGGCCGGCCGATGGCCCCCGCCCACGAGGCCGAACACGCGGCGACCGCCGCGCAGGCGACGGCCGACACCGTTGTCGAGACGACGATCAATCCGTCGGGACTGCACCCTTCGGAGAGTTGAACGCCGGGCGTCGAACGGCTTGCTGCGGGCCGTGTTCAGTCGGAGAGCCCGATGCGCAGGTGCTCGATGTGGTAAACCGCTTCGTCCAGCAGCTGTGAGACGTGGTTGTCGTAGAGCGAGTAGACGACGCTGCGCCCGGATCGATTCCCGGTGACCAACCCCAACGAGCGCAGCAACCGCAGCTGGTGGGAGACCGCGGACTGCTCCATGCCGACAGCGTTGGCGAGGTCGGTGACCGAGCAGGCACCTTGGCGGAGTTCGCTGAGGATCATCAGGCGGGAGGGCGTGGCAAGCGCTTGGAGCGTTTCGGCAACCGATGCCGCCGAGCCGACGTCCAGCTTCGCCGCCTGCGGAACCCTGCTCTCGACTCCGTGCCCCATGGCCGCAGTCTAACCTCCACGGACACATGAACACCTGAGCAGACGTTCATGTATGGTTCGGCCCAGCCCGTTCCCTTGTCCGAAGGATTCGCGACGATGCCGACCACAACCGCCGAACCGAGCACAGACCGCTCGGCCAAGGAAGATCACCTCGCTCGCCGCGGCAGGCGCACGTTCTTCTCACTGCCGGAAACCCGCTGGGCAGCAGCCTCCCTGGCGCTCTTCCTGCTCGGCCTGACCACCCAGTTCGCCGACGGCCCTGCGTGGCTGTTCTGGACGCTCTACCTCGCCTGCTACGTCGCGGGCGGTTGGGAACCGGCCGTGGCCGGACTGACCGCCCTCCGGGATAAGACCCTCGACGTGGACCTGCTGATGATCGTCGCCGCCATCGGCGCCGCCGCCATCGGGCAGGTGATGGACGGCGGACTGCTGATCGTCATCTTCGCCACCTCCGGTGCGCTCGAAGCGTTCGCGACCGCACGCACCGAGGATTCCGTGCGCAGCCTGCTGACGCTCGCCCCGGAGACGGCGGTGCGCGTGAACGGTGACCGCGAGGAAACCGTCGAGGTCTCGCACTTGCGAGTGGGAGACGTCATCCTGATCCGCCCGGGAGAACGGGTCGGCGCGGACGGCGCGGTGATCAGTGGAAGCAGCGACGTCGACCAGGCCACCATCACCGGCGAACCGCTACCCACCGCAAAGCGGACCGGGGACGAGGTGTTCGCGGGCACCCTCAACGGCGCGGGTGCACTGCACGTGCGGGTCGACCGTGGCTCGTCGGACTCGGTGATCGCCCGGATCGTGGCGATGGTCTCCGAAGCGAGCGAGACGAAGGCACCGACCCAGCTGTTCATCGAGAAGATCGAGCAGCGCTACTCCGCCGGAATCGTCGTCGCGACGCTCGCCGTGTTCGGCATCCCCCTGTTGTTCGGCGACGCACTGGACGACGCGCTGCTGCGCGCGATGACGTTCATGATCGTGGCCTCGCCATGCGCCATCGTGCTGGCCACCATGCCCCCGCTGCTGTCGGCGATCGCGAACGCGGGCAGGCACGGCGTGCTGGTCAAATCGACCATCGTCATGGAGCAACTCGGCAGAACCGAGCGGGTCGCCCTCGACAAGACCGGCACGCTGACCGAAGGTTCACCGCAACTGGCCGAGGTCGTCACGACCTCCGAGCACACCGACTCCGCGGTACTCGCCCTCGCGGCCGGGGCGGAGAACCTCAGCGAGCATCCGCTGGCCGGAGCCGTGGTGCGGGGAGCGCGGGACCGGGGACTGCCACTGCCGGAAGCCACGGACTTCACCGCCACCCCCGGAGTCGGTGTCGCGGCCACGATCGCGGGACAACGTGTGGAGGTGTCCAGCCCGGCAGCAGCCTCCAGCGGTCCCGCCATCACCGCACTGGAGGAAGCCGGTCGCACAGCCGTGGTCG
Organism: Parasphingorhabdus pacifica; assembly: GCF_054779195.1. NCBI lineage: Bacteria > Pseudomonadati > Pseudomonadota > Alphaproteobacteria > Sphingomonadales > Sphingorhabdaceae > Parasphingorhabdus > Parasphingorhabdus pacifica. Next base: position 32,003 of record NZ_BAAGYS010000013.1, read on the forward strand.
TCGCGGTCGACGGGCAGCCGATCGGCCTGCTCGGGCTCTCCGACCGGCTACGACCCGACGCCGCACCTGCCGTGCGGCAGTTCCGCGAGCGCACCACGACCGAACCCGTCCTGCTCACCGGCGACAACGAACGGGCCGCCGCACACGTGGCGCGTCAGGTGGGCATCACCGACGTTCGCGCGGGGATGCTCCCGCACGCCAAGGTCGAGGCCGTCCGGTCCGAGGATCGCCCCACCATGGTTCTCGGCGACGGCATCAACGACGCTCCCGCGCTCGCCGCGGCGCACACGGGCGTGGCGATGGGCCGCGCGGGCTCGGACCTCACCCTGGAGACCGCGGACGTGGTCGTCGTGCGGGACGAGCTGGCCGCCGTCCCGAAAGTGATGGACCTGTCCCGCCAGGCACGTCGCCTGATCAAACAGAACCTCGTCATCGCGGGCACCTTCATCGCGGTGCTGGTGACCTGGGACCTCGCAGGTCACCTCCCGCTGCCACTGGGGGTTGCCGGGCACGAGGGCTCGACCATCCTGGTCGGATTGAACGGCCTGCGGCTGTTGCGCGAGAAGGCTTGGCGAAGCTGAGCCGTTCGATGCGCTGTCCGGCGGCCAGGACGTCCGCCAGTTCCGGTCAGCGAACGAGGGCGATGAGTTCGTCGATCTTCCCGGCGATCAGGCGGGCGTCGGCCGGGGTGAGCATGTACAGCGGTTCACCGGTGCTGCCCGGCTGGTTGTGGTCCAGGTAGCGACCGTCCGGCTGGGCGTTGTCGAACCACTTCAGCACGGTGGAACGCTTCACCTTGCCGTTGCGGTCCCGCATGTTGGCCGCCAACTGTCCACCCCGGACATGAGCTTCCGCACCGATCGCCCGGTAGGTGGCGAGCTGCTGGTCACCACTGCTCACCCGGCCTGGCACAGGCTGCGACCGCTGCATGAAGCTCGCCCGCTCGCCGTCCTCGGTCTGCTGCTCCTCCCGAAACGAGCCGGCAGGCACGCTCGCGCTCCGATTCCCCGGTGGCGCGGGCGGCAACGTCGGCAGCAGGACCTGGGACAGCGGCACGTTGTCGTGGATCTCGACGGTGAGCACGCCGCCGAACCTGTCCCCCTCGCCGGGGGGCTGCACCCCGAGGATCACCTGATTGCCCTCGGTGAGCACACCGACGGTGCGCCACATGGCCTCGGCGTTCAGGTCCGGGAACCACAGCGAATCCACCCACAGGTAGGGCTTGGTGAGCACGCGCAGAGCCCGCGCCAGCTCCGGATGAACCTCGTCGTTGACGAGAATTCCGAGCGACTCCATCGTCGGCGCTTCGCGCCGGGCGATCTCGGCCAGCTGGTCGGTGGTCCGACCGAAGGACGCTCCTTCCAATGGTAGCGCCAAGTCGTCCAGTTGCAGGTAGCTGCGCACGAGGTACAGGTGCAGCGGGTGCAGTTGCCAGCGACCCGAGACGGCCACGGGTTCATCCCCCATCTTCGTTGTCGTGGGCCGGAACCTCCGGCCCACGACGTTCCGGTTCTTCAGCCGCCGAAGACCGGCGGAGCGGTCTTCGGCATGTCGTCCATCCAGATGTCGTCCTGCTCTTCGAGCCAGCTGGGACGCTCGTGTTCCGGTTCCTCACCGCCTTGGCCACCGCGGCCGCCCGCACCCATGCCGCCCATCGCGCCGCGACCGCCACCCGCACCCGTGCGCCCGCCTGCCGCCGCACCGCCACCGGTGCCGGATCCGGCGGCTCCGCCCGCACCGACACCGCCGGTACCGGCACGACCACCCGCGGCCAGCGAACCGGCCCCGCGGCCACCCGCCGCACCACCGGCACCGCCTCCGGCTCCACCGGGGACCATGCCGACACCGGCACCGACACCTCCGCCTGCCGCACCGCCGCCCGCACCGGCACCGGCTCCCGGGGACGGAACGCCTCCGGGGCCGCTACCGCCGGGGCTCGGTGTCCAGGCCGAATCCGTGCCGGCCGGGTCGTCGGGGCCGTTCGTCCCGCTGCCCCCGGTACCGCTGCCGATACCGCTTCCGATACCGCTGCCGCCTGGCCCGGTGCCGCCACTGCCACCGGCGCCACCACCGCCGATCCCGCCGGTACCAGCACCCCCGGTGCCGCCACCGCCGACGCCGCCACCACCGATGCCGGACGGGCTCACGCCGCCACCACCGGGGTTGACCGGCGGTGGCGGTGGCGGGACGTTGCTCGGCGGCGGCGGTTCCGGTGGCGCAACCGGCTTGTTCTCCAGGTCTTGATACGCGGGAACCTGGGTGTCGACGTTCTGATAAGTGGCGCCGAGTACCCGGCCCATCGTTTCCTGGGCGGCACGTTCGGCTTCCTGCCGTTCCTGCATCTGGGCGATGGCGTCCTTGCCGCCCAGAATCGGGCCTCCGGCCAGGGTCGTCCCGAAGGAACGCGCGTAGTTGTGCCCTTCCGGCTCGGGCACCGAAGCCTTGCTCTGCCCTGCTGCGGAGGCCGCTTCTTTGATCCGGTTCCCGGTGAGCTCGAACGCCGACGAGCTGTTGGTCATCCATTTCGAGAGGGGGTCACCGACCGAGGCGGCCGCTTCCGCGGCCTCGCCTTCCCAACCGCCCTGGATCTTCTGCCGGAGATCCTTGGAGTACCGGCCGCCGAGATCGGCCAGCGAGGAACCGAGCTCCTTCCAGGCTTGCGCGGTCTCGTTCGCGGTCCCCTCGTCGAGTTTCTGGTTTCGCTCGTACAGCTCCTGATGGCCGTACGCAGCCCAGTTCTCGCAGGTCGAGATCGACGCCGGGTCGTATCCCTGGATATCCGACTCGAGCTGCCTGTTCTCGGAGGCCAGTTCGGCCCGCTCGGCTTCGCCTTGCTGCTCGGCTCGCTCGGCGCGCTCGCGGGCCTCCTTCTCCGCCGTCGACTCCCATCCGAACAGGCCGGCGCCGACGTCCCGGCCGGCATCCACCACGGCACCGGCAGCGTCGGTCACGCTGTCGGTGACCGCTCCGGCAGCGTCGGTGACCGCTCCGCCGATGTCGGACATCGTGTCCGTGAATCCCATGATTTCCCCAGCTGCTCCGGCAAATTGGGTTCGGTCCGTACGAGCGCCACCACTCACCGCACCTACGTGACCACCACAAACGTATGGATCAACTTTAGCGAAGGCGGACAAACCGCACACATGCCTCAGCCCAACTGAGACGTGAAGTGCGTCACACCCATTTGGATCACCTCGACGGGATCGACCGACCGACACCCGAGCGCACTCACCCGTCGCCTCCTGGGTCCCGTCTTGCCGACGCGTCGAAACATCCACTTCAGGCGAAATGCGAGCAGTGCGCGCGGATCACATTTGGTTGCATCGAACAACCAACTCGTTAGGCTCGCTACCGGAAACAGACTCGAAGGAGGTCCGCTCGTGTCGGTGAACCAGCAGTGGGACATCAGCTCGGGAGTCGGAATCACCGCTCTGGCGGTTTCGGCCGTTCGCGCGATGGAAAGCACGCGGCCAGACGCACTGATCAACGATCCCTTCGCGGCCCCGCTCGTCGAGGCCGCGAACACTCCACTTCCGACCCCCGAGGCAGGGTCGGACGAGTTCTGGCAATCCGCGATCGACTACATAGCGGTCCGGTCCCGCTTCTTCGACGAATTCTTCGAGGCGGCCGATGGCGCCGGGCAGGCGGTGATCCTGGCGGCCGGACTCGATTCCCGCCCATTCCGGCTGACCTGGCCGGAAGGACTGCGGCTCTACGAGATCGACCAGCCACGGGTCCTCGAATTCAAGGACGAGGTGCTCCAGGGCCTCGGAGGTCGACCGGCACGCGAACGGCACGCGATTCCGGTCGACCTGCGCGAGGACTGGTCGACCGCGCTGAAGGAAGCGGGCTTCGACCCGGCGCTACCGACCGCCTGGCTGGCCGAGGGACTGCTCCCCTACCTGCCCGCCGACGCCGAGAGGAACCTGCTGAACACCGTCCACGCCTTTTCCGCCCCGGGCAGCAGCGTCGCCATCGAACAGATCTCGCGGAACGTGGTGCACGAAGTCGAACAGCTCGATGCGGCGCGGGAAGCGGGGATCGATCTGGCCGAGCTGTTCAGTTCGGAGGACCGTCCCGCTCCGGGCGGGACCCTGCGCGGACTGGGCTGGACCGTGCGGGAGCGGAGCGCCGAGGAAGTGGGCCGACACTACGGTCGCGAGCTCGACGGAGTCATCGGCGCGCTGGGCAACGCCAACCAGTTCCTTACCGCGACGCTGTCGAGCTGAACCACCCGATTCTCGTGTTCGAGACCGGTTGACCGGCTCCGACCTGCGGAGCCGGTAGCCGACCTCAGAGCTGGTTGACGTCGACCACGCGGAGAACGGCGGTGCCTTCCTCATCCGAAGCGGCCAGGTCCACTTCCGCGCTGATGCCCCAATCCCGGTCGCCCGCGGGGTCGTCGAAGATCTGCCGGACGACCCAGCGTTCCGCCTCTTCGGTGATCATCAACAGCGCGGGGCCCCTGGCGTCGGCTCCCGTACCGATCTCCTCGTGCTCGTCGAAGTACGGTTCCAGCGCCTCGGCCCACTCTTCGGCACCCCAGCCACTGTCCGCGTCCAGCTCGCCCAGTTCCTCGAAACGCTGCCGAGACGCCAGTTCGACGCGCCGGAAGAGCGCATTGCGCACCTGCACGCGGAAAGCCCGCTTGTTGGCGGTGACCCCGGGCGGCGCCTCTTCGACCGCGGCCGGTTCCGCCGGATCGTCGGACGGGTTGCGCAAGCGTTCCCACTCGTCGAGCAGGCTCGAATCGACCTGGCGGACGAGTTCCCCCAACCACTCGATGAGGTCGGTGAGCTCGTCGGTCTTGGCTTCGTCCGGGACCGTGTGCCGCAACGCCTTGTAGACGTCGGCGAGGTAACGCAGGACCAGCCCTTCGGAACGCGCCAACCCGTAGTGGTTGATGTACTCGACGAAGTTCATCGCCCGCTCGACCATGTCGCGCACGACGGACTTCGGTTTGAGCTCGTGCTCACCCACCCACGGATGCCCCTTGCGGTAGGTCTCGTACGCGGCTTCCAACAGTTCGAGCAGCGGCTGGGGGTGGGTGATCTCCTCCAGCAGCTCCATTCGCTCTTCGTACTCGATGCCGTCGGCCTTCATCTGCTGGACCGCTTCGCCGCGCGCCTTGAACTGCTGCGCCGACAGCACCTGCCTCGGATTGTCCAACGTGGACTCGATGACCGAGATGACATCGAGCTGGTACGACGGCGATTCCGCATCGAGCAATTCGATCGCGGCGAGCGCGAACGGGGACAGCGGCTGGTTGAGCGCGAAATCGAACTGCAGATCCACGGTCAGCCGAACCGAGCGGCCGTCCTCGTCGGGTTCGTCGAGCTCCTCGACGACTCCCGCCGCCAGCAGCGCGCGGTAGATCGCGATCGCTCGCAGGATGTGACGTCGCTGGCTCGGCCGGTCCTCGTGGTTCTCCTCCAACAGGTGGCGCATCGCGGCGAACGCGTCACCGGGTCGGTTGATCACGTTGAGCAGCATCGAGTGGCTGACCGTGAAGCTGGACACCAGCGGTTCCGGTTCGGCCTCGACCAGCTTCTCGAAGGTCTTCTCACTCCACGACACGAAGCCCTCGGGCGCCTTCTTGCGCACCACCTTGCGGCGCTTCTTCGCGTCCTCGCCCGCCTTCGCGAGCGCGCGCTCGTTCTCGATCACGTGCTCGGGTGCCTGGACGACCACGTTTCCGGCGGTGTCGTACCCCGCGCGACCGGCACGCCCGGCGACCTGGTGGAACTCGCGGGCCTTGAGATGTCTGGTGCGGACGCCGTCGAACTTGGTCAGCCCGGTCAGCAGCACGGTCCGGATCGGAACGTTGATCCCGACGCCCAGGGTGTCGGTTCCGCAAATGACCTTCAGCAACCCGGCCTGGGCCAACTGTTCGACCAACCTGCGGTACTTCGGCAACATTCCGGCGTGGTGCACCCCGATGCCGTGTCGCACCAGGCGGGAGAGCGTCTTGCCGAAGCCCGCGGTGAAGCGGAAGTCGCCGATCGCCTCGGCGATGCGGTCCCGCTGCTCCCGGCTCGCGACCTTGAGGCTCATCAGCGCTTGCGCCTGCTCCAGCGCCGAGGCCTGGTTGAAGTACACGACGTAGATCGGAGCCTGGTTGCCGCCGAGCAGCTCTTCGATGGTCTCGTGCAGAGGTGTCAGCGCGTAACGGAAGGTCAGCGGGACCGGACGTTCGGCCGAGCTGACCACCGCCGTGTCCCGGCCGGTCCGACGGGTCAGGTCCTTCTCGAAGCGGCTGACGTCGCCCAGCGTGGCGGACATCAGGACGAACTGCGCGTGGCGCAGTTCCAGCAGCGGCACCTGCCAGGCCCATCCCCGGTCCGGCTCCGCGTAGAAGTGGAACTCGTCCATCACGACCTGGTCGACCTCGGCGTGCTCACCGTCCCGCAGCGCGATGTTGGCCAGGATCTCGGCGGTGCAGCAGATGATCGGCGCATCCGCGTTCACACTGCTGTCGCCGGTCATCATGCCGACGTTCGCGGCTCCGAAGACGTCGACCAGCGCGAAGAACTTCTCCGACACCAGGGCCTTGATCGGCGCGGTGTAGAAGGTGCGCCTGCCGTCGGCCAGCGCGGCGAAGTGCGCGCCCATCGCCACCAGGCTCTTACCCGAACCGGTGGGCGTGCTGAGGATGAGGTTGGCACCGGTGACGACCTCCATGAGCGCTTCTTCCTGCGCCGGGTAGAGGTCTATGCCCTGATCAGTCGTCCACGTCGTGAACGCGTCGAGCAACGCATCAGGTTCGGAGGTGCCGGAGAGCTGGTCGGTGAGCATCATCGTGCCCCCGATCGTCCCTGGTCAGCTCCGAACCCGAGCATCCGGGGTGGCGTGCCGCGCATCAGCCGGCGCGACCGGCCCAGTTGTTGTCCGCCGCACGGCCGAATCCGGCATTCCGACCAGCGCCGGTGCCGCTCGTCCTCGACCGCTGAGCTCGCCGGGCCAAGCTCACCACCGGCGCGGATGGTCGGCTTCGTCGTACGCCGCGTGCCCGTCTCCGTGCTCCGCGTGCCCTTCTCCGTACGCCGCGTGTCCGTCGCCGTACTCCGGTCGCGCGGCGGTCGCGACCGGAGTGCCGGATCGCGACTCCACCTCGCGGTCGAGGTCGATGCCCCGGCGGGAAAGCTTCTGCGTGTAGATCGTGTCCCGACTCAACGCCTGTCCGACCAAGGAAGCGACCACGACCGCCACCATCATCGGCAGGATGATCCGGTACTCGCCGGTCAGTTCGAACAAGACCACTACACCGGTGATCGGTGCGCGCGTCGCGCCCGCGAACGTCGCGCCCATACCGATCAGGCCGTACATGCCGGGCGAGGCCGTCGTCTGCGGCGCGAGGTGGTGCACGAGCTCGCCGAAGGCGGTGCCACCGATCGCCCCGAGGAACAGCGCGGGTGCGAACACCCCGCCCGATCCGCCGATGGCGAGCGTCACGCTGGTCGCGATCATCTTGCCCACCAGGAGCAGCAGGAGGAACCCGACCGCGTACTCGCCAGCGATGGCGTTCTGCAGTACCGGGTAGCCCACGCCGTACATCTGCGGGAGGACCAGCAGGATCACGCCCAGCAGGAGTCCTCCCACGGCCGGGCGCAACCACTCCGGGCCACACCACAACCAGTCACCGGCGTCCTCGATCAGGTAGAGAATCCGGCTGAACAGGACGCCGATCGCACCGACGACGACGCCGACCACGGCGAACAGCGCGTACTCCCCCGGACTGTGCGCCGAGAAGTGCTGCGACAGGTCGAGGAACTCCTCGTTTCCGAGGAACGAGCGCGCGACGACGCTGGCGGCCACGCTGGACAGGACGAGCGCGGCGAATGCCTCCGCCGTGAAACTGCGCAGGATCAGCTCCATCGCGAAGAGCGGCCCCGCGATCGGTGTGTTGAACGTGGCGGCGATTCCCCCGGCCGCGCCGCACGCGGCGAGCATCCGCAACCGCGCGGGAGGCAGGCGCGTCAGCTGCCCGAAGGCCGACCCCAGAGCGGAGCCGATCTGCACGATCGGCCCTTCCCTGCCGACCGAACCTCCGGAGCCGATGCACAGCGCCGAAGCGAGCGTCTTGACCACGCTGACCTGGGCCGGGATTCGGCCGTCGCGCTCGGCTACCGCGTACATGACCTCGGGGACGCCGTGGCCGCGCGCCTCCGGGGCGAAGCGGTACACGAGCGGGCCGTAGACGAGTCCGGCGACCACTGGCACGAACAGCACGAACCACGGACCGAGCGCGGGCAGCCAGGGATGCGCCGCCCCGGGTGTGGCGGCGTAGTCCTGGGTGCCCGCGAACAACTCGGTGAACGTGACGATCAACCAGCGGAACGCGATGGCGCCGAACCCGGCGCCGATCCCGATCAGCAGGGCGAGCACGACGAGTCCGGGCACGCTCGCGCCCAGGCGCGCACCGAACGATCGAGTTGTGGACGGGGACGTTTCCGACCGGCTGTTGTCCGCTGAAACCACTCTTGCATCGTGCAACACTTGCCGTGGGCAAGCTATGTGTTCTTGCCTACACGGCGCGTTCCGGGAGCGGCCGCCCCGGACCGCCGGAGCGCGGAGCTCGCACGGTCACGACACGCGAAGCACCGCGTCACCTGCGCGATTCCGCACCCGGTGGCAACCTGCGCGGGCGCCCTGGTGACCACACCGGACGCGAGAGCGACACAGCAGGTATTGGCGCATACCACTCGTCGCCCGGCCATCGGCTTCGCTGAGGTAGAAAAGACTTATGTCCCGAACGCGGATGGGCGATCAGAGGGTCCCCGAAGACATCGACGCCGTCAGCGACGCGGTTTTGACCGCCTCTCGGTTGCTCGTGGCGGTCTCCGCCCGCTCCTTGGCGGCCGCAGGCGAGTCGCTCACGCTCCCGCAGTTCCGCATGCTCGTGCTGTTGGTCGAGCGAGGTCCGTTGAAGCTGGCCACGATCGCCGAGCTGCTCGGGGTCAACCCGTCCACGGTGACCCGGATGGTGGATCGACTCGTGGCTTCGTCCATGGTCGATCGGCAGGCCAACCCGGTGTCTCGCCGGGAAACCGTGGTCACTCTGACCTCGACCGGGACCGAGGTCGTCCAGCAGGTGACCGAACGTCGGCGAGAGGAGATCGCCGGAATCGTGACGCGGATGTCCACGGCATCGCGACAAGACCTGGTCGAGGCGCTCACCGCGTTCACGGAGGCCGGTGGGGAGCCTCCGGTCGGTAGTTCGCCCTACGACGTTCCGAAGATCCGCCGTCGCTGACTAGGCCGTGCCATTGAGCGCCGGTCGTCACCGAATGGCGTTCGATCTGGCCCGCACCGGGGTCGGCTGGTCGACAATGGGGTACGACCCGAGCCGGTTCCGATCCGAGTCACCGAGGGCGGGAGGAGACCCCATGCCGGAACGCAACGTCCACTTCGTCGGCGGCCCGCTGGACGGCCGCACCCAGGACCTGCGCGACTCCGAGGCCGTCAGCGGGCGCCTCCTGCGCCACGTCCACCTACACGAGGGACCGAAGATCGAAACGCACTACGAGCTGCACTACTCCGCCGAGCACGGTTGGGTGTACCACCTGTGCGCCCAAGGGCGGAATCCCTGAGGAAGTAGTCCGAATTCGCGCGGCGGACAGGTGCCGACGATGGGACTTGGATCACAGGTTGAGCGCGGCTGCGGACCTGGTGCAACGCCTACCATCGACTTTCATGGTGGCGTCCTCCGACCGACTCTCAACGTCGAGCAGCGGCGGCCCGGAACTCGCGCTCGGTAGCGAGTTCCCGAAGCCGACACATGAACAATGGCAACAGCAGGTCGAGAAGATCCTGCGCCGATCCGGCTGGCTGGCCGAAGGCGAACCGGCCCCCGATGCGGTCGAGGACGTGCTCGCGAGCACGACCTACGACGGCATCACCAGGCACCCGCTGTACACGGCCGCCGACTCCCCCGAGCAGTCCGGTACCGGCTACCCCGGCCTGACGCCGTTCGTGCGGGGAACGAGCCCCGAGGGCAACATCGCCGACGGCTGGGACGTTCGGCAGTCCCACGCCCACCCGAATCCCGTGGAAGCCAATCGGGAGATCCTCGCCGACCTGCACAACGGCGTGACCTCGTTGTGGCTGCGCCTCGGCGACGGGGGCATGGCCGTCGACGGGCTCGCCGACGCGCTCCAGGGTGTGCACCTGGACATGATCGGGGTCGCGCTCGACGCGGGTGAGCAGGCCGCTTCGGCCGCCGAAGGCCTGTTCGACATCGCGCGGGAGCAGGACGTCTCCCCCAGCGCCCTGCGCGGCAACCTCGGCGCCGACCCGCTGTCCACCCGGGCGACGTCCGGGAGCCCCGGGGACCGGGAAGCCGCTGTCGCGCTCGCGCTCCGCTGCGACGCGCACTACACAGGCCTGCGGGCGTTGACCGTCGACGGATTGCCCTACCACGAGGCCGGCGGGTCCGATTCCGAAGAACTCGGCTGTTCCCTCGCCGCCGCCACGACCTACCTGCGGTGGCTGACCGAAGCCGGACTCGACATCGACGCGGCCACCGCCCAGCTCGAATTCCGGTTCGCGGCCACCGCCGACCAGTTCCTGACCATCGCCAAGCTGCGGGCCGCGCGGCGGCTGTGGGACCGCGTCGCCCGCGAGTGCGGTGCCGCCGAACCCGCTCGGGCGCAACGCCAGCACGCGGTGACCTCCTCGGCGATGCTCACCCGCCGCGACCCGTGGGTGAACATGCTGCGCACCACCATCGCCACGTTCGCTGCCGGGGTCGGTGGTGCGCAGGCGATCACGGTGCAACCGTTCGACGGAGCCATCGGCCTGCCGGACGAGTTCTCCCGGCGCATCGCCAGGAACACCCAGGCGCTGCTGCTGGACGAATCGCACCTGGCGCAGGTGATCGATCCGGCGGGCGGGTCCTGGTACGTCGAGACGCTCACCGACGAACTCGCCCGCGCCGCTTGGGATTGGTTCCAGCGGATCGAAGCGGCGGGTGGACTGCCCGCCGCACTGGATTCCGGTCTGGTTTCCGAGCGGCTGGCCGCCACCCGGCAGCGGCGGCGGGACGCCATCGCGCACCGCACCGAACCGATCACCGGGGTCACCGAGTTCCCGAACCTCGACGAGCAGCCGGTGCGCCGTGAACCCGCCCCGCAGCGGCCGACCGGCGGGCTACCGAGGATTCGCTACGCCGAGGACTTCGAACTGCTGCGGGACGCCGCCGACGCCCGCGCGGAGGAGACCGGCAGCAGGCCGGGGGTCTTCCTCGCCACGCTCGGGCCGCTGGCCGCGCACACGGCGCGGGCTTCGTTCGCCCGCAACCTGTTCGCGGCGGGCGGGCTCGCAACCCCGGAGGCGGGCCCCACCGACTCCGCGGCCGACGTGGTGGAGGCGTTCAAGCACTCCGCGAGCCCGGTCGTCTGCTTGTGCTCCAGCGACACGATCTACGCCGAGCGGGCCGCCGAAACCGCCCTGGCGCTCAAACGAGCAGGGGCCGAACACGTGGTGCTGGCGGGCAAACCCTCCGGGACACCGCCGGAGGGCGTGGACGGTTTCATCCACGCCGGTTGCGACGCCTTGGACACCCTGCAGGACACCCACCGCCGGTTGGGAGTGGACCGATGACCCAGATCCCGAACTTCGCCGACATCCCGCTGGAAGCGGACGCCCCCGGCGAGACCGCCGAGCCGCGGTGGAACTCCGCGCTGCTGGCCGCGACCGGCAAGGAATCCGATGCGCTGACCTGGGAAGCCCCGGAAGGCATCGGGATTCAGCCGCTCTACACGTCGAGCGACACCGCCGAACTCGACTTCCTCGACACCTATCCGGGCATCGAGCCCTTTCTCCGGGGCCCCTACCCGACGATGTACGTCAACCAGCCGTGGACGGTGCGGCAGTACGCCGGGTTCTCCACCGCGCAGGAATCGAACGCCTTCTACCGCCGCAACCTCGCGGCCGGCCAGAAGGGCCTGTCGGTGGCGTTCGACCTGGCCACCCACCGCGGCTACGACTCGGACCACCCACGCGTCGGCGGTGACGTCGGCATGGCCGGGGTGGCGATCGACTCGATCTACGACATGCGCCAGCTCTTCGACGGCATCCCGCTGGACCGCATGAGCGTGTCGATGACCATGAACGGCGCCGTGCTGCCGGTGATGGCGCTCTACATCGTTGCCGCCGAAGAGCAAGGCGTGGCACCGGAACAGCTCGCGGGGACCATCCAGAACGACATCCTCAAGGAGTTCATGGTCCGCAACACCTACATCTACCCGCCGCAGCCGTCGATGCGGATCATCTCCGACATCTTCTCCTACACCTCGCGGCGGATGCCGAAGTTCAACTCGATCTCGATCTCCGGCTACCACATCCAGGAGGCGGGAGCGACCGCCGACCTGGAGCTGGCCTACACGCTCGCCGACGGTGTGGAATACCTGCGCGCCGGTCGCGAGGCCGGGCTCGACATCGACTCGTTCGCACCCCGGCTCTCGTTCTTCTGGGGCATCGGGATGAACTTCGCGATGGAGGTCGCGAAGCTGCGGGCCGCGCGCCTGCTGTGGGCCAAGCTGGTGAAGGAGTTCGGGCCGGCGAACTCCAAGTCGCTGTCGCTGCGGACCCATTCGCAAACGTCCGGCTGGTCGCTGACCGCGTCGGACGTCTTCAACAACGTCGCACGCACCTGCGTGGAGGCCATGGCCGCGACGCAGGGCCACACCCAGTCGCTGCACACGAACGCGCTCGACGAAGCGCTCGCGCTGCCGACCGACTTCTCCGCTCGCATCGCCCGCAACACGCAGCTCGTGCTGCAGCAGGAATCCGGCACGACGCGGGTCATCGACCCGTGGGGTGGCAGCCACTACATCGAACGCCTCACCCAGGACCTGGCCGACCGCGCGTGGGCGCACATCAGCGAGGTGGAGGACGCGGGTGGCATGGCCCAGGCCATCGACGCCGGGATCCCGAAGATGCGCATCGAGGAGGCCGCCGCCCGGACGCAGGCCCGCATCGACTCGGGCCAGCAGCCGTTGATCGGCGTCAACAAGTACCGCTACGACGGCGACGAGCAGATCGACGTGCTCAAGGTCGACAACGCCGACGTGCGTGAGCAGCAGCTGGAGAAGCTGCGGCGGCTGCGCGAGGAACGCGATCCGCAGCAGGTCGAGGACGCGTTGCGCCGACTCACCGGGGCCGCGGAAGCCGCCATGGAGGACAACCGTCCGGACGACCTCGACCACAACCTGCTGACGTTGGCCGTCGACGCCGCGCGCGCCAAGGCCACCGTCGGGGAGATCTCCGACGCGATGGAGAAGGTCTTCGGACGCCATTCCGGTCAGATCCGTACGATTTCCGGCGTGTACCGGGAGGAATCCGGCCCATCCGAGTCCCTCGACAGGGCCCGCGAGGTCGTCGACGAGTTCGAGCAGCTCGAAGGCCGCCGTCCCCGCATTCTGGTCGCCAAGATGGGCCAGGACGGGCACGACCGGGGACAGAAGGTGATCGCCACGGCGTTCGCCGACCTCGGCTTCGACGTCGACGTGGGCCCGTTGTTCCAGACGCCCGCCGAGGTGGCCCGCCAGGCCGCCGAGTCCGATGTGCACATCGTCGGCGTGTCGTCGCTGGCCGCCGGGCACCTCACGCTCGTGCCCGCGTTGCGGGAGGAACTGCGGGAGGTGGGCCGCGAGGACATCATGGTCGTCGTCGGTGGCGTGGTCCCGCCCGCAGACTTCGACGCGCTGCACGCGGCCGGAGCGAGCGCGATCTTCCCACCGGGCACGGTGATTTCCGAGGCAGCGCTCGGCCTGCTGGACGAACTCCGCTCCCAACTCGACCACGGCTGAGTGCTCGTTCGGGGGTCCGGTTCGGACAGAGCTCGGGTGGCCGGGTCGGTGGGTGGCCGGGTCGGTGGGTGGCGGGGTCGGCGCACGCCGTGAACGAGCGCGGCCGCGCCGCTGCTCCCGCCACCTGAGCAGCAACGTGATCGAAGACAGGTGCTGAAATGCCGCGGAAGATTGACGTCGACGACTACGCCAAGGGTGTGTTGGACGGTTCGCGCACCAAGCTGGCGCAGGCGATCACCCTGGTGGAGTCGACCCGTGCCGAACACCACGCGCTGGCGCAGGAGCTATTGGTCAAGCTCCTGCCGCACAGCGGCGGTGCGCACCGGATCGGCATCACCGGTGTTCCCGGCGTCGGCAAGTCCACGTTCATCGAAGCGCTGGGCAGCATGCTGACCGCGGCGGGGCATCGGGTCGCGGTGCTGGCGGTCGACCCGTCGTCGAACCGGACCGGTGGCAGCATCCTCGGTGACAAGACACGGATGGCGAAGCTCTCGGCGGACCCGTCCGCGTTCGTGCGTCCCTCCCCGACGGCCGGGACGCTCGGCGGGGTCGCCCGCGCCACCCGCGAAACCATCGTGCTCATGGAGGCCGCCGGTTTCGACGTGGTGCTGGTGGAGACCGTCGGAGTGGGCCAGTCCGAGGTGACGGTGGCGGGGATGGTCGACTGCTTCCTGCTGTTGACCCTCGCCCGCACCGGCGACCAGCTCCAGGGCATCAAGAAGGGCGTGCTGGAGCTGGCCGACCTCGTGGCGGTGAACAAGGCCGACGGCCCGCACGAGATGGACGCCAAGAAGGCGGCCCGTGAGCTGCGGAGTGCGTTGCGCCTGATCACCCCGGCGAATTCATCGTGGACACCGCCGGTGTTGACCTGCAGCGGCCTCGACAGCAGCGGGCTCGACACATTGTGGGAGCAGATCCAGCAACACAGGTCCACTTTGGACGAATCCGGTGAGCTCGATGCCAAGCGCAGTCGCCAGCAGGTCGACTGGACGTGGTCGCTGGTGCGGGACCAGTTGCTGGCGGAACTGACCCGCAGCCCGTCGGTGCGCGGCGTGGTCGACGACGTGGAAGCGCAGGTGCGTTCGGGCGAACTGACCGCCAGCCTGGCCGCGGAGCGGATCCTCGGGGCGTTCCGGCAGCACTGAACCGGGTCGGGAAGAATCCACGGCATGCTGGCCCTCAACGTCGACCCCGATTCCTCCGTGGCACCCTACGAGCAGGTGCGTTCCGGGATAGCCGAGCGGATCAACACCCACGAGCTGCCGGTTGGGACGAAACTGCCGACCGTTCGCCGCCTGGCGGCGGATCTGGGCGTGGCGGCGAACACCGCGGCGAAGGCATACCGCGAGCTGGAGCGTGCCGGTCTGATCGAGACGCGCGGGCGGGCGGGCACCTTCGTCGCTTCCGCCGGGGAGCAGAGCAGCCAGCGGGCCGCCGAGGCAGCGGCGGAGTACGCCCGCATCGTCCACGCCCTGGGCATCCCTTCGGACGAAGCGCTCGGCATCGTCCGCGCCGCCCTCGGCGACCCGTAAGCCTCGGGGATTTCGACGCTGCCCTTGATGGTGCTCACGAGGGGTGGTGTTACTGCCAAGGCCGGACAACATCAAGAACACCCACCGACACGAAAGGCAGACATGAGCGCCGCAACCGCCGAAATCATCGTAGAGCCATCATCCGCCGCGATGGCCAGCTACTCGTGGTGCGTCAGCGCACCAAATCCTGGTCCTGCCTATCCGGTGGCCACGTTGAACCCGGCGAACAGGTGGAATCAGCTCTAATCCGGGAGCTCAGAGAAGAACTCGGTATTCACGCCAAAATCGTCGACTTGCCGGTTCGATCGGGCACGGTTACGTCGAAGACAGCACTACCCCCACCACGAGAGCAACCTCATCTTCGAGGTGGCCATCACCGACCCGGAACCAATTGTTCCAGCACTCTGCGGCCGCAGAATGAGCCCGGCTGTTGCGTGATCATCGCGGGTTGTTGGGGGTGTGATGACGAAAGTGCCTGCCCTGTGGGAAACTGGGCTTGTTCAGGGCCCAAGTTCACCGCACGGGAGGGCACTTTCGGGTGCAGGCTACAAGGTCCCGGCGCGTGCTGCCGCAGGTGACGGTCGGCGGAGCGGGGATCGTGTCGCATCCGGGCACTGCACACGAGTAGACCGCCATGCTGGATGATCGCAGGCGAACGCACCCGCGAGGGCGCATGATCACCGCCGCCGACAGCGCCACCTTCGCCGCACCACGCAAGAAGAGAGCTCTGGATCTACCTTTAAAGAACACAGCACTTAAAGTCGACGAAATGCTGTCTACACGCGAACGGCTCGTGGTGAGGGGCACCCCAGAGCGACTAGTTCGTAGTCCGCTGAAGCGTGCCCCTCACCGTTCACCCATCTGGTCGCTCAGGCCAGGACCGGGGTGTGGGTGGCCACCGGGCCGAAGAGGGATTCCGAGCGCAGGGCCGCGTAGCCCGGCTTGATGACCTCGTTGATCAGTGCCAGGCGCTGGTCGAACGGGATGAACGCCGACTTCATCGCGTTCACCGTGAACCACTGCAGGTCATCCAGCGAGTAGCCGAAGTTGTCCACCAGCTCGCTGAACTCGCTGGTCATCGACGTCTGGCTCATCAGCCGGTTGTCGGTGTTCACGGTGACCCGGAAGTTCAGCCGCCGCAGCAGCGCGATCGGGTGCTCGGCCACTGCCGGCACCGTGCCGGTGTGCACGTTCGAGCGCGGGCACATCTCCAGCGGGATGCGCCGGTCCCGCACGAACGAGGCCAGCCTGCCGAGCTGGGCGCTGCCGTCCGCGGCGACCTCGATGTCGTCCACGATGCGCACCCCGTGGCCCAGCCTGGCCGCGCCGCACCACTGGATGGACTCCCAGATAGACGGCAGTCCGAAGGCCTCACCGGCGTGGATGGTGAAGTGGCAGTTCTCCCGGCGCAGGTACTCGAAGGCCTCCAGCGAGTCGGTGGGCGGGAAACCGGCCTCCGGGCCGGCGATGTCGAAACCCACCACCCCGGCGTCGCGGTACTTCACGGTGAGTTCGGCGACCTCCCGGGCCCGTGACTCCTGACGCATCGCGCACAGCAGCACCCCGATGCGGATGCGGTTGCCCGCCTCGCGCGCCCGCGCCGCGCCCCGGCGGAAGCCGTCGAGGATCGCCTCGACGACCTCGTCCAGCGACAGGCCCTGCTGGGTGCTCAGCTCCGGGGCATAGCGCACCTCGGCGTAGACCACGCCGTCCGCGGCCAGGTCTTCGGCGCATTCGGCGGCAACCCTGCTGATCGCGTCCGCGGTCTGCATGACACCGACCGTGTGCGCGAAGCGCTCCAGGTACTCCTCCAGCGAACCGGCTTCGGTCGCCGCCGCGAACCACGTGCGAACACCGTCCACACCGGACGTCGGCAGCGCGTCGTAGCCCTGTTGTTCGGCCAGTTCCGCGACCGTCTCAGGACGCAGTCCGCCGTCGAGGTGGTCGTGCAGCAGCACCTTTGGGGTGCGGCGGATTTGGTCGGCGGTCGGCACGTCGGCCACTTGTTCCTCCTAGTTGTTCTTCGATTTCGGGGTCTTGATCAGCGGTGCGGTCATCAGCGCGAGGGCGACGAAGACGCCCGCGGACAACAGCGCGGCGTGGAAGGCGTCGGCGGTCGGCGGGCCGCCGCCGCTGACCGCCGTCACGACGCTGGCGGGGACGGCGATACCCAGCGAGGCGCCGATGCCGAAGCAAGCTCCGGTCAACCCGGGCAGCGAGCCGGGTTTGTCCTCCGGCGCGAGGGCAACTGCGAGACCGCTGAGTGAGGTCAGCATGTATCCGGTGTAGGTGATGCCGAGCACTGCCAGCGCGGCGAAGACGATCACCGGTGACTGCGGGACGAGCACCAGGGGCACCATCGCGGCGGCGGTGCCAACGGAGCCGATCAGCACCGAGCGGCGCCAGCCGATGCGAGGGCTGAAGTGCCCGACCAGCGGGGCCGCGATGACGCCGAGTGCGGAGGCCGGGGTGAGGTACAGCAGGGCGGACATGGTCGCCGAGAGCCCGTAACCCGCGCCGGCGGTCTGGGTCAGCAGCGGGATGGTGAAGTTCAGCATCCCGAACACCCCGGCCAGGGTGAAGATCGTGGTGAGCAGCAGTGGCCAGCCGCGTCGCGACGCCAGCACCGAGGTGTCGATGATCGCGTCCCGGTTGCTGCGCTCCACGATCGCGAACAGCACGAGGGCAAGCACGCCGCCGATGAGCAGACCGAGCGTGACCACCGATGACCAGCCCCAGCTGCTGCCCTCGTTCAGCGCGAGCAGGATTCCGGTGAGCCCGGCGCCCAGCAGGGCGGCACCCTTCCAGTCCATCCGCCCGGTCGAGACCCCGGTGGCAGGCACCCAGAAGTGCACCGCGACGATGGCGATCACCGTGATCAGCGCCGTGATCAGGAAGATCCCGCGGAAGCCGACGGAATCGGCCACCGAACCGCCGATGATCGTGTCGACTCCGGCGATGCCGCCGTTGACCGCGGTGATGATTCCCAGTGCGCGGCCGAACTTCTGCGGTGAGAGGGATTCGTGCAGGGTCAAGTAGGCCAGCGTGAACGTCGCCGCGGAAACGCCCTGCAGGATCCGGCCGATGATGAAGAACTCGATGGTCGGGGCGAGGGCGCAGATCAGCTCGCCGACCAGCGCGACCACCAGCATGACCAGCAGCATCCGGCGGCGACCCACGTAGTCACTGAGCCGCGCCAGCGTCACTTGGCCGATCGCGGCGAACAGGAAGAACAGCGTCTGGGAGAGCCCGGCGGTCCCGCTGGTGGTGCCCAGGCGTTCGATCACGTTCGGCAGAGCGGGCGCGAGCATCGTGGCGTTGATCTGGTAGCCGGCCACAGCCAGCACCAGGGCGGTGAGCAGGGCGGTGGAGCGCACCGGGGGCGCGCTGGTCGGTGACGGGTCGCGGACCGTCGTCATGAGAACCTCCGCGTTTGAGGCGGTTCGAAAGTGTGCAGCGGGAGGTGGTGGATGTCCTGGGTGCTGCTGGAGACCCGGCCGATTGACTGAACTTGTCTGACAGGTTCCGGGCGTTGACGGAAGGGTTTACCCGCTCGCTTCTGGTCCCGTCAAGGCCTTCTGTCCGCCGTTCGGTGCGATCTACGAGCTCTCCGGGGATTTGACGGACGGGCTCGACTCTCTTAACTTGTCTGACATCAACCCATCAGGGGGTGCGACGTGGCGGCCAGACGACCGCAACGGCGACCGGTCGTGGAGCTCTACGAGCGGATCGTCGAGGCAATCCGGCAGGGGGCCTACCCACCGGGCTCGACACTGCCGTCCGAACCCGACCTCGCCGCTGATCTCGGCGTGAGCCGACCGGCACTGCGCGAGGCGCTCCTCCTGCTGCAGGAGGACGGCGTGATCACTGTTCGACGCGGGGTGGGACGGACCGTCAACGGCCGCCCGGCCAGGCGCGGTTTCGAGCGGCTGCAGTCGCTCGAGAGACTGTTCGGCGCCGACGGTGCCGAGATCCGGCCTTTGGTGCGGGTCCTGGAGGAGCCGACCGACCTGGTGATGCAGCACCTGCCGGTCCCGGCCAGCTGCGAAATCTGGTTCTGGGAGAGCGTCGTCGATGTCGACGGCGTGCCCAGCTGCCTGGTGGAGGAGTGGAGCGTGCACGACGAGTCGCTGGCCGCTGTCGATTCGGGGCTCCCCGGAGCGTTGGCAGCAGCCGAAGCGCAGCCGAACACGATGCTGCACGTGGTGTCCGCACTCGACCCCTACCTGCCGCTGAGCGGTTCGAGCGCGGTGAGCGCGACCGTGCTCGGGCGACGCCGGGGCGAGGTCCTGGAGCGCTCGCCGGACACCCCGGTCGTGCTGATCACCCAGGTGGTCTCGGTCGAACGCACCCCGCTGATCGCGGCCAAGTACGTGTTGCCCAGCGGCGCACCGAGCATCCCGGTGCGCCAATCCCGATGAGCAGGCTGCGGTTCGCCACGCGCGGGAACGGTGCTGCTGAAGATGTACGAACCCGAAAGCAGAAAGGCACGCAATCGATGGCGCCCAAGGAAACACTGATCGTCGACTGCGACACCGGCATCGACGACGCGCTCGCGCTGCTCTACCTGCTTCGGGCCCCGGAAGTGAGTATCAGCGCGGTGACTACCGTTTTCGGCAACACTGACGCCCGCACGGCAGCGCTCAACACGCTGCGGGTACTCGAACTGGCCGGGCGGTCGGACATCCCGGTGGGCATCGGCGCCCGCAGCAACTGGTGCGGCGATTCGCACCTGGCCCCGCACGTGCACGGGGCTGACGGCCTGGGCAACACGAACCTGCCCATCCCGACGGCTGCGCCGACCAGCGAACCCGCCGCCGAGCTGATCGTGCGGCTGGCGCGGCAGAACCCCGGCACCGTGCACCTTCTCGCCGTCGGCCCGCTGACGAACCTGGCGACCGCGCTGCTGCTCGAACCGGAACTGCCCAATCTGGTCAGCCACGTCACGATCATGGGCGGTGCGGTGCGGCACCCGGGCAACGCCACCCCGGCCGCCGAGGCCAACATCCACAACGACCCCGAAGCCGCCCGGATCGTGCTGCGAGCTGCGTGGCCGGTGACCCTGGTCCCGTTGGACGCCACCATGAGCGAGGTGATCACCGAGGACCACCAGCGGCGCCTCGCCGAATTCGGTTCCCCGGTAACGAGCTTCACCGCAGCCGTCCTCGGCCAGTACTTCGACTTCTACGAGCGCAACGTCTTCGACGAGCGCCAGGCGGCCTGCCACGACCCGCTTGCTGCGGCCATCGCGGTCGGCGATGTCGCGCCGTTGCTGGCGCCGATCGTGGCGACCGACGTCGACACCGGGGACGGGCCCGGGCGCGGCGCGACCATCGCCGACGTCCGCGGTCAGTACCGGAACTTCCCGGCGCAGGAGGGGGCGAACGTGCGGGTGGTCATGGAAACCGACGGCACGTTCCCGGAACTGCTGGTCGACCGGCTATGCGGCGCCCCCGAGCCCTCGCGGCGGGTCGCCTGAGCCATTGCGCCTGGGCGATGTGAATCGAATGCAGTCGCCGAAGATGTCAGGAGGAATTGCGATGTCGCGCGTATTGGACGTGGTCGTGGTCGGGTCGCTGAACATGGACCTCACCGCGGGCGTGCAGCGCCACCCGCAGCCCGGTGAAACGGTGCAGGCGACCGCGTTGACCACCAGCGCGGGTGGCAAGGGGGCGAACCAGGCGGTGGCCGCCGCGCGGCTTGGCGCCCGGACGGCGCTGGTCGGCCGGGTCGGTGCCGACGCGCACGGCGACGCCCTGCTGGCTGCCCTGCGCGCTGATGGCGTCGACACCACCAGCACCTTCCGCGACGGGTCAGCAGCCACCGGTACCGCGCTGATCAGCGTCGCGGCTACCGGTGAGAACAGCATCATCGTGTCCGCGGCCGCCAACGCGCGGCTGTGCCCGGCCGACATCACCGACGCCCAGCCGCTGATCGCGTCCGCGCAGGTGGTTTCGGTGGTCCTGGAGGTACCGGTGGAGACCGTGGCCGCGGCCGCCCGCACCGCGCAAGCCGCCGGGTCGCGATTGTTGCTGAACCTGTCTCCCGTGGTCGACCTGCCCGCCGAGGTACTTTCGGCTGCCGACCCGCTGATCGTCAACGAGCACGAGGCCCGGGAAATCCTGCAGCGCAACGGATTCCCGGTGCCCGCCGAGGATATCGCGTACGCGGCGGCGCTGCGCCAGGTCGGTGCGCGATCGACCGTGGTCACCTTCGGCGCGTGGGGTGCGGCCGTCGCCGAATCCGACTACGCCGAACATGTCCCCGGGGTACCGACTCGAGCGGTCGACACCACCGGGGCCGGAGACGCCTTCGCCGCCACCGTGGCCTGGCGTCTCAGCCAAGGCGACGCGCTGCCCGCCGCCGCTCGGTGGGCCACTCTTGTGGGAGCCCGCAGCACGCAACACTCCGGCGCGCAACCGTCCTACCCGAAACTCGACCGGGTGCTCAGCGGATCCGCGCTGCCAACGTAGCGACCCGCAGGGCGGCTCAGTGGGGTGGGGCTCTCGTCCGCAGCAAGCCGATGAGCACGAGCACCTTCCGGGCTGCGCTCGTCGGACATGATGCGGTGCTCGAACAACAGAGTTCGGGCGTACACGTCGGCCTCGTCGACGGTCAGCCCCCCGGCGATGCGTGACCACGGCCGCCGGTCGTCCGGTAGCGGCATAAGCATCCATACGCTGTAGGTGGCCACGTCGTGTCCTCCGCTTCCGGTCATGCCGCGACCATTGCGGGCATGGGATGATCGGCGGGCCACGTGATCGGACCGGTTTCGTCGATCCGGGGTGCGCGGGCGGCGAGCTGCAGCGCTGCGGCCAAATCCGCGCGCAGCTCGGTGGGTCGTGTGTAGAGGCCGATCGCCAGGGCGCACGTCTCGCACATCGTCCGGCCGTCCGCAGGCGGATGTTCCGCGCGCCGAGCGTGCACGGGTCCGTACACGTGCCTTCCGCATGCGGTCGCCAGCGATCCGCCACCAGAGATCGGGGCGTGCCACACCGAATGCCGGGTGTGCGTGACCCATGTGGGCAGCTGGCTCATGTGCTCACCTCCGTAGGGATGGCCGGACGGCGGGATTCGGGGAGTTCGACCGCCGCCCGGCCGACGACCCGACGCCTCGGGGGACGCGCCAGGCCGAGCTTGTGCGTGTTCAGCGGGCGCGCTTCCCGGCGCGCCGCGTCAACCACTTCCGTGCTTGCGCCGCGATGTCCTCGTCGCCACGCCAGTCGCCACCCACCCGAACCGTGTCGACCAGATAGCCGTCCGAATGCTCGCCGCGGCGGTCACCACTGTGGACGGTGAGAAACCCGTCGCCTCTGCCCCACCGCACCGTGATCGGGCCGTCCGCGCTGGCCACGTAGAGCCACGCCATCGGCAGGCTGTGTGCGGCGGTCACCGGCACTCCTCGCGCGGCTCGATCACCGGTGCCGACCCACCCCGTAGTTGGTCGGCGAGAGCCTGCAGCGCGTCGGCCTTCTCGTCGAGTTCGGCGGCACTGTAGAGACCGGCCTCGACGTCCTCGACCGCCGTAGCGAGCATGAAAATCGCGAGCCGCATTGTACGGGCGAGCCGCCCACTGTGGCATGTGGACATACGTCCCCCTCGTCGTGATCGGGTGTCGACAGGGCGCCATGTGCTCGCAACCGTCGACGGGCGTGGGGCAGGTGGTAGGAACATCGGTCTGCACTCAACCGCCACCTGTGGAGCTATTCGGACTTGTCGGGACGCGGTTCTTCGGGCCCCCAGGCGAGTACGCCCAGCAGCACGACCAGCGCTCCAACGAACACGATCAGTTGCAAGCCCATGTGTCCCCCTGTGTCGTAAGTCACGTTGGCGGATACTCTTGGGCTCGATGTCGATATTGGGAGCGGGAGCTCGGGCCATCGACATCGCGTATCCGGAGTCAATCTTGCGACTCCGGAGCCAACTAGGCAATGATCCGATTGGGTGTAGTCACACACCCACAGGTCACCTAGGCTCTGACTCATGCCCGGAGCCACCGACGGACACACACCCAAGGCGCGTCTCCTCGGCGCAGAACTGCGCGAGCTACGCGAGCAGGCGTCGATGACCGTGCGCGACCTGGCGAAACTGCTCGATGTCGCACCCGGCACGGTCTCGCGCTACGAACGCGGTGAACGCGCACCACGGCCGGAATATGTGGCGAGAGTGGCTGGCACGCTCGGAGTCACCGGAGCCAGATACGACGAAATCGTCGACTTCGCGGCCACCGCCAGTGAGCCCAACATGATCGCCGACGGCTCGAAGGGGCTGCACCGGCACCTGATCGAGCTATCGGAGTTCGACCGCGCCGCCGAGCGCATCGTGCACGTGGCACCGATGCTCGTGCCCGGTCCCATGCAGACGCGCGCCTACGCGCGAGAGATGATGTCGAGTCTTCCCGCGGACGAAAAGGACGTCCGCGTCGAATTGCGCATGGCACGAGCCGCCGCACTCGACGAGCCGCGGCATGTCGACGTGATCCTTGCCGAGCGCGCCGTACGGGATGCGATCGGCGGGGAATCTGTCATGGCCGAGCAAGTGCGGCATCTGATCGACCTATCGGAACGGCCGAACATCACCATGCACGTGCTGCCTTCGGACCTGAAACGATGGACCCTGGCGCACGACGGCGCATTCGTGCTGTACGAGTTCCCAAAGGCCGCGCCGATCGTGCATCTGGAGCACTACCGAGGGCCGGCGTTCCTGTACGACACGAATGACGTGCAGGCGTACCGAGATGCGGCCGATACGCTCACGCGCCCGGCCATGAGCCCCGAACAGTCGACAGAGCTCATGGCCGCAATTGCGCAAGAACTGGAAGGGAGTTACCAGTCATGACGACAGCACCAAGCGGGTGGCGCAAGTCCACGCGTTCCGGTCCAAATAGCAGCTGTGTCGAGGTCGGCCGCGTTGGCGACGGCGCCGCCGTCCGCGACACCAAAGACCGTTCGCTCGGCTACTTCACCACCAACCGCGAGCAGTGGGCCGCGTTCGTCGACGCGGTGAAGTCGAACCGTTTCGACCGCTGACCAACACACGCAAACGACCCCCGGGCATCCTCGGTGCCGGGGGTCGTTTCATGCGACTATCGAGGTCGGCGCCAACCGATCACCACGACGACACCCGCAAGCGCCACCACCTGCTGAAAATGTCGTCGGCATTCCTCTCCAGCACGGGAGACGCTCGCAGCTACCAAGACGCGGCGACTAACCTCCGTTCGACAGCGATGAGTCCAGCCGATTCCGCCGATCTCATCGCGCATTGTGCTACTGAGATGGAGGAAAACCAGCAATGACGACACCCCCAACTAACTGGCGGAAGTCGGCCCGTTCGAAGACGTCGAGCTGTGTCGAGGTCGGCCGCGTTGGCGACGGCGCCGCCGTCCGCGACACCAAAGACCGTTCGCTCGGCTACTTCACCACCAACCGCGAGCAGTGGGCCGCGTTCGTCGACGCGGTGAAGTCGAACCGTTTCGACGGCTGACCGACGCACAAGAACGACCCTGGGCACCGCTTGAGTTCTAGCGGTGCCCAGGGGTCGTTTCATGCCCGGCGGTGCGTCGACCTCTCGCGGATCGACGCACCGCCGGGCATCGCCGGTCAAGGGGCCATGTCGGCCAGCATCCGCTGCATGGTGACGATCTCGTCGGTCTGCGAGGCGATGACGTCCTGGGCCATCCCGTGCACCTGCTCGTCGGTTCCCTCGGTCATCACGTCGGTCGCCATGGTCACCGCGCCCTCGTGGTGGGTGGTCATCAACCGCAGGAAGAGCCGGTCGAACTCGGCACCGCTCGACGCCTCCAACCGGGCGAGCTCTTCGGGCGAAGCCATTCCCGCCATGTTCGAGTGGTCGTCGCCGTGACCGGTGTGCTCAGCCAAACCGTGGCTCGACAGCCACCCGCGCATCGCCTCGATCTCCGGTCCTTGCGCCCCGCCGATGCGTTCGGCCAACGCCCGGACTTGAGCGTTCTCGACACGATCGGGAGCCATCTCGGTCATCTCGATGGCCTGCTGGTGGTGCGGGATCATCATCCGCACGTACTCGGCTTCCGCCTCGACCGACCGCTCGCTCGACTCCTGCTCCCGCAGCTCGGCTTCGTCGACCACCCGCGGCTCGTCACCAGGCGCACCCGGCTGAACAACCGGCGCCTTCGCTTCCGGTGACTCCGGCGCTTCCGGCTCGGCGGCCGAACAGCCTACTAACGTCCCCGCCGCGAGCACGACCGCCAATCCGGTGACGATTTTCCGCGATGTCACTGCACTTCCGGACATAACGCCTTCCTTCTCCCAAAGTGCGTCCAACCGGCCTATTGGGTCAACCACCTTCGGCACAACATACTGATCCGCAGCGCTATGTCGATACCGCTGATCGCTCTGCGCGACTGGGGCTCCGCAGCGCTGCTCTACAACCGAATCGCCGAACATGGAGCGTGGTTGGCTTGATCTCGAATTCCAGACGTCGCCCTGGGCCTGCGGGCTCACGGCGCCGAGCCGCAGGAACACTGGTCGGTGTTGTTCCGCTGGTGCTCGGGCTGGTGTTGGCGCCGACGTCGGCTGCGACGCCACCGCACGAGAAGCCGGAAGAGGCTTCCGGGGCATCCGTGGCCTCGGCGTCCGCGAACGATCGCGAAGTCGTGCACAGCGACAACATCAAGCAGCTCGCGAACCTGCCCAAGCAGGCGCCGTTCGACAACGTCGACGCCTACGGAACCGACATCGCGTTCAAGGGCGATCACGCCTACGTCGGCAACTACGACGGCTTCGTCGTCTACGACATCAAGAACCCGCGGAAGCCGAGCATCGTCAGCCAAGTCGCGTGCCCCGGCGGTCAGGGTGACGTTTCCATCAGCGGTGACCTGCTGTTCGTCTCGACCGACTACCCGCGCAGCAACGACACCTGCCAGAGCGAAGAGGCGACCGCGTCCGACCCCGACGCCTGGGAAGGCATCAAGGTCTTCGACGTCAGCGACCCGGCCAAGCCGCGCTACGTCTCGGCGGTCCCGACCGACTGCGGTTCGCACACCCACACGCTGGTTCCGGACAAGGCCGGCGAGTCCGTCTACCTCTACATCTCCTCCTACAGTCCGAGCGAGGAGTTCCCGAACTGCCAGCCGCCGCACGACAAGATCTCCATCGTCGAGGTACCGCTGGAGAACCCGGCGGAGCCGAAGCTGATCGACGCACCGGTGCTGTTCCCGGACGGCGGCAACCCGGGCGGCGAGGACGGCTCCCGCGAAACGACCGGATGTCACGACATCACCGCCTTCCCCGAGAAGGACCTGGCAGCGGGTGCCTGCATGGGTGACGGTGTGCTGCTGGACATCTCCGACCGCGAGAAGCCGCGGGTCATCAACCAGGTGCGCGACGATGAGAACTTCGCGTTCTGGCATTCCGCTACGTTCAACAACACCGGCGACAAGGTCGTGTTCACCGACGAACTCGGTGGTGGCGGTGCGGCGACCTGCAACACCGAGGTCGGCTCGAAACGCGGCGCCAACGGCGTCTACAACATCAACGGCTCCGGAGACAACGCCCAGCTACAGTTCCAGAGCTACTACAAGATCCCGCGCCACCAGGCCGATTCCGAGAACTGCGTGGCGCACAACGGCTCGCTGATTCCCGTCGAAGGCCGCGACATCATGGTCCAGGCCTGGTACCAGGGCGGCGTTTCGGTGTGGGACTTCACCGACTCGGCGAACCCGCACGAAATCGGCTACTTCGACCGCAGCCCCTTCTCGGAAGATCTCCGGATCGCCGGTTCGTGGTCGGCGTACTACTACAACGGCCACATCTACTCCAGCGGTATCCAGGAGGGCCTGGACGTGCTGGACATCCGTGACCCGCGCACGGCACCGGCCAAGAAGGTCCGGTACGAGGAGTTCAACCCGCAGACCCAGCCGGTCTACGGTCGCTGAGCCCTGATCGAGTAGACAACCGGCCCCCTCCGCACCTCGTGGACGGGGCCGGTTCTGCGCGCGTCGACCTCGCCCGGAGGCGACGCGCTGATCCGCGCTACGATCCGCCGTCCGCCAGGAAAGCGGGAACGTCGCGGGGCGGCAGAGCCGTTGCCAGCCCCGAACCGACGCCGATCTCGCAGCCCATCCCCTGCCACAGCTCGGCCTGCTCCGGGGCGGTCACGCCGCTGACGGCGAGGCCGGTGCCGCATTCCCGCACCAACGGCACGAGTCGTGCCACCGCCTGCACCTCGGGAGCCTTCGGGTCGGTCGTCTCGTGCACCAAGTGCACCAGCTCCTCGGCCAACACGACCATGCGCAATGGAAGTTCCCGTACCTGGCGGAGCTCTTCGGGAGAACCACCGAAGCCGTGCAGCGCGGTCTGCACCCCCATCGCGTTGAGGGTGTGCACGTTGTCCCTGGCATCCCCGGACTCCGCCCGCAGCGACGCCATCGGAACGCACAGCCGCAACCAGTCGGGATCGAGTTTCTCGTCGTCGAGCACGGCGCGCACCGCGGCCACCAGGTCCGGGTCCTGCGCTTGGTTCCGGCTCAACCCGACCACCAGGCGAACCCGGTGCCCCGCCCGGTGCCACGTGGCGAGCTGCTCCCACGCGCTGCGCAGCACCCAATCCCGCAGCGACAGCGTGACGCCCGAACGTTCCGCGAGCCGCAGGCATTCCGCGTGTTCGAGTCGTTCGTGATCAGCGGGTTCCCACTCCAGTTGAGCACGCAACGCCACCACGGAACGGTCCGGCATGCTCAGCAACGGCTGGTAGCAGATCTCGAACTCGCCCAGTTCGAGCGCACCGGGCATGATCGCCGCCAGCTTCGCTTCGATCCGCTCGTGCGGCGCGCGCCCCGGGTCGAACAGGGCCCACTGCCGCTTTCCCGCGGCTTCGGCTCGGCGCAGGGCCACATCGGCGGACCAGATCATGCTCGCCGGGTCCCCTTCGGAGACCGCGCTCCGCACCACGCCGATGCTGGCCGAGGTCGCGATGCCGTGCTCGCCGACGTAGGTGGGTTCGGAGAGCTCCTCGTTGATCAGGGCCGCGAACTGCGAAACCGATGGCGTGTCGGCCTTCTCCTGGAGCAGGACGGCGAATTCGGTACCGCCGAAGCGGGCGACCATGCCGGTCTCACCATCGATGAGCTGCTCCAACCGCCGCGCGACCGACTTGATGATCGTGTCGCCGACCTCGTAGCCCAGACCGTCGTTGATGAGCTGGAAACCGTCCAGACCGAGGTGGTACAGCGCGAGCGCGGAATCCTTCGGAAGGCTACCGAGCGCGGCCTCCAGCCTGGTGCGGAAGAACTGGCGGTTGGGAAGTCCGGTCATCGCGTCGTGCAGGGCTTGGTACTGGAAGCGTTCCTGGAGCAGGTGCAGCTCGCTGATGTCCTCGATCATCGTCACGAAGTGGCGCGGCTTGCCGTCCTGCCCGCGCAGTACCGAGACAGCGAGCAAGGTCCAGGCGACCTCTCCGTCGGCCCGCACCATCCGACGCCTCTCCAGCAGGCGGTCGGGGCCTTCGTCGGCCGCGAGCTCGGCGTAGGCCGCCCTCATGTACACGATGTCCTCGTCGTGGAACAGGTCGTACACGACCTTGGTCTGCAGGTCGGGAACCTGGTAACCGAGCGTTTCCTCCAGCGCCGGGTTGACTTCGACGAACCCGCCGTCGAGGTCGATGATCGCCACGCCGATCGGGGTGCTCGTGAAAACCTCGCGGAACCGGGCTTCGCTGAAGGCCAGTTCTCGTTCGGCGAGCAGTTTGGAACGCAGCAGGGCCTTCTTCATGGCTTCCTGCTGGGCGAAGGTGCTTTCCCGATCGGCAGCGGCGTACCCGGTGGCGACCGCGGTGACCAACCGCAGGACGCGGTCGCCGTGTTCGGGCGACGACCCGGCCCCCAGGCCCTCGCGCAGCACGTCGAGCGTGCGGTTCAGGCTGTCCTCACCGGTGGCGTGCATCTCCACCAGCCGGGCACCGACGTGGCGGCCGGCCCCTTCCAGTTCGGAAGGTTCGTCGAGCGCGGAGACGATGCGCTCGACGAGTTCCCGCAGGCATTCCTCGAAGGCCGGCCGGGACATCGGAATGTAGGAGGTGGCTCCCAGCCCAGCAGCCCACTTCCGGACCAGTTCGGCGCGCCACTCGGCACCGCTCCGGTCCGGCCCTTCCGGACCCCGGCCTCGTGCCGGGTCATCCGGAGTGCACATGCTCATCCCACCTGTTCGCAAACCACGTCGGGTCCGGTCCGCCGACCACGGTCACGTTCGTCGCCGCATCCCGTCGGCTCGATGTCCGCCCACTCCCTTTTCTAGTCGATCTTGTCGCTCCGTTGTGCATCGGACCGGAGTCGATTTCAGGGTTTTCTGCCGACGCCTCCGTAGATCTGGTCGCCGCCGGAGAACTCGGCGATCGCGTCCTCCGGACAGTCCGACCGCCACCACGCGGTTCCCACCACTCCGGGTTCGACGAGTTCGAAGCCGTTGAACAGCTCGACCACCTCGTCGTGGGTCCGTGGGTGGACCGGGTCCGCGCTCCGGCGCATCACCTCGACGACCTGCGCCATCGCTTCGGGGTTGCGGTCGGCGGTGAAGTGCGACAGGGCCAGGAAACTACCCGGAGCGAGCGCTTCGCGAAACTGGCTGATGACCTTCGGCGCGTCCGCCTCGTGCGGCACGAAGTGGAACACTCCTGCCATGATCAACCCGATCGGCCGGGAGAAGTCCAGCAGTCTGGTGGTGGCGGGGTGGTTCAGGACGTCCGCCGGATCGAGCATGTCGGCCTGGACGATCGTGGCGCGCTCGTTGGCTTCCAGCATCAACTGGCTGTGGGCCACGGCCACCGGCTCCAAGTCCACGTAGACGACGCGCGCGGCGGGATCGACCTCCTGGGCGATCTCGTGGACGTTGCCCGCGGTCGGGATGCCGGAGCCGATGTCCAGGAACTGGTCGATGCCCTGCTCACTCAAGTACACGACGGCGCGCCGGAGGAACGAGCGGTTGACCCTGGCCACATCCCTCGCGCTGGGGAGCGCCGCGAGGAACTTCTCGGCGAGCGCGCGGTCGGCCGCGAAGTTGTACGCCCCACCGAGCAGGTAGTCGTAGAGTCGTGCCGCGCTGGGCGTGTCCTCGTCCACCTCGCTCGGGAGCCAGCTGTGCTCTCCCGTCACCGTCGCCCCCTGGTAGTACTGCGTGTGCGTGTCCGCAAGATTACTGGGTGAGATCGGAACCGCCGCAACGCGCCACCACGTCCGTCCCCGTCCCCGTCCCGGACCGGGTCAGCTGTTGACGGCCGTGGTGGGCCGGCTGGTTCAGTGCACGACTTCCAGGGTTTCGCCGTCGTCGACCAACGCGTCGAGAGCGGCCAGCTCGGACCGGGTGAGCACGAGCTCTCCGGCGGTCGCGTTGTCCTCCAAGTGCGCGACCGACGAAGTGCCCGGGATGAGCAGTGTGTTCGGTGAGCGGTGCAGTAGCCACGCCAGCGAGATCCGCGCCTGCGAGGCTCCGTGCTGCTCTGCGATCGACCGGAGCGCGTCGTCATCACGGGCGCGGCTGGCGGCGAAGCCGGAGCCGAGCGGAAAGAACGGGACGAATGCGATACCGCGCTCACGGGTGCGCTCCAGCAGGTCGGCAGCCGTCCGGTCGACCACGTTGTAGAGGTTCTGGACGGCGGCGACCGGGGCCACCGCGCAGGCTCGCTCGAACTGCTCGGTCGAGACGTTGGACAGGCCGATGGAGCGAACCAGTCCGAGTTCGCGGAGTTCGACGAGGGCGCCGAGCTGGTCCTCGAACGTGTATCCGGCCTGGTCGGTGATGTGGCGCAGGTAGACGAGGTCGAGCGAGTCCACCCGGAGCCTGCGCAGGTTGTCGTGCACCTGGGCCTTGAGCGCGTCGGGGTGGCCGTGCGGCTGGAACCCGCCCTCGCGGTCGCGGTAGGCGCCGACCTTGGTCGCCAGCGCGAGTTCGTCACCGTAGGGGTGCAGAGCTTCGGCGATCAGCTCGTTGACCACCCACGGACCGTAGAAATCGCTGGTGTCGATGTGGTCGATTCCCAACTCCACAGCGCGGCGGAGAATTCCACGGGCCGCGTCGCGGTCAGCGGGCGGCCCGAACACGCCCGGCCCCGCCAGCTGCATCGCTCCGAAACCGACTCGCCCCACTGAGAGGTCATCGGTGAGCTGCCAGCGCACGGACTCGGCGGGGTCGGGACGATGGTGGGAGTCGGAGATCGATGTCGTCACGCCGCAATACTGCTGTGGGCGGGCCGACCAAAGCAACAGCACCGCGAGCAGCGAGGGGCACGTCTCACACTTGCGGGATCAGCAGCAGCCAGCGCCCGCCCACGACGAGGCAAACGACGCCGATGAGCATCCAGATGGTCAACCAGCCGGTGGCCGGGAATCCGGTCAGGCGGGCGAGCTGGTCGGCGTCGGAGTTCGCGGCGTTGCCCCGGCGCCGCTTCGAGTGCAGCTCGGCGATCGGACGGATCCCGCCAAGCAGCAGGAACCAGCTGAAGAGCACGCAGCACATCGCTTGCCATGCCGGTGTGGCGTACCAGGAAACGGCGAAGACCACTCCCCCGGTCAGCAGCACGGAGATCGCACCGTAGGCGTTGCGGATGGCCAGCAGCAGGAGCGCGAGCGCGCCGATGCTGATCCACAACATGAGCCGCTCGCGGTCGGAAGCGACCAGCCAGGCTCCGCCCAATCCCAGCAGGGAGACGGTCGGGTATCCGGCGAAGAGGGTGAACACCATGCCCGGACCGGTGGAATGTCCGGTTGAGACCGTCAGGCCGGATGTGTCCGAGTGAAGTCGGACACCGTTGAGCTTGCGGCCGCTGAGCAGGGCGACCACCGCGTGCCCGCCTTCGTGGGCGATGGTCACGACGTTGCGCAGCAACTGCCACGCGCTCCGGTAGTTGACCAGCACCACTGCCACCAGGCCGATGACCAGCATGAGCACGTTGCCCGAATCGAGCAGTTCGGCGGTCCAGCGCTGCACCAGTTCGTCCACTGTAGACACTCATCGATCGGGGGCGGTTGCCACTCGACAGCATGACACGGCCGCCCGTGCCACCCCCGCGACGCACCCCGGAGCTGCCGGCTACCCCTGCGGCTGGCGCACCGTCGCCAGCGGTGCTTCTTTCTTGAATTTTTTGTTCCCTTGTATTCTGACGTGCACATGACGCATTGTTTGTGCATATCTGCGCGGTGACATGTAGATTTTTGGGCCCGCAACGCGACTGGCGCTGTTGATAAGTTTCTTCACATTGTCCGGATTCGTCAATGCAACTCTTCGCATCGCACCTGTGACGGCAACAGCGTCACCGCCGGGAACCGACTCGCACTTTTCAGCGTTTGACATTGTCTTGTTGCCAACTCGATGTGCGACTCCGCGGTGTCCATGGCCACCGCGGAGTAAGGACCACTGTGGACAAACGTGCCGCCCAGGCTGATGCACTGTGAGACAAGGAGCGGTCGGTGTTTTCGACGAGTGCTTGACATGAACTCAACTTGAGGTTCGAAGCTTGAGGCGTACTTCGTCGGCCGGGGCGGATCCAGCCGGAACCGTGGATGCCGGCCGGATCCGCCGTCGACGGCGAAAGTTCGTACTTCGTACCGATGCCGAAGGAGCCGTTCCATGTCCCAAGCGCAGGCCGCCTCCGCGGAGGAGCAGCGACCAACGAGCCCGCGCGAGATCTACGTAGCGATGAGCGGCCTGGTGATCGCGTTTCTGGTCGCCAATCTCGACCTCATGATCGTGGGCACAGCGCTGCCCACGATCGCGGACGAACTCGGCGGATTCAAGATCCTCGCCTGGGTGATCACCGCCTACACCCTCGCAACGGCGGTCACCACTCCGCTGTGGGGCAAGCTCGGCGATCTCTACAACCGCAAGAGCGTGTTCATAGCATCGTTTCGTAATCCGGACCGAGCAGGCGTTGTAGATACGTACCTCAGGATCCCGCCAACCGGCGAGCACCCGGCCCCTTGCGTCCCAGCTCGTCGTAGGGATTCGCCAGGCGGCACCGGTCGATCGACAGACATCCACAGCCGACGCAGTCGGTGAACGCATCCCGTAGTTGCTGCAGATCGCGAATGCGCTCCTCGAGGTCGGCTTGCCATTGTTGTGAGAGACGTTGCCAGTCGGCACTCGTGGGTGGTTTGCATAGCGGAAGCTCGTCGAGCGCTTCCCGGACCGTAGCGAGCGGAATGCCGACGCGCTGGGCGATTCGGATCAACGCCACCCGGCGCAACGTGTCCCGTCGGAAGCGTCGCTGATTTCCCGGGGTCCGCCGGCTCTTGATGAGGTTTTTTCGCTCGTAGAAATGCAGTGCCGAGATCGACACCCCGCTGCGTTCGGAGAGCTGCCCGACGCTGAGTTCCGACCGACCCGGGTTCACTTCGCCCATACCTGTGATCGTCGCACACTGATTCGGATACTAAAGCCCAAACTGGTCAAGTTCTTTAATGAAAACGCCACCCTCCAGACGGACGCCCGACTGTCCCCGTAGTGTTGACGAAGGAGAGAGATGATTCTGATAACAGGTGTCACCGGCAACGTGGGCATGCCGCTCGTGACCCGGCTGGCCGACCAAGGTGTGGCTGTTCGTGCGGTGGCCCGGCACCCCGAAAAGATCGGGGAAACTTCCGGATCGGTAGAGCTGTTCGCGGGCGACGTGTCCCAAGCGGAATCGCTTCGCGACGCCTTCCTGGGAGTGCGGAAGGTCTTCCTGATCCTACCCGGTGACGCGGACCTGGGTGGTCTGTTGCGGATCGCCAATGAGTCCGGCGTTGACCGGGTCGTCCTCGTGTCCTCCCTGCTGGCCGAAACCCATCCGGACTCCTTCATCGGACGTTCCGCCCTGGCCGGGGAGAAGCTCCTGCAGGACAGCCGGATCGATTGGACCATCCTGCGTCCCTGGGAATTCGCGTCGAACGCGCTGTGGTGGGCGCCCTCCATCCGTGACCACGGACTCGTTCGGACGTACGGAGCCGACGCGACGTCACCGGTCATCGACCCGCTGGACATCGCCTCGGCGGGTGCCCGCGTGGTGAGCGAGGACGGACACGCCGGGCAGACCTACGCACTCACCGGGCCGGAAGACACCACTCCGCGGGGTCGAGTGCGCGCGCTCAGCGAGGTTCTGGGTACCGAGATCCGGTTCGAGGAAATGACCCGGGAACAAGCCCGTGAACAGATGATGCGGTACATGCCCGCGGAAATCGCCGATGACATGACCAGTGAGGACTCCTTCGGCGGCGGTCCCGGCGTGAAGTCCACTGTAGAAGCTATCGCGGGCACTCGCGCTCGGACATTCGCTCAGTGGGCTCTCGACAATATCGAGCAGTTTCGCTGACGCCAAACCGAGCACCACGTGAGGTGTCCACGCTGTCCACATGAGCGTGGGGAGACTTCTCGCAAGAAGATCCGGCGAGCGCTTCACACACGGGGAATCGGCGACGCAATCGGTACTCACCAGAGTTCCATCGAGGTTCAGCGGGGTGCAGAACCAGCGCATAGTCCTGCACCCCGCCCATCACTTCGGACTTTTATGCCCTGCCCCCACACCAAGGCCGACTGTCGACGCCCCGCGCAGACGGGTAAACCTCACCGGCCGCTGGTGGTTCACGACAGGTTGAGCAGCTCAGTGTAGACCTCGTGGCGGAGGTGCATGCCCTTGAGCTGCGAGGTTTGGTCGGCACCCACCACGCCGACCGAGGGAGCGTAGGAGACCCCTCCCGCTGTGCCCAGGGGCAGTGAGATTCCCGGCGGTGCGGGCTCGTAGGTGGCAAGCTCCCCGCCCTGCTGGATGAGCGAGCGGATGTTGGTCGCGACCACGCCGGCGTGCAGTTCGGCGGCCTTGGCCATCTTGGCTTCCGGTACGGCGGTGACATCGCCGATCGCGAAAATGTGCTCGTGTCCGGGAAGTCGCAGTTCGGCGGTGAGGTCCAGCTGACCGTTGGCCAGCCGCGCCGCCGCCAGGTCCTCGGCGAGGTAGTCGGTGCTCGGCACGACGCCGTGGCAGCGGAACCAGATGTCAGCGGTGATCTGCTGACCGGAGTGGGTCGTCGCGGTGAACGTCTTGGCCTCACCGGGGTCAGACGGTGGCGGTTCCGCCAGGGATGTCCCGAGAATCAGTTCGACACCGAGCTCGTCGAGCTGGCGGCGCAACTCCGAGTGGAGTTCGCTGGGAAACCGCATGGTCGCGAGCAGATCGTCGGCGGGGTCGACGACGGTCACGGACTTGTCCGGCCAGACCTGCTTGATCTCACCGGCGAGTTCGAGCCCGGCCGGTCCTGCCCCGAGCAACAGGACGCTGTTCGCACCGGTCAGCTCCTCATGCGTGGCCCGCAGTTTCGTCTTCGCCGTCGCACTGTCGAACACGTCCACCTTGGCCGGGAACGGGTACGACGAACCGGAAGCCAGCACGACGTAGTCGGCTTCGACGTGCTGCCCGGAGCCGAGGGTGATCGCTTGGGCGTCCACGCGCACGGCCCGGTCCTGGATTACCCGCCCGTTCTGGAGCAGCTGGTCGTAGGGCAGGAACAGCCGGTCGGTCCAGGTGGGATCGACGAGGGCTCGCAGCGCTGCGACGTTGTGCACGAACGTGTCACGAGGCTCGATGAGGACGACCTCGGCGATGTCGTCGAGAGCCTTGGCGGCGGTGATTCCGCCGTACCCACCGCCGATGATGGCCACGGTTGCAGTCATGGTTCTCCCATTCCGGTTCGTAATACGACAAACAGTTGGTGATGTGCTGTTCATTGGTGTGGATCGGTTGCGTCCGAAGCCGAAGTTCGAGGATCACTTCGCGCGCTGGTCCGGCGACTCAAAGCCGAGTCGGAACGCTTCTCC
This sequence comes from Parasphingorhabdus pacifica, assembly GCF_054779195.1. NCBI lineage: Bacteria > Pseudomonadati > Pseudomonadota > Alphaproteobacteria > Sphingomonadales > Sphingorhabdaceae > Parasphingorhabdus > Parasphingorhabdus pacifica. The sequence goes on from NZ_BAAGYS010000013.1 coordinate 68,159, forward strand.
ACGGAGCTGCGAGTGAGGTCACTCATGGTTGCTCGGTCCCGCTGTGCTCCGTGGGGCGTGGATGTTCCGCCCCGACGTTCTGCGATGCCACGACCCGTGCGTTTCCGGGGTCGTCGTCCGGTCCGGATATGTTCACGACGAGCAGCGCGAGCAGGATCAGTCCTGCCACTCCTCCTGCGGCGAGGAAGCCCGTCGTGATCGAGGTGGCACCGACGAGAGGCCCGATCAGCAGCGGTGAGAGAAATTGGCCCGCGAAGACGGCGGTGCCGGTCAGCGAGGTGGCTTGGCCGCGCTGGTGGGACGGTGCCCGCTTGCCGACCAAGATGGTCAGCGTGGGGACCGCGAGCGCTTGGCCCAGACCGAACAGGACAGGCGCGGCGAGCAGAAGAACGGGCTGGCTCACCGTGCCGAGGACGAGGAAGGCCGCCACCCATGCTCCGGCTGCCGTGCGGAGAAGCGCCCGATATCCGAGTTTCGCCGAGAGCGTGCCGTATCCCAGTCCCACCAGGCTCGTCGTGGCGGCTGCGGCCACCACGGAGTACACGGCCACCAACAGCGGTTCCTCGATGTGGAGAACCGCCAGACGTTGGGGGAGAAAGACGGCAAGCGCGTACATGAAAACGGCACTGGCGACGAGCAATCCGTAGCAGGTGAGCAGCGACGGATACCAGCGCAGCAGTCGAAAAGCTCCGCGGTCCTGACGGGAGTGGTCCGCCTCGGTCTCCTCCGGCAGGACCAGCAGCGCGGCGACGCCGATGGGGATGCCGACGAGGTAGATCCCGAACGGAGCGTGCCAGGAAATGCCCCCGAGAGCGCCGCCGAGCAGTGGCCAGATCAGCCCGCCCAGGCTGGTGGCCGTCGTCCGCCAGCCCATGACTCGATCCTGCCCGGGGCCGCGATAGAGCGACAGCAGGGCCACCGTCGTGCCGGTGAACACGGCTGCCGCGCCGATGCCGAAGACGAGTCGGCTGGCGATCAGAGCGGGGTAGGACGTTACGAACATTCCAGCGCCGCCTGCGATGCCGTACAGCAGCAGTCCTCCCGCCAACGGTCTCCGGACACCCCACCGGTCGATCATCCGTCCCATCAACGGGCTGGACAGAGCGATCGCCAGCCCGTGGGCGGTGATGATCAGGCCCGCCGCCGTACCGCTCACACCGAGATCGGAGCGGATCACCTCCAGCACGGGCACGACGATCGAGCCCGCCATCACTCCGAGCGTCGAAGCGAGCAGGAGCAGGAGCAGGGCGAGCGTAATCCGCCCGCTCCTGCTCGCTGCGGTGTCGGCCGGTGGGTGCGAGGGCATCGGGCGCTCCAGCGGGCGTGGGCGGACAACGACGGCGGAACCGGACTGCCTGGTAGCCCGAGCCGCCTCGGCCTTGGAGCGTCGATTCCGCGAGGAGCGCCAATAATGCCACTCGGTGGCAAAGTAGCACGAGTGGCGTCCGCTATCCAGGGGCATGTTGAGTGTCAGGCGCTAGACTGACCACTGATGACCTCGGACGCCTCTACCCCGACAGAACCATCGCTGCCGTTGCGCGAGCGCAAAAAGCTGCGCACCCGGCGCGCACTGGCTGACACGGCGTTGCGGTTATTCCTCGACAACGGTTTCGACGCCACGACGTTGGACGCTCTGGTCGAGGAGGTCGAGGTCTCCAAGCGAACGTTCTTCCGGAACTTCGCTTCCAAGGAGGATGTCGCCATGGCCGCGGAGTCGGAGCTGTGGGACGCCTACGTGTCCGAAGCAGTAGGACGCGAACTTCACGGCCCGGTCCTCACGGCACTCCGGGATGCGCTGTCCGCTTCGATCCTGCGCATGGGGGACGACTGGGATCGGCGCTTCATCGCCACTCGCCGCCTCGCCGCGCGCACGCCGGCCTTGCGCGACCACAGCGTGCTGTCGTCCATCAACGTTCAAGAGCGACTGGTCGGCGAATTGGAACGCAAACTCTGCATCGACAGCCGTGTCGACGTGCGGCTGCGGTTGCTCGGCGAGTTCTCGCTCAGCGCGTGGCGCTGCGGGGCCAAGAACTGGGTAGCCGGGCGTGGCTACAGCGGCCACCGCGGCTTCGGCGGCCGCGAGTCACTGGTGCGCCGTGTCGAAGAAGCCTTCGATGCCATCCCCGAAAGCCTCGCGCTGTCGGTTCCCTGACTTCCGCCACTCCGGCCGGGCGCGGCCGCCACCGAACGTCCCGACCCGACCGGTACCGCCAGCGCCCTTCTCGTCCTGCGCCCACCTGGCCAGCGACGATAGTCAGCAGCCACCGGTCGACGAGCGAACCCGCAGCTCGGGCGAGATCGCGATCCGCTGCGGCGCGCTGTCACCCCCCGCGGCAGCCCCGAGCATCCGGACCACCTCGGCGGCCAGCTGCTCCTGCGGCTGGCGCACCGTCGTCAACGGCGGCTGGGACAGCTCCGCGTAGGGGATATCGTCGAACCCCGTCACCAGCACGTCCTCGGGAACCCGCACGCCACTGTGCGCGAACGACCCGAGCACGCCCATCGCGATGGTGTCGTTGCCGCAGACCACCGCATCGGGCAAACCCGCCCGCCGGAGTCGCTCGGCCGCCTGCTGCCCCCACTCCTTGCTGAAGTCGCCCAACAGCGTCTCGCCGTGCGCGCCGACCCGGAGCTCGGCCGCCCGCCGGTAGCCGTCCAGCCGGGCCTGCGCGGAGGAATCGGTAGGCTGCGAACCGACGTAGGCGAGACTCCGCGCACCGCGCCCCACCAGGTGCTCGACCACTTGGAACATGCCCGCCTCGTTGTCGACCCCGACCCAGCTCCTCGTCGGGCCGTCGACGTGGAGATCGAGCTGGATCGTGGGCACCCGGGAGGACGCCACGTCCATCGCATCCAGGCTGTGCTCCCGGTGGCACGGGATCACCACCAGCGCATCGACCCGGCGATCCAGCAGTGCCCTCACCTGCTGCTGCTCGACCTCAGGCCGGTAGTGCGAGTTGGCCAGCAGCAGGCTGCGCTGCCCACCCTGGAGCTGTCGCTCGACGGTTTCGACCAGCGTGGCGAAGAACGGATTCGACACCCTGGGCACGAGCATGCCGATCGTGTGCGTGGTGCGGCTGCGCAACGCCGCGGCCACCACGTTGGGTTCGTAGGAGAGCTCGTCGGCCGCGGACAGCACCCGGTTGCGGTTCTCCTCCCGCACGCCCCGCTGACCGGACAACGCCCGGGAAGCCGTCGCGACCGAGACACCCGCCCGCGCGGCCACGTCGTGGATCGTGACGTCCACCCACTCCCCCAACCTGCTGCTGTAAACGGTTTCCGCGCTCACCGTATCTATCACGCCACGTCACCAACAAGAAGCGTCTGGTGCACGGCGGTTTCTGGACGACACCAGTAGGCCTTGACAGATCACGCACGCTGCATCAGGGTGCCGCTGCGGAAACCGTTTTCACGGATTCTGCAACAGCCGCTCAACGACGAGTGACCCGAAAGGCAGGCAGGGTGTCCGACGACTCCGCACCACAGCACCGCGAACCCGGGCATCTCCAGCTGACCGACATCACCAAGTCCTTCCCCGGCGTGCGCGCCCTGGACTCCGTCGACTTCGACCTCCACGGCGGCGAGGTGCACGTGCTGCTCGGCGAGAACGGCGCGGGCAAGAGCACCCTGATCAAGATCATGGCCGGGGTGCACGAACCGGACAGCGGCAGGATCAGCCTCGACGGCACACCCACCCGATTGAGCAGCCCGGAACAGGCCGAGCACGCGGGCATCGCCACGATCCACCAGGAACTCGCGCTCGTCCCCCAACTCACCGTCGCCGAGAACATCCACCTCGGACGTCCGCCCCGCCGGTTCGGCGTGCTCGACCGCAAGCGGATGCGCGGACAGGCGCGGGAACTCGTCGAGCGCACCGGACTGGACCTCGACATCGACGCCACCGTCGGAGACCTCGGTGTCGCCCAGCGCCAACTCGTCGAGATCACCAAGGCGCTCAGCCTCGACGCCCGGTTCCTCATCATGGACGAGCCCACCGCCGTGCTCAGCGGAACCGAGGTGGACCAGCTGTTCGGCCTGGTCCGCGAACTCACCGCACAAGGTGTCGGCGTCGTGTTCATCTCCCACCTGCTCGACGAGGTCGCCGCCATCGGCGATCGCGTCACCGTCCTGCGCGACGGCACCAAGGCGGGGGAAGTACCGGCCGAGACCGCCACCGATGAACTCGTCCGCCTGATGGTCGGTCGCAGCCTCGACCAGCAGTATCCCGCTCGGGACTCCACGGCGGGCGAAACCCGGCTCGAAGTTCGCGGTCTGCACCTCGACGGCGTGCTCGACGACATCAACCTCACCGCGCGGGCCGGCGAGGTCGTGGGCATCGGCGGCCTTGTCGGCGCCGGGCGCACCGAGCTCGTGCGGGCGATCTTCGGCGCCGACCGCTACGACCGCGGCGAAGTACGCGTCTCGGGACGACGCATCGCACCCGGCGACATCGCCGCCGCACGCGCGGCCGGTCTCGCGCTGGTTCCCGAAGACCGCGCCGGTCAGGGACTCGTGCTGGCAGCCTCCGTCGAGGAGAACCTCGGCCTGGCCACCCTCGCCGACCGCACCCGAGCAGGCATGGTCGACCTCGCCGACCAGCGGAGCAGAGCCGAGGACTCGGTACGGCAGTTGCGCATCCGCGTTCGCGATCTCGACCAGCAGGTCGCCACGCTCTCCGGCGGCAACCAGCAGAAGATCGTCATCGGCAAGTGGCTGCTCTCCCGGCCCGGCGTCCTCATCCTCGACGAGCCGACCCGCGGCATCGACGTGGGCGCTCGCGCCGAGATCTACGAACTGATCAACGAACTCACCGACGCGGGAACGGCCGTGCTCGTGGTCTCCAGCGACCTGCCCGAACTCCTCGGCCTCAGCGACCGCGTGGTGGTCATGGCCGACGGGCAGTTGCGCGGCGAACTGGACGGTGCCGAGGCGACCCAGGAGCGGATCATGTCGCTCGCGGTCGCAGGCCAGGACGATGCGGAAAGAGGAAACAGCGATGCCTGACAGCGCCGCCCGCCCGGACGCGGCCGAATCGAGAACGAGCAGGCGCTGGACCGCCGCGCTGGGCCGCAGCGGCGGCCCGCTGGGCGGTCTGATCGTGCTGGTGCTGCTGCTGGCGATCGGCTCACCCGACTTCCTCACCGCCAACAACCTGCTCAACGTCGGCGTCCAGGCCTCGGTCGTGGCACTGCTGGCCTTCGGGCTGACCTTCGTGATCGTCAGCGGCGGCATCGACCTGTCCGTGGGCAGCGTCGCGGGACTCGCGGGAATCGTGACCGGTTGGGCCATCGCCACCGCCGGGCTGCCGCTCTGGATCGCGATCCCGATCGGGCTGGCCTCCGGTGCGACAGCCGGCCTGCTCAGCGGACTGCTGATCACGCTCGGCCGGGTGCCGCCGTTCATCGCGACCTTGGCCATGCTGAGCATCGCGCGCGGACTCGCCCTGGTCATCGCCGACGGCAGGCCGATCACCGTGGGAGGCTGGCTGGCCGACCTGGGATCCGGAAAACTGTTCGGATTTCTCCCGTACCCGGTGCTGCTGATGCTCGTCATCGGCGTGCTGACCGCGTTCGTGCTGCGCCGCACTTATCCCGGGCGGGCCATGTACGCGATCGGTGGCAACGCGGAAGCAGCACGGCTCTCGGGCATCAAGGTGACCCGGCAACGACTGCTGATCTACGCCATGTCCGGACTGTTCGCCGCGATGGCGGGCATCCTGCTCACCGCACGACTCGCCTCGGCTCAGCCCGAAGCGGGCACCGGCTACGAACTGGACGCGATCGCGGCCGTGGTGATCGGCGGTGCCAGCCTCTCGGGTGGCGTCGGCTCCGCGCTGGGCACCCTCGTCGGTGCGCTCATCCTGGCAGTGCTGCGCAACGGGCTGAACCTGCTCGACGTGTCCGCCTTCTGGCAGCAGGTGGCGATCGGTGCGGTCATCGCGGCCGCGGTGCTGTTCGACACGCTTCGGCAACGCCGCCGCTCCGGGCGCAAGGGCGGTTTCCTCCGCAACACCAACGTGCGCAGGGGGATTTCGGTGGTGGCCGTGTTGCTGCTGATCGCCGGCGCCTGGGGCGTCTACGAGCGGCAGCGCCAAGCCGCCAACGACCGGAGCCTCACCATCGCGCTGTCCCTGTCGACCCTGAGCAACCCGTTCTTCGTCGACGTCCGCGCGGGCGCCGAGCAAGAAGCCGCCAGGCGAGGTGTGGAGCTACGCGTCACCGACGCCGGTGAGGACGCGGCCCAGCAGGCAAACTCGATGCAGAACGCCATCGCCCGCAACGCGGACGCGATCATCGTCAACCCGGTGGATTCGGACGCGGTGGTGCCCTCGGTCAAGGCCGCCAACTCCGCCGGAATCCCGCTCATCGGCGTCGACCGCGCGCCCAGCGAAGGCGAAGTCGTCACCACCGTCGCCTCGGACAACGTCGCGGGCGGACGGCTGGCGGCCCAGCAGCTCGCGGAACTCGTCGGCTCCGGGCCGATCGCGGTCCTCGAAGGCCAGCCCGGCACGTCCGCCGCCCGCGAACGGGGCAAGGGTTTCGACACTGAGATCCGCAAGCACCCGGAAGTCGAGGTCGTGGCCTCGCAGCCCGCCGACTTCGACCGCACCACCGCCCTGAACGTGATGCAGAACATCATGCAGGCCCATCCCGATGTCGAAGGCGTGTTCGCCGCCAACGACGAGATGGCGCTGGGTGCGATCAAGGCGCTCGGCGACAAGGCGGGCTCCGCGGTGAAGGTCGTCGGTTTCGACGGGACACCGGAAGGGCTGGCGGCCGTGCAGGCAGGCACCGAAAGCGCGGACATCGCCCAGCAACCCAGGCTGCTCGGCAAGTCAGCCGTCGAGCAGGCGGTTCAGGCGGCACGCGAAGGCGATGACCGACCGGGGAAGCCGACGAGCATCCCGGTCGAGGTCGTCACGAAGGAGAACGTGGCGGAATTCCTCCGCGAGAACTGACCGGCGCCCGGGGTGTCGATGCCGGAAGAGATCGACACCCCCGCCGGTCATCGCGCGGCGGGGAGATCACTCGAAGAAGGTGGCCACGTCCAGCTTTCCGCCCGAAGCGTCGAACTCCGCGTGCGCGGCACCGCGCAGCTCGGCATCGGCGAGGTAGTCCACGGCCGTCATCGCCAACCCCATCGCCCCGTCGAGCACCGCGCGGTCACCGGCCGCACCACCGGCCGCCTCCGCGAACTCGGCGGTGTGCAGGGAGAGTCTTTCATCTCCCAACCCGATCATCGGATGGATCGCGGGCATCCGGTAGCTGAGGTTGCCCAGGTCGGTCGAGCCGGTGAGGTATTCCGGGACGACTCCGCGCGGCAACGACTCGCGGCCGCGCCCGGCCTGGTGTCCGGCCCAGCGCGCCGCGAGCGTCTCGTTGTGCCGGATGGGCAGGTAGTCGGGCTGCGCTCCCCAGCGCAGTTCCACGCCGCAACCCGTCATCGATGCGGCACCGGCCGCGATCCCCTCGACGCGCTGCGCCAGATCGCGGAGCGAACCCGGTTCCGGGGATCGGAGGTAGAACAGGGCGGCGGCGCGCTCGGGCACCACGTTCGGCCGTTGCCCGCCGTCGGTGATGATGCCGTGCACGCGATCCGTCGACGGCATGTGCTGGCGCAACGCCGAAACGCCCTGGTACATGGCCACGACCGCGTCGAGCGCGTTGCGCCCCATGAACGGTTGCGCGCTGGCGTGCGCGGCCACGCCGTGGAAGACCACCTCGACCTGTCGCCGCCCCAGAAACGGGTGGATGGCGATGTCGTGCGAGAACGGGTGCAGCATGACGACCGCGTCGACGTCGTCGAACACGCCCGCTCGGGCGAGGAGCTCCTTGCCGCCACCGCCCTCCTCGGCAGGCGTGCCGATCAGACTCACGCGGCCGCCGACTTCGGACAGCACCTCGGCGGCACCGAGAAACCCGCCTACCCCCGCGGCGCAGATGATGTTGTGCCCGCACCCGTGACCGATGCCGGGCAGTGCGTCGTACTCCGCGAGCACGGCGACGTGCGGACTCCCCGTGCCCGCATCGGCGCGGACCGCCGTGTCGAGGCCGCCGACACCGACGTCCGGTTCGAAACCACGCCGTCGAAGCAGCTCGGCCAACTTGGCCACCGAACGGTGCTCGGCGTACCCCTCCTCCGGCTCCGCGTGCAGGCTGCGGCTCAGCGACAGCAGGTCGTCGGCGTGCTGCTCCAGGGCCGCCTCGACGGCAGTCCCCATGTCCGCACCCGCGCCGTCGAAGCCGGAGGTGACCGGCTCGGCAGCGGCCACCGCGCGGCGAGTTCGCTCCGACACCGCCCGCAGGTACGAGTCATCCGGGACTGCCGGCTCAGAGTTCGAAGTCACACCGAGCACTGTAAGTCACGGAATTGGTTCGGCACGGTGCTATTCGGTCCGCGCGGCCGGGTCGAGCACCCGGTGGGCCAGGATCGTGCCCCCCACCACCGCGGACGGCACCACCACCAGTTGCGCCACCGGCACCAGGCATAGCAGGTAGGTCGGTATACCGAAACCGAGCGCACGCGCGCGGTCCCGCCGCAGGGCGCGATGACGTTCGCCCAGGGTCATCCCGCGCCGCTGGAAGACCACCCCGACCATCTCCAGGCTGATCATCCAAGCGCCGAACAGCACGCCGAGCACGGGCGCGGCGATCTGCCCGAGCACCGGTACGAACCCGAGCGCGAACAGCAGGAGGGCGCCGACCACCACGATAAGCACGAGCTGGATCGAGTCGCGGATCCCGCGCGCCGCCGAACGCGCCCACCCCGCACCGTCGTCGCTGGTGTCCAGCCCGAGACGCTCCTCGGTCCGCTCCGCGATGTGCTCGTAGAACGGACCACCGATGAGCAGAGTCAGAGCGATGAACGACACGGCCCCCAGCAGCAGACCGGCCCCCACCAGCACCACGCCGACCATGATGCGCAGCAGTTGCCGCCACATCGCCGACCAGTCGCCGGCGAAGGGGGTGACCGCCATGACCAGATCACCGCTGTAGTAAAGCAGTGCTCCCCATCCCGCCAGCAGCACGAGCGTGCTGATCAGTGCGGGAACCGCGCCGAGCAGCAACAATTTCGGCGCGCGCAGCAGCATCCCGAATCCGGCACCGAGCGTGCGGGTTCCGGCCAGGAAGGTCGTCATCTCAAACTCCAATCGGCGCTCGGCCCGGCGAGGCCGCCGCGAATGCGCCGGTTTCGAACGGTTCCGGCCATGCTGGTCGTAGGATGGCGGCTGGTCGTGCGACGGCGGCTGGTCGTGCGACGGCGGCAAGGCGTGCGACCACCGGCTGCCGCCCGAACCGTATCCGGTGACGGAGGCCGCGCGGAGGTCGGTCGTCCGAGCCGCACCGTTCCGCCGGTCCCGGCGTCCCCGGCAGGCGACGTTTGTTCTCCTGGTACACCCAACTGCCTGCTGCAGTACCAACCATCGGGGGGCGTGTGTCGATGACCAAGACGTTCACGGAGCGCATCCACGGTGCCGCCGGAGCACCGGGTCTCCTGCGGGACGGGTGGACGTTGACCCGGAGCACGGTCGGTTCCTGCGCACGACACCGGATCCTCGGGTTGGCCGGTGAAGCCGCGTTCTTCACGCTGACCTCGCTGCCGCCGGTGCTGCTGGGACTGGTCGGTGCGATCGGCTACCTGACGGAGCTGGTCGGAGCGGACATGCTGTCCGCGATGCGCTCCACATTGGACAACGCCGGTTCAGCCGTGCTGTCCGAGCGGGCCATCCACGGCGTTCTCGATCCCGTCCTGGACGAAGTGCTCGCTTCCGGGCGGGTGGGGGCGATCTCCTTCGGCTTCGCCCTGGCGCTGTGGTCGGGTTCCACCGCGCTGAACGTCTACATCGACACGATCTCGGTGGTGTACGGGCTGGCGGGACGGCGACCGCTCGTCCGGCAGCGGCTGCTGTCGGTCCTGCTCTACACCGCAGGGCTCGTGACCGGCATCGTGCTCCTGCCGATGCTCGCCATCGGCCCATCGGTGCTCGCGGGACTCTTCCCGAAGACGGGGCTGGCTGTGCACCTGCTGTACTGGCCGGTGATCGTGCTGGGCTCGATCGGCTGCCTGACCGCGCTCTACTCGCTGTCGGTGCCGCTCCGGGCACCGTGGCGGGAGCACGTACCGGGTGCGGCACTGGCCGTGCTGGTCTGGCTCGCCGGCAGCCTGCTGCTTCGCGCCTACCTCGACGTGACGATTCACCACTCCCCCGTCTACGGCGCGTTGACCGCGCCGATGGCCGTGCTGTGGTGGCTCTACGTCACGGCGTTCGCCGTCCTGCTCGGGGCCACGGTCAACTCGGGGCTGGACGAGCTCCGCCCGAACCGCGCCACTGCCGAGGCGCGCCGGGCCAACTGTTCCGACACCTGCACCTAGGATCTGTTTCACAAGCGGCGTCAGCCGCCTTCTGTGCGGGACGCGGGTGCCGACCGCACAAACCACTCCCGAAACACCCCGGCCACTCCCGAAACACCCCGGGCCACTCCCGAAACACTTCCCGGAGGTGCGGCCGCCCGACCCCCAGACGGGCAGCCGCACTCCCACAGTGGTTATCACACCGGGCCGACAACGAGAGCGCTGCGCGGCAGTCGTGTCCGTTTCCCTAAGATTCCCACCTTTCCCGTTAATTTCTGATTTCAGCCACCGATGTGGTGAAGCGCCCGCGGCACGCCCGACCGCGTTCCGGCGCATTGATCAACCGATGCTTGACTGCCAACCTCGAGCGTCGCGATCGAGGAGGAGTCCGGTGTCGGGTGTTGCGCGCAGATCGTTGTTGTTCCTACTGGTTCCGGTGCTGACCGTGACCCTGCACGGCCGAGTGCTGGCGACGGAACCCGAACGCTCCGGCAGGTCGTGCGCGGCCACGCTGGATTGCACCGCCGCCGAACTGGATACGTTGCCGCTGAGCGAGCGGTTGGTGTTCATCCGAGCGGTCCAGGACCGGGTTGCCGAGGAATACATCCCCGGATTCCGTCACTGGCACAACATCGAGGGCATCATCCGGTTCTTCGACGAGAACGGTTTCGGGGCCCCGGGCAGCTGGGTGTCCCACGTGGACGCCGGAATTCTCGAAGGCATCGAGCGCGGTGTCGCGATCGCGCTCGGGCTTTCCGAGGACGGTTTCGGCAATCCGGGGTCGGAGTTGTGGGCCGACTACCTGGTGCGGCTCCAGCGCGGTGAACTCGCCGACCGGGCAACGCACGATCCGGCGTGGGGCAACGCCGAGCAGGCCGCCACCGAGCACGGAGTGCGGCTCGCCGAGGCCGCCGGCGCACGACCCAGCCGGATCGATCGCAACATGTACGAGTTCTCGGAGATGTACCGGTGGATGTTGCGCAACCCGCAGGAGGCGCTGTACGCCCTCGACGAGCAACTGGCCGGTGCGACCGGAGTTCCGCTCGTGCCCGCGGACTTCCTGCGCTGGTTCACCGATGTCACCACGCCGGTGCCCACCTACCGCGGTGCCCACGTCGCGCACGACCTCGCGTTGCCGGATCCGTTGTCGGCTCCCGTGAGCGCGTTGCAGCTGTTGCTCGCCTACGGCCCCGAGCTGCTCGACGCCTACCACCGGGACACCGCCGCACCCGCGCGGTGAGTTCTCAGCTGGCGCCGCGGAAGGGTCCGGTGACCTCGTAGGTGATGCCGTCGGCGCTCACCCCGGCCGGACCACGTTGCGATGAGAAGTAGAGCCGGTCCCCGGCCGGGTTGAACGCGACACCGCACAACTCGGATTCGGACTGGCCCTCCACGCGCAGGAACGGTGCGACGACGTCATCGGGTGTGATCACACAGATCTCCATGTTCCCGCCGTCCTCGGCGACGTAGAGATCCCCGGCGGTGGATCCGGTGATGTTGTCCACCCCGGTCAACGGCGGGTCCTCGGTGAGGTCGTCGTCGTAGGCGATCGCCAGGGTGTTTCCGGCAGCGTCGTAGGCCCACACCCGGTTGTCGCCCTTGGTGGTGAAGAAGCAGGTCCCGCTGCGGTAGTACGCTCCCTCGCCACCGTCGAAAACCTTCGCCTCGGCGACCTGGTGGCGGGTCCGGGTCGGGCTGCCGTCCGGGTCGGGGACGTCGACCCACGACAGGGCACCGCCGGCCTCGGCCAGCACCTGCAGGATACCCGCCGACACGTCGCCCCAGGTGGTGGGCACGAATCGGTAGAAGCAACCGTCGCTCTCGTCCTCGGTCAGATAGATGACCTCGCGGTCGGGATCGGCAGCGGCGGCTTCGTGCTTGAAGCGCCCCATCGCGGAGTGCCGGACCGCTTCCTTCCCGCCCCACGGGTCCGTTTCGTAGACGTACCCCCGGTCGGTTTCCTCACAGGACAACCACGTGTTCCACGGGGTCGCACCACCGGAGCAATTCGTGCTGGTGCCCGACAGGACCGGGTACGCGTCGATGATGCGGGCGCCGCCGTCGAACTTCAGGGCGCTGACGCCGCCGGAACCGGCGGAAAGCTCCGCGTTGGACACGTAGATCCACCCGTTGCCGTCGGCGAAGCAGGCACCGCCGTCGGGCGCACCGTGCCAAATGTGACCGGTGCCCTCGACGACCTGGTTCGAATGGGCGAGCACGCGGCTGGTGAACCCGTCGGGGAGCATGATCCCGTTGGCGTCCGCCGGGAGCAGCCGACCGTAGGGGCTGGTGCCCGTCCGGGCCGGGTCGGCGATGGCTTGTTTGGTGACGCTGAATCCGAACGCGACGGACGTGCCCGCGCCGAGAACGGCGGCGCGCAGGAAATGACGACGGTCCACGATTGCTCCTTCTACGACGGCTCGGCGTCCCGCTGGTCGCGGCCTGGGAAACCCGATCAAGGGGACGCGTCGAACGTAGAAGGCGAAAGCGGGCCGAATCTGCCCGACTGTGGTTAATTCCGGCCGGTGGCGGTGAATTTCGGCTTGCCGGGAGGTGACCTCCACCGGATGAGCCGCGCGGAAAAAAGGCCCCTCCCGCGAGAGCAGTACTCGTCGCGGAAGGGGCCAGCCCCAGGGGAAGGTCAGGCGATGATGCGGATCGGATCCTCGAGCAGTCCGCTGAGCTGCTGCAGGAACGCAGCCCCCACCGCTCCGTCGATCGCGCGGTGGTCGGCCGACAACGTGACGCGCAGGATCTTGCGGGCCACGAACTCGCCGTCACGCACCTGGACCTCGTCCTTGGCCCCACCAACGGCGAGGATCGCGGCCTCCGGCGGGTTGATGACCGCCGAGAACTGCTCGATGCCGAACATGCCGAGGTTCGAGATCGTGAACGTGCCGCCGCTCATCTCATCGACCTTGAGCTTGCCGTCGCGGGCCCGCTCGGCCTTCTCCCGCCCCTCGGCGGCGATCTCCGAGACGCTCTTGCGGTCGACGTCGTCGATCACCGGAACCACCAGACCGGAATCGATGGCGACCGCCACACCGAGGTGGATCCGCTTGTGTTGCAACAACTTGTCGCCGCCGAAGGAGACGTTCACCGCCGGGTTGGCGCGCAGCGAGGTGGCCACCGCCTTGACGACCAGGTCGTTGAGGCTGACCTTCGAACCGCCCGCTGCCTGCAGGCGTTGGTTGAGGTCGGCGCGGAAGGCGACCAGGTCGGTCACGTCGATGGCGCTGGTCAGGTAGAAGTGCGGCGCCTGCTGCTTGCTCTCGGTGAGGCGTTTGGCGGTGACCTTGCGGATGTTGCTGAGCGGGATCTCCTCCACGTCCTCGCTCGCGGCGACCTGAGGGGCCGATGAAGAGCCGGTGGCCGCCGGCTCCGCGCCCTGCCCGGCGGTGCCCTGACTCGCGGCGGGCTTGGAATCCGTGGAGGTCTGCCGCTCGGCGGCGGCTTCGATGTCGACGCGGATGATCCGCCCGCCCGGTCCGGTTCCCGCCACCTCGGCGAGGTCTACGCCGAGGTCCTTGGCCATGGCCTTCGCCAGCGGCGACGCCTTGGGCTTGGTCCCGTCCGAACCCGCATCGGTCACTGCCGTGGCAGGAGTGGGCTCCCCGCTCGCGGGTGCGTTCGATGCCGGAGCGGACTGCTCGGGCTCCGCCGTGGAACCTGCCGCCTCGGTGTCTGCCGCGGACTGTTCTCCGCCGGAGGAGGTCGCGGATTCGGCCGCCTCCGCGGTGGCACCGCTGCCGTCTCCCATCAGCGCGATGGGCGTTCCGATCGGTACCGTCTGGCCCTCTCCGATGAGGACCTTTTCGAGCACGCCGTCGTCGTAGGCCTCCAGCTCCATGATGGCCTTGTCGGTCTCGATCTCGGCCACCACGTCGCCGCGGGTGATCTTGTCGCCGACCTGCTTGCGCCAGCCGGCGATGACGCCCTCCTCCATCGTGTCGGAGAGCCGGGGCATGTGAATCTCGGTCATCGGTCTTCCTCTGAAAGCTCGAAAAACGGGTCAGCGGCGTTGGCCGACCGCGTCCAGGGTCTGGTGGACCGCGGCGGTGAGCGACTCCGCGGAGGGCAGCGCGGCCTTTTCCAGCGGCTTGGCGTAGGGCAGCGGAACCTCGGCGGCCGCGACCCGGCGCACCGGAGCGTCGAGGTAGTCGAAGGCACCATCCGAAATGGACGCGGCGATCTCGGCGCCGATTCCGTAGGTGAGCCAATCGTCCTCGGCGATGACCGCGCACCCGGTCTTGCGAACCGAGGCCACCACGGATTCCCGGTCCAGCGGCCGGAGGCTGCGGAGGTCGACCACCTCGGCGGAAATGCCTTCCTCGGCTTCCAGCTTCTCGGCGACCTGCAGGGCCACCGTGGCCATCCGCGAGTAGCCGATGATCGTGATGTCGCTGCCCGGCTTGGTCACCGCGGCCTTGCCGATCTCGGCGGGCTCGACGACGTCGGGCACCTCGCCCTTGGTGTTGTAGAGGGCGAGGTTCTCCAGGAACAGCACCGGGTCGTTGTCCCGGATGGACGCCAGCAGCAGTGCCTTGGCGTCGGCGGGCGTGCTCGGGGCGACGACCTTGAGCCCGGGCACGAACGCGTAGTAGAGCTCGATGTTCTGCGAATGGGTGGCGCCGAGCTGCTGGCCGCCACCGCCGGGGGTTCGCATGACCATCGGCACGCTGCACTGGCCACCGAACATGCCGTAGATCTTGGCCGCGTGGTTGACGATCTGGTCCAGCGCGACCAGCGAGAAGTTGATCGTCATCAGTTCCACGACCGGGCGCAGGCCCAGCATGGCGGCACCGACCGCGGCACCGACGAAACCTTCCTCGGCGATCGGGGTGTCCCGGACCCGCTTCTCCCCGAACTCGTCGAGCAGACCCGCGGTGATCTTGTACGAGCCTTCGAAAACGCCGATTTCCTCGCCGATGAGGAAGACGTCCTCATCGGAGTGCATTTCCTCGCGAAGCGTGTCGTGCAACGCCTGGCGATAGGTGATGACGGCCAACGGTGATTCTCCTGGTGTCCCGACGGGGTGCTGTGCCCATTCGGGGAGGGCACAGCACCCCGGGTCTTATGTGGCGGGGTGTGATCGTGCGCGGCAACGGCCCGGCGGCAGAGTTCCGCGCACGGCCGAACGAGTGTTCTCGCGGGCGTGCTCAGAACACCGGGTCGGCGGGGAGCCTGCGCGAATCGTTGGCCACGGGGGTCGCGTAGGTGTAGTCGAACAACGTGGCGACGTCCGGGTGCGGGCTGTCGTCGGCGAACGCGACGGCCGCGTCGGCGTCGGCCTGGGACTGGCGCTCGATCTCGGCGGCGCCGTCCTCGTCGAGCACGCCCGCTTCGATCAACCGGGCGCGGAAGTTCACGACCGGGTCCGCCTCGCGCGCCGCCTCGACGGAGTCCTCGCTGCGGTACTTGCCCGGGTCGACGACCGAGTGGCCCTTGAGCCGGTGGCTGACGGCCTCGATCATCGCGGGACGACCCGTCTCGCGGGCCTGGTCGACGAGCCTGGTGGCCGCGTCGCGTACCGCGACGACGTCGTTGCCGTCGACCCGCTCGCCGTGCATCCGGTATGCGGCCGCCCGCTTGTACAGGTCGGACTCCGCCGAGGACTTCTCGACGGTGGTGCCCATGCCGAGGTAGTTGTTGATGACGACGAAGATGACCGGGAGGTTCCACAGCGCGGCGATGTTCATCGCCTCATGGAACGCACCGATGTTCGTGGTGCCGTCGCCCATCTGGCAGACGACGACCTCGTCGCCGCCCCGGTAGTCGATGGCCATCGCGGCACCGGTGGCCAACGGGATCTGTCCACCGACGATGCCGTACCCGCCGAGCAGGCCCGCCTCGACGTCGAACATGTGCATCGAACCGCCCCAGCCCTTGGAGGTGCCGGTGGTGCGGCCGTAGAGCTCGGCCATGACGCGCCCCGGCTCGATGCCCTTGGCGATGGCGTAACCGTGTTCGCGGTAGTTGGTGAACAGGTAGTCGGTCTTGCGCAGTGCCGACATCAGCCCGACGATGGTCGCTTCCTCGCCGAGGTTGAGATGGCAGTAGCCACCGATCTTCGCCTGGGTGTAGCC
The DNA here is from genome assembly GCF_054779195.1 of Parasphingorhabdus pacifica. NCBI lineage: Bacteria > Pseudomonadati > Pseudomonadota > Alphaproteobacteria > Sphingomonadales > Sphingorhabdaceae > Parasphingorhabdus > Parasphingorhabdus pacifica. Next base: position 84,598 of record NZ_BAAGYS010000013.1, read on the forward strand.
CTGCGCGGCCCGTTCCTCGAAGCGCCGGATCAGCGTCATGCGCTGGAAGTAGTCGCGCAGCAGTTCCGGGGATTCGCCCGCGAACGGACCGGTGGCCGCGTCCGCCTTGCGAACCGAGGTGCTGGTGTTGCGGCTTTTCGCGCGGGAGGCCGGTTTGCTGCGGGTGGCGGTCTGTGCCATCTCGGATTCCTTACAGTCGGCGCGCTCGTTGCCGGGGTGTCCGGTCGACAGGTGGCGGTGTCGGGGTCTTGCGTTGTCCTCCCAGCAGTGCGGAGCTGCTGGGAGGACCTCTCACGCGGTCTTCAGCGCTTCTTCGGAGGCGGGGTGTGGATGGGCAGGCCGAGTGCGGACATCGCGGCCTCCATCCCGATCTCGCCGAGCGTGGGGTGGGCGTGGATGGTTTCGCCGAGTTCGTCGAGCGTCGCCTCCAGCGTCATGGCCAGCGTTCCCTCGGGGATCAGGTCACTGGCCGACGGCCCGATGATGTGCACGCCGAGCACCTCGCCGTACTGGGCGCCCGCGACGACCTTCATGAAGCCTTCGGTGTCGCCGTAGGTCTTGGCCCGGCCGAGCGCCGCGAACGGCATTTTCGAGGTGACCACCTCGTGGCCCTTTTCGACCGCCTGCGCTTCGGTGAGTCCGACGCTGGCGACCTCCGGGTGGGTGAACGTCGCGGCGGGGACGGCGGTGTAGTCCATTCGCGCGTGGTCGCTGCCCGCGATCACTTCGGCGGCGGTGACGCCCTGGTGCGAGGCCACGTGCGCGAGCAGCACCTCGCCGGTGACGTCGCCGATCGCGTAGACGTGTTCGACGCTGGTGCGCAGCCGGTCGTCGACCTGGACGAAGCCGCGGCCGTCGAGTTCGACTCCGGTCCGGTCGAGGTCGAGGGAGGCGGTGTTGGGTTTGCGGCCGACACCGACCAGCACCACGTCCACGTCGACGCCGTCCGTCTTGGCGCCGTCGACGGAGACCCGCAGCGCGGCGTTCTTGCCGCGACCGGTGCGTTCGATCTTCTCGACGGTGGAGCCGGTGAGCACCGTCATGCCACGCTTCGAGAACGACTTGCCGAGTGCCTTGCCGACCTCCGCGTCCTCGGCGGGGACGAGGCTGGGCATCATCTCGACGATGGTGACCTCGCTACCGAGGGTCTGGAACAGGCTCGCCCACTCGGCTCCGACCGCGCTGCCGCCGATGACGGCGATCCGGTTGGGCACCTCGGTGAGACCGAACGCCCCGTCGGAGGTGATGACGCCGGGCAGATCCGCACCGGGCAGCGGCAGCTGCACGGGGGTCGAACCGGTGGCGATGATGACGTCGGTCGCGCGAACCTGCTCGATCGGCTCGTTGCCCGCCGGGTCGGCCGCGTAACGAGGTCCGCCCGCGCCGAGCTGGGACTCACCCACCGCGTACACGTCCACGGCGGTCGGTCCGGTGAACCGGGCGTGGCCGTCGATGATGGTGACGCCGTTGGCCTTGAGCAGGCTGGCCACCCCGTCGGTGAGGCCCTTGACGACGCCGTCCTTGCGGCGGGTCACGGCGTCGTAGTCGAGGGAGACGTTCTCGGCGCGAACACCGAAGTCGGCGGCGTGCAGGACCGTCTCGTAGACCTCCGCCGAGCGCAGCATCGCCTTGGTGGGGATGCATCCCCAGTTGAGGCAGACGCCACCGGCCTTTTCCTTTTCCACCACGGCAACCGACAGGCCGCGCTGCGCGGCTCGGATCGCTGCCACGTAACCGCCCGGGCCACCGCCCACGACGAGAAGGTCGAATTCCTGCACCTCGGTGTGCTCCTTTGTGCCGCACGCGCCGTCATCGATTCGCCGCGGTTTTTCCCGGACGTAACCTGACTCAGAGTGTCGTGACCGCGCCCACTTCGACGCCATGCTTCAACGCCCAGACTTGCGATCGCGCGAATGTGCAACCCGCACAGTCCAGAACTCGTGAGCACGTTACGAGTCGGTAGCAACACGGTGTGGTTTCGCGTTTTCCCGGTCAGCACGCTGTTCCCCCGGGTTCTCGGGCCCACTGCGCCGGAAAACGCTCCGGAACGGTGGGCCCGGTGCACAATCTCCGAACCGGACGGAGCGGCCACGCGCGTCCGTCCAGCGGTGGCTCCGGAATCCGACACCCGGGTGACGGCGTCGTGCGGGGGCAGCCGGGCTCGGTCGCTGTCGGTGTTCGGGCCGGATCGCCCCGAACTTCGTTCCGGACGAGTCGTCCAGGGGCACGGCGGGGGCGGCGACCGAGTCGTTGCTCGGCCGCCGCCCCCTAGTGCGGCCCAGTGCAGGGTTCGGATCAGTGCAGGGTTCCGAGCGTGTCCTTCGCGAACGGAGCGATGTCCTCGGTCCGCTGCGCACGGACCTTCGACGCCCACGCCGGGTCGCCCAGCAGCGCACGACCGACCGCGACGAGGTCGAACTCGCCCCGGTCCAACCTCGCGTGCAACTCGTCGAGATCGCTGACCCCGGCTTCGCCCTCCCAGGAAGCACGCGAGGTGAACGCGCTGTTGAGCCCGACCGATCCAACCGTCACCGTGGGCAGCCCGGTCAGCTTCTTGATCCAGCCGGAGAGGTTGAGCTCCGACCCCTCGAACTCCGGTGTCCAGTAGCGCCGCGTGGAACCGTGGAAGACGTCGACGCCCGCTTCGACCAGCGGGGCCAGCAGCCGCTCCAGCTCATCGGGCGTGTCGGCCAGGCGTGCCTGGTAGTCGCCCATCTTCCACTGGGAGGTGCGGAAGAAGATCGGGAAGGAGGATGAGACCGCGTCGCGGCAGGCGGCGGCGATGTCGGCGGCAAAGCGCACGCGCGAGATCGGGTCTCCGCCGTAGCGGTCCTCGCGGTGGTTGGTCCGGCCCCACAGGAACTGATCGACGAGGTAGCCGTGCGCGCCGTGCAGCTCGATGCCGTCGAAACCGAGTCGTTCGGCGGACGCCGCTCCCTTGGCGAACGCGTCGATCGTTTCCTCGATGTCCCGCAGGCTCATGGCGTCGCCGATCTCGGCACCGTCGGACCACACGCCGGAGGGGCTGTGGACCGGGCTGTCGGTGAATGGCGGGGCTCCGGGCACGCGGTGGACCCCCACGTGCCAGAGCTGCGGAATGATCTTCCCGCCCTGGCCGTGCACCGCTTCGACGACCTCCGACCACCCGGCGTGGGCTTCCTCGCCGTAGAAGCGCGGTACGCGATCGCTGGTGCCCGCCGCGGGATGCTCGACGTAGGTGCCCTCGGTGATGATCAAGCCGACGTCGGCGGCGGCGCGGCGGGCGTAGTACTCGACCACGTCGGCGTCGGGCACGCCGCCGGGCGAGAATTCCCGGGTCATCGGCGCCATCGCGATCCGGTTCGGAACCGTGAGATCACCAACGGTGAACGGGCTGAACAGGGTCTGGTCGGTGCTCTCGGGCATCGGGTTCTCCTCGTGCTGCTGGTTCTTCGGAGCTGACCGGGCGTGCTCCGGGCCGTGTCGGCTGGGACGCTTGCCGACGAGATCCGGAGCGCGTGCTCCGGTTCAAACTACCAACCGGAGCGGCTGCTCCGGTTGGTGCCCGGTACCGTGCTTCTCGTGGGACATTCAGCACCCCGGGGAGCAACCGGACAGCGGCCGATGCGGGCGGACGCGGCCCGCAACCGCGCCGCGATCATCCGGGCCGCGATGGTCGCGTTCGCGGAACACGGCCACGAGGTCGACGTCCGCGAGATCGCACGTTGCGCGGGCGTGGGAATGGGAACCCTCTACCGCCACTTCCCCACGAAGGACGAGCTGCTCGACACGATCCTGGGCGAGGACTTCGACGCGTGGATCGACAACGCCCGCAGGTGCGCCGCCGAGCACGACGACCCCTGGGAGGCGTTGACGGCGTTCATGGAGGGCGCCCTCGCCCAGAAGGCGTGCCGGAGGGCGCTGCTGGAGTGCTTCGCGGACTCCAGGGACACCGAAACCGTGACCGAGTGCCGCCGGGAACTGCACCCGGTCGTCGAGGAGCTCCTCGCCCGATGCCACGCGGCGGGGGTGCTCCGTGCGGGAGTCGGCAGCGAGGACATCGCGCTGCTACTGGCTTCGCTGGGCCGGACCATCCAGTTCACCGCATCGACGAACCCGGAGCTGTGGCGCCGACACCTGCGGATCTCGCTCGACGGGCTGCGCGCCTGCCACGACGAGCCCCTGCCCGGGGACGGGGCCGCGAGCGGAGCCTGACCGAAGACGGTTTCGCCGCTTCCGGCGGTTCTCGCGGCCGAGTCGCACCTGGCCGCCGTTCGCAAAACCACGAAAGCGCGGCCGGCCACCCACGCCGCGATCTTCACCGCGAGCGAACCGGAGCCCGCCGGAGAGAACGAACGGTCACACGGGCGGCATGCGGTAAACCTGACGCACCAACCCGTCCTCCTCGATTTCATCGAATCGGATCATGCCGATGCGTTCCGCCACCTTCCTGGACGGCTCGTTGACCTCCCGAATAACAGCGATGATCAGCCGTTCGGGATCGTATTCCCGCCCCAGCCGCACTGCCGCTCTCGCGACTTCCGAAGCAAACCCCTGGCCCCAGCCGCGCGGAGAAAAGCGATAGTACAGATTCAATACCGGTTCGCTCTTCAAATCGTCGCAGCGCACGCCGCCGAAACCCAGCACCGCATCGTCACACGCCGCCCGCACCACCCAGTACCCGATCTCTTGGCACTCCCAGTCCTGCATCCAGGACCACAGGAGTTCAGCTGATTCGCCCGCTTCCTCCAGCGGCCCGAACGGGTTGTACCGATTGGTTTCGGGATCCGAGTGGATCTCGTGCATGGCCGCGAGATCGCTCGCTATCGGGTTCCGCAGGCAGAGCCTCTCGGTATGAACGTGGCCGAAACCATCCAGCGCCACGGCCTCGCCCGCATGATTCGTTTTCTCCATGACCACCTTCGGATTCCATTTTCCCGGAGAAAGACATGTCCCGCCCCGACCGCAGCATTATCGCGGGCTCACACGAACGCGTGCCCGACGGAACAGTATAGCAGTGCACGCCCGAGCGGACGCGATACCGCAATTATCGTGGCCATGAAGAATGGCAGCACCGAACGAGGCCGGGACCGCAGCACAAAGAACCTGCTTGAAACAAGGGTACTCGTGGGGTGGCTTCAAAAGCGATGCCGGGTGCGTCTTCGACCGGGTCGGTGCCGGCGCAGGCGTTGGCGCCGCGATGGGGTGCGCCGCGATCGGGTGCACAGTCACCACAGTGATCGGGTGTGCCGAAGGGGCTGCTCCAGGGGAGCTATTGGCGCAGGGGTCGGACTCGGCCTCGGCATCGGATCCCTTGCCGGGTGGCATATTGGGCGGCGCCCTTGAATTTTAGGTTTTTCCCGGTCGGCCGATTAATTCAAGGGATCCGGATTGATAAATCGAGACAAAAAGGCGTCCTGGTCGGCTCTTTTCGCGATATTGTTCGCGATTTCCTTCGTCGCGGCCTTTGGTGTTTCCCTGATATGGTCCAGGGGTTCCGCGGGGAGTTACATTGCTGGTGGTGTCGCCATCGTCCTGATCGCTGTGTTCGTCGCCTTCTACGTGCGCCCGAACAGGAAATAGGGACCTGCGCGACCTTCTCGAAGTTCATCAACCGAGAAGGTATGTCGACAAGAATCGGAGCCGAAACCGAGGAGCTCCAGCCGGAGCGCTACGGCGACGATCTCCGCGGCTGGCTTTGCCGGGTTGCTCATAGGCCCGAAGCCATGATTGCCCGCGTCGTGCGTCAAGACCGGGGGTGGTGCGCGCGGCGACCGCGCGCACCACCCCCGGTCGGAGTCCGGTACGGGACCGGGGCTCAGACGACGGAGGTCATGCCACCGTCGACGAACAGGACCTGTCCGTTGACGAACGCCGAAGCGTCCGAAGCCAGGAACACCGCCGGGCCGACGAGATCCTCGGTCCGGCCCCAGTGACCGGCAGGCGTCCGCCCCTTGACCCAGGCGCTGAACTCCTCGTCGGCCACCAGCTTCGACGTCAGCTCGGTGTCGAAGTAACCGGGAGCGATGCCGTTGATCTGCAACCCTCGCCCGGCCCACTCGGCGGTCATCGCCCGAGTCAGGTTGCGCAGTCCGCCCTTGGCCGCCGTGTACGCGGCGATCGACGGGCGGGCCAGCTCCGCCTGCACCGAGCAGATGTTGACGATCTTGCCGCTGCCGCGTTCGACCATGCCGCTCGCCACCGCACGGCTGACGAGGAACGCGCTGGTGAGATCGGTGCGCAGCACGCTGTCCCAGTCCCGCAGCGAGAGCTCCAGCATCGGTTCGCGATGCTGGAAACCCGCGTTGTTCACCAGGATGTCGACGCCGCCGTGCCGCTCGGCGATGCCGGCGACCGCGTCGTCGACGGCCTGCTCGTCGGTCACGTCGAACGGCACCACCTCGCAGGCGGCACCCGGCACGGCGGTCTCCAGCGCGGTGCGCGCGGTGGCGAGCCGTTCCGGATCCCGCCCGTTGAGCACCACGGTGGCACCGGCGTCTGCCAGCCCCGTGGCGATGACATGACCGATGCCGCGACTGCTACCGGTGACCAGGGCGGTTCGGTCGGACAGGTCGAACAGTGTCTGTGCCAACGAAAACTCCTTGATCAACCGATCACGAACAGCAGCGAGGCGATGCCGAAGCCCATCAGGCCGATGGCCGTCTCCATCACCGTCCACGTCTTCAGCGTCGTCTTCACATCCATCCCGAAGAACCGGCCGACCAGCCAGAATCCGGAATCGTTGACATGTCCCGCGGTGACCGAACCGGCCGCCAGGGCGAGAACCAGTGCGGCGAGCTCCACGGAACTGAACGCCTGACCCAGCACGAGTGGCTGCACCAGGCCGGCGGCGGTCGTCAGAGCGACGGTCGCCGAACCCTGGGCGATCCGAATCACGGTGGCGATCACGTACGCGGCCACGATCACCGGCATGTTCAGGTGGGACATCACCCCGGAGAGGGCCTCGCCGATGCCGCTCTCCTGCAGCACGCTGCCGAACATGCCACCGGCACCGGTGATCAGGATGATCGAGCACACCGGGCCGAGAGCCGAGTCGAGCAGCTTCTCGACCACGTCGTGACCGCGCCCGCGACGCGTTCCCAACACGTAGGTGGCGACGAAAACGCTGATCAGCAGCGCGATCGGGGTCGCCCCGAGTGCCCGCGCGATGTCGAACCAACCGGCATCGGAACTGACCCAGCCTGCTTCGCCCGCGGTTTCCAGGCCGGTGTGGGCGAAGATGAGCACGAGCGGCAGGAGCAGCAGCGAGACGACCGTCCGCGGCCGCGGCGGATTCTCGTCCTGCTCGATGGGGCTACCGCCGCTGAGCAGGTCGGGCACCGGCAGCACCATGCGCTTGCCCGCCCAGAGGCCGTAGAGATAGCCGGTCACGTACCAGGTGGGCACGGCGACGACGAGACCGAGCGCGAGGACGATCCCGATGTCGGCCCCGAGCAGTCCGCTGGCCGCCACCGGACCGGGGTGCGGCGGAACGAAGATGTGCATCACCGAGAACGCACCCGTCGCAGGCAGGGCGTAGCGCAGCACCCCACCGCCGAGCCTGCGTGCGACCGCGAACACGATCGGCAGCATCACGACGAGGCCGGCGTCGAAGAAGATGGGGAAGCCGAACAGCAGCGAGGATATGCCCAGCGCCAGCGGTGCCCGCCGCTCCCCGAACCTCGCCAGCAGCGAATCGGTGAGCGACTGCGCACCACCGCTGACTTCGAGGAGTCGCCCGAGCATCGCGCCGAGCCCGACGAGCAGCGCGACCTCACCCACCGTCGAGCCGAAACCGTCGACCATGGTGTCGACGATGCTGCCCGCGGGGATTCCCGCGGCGAACGCCGTAACCGTGCTCACCGCCACCAGCGCGAGGAACGCGTGCACGCGTAGCTTGATGATCAGGAAGAGCAGTACGGCGACCGCTCCACCGGCTATCGCGAGCAGGGGCCCCGCCCCCAGCGTCTGGGTCCATTCGTCGGTGTTCATGTGAAAGCTCCGTTGCTTCTCATCGGGGGGTCCGCGTTACCGCGCGGTCGGGGTGGCAACGAGTCCGAGGGACACGAGTGCGCGATGGGTTACCTGTTCGGGAGATCGGTCGACGTCGACCGAGACACCGTCCTCATCGGCCCGGAGCGGTTCGAGGTCGCCGAACTGCGACTCCAGCAGTGACGGCGGCATGAAGTGCCCGGACCGTTCCGAGAGCCGCTGCTCGATGATCTCGGGCGTGCCGCGCAGGTGGACGAAACGAACCCGGGCGCGTGATTCCCGCAGGATTTCCCGATAGGTCCGCTTCAGCGCCGAGCAGGTGACCACCGTGTTCTCGCCGGCTTCCGCGCGCTCGGTGATCCAGTCGCGCATCGCCGACAACCACGGCAACCGGTCCGCGTCGACGAGCGGGATCCCCTCCGTCATCTTCTCGATGTTGGACTCGGGATGGAACTCGTCGGCCTCGGCGGTGATCCAGCCGAGGCTGTCGCCGAGCGACAGCGCGGCCGTGCTCTTACCGACTCCCGATACACCCATCACCACTAGGCAAGTCGGTGTCATACGGCCTCCTGTCGAACGTCGCCGATCATCGCGACGCGCGATCAGCAAAGGTGTTACCATTGGCGGCGAAAGTTATCACCATTCCATGTGACGGGGAAGACCCTCTTCGCGGGTAATCTGCGTGGATGGGTCCAGGAGGCGTCGAGCAGGAGAACAGGTTGACCAGGTCCAGCTCCGGGGGTGGAATGGGTGGTCGGCACGCGCGCGCGGCCGAACGCCCCGGACCCGCGGACGCGGAAACCTCCGGTTCGAAACCCGGCGCGGGGTCTACCGTCGAGGCCCTGCACAGCACGATGCTGGACGCGCTCGGCGAGGAGATCACCAACGGTGCGCTCCCCACCGGTCACGTGCTCACCCTGGACCGCCTCGAAGAGCGTTTCGGCGTGTCCCGCACGGTGGCCCGCGAGACCATGCGAATCCTGCAGTCGATGGGTCTGGTGACCTCACGCCGCCGCGTCGGCATCACCGTGCAGCCACAGGACTCGTGGAACGTGTTCGACCCGCGGGTCATCTGGTGGCGGCTCTCCGGCCAAGGCCGCGACGCACAACTGCGGTCGCTGACCGAACTCCGCATCGCGGTCGAACCACTCGCCGCGGCGGCAGCAGCACGCAACGCCGCTGGAGAAGAGCGCTCCCGCGTGGTCGAACTGGCGAACTCCATGCGTGCCAAAGGCGAGGCCGGCGAGCTGAACGAGTTCCTCGACCTGGACATCGCTTTCCACACCACGCTGCTGCGAGCCAGCGGCAACGAGATGTTCGAAGCACTCGCCGGGGTGGTCACCGCGGTCCTGCAGGGCCGCACGCAGCTCGGCTTGATGCCGCACCAACCCGTGCCCGAGGCACTCGCCCTGCACGAGGAAGTGGCCTACTCGGTGGCCGATGGACGCGCGACCGACGCCGAAGACGCCATGCGCGAATTGCTCGCCGAGGTCAGGGACGCCACCTCGATCTCGTAACGGCGGACCCGGACTCCCGCTCCGCAGGTTCCTCCAGCTCCACCGGATCCTGCAGCGGCGCCTGCCGGATCACCGAAGGCCATCACGCAGCCGCAGCGCCGAGAGGGCCAACGACAGCGTGACGTAGGCGCCGCGCCCGTAGAGCGGTTCACCGATCAAGGCCGTCAGCCGGTGCAGCCGATTGAGCACGGTGTTCCGGTGGCAGTGCAACCGCACCGCCGTGTTCGCCGTCGAGCAGTTCTCCTCCAACCAAGCCGTGAGCGTCTCCAGCAGCATGTCCCGCTCCTTGACCGGCAAGTCCAGCACTGGACCCAGCTTCGAGTCCAGCAGCCGCTGCGCCAGATCCGGCGACTGCACCAGCAGCGCCTCCGGATAGCGCTCGCGCAACGAAACCAGCTCGGCCGAGCCGTGCGACGAAGTCGCCAACGTGGTGACCGCGAGCTGATGGGCCAACCCGAGCTCGCCCAGACCACGCACCACCGGTGAAGCCGCCACCCTGCCCCGCGCCAACGGCCGCAGCACGTCCAGCACCGATTCCTCCGCGCGCTGCTCCAACGCGACCAGGCCGACCAGCGTGTCCGCCCGCACCTGCCACACCGACCGGATGTGCTGGTCACCCAGCACCACCTGCTGACCGCGCAACGCCAGTGCACCGTCGGTCAGCATCTCGGCGACCACCACCAGATAGCCCCCACCGGTCGGCAGGTCCAGCTCCTTGGCCGTCCGCTGCGCGAACGCCGTGTCCCGGGCCCGGCCGCTGAGCAGGTCCTCCACCAGCGCGTGCCTGCGCTGATCGTCCCGGCGCAGCTGCTCCAACTCGGTGTTCCGATACGAGGTGGACAACGTCGAGGACAACCCGTCGATCACGGTCCACATCGAGGTCGCCGCGCCCAGCACGACTCCCGGATCGGCACCGTCCACCCGCGCCTGCTCGACCAACGACTCCCAGACGATGCGCCCGCCGAGCCGGAACGTCCGCAACATCACCTCCAGCGGAACGCCTTGCTCCGCACGACGTCGTCCGATCTCGGCGGCGACATCGTCACCGTCCGGCCCGGGCACCGCGCCGCTGAGGATCTGCAGCACCCGGCCGAGATACCGCTCGCAGCCCTCCCACAGGTCCTCCTTCGGCACGGGGCTGTAATCGGTCCATTCCGGGTTGTCGGTGAAGATGGCTCGCATGAGCTGCGCGGCCAGCACCGGAACATCCCCGAGCCGCGCCTTCGCCAGCGAGTGCGCGTTCTCCACAACGGCCAGGTCGGGTTCACCGGCGGCTGCCCCGACAGCACCGGCCCCGATGAGATCGGTGTTCGCGGTGTTCGCGGCCCACTTCGGATCGGCATCGGCGGTGTTCGGGACGCCAGCGTCGCCGGAATCGTGCTCGGCGGGCTCGGAACCACGGGCATCTCGGGCCCGCTCCGCAGGCCCGGAATCGGACGTATCGGCTGCCACGCCGAGACGATACCCCGGCGGCGCGCAGCCCCACCGCGACGCGACCTCGCAGTCCCGCGCTCCTGCGGTCCCGCCACCCGTAGTCCCGCGGCCACGCATCCCCGTCCGCCGGAATGGGCCGGAGGTCAGCGGCGAATCCGCAGCAGTCCCTCCTGCGCGACCGTGGCGAGCTGGCGCCCCGAACGGTCGAAGACCGAACCCCGCCCCAGCACGCGACCACCCGCCGCCACCGGGCACTCCTGGTCGTAAAGCATCCATTCGTCCGCACGGAAGCCGCCGTGGAACCACATCGCGTGATCGAGGCTGGCCAGCGCGACATCGGAAGCGTGCCGATCCACCCCGTGCAGCAGGAAAACGGGTTCGAGCAGCGTCATGTCCGAAGCGTAGGCGAGCGCGCACGCGTGCAGCAGCGGTTCGTCCGGCAGCGTTTCCGGTGCCCGCATCCACACCAGGTGGCGGCCGTCCTCGCGGGCCCGAACCGGAGCCGGGTAGGGCGGTGAATCGACGTGCCGGAGCTCGATCGCCCGCGGCAGTCGCCACCAGTCGGGGATCGGCACATCGGATTCGGCGAACCGCTCGTGCAGCGGAACCAGGTCCTCCGGCGGCGTCGCAGGTGGAAACTCGGCCTGGTGAGCCAGACCCGCGCGCTCCAGCTGGAACGACACCGTAGCGGAGAAGACCTCCTGGTCCTGCTGCCGCGCGATCACGCGGCGAGCCGAGGTGGAACCGCCGTCCCTGACCCGCTCGACCGAATACTCCACCGGATGCTCCGGATCAGCACCCCGCACGAACAAGGCGTGCATCGAGTGCACCGGGCGGCCGTCCGGAAGCGTCCGGCCCGCAGCCGCGATGGACTGCGCCAACAGCAGCCCACCGAACAACCGCCGCTTCGGCCGGGGCTGGGTACGTCCCAGGAAGCGGTCCCCACCGGCAGCGGAGAGATCGAGCAACTCCCGCAGACTCGGCATATCGTCTTCCGCCGGGCTGTTCATGCACCACTCCTCAACGTTCGAACACGAATCCGCGCCCTCGAAAGAGAACCGCTCGGACGCCATCGCGGAAAGAGAAGGTGTTCGGCCACACAACCATCGCCCCCTCGGTTCCGCCCGGTAATCGGCCTACTACACAACGCGTTGAACGCAGCTGAATCAGGTGCGCACAGGCATTGCAAACAAGGAGGCATACATCACACCGGGAAGATGCGCGGAGCGACTAACGTTCTTACCTCCGGCAGCGACAGCTCAAGTGGAGGCTTTAAAGCCCCCACAGTCCCCCAATGCACCTTCTCGAGATTTGCGGAGCGCCAATCATGCAAAGCAACAGCCGCACACTTGTGTCGGTTGTCAGTACGGTCGCCATGGTCATCCTCACCGTGTTGCTCGCGGCGTGGTCTCCCCCCGAAAACGCCACCCCGACCGCGACACAACACGCGGAAATCAGCTTCGCACGACAATGAGCGTCGACGTCCAGGGCGCGGGGCCTGCCACCACGATCAGCAGGCCCTGAACCTCGGTCCGCCCAGGCGAGCTGCCCTCAGCGCTCCCGTACCACGCTTTTCGCAGGCTTGTCCGCACGCAAACCGGAAAACCGCGGATGTCGCAGTTTCCCGTCATCGGTCCATTCGCTGAACCCGACCTCGACGACCAATCGCGGTTCCACCCAATGCGCATCGCGAACGCCAACGTCGTCGACGAACGGTGAACCGGATCGGCGCAACTCTTCGAGAACACCGCGCAAGTACCGCAGCATCCGGTCGTCGTAGCCGGTGCCCACCTTTCCCGCATAGCGCAGCCTGCCCGTTTCGTAATAACCGACGAGCAGTGCGCCGAACCCGGTCCGGCCGCCCCGCGGGTCGGTGAATCCGCCGATCACGAACTCTTGGCCCGTCACGCACTTGAGCTTCAACCAGTCCCGCGACCGACCACCGCGGTAGGGACGATCGGCCCGCTTGGCGATCAGCCCTTCCCAGCCGCACTCACACGCCTGCCTGAGGAACTCCCGGCCGTCGCCGTTGCGGTGCGCGCTGAAGCGCAGCGGGTCGTCGAAGCCGAAGCATTCGCGCAGCAGGCGTTTCCTGGTCCGCAGTGACAGCCCGGTCAGGTCCACGCCGCCGAACGCCAGCAGATCGAACAGGTAGTAGTACACCCGGACTCCCGTTCGCCGCGCCGCCAGCGGACTCGTCAGGTGCATTCGCCGCTGCAACCGCGCGAAGCTGGTCCGGTTGCCCTCGAACGCGACCACTTCACCGTCGACGAGGAATTCGTCCACGCCCTGTCCGGCCAACGCCTCGGCGACCTCCGGGTACGAGGCGTTGACCCGTTTCCGGTTGCGCGACCACAAGACCGGGTCGCCGCCCGCGCGTCCGGTCAGAACACGCGCGCCGTCCAGCTTCCGTTCGAAAACCCAGTCCGCTCCGGAGAACGGCTCGTGAGTCAGCGTCGCGAGCATGGGCTCCGACCAGTCCCCACCCGTCCACGGGCGCAGCTTCGACGCTTCGGCGCTGTCCAGCAGGCGGAGCGGGTCGTCGTTCATAGGGTCAGCCAACCTCGCTCCGCCGCCGCCTGCATCTCGATGCACCTCCGCGTTCGATCCGTCCGCGCAGCGGCAAGATCCCCTCGGCCACCCGGTCGATTTCACGTTCGTGTGAATACGACAGACTGACGGCGACCTGTATCGAAGCACGGAGTCCCTCCCGTGCCAGTCCACCTCCGAAGGTGCACGAATGCCGAAAACCCCGAATCCCCTGACCAAGAAGAGCGCCCCCTCGACCAACATCGTGCTCACCGTTGTCGTGGCGGTCGTCGCCGTGGTGGTCATCGGGGCGGTCCTGCTGTTCAACAGCGGCGGAAACGAGAACGCGGGCGGGCAGTCGGGGGAATCCGTCCCCGCCGAGGTGCTGCAGAAGCCGGACGCGAACACCGTCATGGAAGCCCCCGACGGCAAGGTCACGGTCGTGGAGTTCCTCGACTACCAGTGCCCGGTGTGCCAGAAGTACTACGCCGAGATCACGAAGCAGGTGGAGCAGGACTACGAAGGTCGCATCACCTTCATCACGCGCAACTTCCCCCTCGACATGCACCCGCTCGCGATGCCCGCCGCCAAGGCGGCCGAGGCAGCCGCGTTGCAGGGCAAGTACACGGAGATGTACCACGGCATCTACGAGGACTGGCAGTCGTGGGCGGTCGGGCAGAATGGGCAAGAGACCAGTGGCGACGAGCAGCGTGCCCGCCGGGTCTTCGACGGAATCGCCCAGCGGATCGGCCTCGACATGAACAAGTTCCACCAGGACATGGACTCCGAGCAAGTCCAGCAGCGGATCGACCGGGACATCGCCGACGGTGAGAAGGCCGGCGTGTCGAGCACACCGTCCATGTTCATCAACGGCCAGCGCTGGCAGCCCTCGGACGACGTGAAGACCTTCGACGAGGCCGCGCAGCAGTTCCGCCAGCAACTCGACGAGGCACTCGCGCGATGACGACCGCGGAGCGGATCGATACTTCCGCGGATGGTGACGGCTCTCCCGCCGACACCCCCAAGCCGCGCGGAATCGCCTGGCTCTACGTGATCGGTGGCCTGGTCGGGCTCATCGCCTCTGCAGCCCTGCTCATCGAGAAGATCCAGACGCTGCTCAACCCCGACTACATCCCGTCCTGCAGCTTCAACCCGATCGTTTCCTGCGGTTCGGTGATGGACAGCTCCCAGGCGGCCCTGTTCGGATTTCCCAATCCGGTGATCGGCATCGCCGCCTTCCCCGTGATCGTCACCGCGGGGGTCGCGCTGCTGGCGGGTTTCTCACCACCGCGCTGGTTCTGGGTAGGCCTGCAGATCGGCACCACGCTCGGGGTCGTCCTCGTGCACTGGTTGATCTACCAGAGCATCTACCAGATTCAAGCGCTGTGCCCGTACTGCATGATCGTGTGGGTCGTGGCCTTCCCGATCTTCTGGTACACCACACTGCGCAACCTGACCGGACGAGCCGCTGCCCTGGCCCGCTTCCACAGTCTCCTGCTCCTCGTGTGGTATCTGGCGATCGTGGTCCTCATCCTGCAGGCGTTCTGGGACTTCTGGGTCACGGCGCTCTGACGATCGACCGCCCGCGTGCAGCACCGCAGAGTCACACGCAGACCCGCCCACGGTGGGGACCGGCCCGGCCACCGCGAAGTCGATCCTCCGTCGGGGAGGTGATCTGAACTGGAACACCCGTTTGCCTACCCCGCCCCGCGGGTACCAGGCAACTGTGGGTGATGGTGTCCTCAACAACCAAAGGAACCGACCGTGGAACTCCGGTGCCGAGGCCGGGACAAGGAGACCGGCTGAACTCCGGAGAAGCACGGAGTCGCCATTCAAGCGACCTGAAACGAGGTGGCCTGATATGAGGCCAAAGCGAGGTGTCGAGGTGTCAGCTTCCCATCAACACGGGTTTTCGGCAGAACCTATGTCGGCTGCAGCCGACATGGCTCAGGAAGCCCCGTCCCCCTACGGCGAGGGAACGAACGTGGTCGAAGTTCGCGTTCCCGCCGATCCCAGCCAACTCGCCGTGATGCGCGCGGTTGCCGGTGACCTCGCCATGCGCGCGGACTTCGACGTCGACTCCATCGCGGATATCCGGCTGGCCGTCGACGAGGCGTGCTCGTCCCTCGTTCGCCTCGCTTCGCGAACGGCGTCGCTGGTGTGCCGCTATCACGCGGACTCGGCCGGTTTGACCGTGACGTCCGAGGTCCTCAGCGGTGAGCATTCCGGGCCGCGCAAGGACACCTTCAGCTGGCGGGTGCTCAGCGCGCTGACCGACAGTGTGTCAACCTCGGTTGAGGCGGTCGACGGTTCGGTCGACAGCCACTTGGTTCGCATCGAGTTGACCAAGGGACGGATGGCCCACGAGTGAAGCAAGCGGATTCCGAACGCACCAAGCACTCCCGCAACGAACGCTACGACGAACTGGCACCCCTGTTCGCCGAGCTGGCTGAAATGGGTGCGCAGGACGCTCGGTACGAGGAACTCCGCGACAAACTGGTCACCGAGCACCTACCTGTGGCCGAGCACATCGCCCGCAGGTTCAGCCATCGCGGCGAGTCGCAGGAAGACCTGGTTCAGGTCGCGACCTTGGGGTTGATCAATGCCGTGGACCGGTTCGACCCGGAACGCGGCGTTGATTTCCTCTCCTACGCGGTGCCGACCATCATGGGCGAGGTCCGACGGCATTTCCGGGACACCGGTTGGGCGGTCCGAATGCCCCGGCGGCTGCAGGAACTGCACCTCTCGGTGTCCTCGGCGATCGCTCGGCTGTCCCAGGAGCTCGGGCGTGCGCCGACACCGAGCGAGATCGCCGCCAACCTCGGTACCAGCAAGGCCGATGTGTACCGGGGCTTGGAAGCGGGCAACGCTTATCGCAGCACTTCGCTGGACGAGCTGCTGACCGACACCGACGAGATCCCGCTCGGCGATGCCATCGGAGAGAACGACTCCGAACTGGCCGAGGTGGAGAACCGCGAGACGATCCGGCCACTACTCGCCGAACTCGACGAGCGCGAGCGCCGAATTCTGACCATGCGCTTTTTCCGCTCGATGACGCAGACGCAGATCGCCGAGCAGGTCGGGATCTCCCAGATGCACGTGTCGCGTTTGTTGGCCCGCACGCTGGCCTGGCTGCGCGAGCGCATGGAAGCCGAAACCCAAAGCGACGAATAGGTCGCTTCGGGCGGTGGGCCCCCTCGCACCGTCGACAGGTGGTTCACCTCTGGGCTTCGAGCACGTGGAGCGGCAGCGAGTCACGCCCCGCCTGGTGCCGAACGCACGTAGCCGAATGATCTCGGCGACCGACTGATCCTTGTTCCGGCCGGTAGAGGGTCGGGGGTTCGCGGCGGACGGATGGGCAAACGCGAACGAGGCACCCGCGTTCGAGGTGGAACGCGGGTGCCTCGTTCGGTTGGAAGCTGCCCGGAACCCGTCGGGGGATTGCGAGTTCCGGGCAGCGGCTCATCACTGGACGGAGATGCCCTTGCTCTCCAACCACGGCAGCGGGTTGATCTTCTGGCCACCCTGGATGATCTCGAAGTGCAGGTGCGGCCCGGTCGACTGACCACGGTTACCCATGGTGGCGATCTGCTCGCCCGCCCCGACCTGCTGGCCGACGTTCACATCGATGGTGTTGATGTGACCGTAGACGCTGATCGTGCCGTCGTCGTGCTGGACGCGAACCCACTGGCCGAAGCCACTGGCCGGTCCGGCGTTGATGACCTCACCGGCGCTGACCGACTTGATCGGCGTGCCGATGCTGTTGGCGAGGTCGATGCCCTTGTGGCTGCTGCCCCAACGGGCACCGAAGCCGGACGTGAAGGTTCCGTCGGCCGGCTTGATGTAGCCGTTGCTGGACTGTGCGGCGGCAGGCACGACAGCGCGGGCCTGGGCGGACCGCTCAGCCGCCGCCTTCTCAGCCGCCGCCTTCTCAGCCGCAGCCTTCTCAGCTGCGGCCTTCTCAGCTGCCGCCTTCTCGACCCGGGCCTGCTCGATGGCCTGGCTCTTGTCGATCTTCTTCGCCTCGGCAAGCGAGTTGTTCGCCGGCGCAGCGCCGAGGATCTCGACCGAAGCGGGCTTGTTCTCGGATCCAGCGACCGCGGCGCTCAGGGGTTGTTCCTGAGCCGCAGGCTGCACAGCCGCCGCGCGCTCCTCGGAGTTGTCCGAGCTGGCGGCGATCGGCTGGCCGATGGCCGCGAGTGCCCCGGTGGCCACGACGGCCGCCATGACCTTGTTGCGGGTGGGAATGCCCCGGTGCTCACCGTTGCGGCGGGGGTGGAAGGTGTTCAGGAAGGACTCCCGGAAAGCGCTCTTCGGGGTACGGACGCTCTCCTGGCGGTGCTCGGGCATGTTCGCCTTTCCGTCTCGGGGAGGTCCGGTCTCTTCCCGACGGGGGTGCGGGATCACCTCTTCGGGGCGAGGCGTTCGTGACCGAACCGTGACGTACGACAGCCAACGTAGCGGAGGGTTACCAAGCCATCAACCGCATCACCCATTCGATGCAGGTCAACTTCGGAAAAACACAGCTATCGACCACTTTATGTAACGGACAAAGATGACCTTCGGGTAACGAGCCCGGCCAAGCGACTACTTGGGGCACCACTGTTCGAATCAACCAGGCAGCCGCTGATACCACTCGGCGCGCGATCTCCGACGCCGTTCGCGTTTTCGCAGCGCACTACGCACCCCACTGAAAGGTGCAACCAATGGCGTCGCTGGTCGGCATTCGAGGCGAACGTCCGCGAACCCGTGCCCACACGGCACGGGTGGGCGGACACGGAGGCGAACTCGATCTCGCTGACCCACCGGCCACGAAGATCGGCCGGCCGCCCGGGTGGCCTTGCCCACACCGAGCTCGCCCCGACGCGCGAACCGGCATCCTCGGGACAGAAGCCCGCTACGTGGAAGGTCGGTCCGCCTGGTCGTGCTTGATCGACTGTCGAACGTCGCGTCCGACTGTCGAACGTCGCGTCCAGGACTCCAGGCAGGCTGCTCGCGCGGCGGGTCCACCGGGATTCTGCGCGCGTCATCGCCGGATGGGTCGGGCTTTCCCGCGACGCCGCCCCGGAACGCACCGCGAACCGGACGCGCCCCCCGGCTCGCGGACCGCGTGCGAGCTTGGTTGCGTTTCCGGGCTTCTCGGGCTGCCGGTCGAGAAGACCGCACTCAGGAGGAACCGCTCGACGTCGCGTGGCCCGCGCTCCCGGACTCCGCTGTGCGCCGACCGAGGTCCGCGGACGGGGGGTGACCCATCGATCTCGAACCGCCGGAACGCGCGGAACCGGTCGCCGGACGTGGCGAATGCGCGCTCAGACGCCGGATTTGTACACGCGTGCCGTATCGCGCCGGTCCCCGTTGGCGGTTACTGTTCGGTAGACCGTGCGTGCAAGCCCCCCGGCACGCACGGTAGGCACCCCGGGTGCAGCAAATTCGCGCCCGGGGTACCGCTCCCCGTACCGCGGTCGATTCAGCGCGACCGCACCGCGTTCGCCCTTCGAAACGGGCGCACGCCGCCAACGTCCGACGCTCGCTGACGGTGTGTTCTCACAGTGTGCATGGCTCGTTTGGCATATTCCAGACCAGATCAGGCACAGTTGCAAAACGACGCAGGTGGGCGCACCGGCCGCCACCGTCGGGAAGACCACTCGAAAAAAGTCGGGCCGGGCCCCGGCCCTTCGACGACCGGAACCCGACCCGAGACTTCACGTGCGAACTCAGTCCGTTCGCAGCGGGCTCGATGCTTCCCGCCACTTGACGGTCGGACGCATGGCGGCGAGGTCGACCCGCCCCTTCTGCGCCTCGGCGACCTTGAACAGCGAGTCGATCAACGTGTTGGACAGCAGGTGCGGATCGAGACCGAGGTCGACCAGACCGGTGTGCACGACGTTGTAGTAGTGCTCCGCCTGCTCCACGCGCGGGTTGTCCAGGTATTCGACGTCGACAGCACCGTCGAAGCTGTTCGCGACGACCTTGGCGATCTCCTCAACCGAGAAGCTCTCCGTCATCTGGTTGAACACGCGGAACTCGCCCTTGTCCGCGGGGTTCTCCGCAGCGAGGCGGATGCACTCGACGGTGTCCCGGATGTCGATAACACCACGTGTCTGGCCACCGGCTCCGTACACGGTCAGCGGGTGCCCGAGGACGGCCTGGATCACGAAGCGGTTGAGCACCGTTCCGAAGACGGCGTCGTAGTCGAACCGAGTGGCCAGCCGAGGATCGCGCACGGTCTGCGGGGTTTCCTGCCCGTAGACCACGCCCTGGTTGAGGTCGGTGGCACGCAGGCCCCAGATCCGGCAGGCGAACTCGATGTTGTGGCTGTCGTGCACCTTGCTCAGGTGGTAGAAGGAGCCCGGCTTCTTCGGGTACAGCATCCGGTCGGTCCGCCCCTTGTGGGTGACCTCCAGCCAGCCCTCTTCGATGTCGATGTTCGGCGTACCGTACTCGCCCATCGTGCCCAGCTTGACCAGGTGGATCTCCGGATCGATCTCCTGGATGGCGAACAACACGTTGAGGTTGCCGACCACGTTGTTCTGCTGGGTGTAGACCGCGTGCTTGCGGTCGATCATCGAGTACGGTGCGGCGCGCTGTTCGGCGAAGTGCACGATGGTGTCCGGACGAAAGTCCTGGACCATCTCGTAGGTGAAGTCGGCATCGACGAGATCACCGTAGTAAGACTTGATCTTCTTCCCCGACACCTCTTCCCAGGCGTCGACCCGGACCTGCATCGGCTCGATCGGCACGAGACTCTGCACGCCCATTTCATGGTCATAGGCCCTGCGAGCGTAGTTGTCGACAACCGCGACTTCGTGGCCACAATCCGACAGGTGCAGAGCAGTCGGCCAACCGAGGTAGCCGTCCCCCCCAAGCACGAGGATTCGCACTCTTTGTTCTCCTCTTCATCATTGTGGCGAAACCGGCACCGGCAGCAGATCCCACACCGGTCGCGTACCGGTGCCTTCCGCGGCGCCGGACGACACCCGGCACGATAAAAAAAGTCCTATCTGCCCGAACCAAGCGGATCTTGGTCCCGAATCAACAGATACAACGCGATCCATGTTCTCATCTGATCCGCCACACGCGAAGTGGCCTACGGTCGAATTAACGGTGTTCAGCTTCGCTATAGGATAGGCCTGCGGAGATCGGCGGCACACCGTACCCGCGCCGCTCGGGCGAGGGGACGCCGCTTCCGGCGGTGGACACCTCCGCCCGAACTCCCCCCGATGGCCGAGACCAGAGGAAACACAGTGCCGCACGCCCCCGACACACCACCGACGAACACACCCCGGCTCGCCCGATATCGGCGGTTGGTGACCAGGTTCGCCGCGGCCTCACTGGTGGCGACCGTGCTCAGCCAGCTCGTCTTCATCGGCTCGTACTCGCTCGGTGCGCTCCCCGCGGTGGCAACCGTGCTCGCCTGGTTGTCCGGAGCCGTTCCGAACTTCCTGCTGAACCGCCGGACCTGGGGCAGCCGCACCCGGGCCGGGCTCCGCGGCGAACTGCTCCGCTTCGGCATCGTCTCGGTGGGCACCGCGTTGCTCGCCACTGCGGCGACGAGCAACGCCGAACCCCTGGCCAGGTCGACGTTTCCCGACTCGCGTCCCAGTCAGGTCGCGATCGTCTGGGGCGCCTTCCTCGGCACTTACCTCTTGATGTTCGTCGTGAAGTTCTTCCTCTTCGACCGGCTGGTGTTCACAGCCGACCGGGATCGCCCGCCGCAGCGGGCTCGGTGAACGTCTCACCCGTCGACACCGAGTCGGCCTTCGCGCCCGCCCTGCGCTCGCGCCACCACGTCCCCAGTACGACCCGCAGGTAGCGGTACCCGTACAGGATGTTGTTGCCCTTCTTGCTCTCTCCCGCCGCACGAGCCAGCATCGTCATCGGCTGTTCCAGCACGCGGTAACCCCGCGCCAGCACGCCGACCAGTAGCTCGGACGACTGGTACTGACTCTGCTCCAGCGTGACCGCGTTGGGCACCTCGATCTTCATGCCTCGGAAGCCGAACGACGTGTCGGTGATGCGCTGGCGCGTCAGGACGCTGACCAACCAGCCGAAGAAGTACGTCCCCGCGCGGCGCAACCAGTCGGTGGTCTCGCTGCGACCCAACCGGCGCGATCCCGTGACGAAGTCCGCCTCGCCGTCGATCAGCGGTTGAAGCAACTTCGGCATCTCTGCGATGTCGTACTGCCCGTCGGCATCCGTGGTGACCAGGTATCGTGCCCCGCGTTCGGCGGCGAGCCGGTAGCCGAGACGCAACGCGGCCCCCTGCCCCCGGTTCTGCGGGGCCACGCAGGTCTGCGCACCGTGCTCCGTGGCGACCTCGGCGGTGGCGTCCCGAGCGCCGTCGACGACCACCAGTGTGTCGACAGCGAGACCGCAGCTCTCCGTGGGAATGCCGTCGAGTACTCCCCCGATGGCCTCTTCCTCGTTGTAGGCGGCGATCAGCACCACCACCGGCGCGAGCTTACGGTCGCCGAAGCGGTCCGCGTAGTCATCGAGCGCTGCTCGGTCCACCTCGTCCGGATAGGGCGCGGACATGTCGGGCTCCTTCGAAACGTTCGTTGCTTCACTGGGAGGGGGAGAAGTCTGAGTCTGGGAGTCGGGGGTGCTGTCGCTGTCGGGGCTGCTGTCGGGAGCGCCGTCGGGGCTCCGGGTGTCCTGCCCGCGACGACCGCCGAAGATCGCCGTGATCCCGAGTGCACCGGCCAGCGGCAACAGGACCAGTCCGGGAAGCTGGTATCGCCACGAGAACTCCATCGCGGCCGCGGTGAACAGGACGGTGGTCACCAGTCCGACCGGGAGCAGGCACACGGCGCGCAACCCGGACCGGCGTGCCCTGCCCACCCCGAAGATCGCCAGCGTCGCGATCACCAGCGCACCACCGAGGACGGTACCCGGGGTGTAGCCGCCGTTGAGCTGGTAGGTGCGGAGGAACCCGGCCAGGTCCTGGTTCACCGAAATGACGCCGTCGTCGTAGAGCTCGGCCCACTCGGTGACGTACCACTCCGGCTCGTACATCGGATAGGTGGTCTGGAACTGCCAGCGGTGCAGGGGAACATCGCCGGGCGTTTGGGTGCGGGTGGGAGCGAAGCCCTTGAGGAAGTCCCGCACCACCCCGCCGATCACATCCATCGGCTGGTTGAACACGACCTTCTTGGCGAACGAGCCCTCGACGGCCACGGGGTCCACGTCGCCGGGGAGCGAGGCAACCCGGTCCTCCACGGGGAAGAAGTGGATGTAGTGGTCGATTCCGTTGAGCTTGCGCTCCGCTACCGGCTCTTCGGGGCAGACCAGCTGCTCCGCCGGCGTCAGGTCGAGGTTCGCGCAGTCGGCGACCACGGCGGTACGGCCGTAGACGACGCTGCCGGTCGACCCGCCCAACGCGAAGGTGCCGGTCCACACCGCGTGGTACGTGCCGTAGCCGGCCAGCACCACGGCGAATGCGCCGGCCAGCGCCCCCGCCGAACGGAGCCGACGCTTCCAACCGTCGCGCGGACGGAGCCCGGCGGCCAGCAGCACGAAGACGACCGCGGGAACGATGAGGGTCAGACCGACGATCCGCACCAGCACCGAGACCGCCAACACCAGCCCCGCGAGCGCCGCGACCCGCGGTCCGGGCGTCCCGTGCCAGGTGAGCACGATGATCGCGACCAGCAGCAGGATCTGGAACAGCAGATCGGACATGATGTTCTGCTCGATCTGCAGCTGGTACGCGTCCAGCAGCACCGGCGCCGCCGCCAGCGCGGCGATCCAGCGCCTGGTCCCGAAGCGCAGCAGCAGCACGTAGATCGCGATCGCCAACGCGATCCCCAACCCGTGCTGAACCATGACCACGAACCCGAGATCGCCCACGAGCAGCAACGGTCCGAGCAGCAGCAACTCGTAGCCGATCGGGTTGATCCCGCCCGGGAAAAAGACTCCGAGGTCGCTGAGATAGCGGAAGGAGTCGATGTAGAGCAGTGCTGGCTGGTAAGCGAGGTGCACGACGCCGCGCAGCACCACACCCCCCAGGATGAAGAGGGCGAGCAGCCAGTGCCGGCGTAGCGCCTGCGCCAGCCGCGAGATCATGACCGCCCGGCGGCGGCTGCCCGGAAGTCTTCCCAGACCGTCCGCAGGCCGTCGGTGAGTCCCATCGAAGGCGTGTAGCCGAGTTCTCGCTGCGCCTTGGCCACGTCGACGATCACCGCGGGCATCTCACCGTTCTTGGCGGGCACGTGGTTCACGGGCAGGGCCTCGCCGGTCGCTTCCCGAACCGATTCGATCAGTTCGAGCACCGAGATCGACCGCCCGTAACCGATGATCGCGGTACCGGTGTACTGCTTGTCGAAGGCGGCCACGATTCCCTGGACCACATCGTCGACGTGCACGAAGTCGCGGCTCTGCGAACCGTCGCCGAACACCTCGACACCGTCGCCGGACAGTGCGGCACGCATCAGCCTCGGAATGAAGCTGTCCTTCTGCCCCATCCCCGGACCATAAATGTTCGTGAAGCGCAGCGCCGTGGTCGCCATGCCGTAGGCACCCGCGTAGCCGGACAGCAGCATCTCGCAGGCTGCCTTGGTGGAGCCGTAGGGCGTGAGCGGTTGCAACGGCAGGTCCTCGGAGATGGTTCCCCGGCCGATGTCACCGACGACCGCGTTCGTCGAGGCGAGGACGAATTGGCCGACCTCACGCCTGCGCGCGAGTTCGAGCAGCTCGTGGGTGATCTCGACATTGGCCTTGTAGGTCTCGGCCGGCTTGTCCACCGAGCGCAGGACCGAGGTGATCGCGGCGAGGTGGATGATTCCGGCGGTGCCTTCGAGCACCGCCGCTTCCCGGACCGCGGGGTCCGCCAGGTCGCCCGCCACGTGTGTCACCAGCTCGTGGTGGAGGGACTCGGGCAGCTCCTGCTGGTCGATGACCGTCACCGGGGTGCCACGTTCGAGGAAGGCCCGCACCACGGACCTTCCGACGAACCCGGAACCACCTGTCACGACCACCCCACCAGTAGGGGCGGCGGTGTCTGCTGAGAGAGGAGTCACGCTGCTTGGCACGCGCCAGACTCTATCGGCCCGCCGGACGGCTTCGCTTCAAGCCTAGGTATCGGTCGAGTTTCGAGTTTCGAATTTCTTGTTCAGCCCGTGCAGTCCAGCCCCGAAAACACCTTCCGCGAACGTTTTATCCAGGTCAGCCTCGTCCACGGCGTCCGCGTCGTAGTGCGCGAACCACTCGACCAAGCATTGGTCGGAACCCGAAATGGGAAACGCACGCAACGTGGCCCGATAACTACGAACCGGGAACGGCCCGCTCAGGATGTCGTAGGTGAGCGTGCGCTCCGCATCGTCGAGGGCCACCAGCTGCTCGCGCACCTCGGCACCATCGGCCAGCACGAGGATCCGGACCGCACCCACCTCGGTGCCGTGAGCGTTCTCGGCGAGAGTGCTGCTCGAAATGCCCGGATGCCACTGCGGCAGCCCGTCGAAGTCGCGGATCGCCGCCCACACTTCCTTGGCCGAGGCCGGAATCAACCTGCTCGCGTAGGACTTCGCCATGATCGGCTCCTCACTGTGGTACTGGTTCGTTGTCCGCTTCCGTCCGATCCACGAGCGACTCGCTCCGCCCGCCGTTCGCCGCTTACCGCGTGATCTCCGTGAACTCCCTGGTGCGCTCGGTCAGCGCCTGCTCGGTGGGCAGCCGTTCCATGCTGCTCGCCCCGTAGAAGCCGTGGCAGCGGGCGGTGCGGGCCAACACGTGGGCGGCGTCGCCCGGGGTCGAGATCGGGCCGCCGTGGCAGAGCACGAGCACGTCGTCGCGCACCTCTGCGGCCGCTCGGGCGCACTCGTCGATCAGTTCGACGCAGTCATCGAGCGTCTTGCTCGTCCCGGCACCGATCGCACCGCCAGTGGTCAGCCCCATGTGGCAGACGATGATGTCCGCCCCCGCCTCGGTCATCGCCCGTGCGTCCTCGGCGGAGAACACGTACGGGGTGGTGAGCAACTCGGCCTTCCGGGCAGCGGCGACCAGCTCGACTTCGAGCCCGTAGCCCATGCCGGTTTCCTCCAGATTCGCCCGGAAGGTGCCGTCTATGAGCCCGACCGTGGGAAAGTTCTGGATCCCCGCGAATCCGAGATCTCGCAGCTCGGCGAGGAACCGATCGGTGAGCATGAACGGGTCCGTACCGTTGACCCCCGCGAGGACCGGTGTCTTCCGGACGACCGGCAGCACTTCCCTGGCCATGTCGACGACGACGTCGTTGGCGTTGCCGTAGGCGAGCAGTCCGGCCAGCGAGCCACGACCCGCCATCCGGTAGCGCCCCGAGTTGTAGATGACGATCAGATCGATACCGCCGGCTTCCTCGCACTTGGCGGACAGGCCGGTGCCCGCACCACCACCGATGAGCGGTTCACCGCGTGCGACCTTGCCGTGGAAGTGCCTCATCAGTTCGGCTCTGGTGAACGAGGACATCCTTCTCCTTGCCGTCGTCGTGGTGCTCGCGGACGAGTCCGCCGATTGAAGCGCGGTCAGACCCTCGGGCCGGATACCTCGTGGAAGGCGGCGAGCAACTCGTCGACGAACTCCGGGTCGTTGATGTGGTGCGGCACCGTCACGACGTGCCGATCGGCGGTCTGCCGCACGTGGCTGCGCAGGGTCTCGAACAACGCCGCGTTCGCTTCGGGATCGTGGAACGGCTGCCCCGGCGCGTCCAGCATGGACACACCGCCTTCCGGGATCAGGAACCGCACCGGTCCCTGCGACTCGTTGAGCTTGGCGGCGATGAACTCGCCGATGCGGCGGCACTCGTCCGGCGTCGTCCGCATGAGGGTGACCTGCGCGTTGTGCTCGTAGAACAGGCGATCGCGGTATCGGTCGGGCACGGAGTCCAGGGCGCCGAAGTTCACCATGTCCAACGCCCCGCACGAACCGACGTAGGGCACCCCGGTGCGCGCGACGGCGTCCAACCGCTGCTTTCCCGCGCTCATCACGCCACCCGCGATCAGGTCGCACACCTCGGTGGTCGTGACGTCGAGGACCGCCTCGATCAGTCCGTCGTCGACGAGCTTCTCCATCGCGCGGCCGCCGGTGCCGGTCGCGTGGAAGACCAGCGGGTCGTAACGCGCTTCGAGCCGGGAGGCGAGCGCGCTCACGCACGGTGTGGTCACCCCGAACATCGTCAGGGCCAACGCGTGCTTGCCCTCGCCCTCCCGGACCGGATCGAGCGCCGCCCCGGCAAGCGCGTGGGCGGCGTTGGCCAGCACGCGGCGGGAGATCCGGTTGAGGCCGGCCACATCGGTCACCGAAGGGAACATGGCGATGTCGCTGGCGTCGACGTAGGCCGAAACGTCACCGGAGGCGACCGTCGAGACGATCATCTTCGGCACGCCGACCGGGAGCTCGCGCATGGCGGGCGCGATCAACGCGGTGCCCCCGGAACCGCCGAGACCGATCACTCCGTCGACGGGTTTCCTCGGCAGGAACACCCGTAGGGCCGTAGCCATCTCCGTCACCGCCGAGCCGCGGTCGCCGGTGAACACCGACGAGTGCCCCTGCGGGTGGTAGTCGGCCACCTGGTTGGGCTTGACGTCGGCATCGGACGCACCTCCGGAGGTGCTCACGTCCACTGTGACCACCGACAGCCCCTTGGCGGCCAGCAGCCCGGCGACGTAGCGAAGCTCGGCACCTTTGGTATCGAAGGTCCCCACTACGTACGCATTGCCCATCGAGCCCTCCACGGCGATGATGTTCCGGTCGCCGATGACCCTACTCAGCGATCGCCGAATCGCGCAGTACGTTGTTCAGGCGATCTTCAGGACTCCTCCAGGCGCTTCTGCGCCTTGGCCAGGTCGTCGGCCACCTTTCCGAGTGCGTTCTCGAAACCGGCGGTCACCGCGTCCAGTTTGGCCTCCAGCTCGTCGAAGCCGTCCGAACCGGACCGGAGTTCGACCGCGAGGTCGTCCAGCGCGGCGTTGACCGCGGTGGCGATCCCGGCACCGATTGCGTCCGGCTCGGCGTACGCGCCGTCCGCTCCGGGCCGCAGGAGGTCCGGGGACAGATCCACGTGGTCGACACGTCCCTGCTCGGTGACGGTGACGCGGACCATCCCGTCGGCGGAGTCACCTCGTCCCAGCACGGCGTTCCCCGCATCGTCGGAGCCCGCCGCAGCGTCGTTCCGGGCATGGGCACCCGAGTCCTCCAAGAACGAACCTTCCACCACGAACCTCCTCGTCGATGCGCGCTGCTGTTCATGTGCGCTGCCGCCTGTGTGCATCGCTGCCTGTATGCATCGCTGCCTGTGCGGGCTGCCGTCCATGCGCGCTGCCGCACGCAGATGACCTCGACGAACTTTGCCACACCGGAGCGGCCAACCGCGTGGGGTTTCGCTCAACCGGGCGGCCCCCCGACCCCGACCACCGACCCTCCCGGGGCCGCGGATGCGTTGTCGACGCCCGCGGAAGTCAATCCGCGACGAGGGGCACGAACTCGAACCGACGCCCGTCGGGATGCAGAACGTGACCGAGGCGCTTGGCGAATCGAGGGGTGATCCACCGGTCGAGCACGCGCGAACCGCTGAACTCGGTGGCCAAGAACTCCTCGAAACCGTCGAGGTCTTCCATGCGGTGCAGCCAGACCTGCGCCACCAGGTTGGCTTCGCTACCGATCGTCGCGCACAGCCGGACCTGCTGAAGACGCCCGATCCCGGTCGCGACGCGCGTCAGATCCTCCTGCGGCACGTCCAACCACAACGTCGCCGCTACCTGCCAACCCGCGACGTAGTGAGCGACTTCGCAGCGGACGGACACCTGCTCGGAGCGGAGCAGACGATCAACCCACCGGCCCGCCGTGCCGACCGAACAACCCAGTCGCGCGGCCACCGCGGAAGCGGGCACGCGCGCGTCCGGCCCCAGCATCTTCAGCACTTCGCGGTCCCGGTCGGAGAGCCGGCCAGGAACCGTTCGCGATGCTGCCGGCGACAGTGCGCGCTGCTGTGCGGGGGAAAGCGCGTCCAGTCGCCAGGACGACCCCTCTCGGAAGATTCGTCGGAAGAAGTGCGTCCGCGTCGCTCGGACACCGGCGACCGTGCCGATCGACGTGGCGACCTCCTCGTCGAGTTCGAGGATGCTGCTCGCCATGACGGTCAGCATCAGCTCGCGTCGCCCGGAGGTGGCGTCGATGTTCCACACCGAATTCATGCCCGCGAGGGCGTCCATCACCGACCCGCGATCGCCCGGAAAGCACTCGACCTCCACGAACGCGCCCGTTTGCCAGCCATCCGCGCCGCGTCCTCGTTCGCCCACCGGGTAGCAACTGAACCAGGCGAGGCCTTCACGGGTGAGCCGTGCCCAGCGGCGAGTCAGGGTGGAAGGAGCGGTCCCCAGCACTCCGGCAAGACTGGACCAGGTGCACCTGGGACTGATCTGGAGCGCGTGGATGAGGCTCAGATCGATTTCGTCGACGGTGGGAGATTCGTGCACGGATCGGAACTGTAAGCGAAAAATCGTGCGACTGACAGTCCTCGTCCGCCCTGTCCAGAGCTCTCCCGGCAAACGTCAGCGGCCAGACCAACACGAGCCGGCGACCTCGCGGAGGGGCGAGTGGACCGGGGAGTGTGGGCCTTCCTCGGCGCGGACGGTTGACGTTACCCGCGGCCCCCAGGATTGCCCCGTTCGACGCGGATTTGTTCCGAACTCCCCGCAAGGGTGCTGATCACCTACGTACGGTTTCACCCGGACAGGTGAGGGAAACAGGGCCGGGGAGACACACGGAATGACGGAGATGTTCTCGATCACCCCATCGCGACTGCGGAAATCCGGACGGGAGTTGAGTGATCTCGGCGATGCCCTCGCCGCCGACCGCGATTCGCTCCACGCGGTCGGCGGCGGGGATTCGGCGTGAGGCAACGACGAAGTGGGGAGTTCTTTCCGCGGCGCTTATCTCGAGGTCGTCGAGGCAGCCTCCCACGCACTGCGCGCACTGGCCGGAGGAATCAGCGACACCGGCGCCGCACTCGAAGCCACCGCTAGGGATACCGAAGCCATCGACCGCGCGCAGGCCGACGACCTGCGACGTCTGCTGGGCGGCCGTGAGCGTCGCGCTGCCACTGGAACTCGGGGCCCTGCTGGACGAAGTTGGTGGCCGCTGGCCGGAGGCGGACGAGGACCGGCTCCTCGAGTTGGCCAACGGATGGCGCCGGATCGGAGACCGACTCGAAAGGTTGCGCGAGGACGGGCTGGCCATCGCTCGAACAGTTGAATCCGCGCACCATGGCCGGTCCATCGACGCCTTCTCGGCACGGTGGTCGAAGCTCGACGCCCACCTGGCTTTCGGCTCAGCCGCCGCGAAGCAGCCGCTCTCGCCGTCGACGCGCTCGCGCGAGCCACGCTCAGCAGCAAGTCATCGATCCTGGACGTGCTCGCGGCCGGCCAGGAACAGGAACAGAACATCCGGAAGAACACGGCCAACGTCGCGTTCATCGGGCCCTTGATCAGCGCCCTGCTCCGATGCTCCGTCCGTACATCACGCAGTTTCTGAGCCAGCTCGTCCGCGTGGTCGTGAACGCCCTCCGACCACTGCTCAAGACCATCGCGCGAGTGTTCAAGGAGACCGGCCTCGAGATCGCAGGCATCTTCGAAGACCTGTTCGGCGACGCCGAACCACCGCCGCCTCCACCTCCTCCGGAGCCGATCTACCAGCGCGACGCGCCACTCCCACACGCCCGCGAACTCATCGCGCACGGCACCGAGTGGACGCAATCTGGCCGCAACCGGGGGAAGTTCCCATTGACAGCAGAACCAAGCCAGGTCCTATACAAACAGAATCCACACACGGGAGAAATTACCAATTATTCAGTATATGACGACAAAGGATACATCATCAAACGCGTAGATTTGGCGGGATCACCCCACGGTGGAGTCGACACTCCGCATGTAAGCCCGCCCTGAGGAGGAACCGTGAATCGACGAAACTTCCCTGAGTTCCTTACTCCGTGGCGTGACCTCAACGGAGAATACTTCACACCGACCGACCACCTAGGACAAGGCGAAGGCATCGAGTTCGCCATATCGGCTCAATGGCTCTTTTGTCCGAATTTTATCGAGTACCGCGGAGGCCTCTTTGCTTCCGATTTCGAAAACGCTCTAAACCCGGGCAAGAAAAAATCCGTCGACGAATGGCTTGAACACTTCAGCGGGAACATTCCACGCGCCGAAGCCAAAGGAAACCTCACATAATCCACGACATCTTCTCGGGGTGCGATACCGCCTCCTACGAAGATGATCTCTCCCAGCTCGTCGAAAGTATCGCGGAGTGCTGGCGCGGCTTGCTGAAGCTGCGCTTCCCGGATCGGGAGTTCGTCGTCGACGTCTACGACGACGAGAACTCGTACGGGCCGCAGCTCACCTTCTACAGCGCCTCGACACCGCCGAAGCAGGACGCCACTGTCGTCTACGACCTACCGGCCGGGCGCTTCCCCGCTGCCGAGGACGTCCGCACCGCTGTGCACGTGGACCTGCCGCCATCCCTGCGCGACGAATTCGCGGCGTTGTCAGCCACGCCCCCACAGGAAGTCGACGTGCGCGCGATCCGGGACCTACCGATGCTGCTCCACGCCATCAGCCCCGGCGCCACTACCGTGAGCAAAGCGATCAATCTCACTCGCGCCGAGACGGTCGTCCTCACCAAGTTCGAGCAACTGTGGGTGAAGAACCGCCCGGTGGCCGAGCAACTGCTCACGGACCTCCCCAGCGCACTGCGCACGGCACGGAACGAGAACCGGTCGAAGCACGTCGCCCTCACCGACCTCACCTCCCGCACCGCGGACGCCGCACTTGCCCAGCTGAGCAACGCACCCGGGGAATAGGACGAAGCCGACGAACCGATCGTGGCTTTCCACTACCCGCCATCCGCATGACGACGCCGGGGGTTCGAGCGCGCTCGCTCGAACCCCCGGCGCGTACCACCGATCAGTAGCCCTTGCCCTTGCCCTTACCGGTGATCTTGTTCTTGACCTGGTCGATCTTCTCTTTGTTCTTGGGGTCTTCGTAGTACTTCTTGGCCTTGTTGATCGCCATGCGCCCCTGCGGGCTCTTGGCGAAGGTAGCCAGCTTCCTGAACAGAGACATGTCAGCTCCCAAGATCTCGTCGAGTCCATCACCAGCCTACCCAGGCCGGCCAGAACAGGAACCGACGTCCGGGGTCGACCCTTCCCCACGGCGAGAGCCGGGACGCTGCGCACCCGGCGTGATCGTCAGCCGAGCACTCCACTGATCGACGCGTGGCCCTTGAGCAGGTTCCGCGCGATGGTGCGCCGCTGGATCTCGTCGGTGCCCTCGAAGATCCGAAGCAGCCGCAGGTCGCGGTACCAGCGCTCGATCGGCAGTTCCCGCGTGTAGCCCATACCGCCGTGGATCTGCAGCACCCGATCGACGATCTCGTTGGCCCGCACGCCACCGTAGAGCTTGGCGATCGACTGCGCGTGCCGCGAATCCCCGCCGGAATCGACCTGCCACGCGGCCTGCAGGACCAGCCAGCGCAGGGCTTCGATCTCCACCGCCGAGTCGGCGATCATCCACTGGATCGCCTGGCGATCGGCGATGGGCTCGCCGAACGTGTGCCGGTTGCCGGCGTAGTCCAGCCCCATTTCCAGCAGCCGCTCACAACCACCCAGCGCGCGGGCGGGCAGCAGGTAGCGCCCGCGTCCGATCCACTGCATGGCCAACGCGAAGCCCTGTCCCACCTCGCCCAGCACGTTCTCCTCGGGAACCCGAACACCGTCGAAGACCAGTGCGGCGGGCCTGCGTTCCAACTCACCCATGATCTCGATCGGCTCGGACTTCCAGCCCATGTCCCGATCGGCCAGGAAGCAGGTGACGCCGCCGTCGGCGCCCTTCTCCTTGTCGGTCACGGCGAAGACCATGGTGAAGTCCGCGTCGTTGCCGCCGGTGATGAACGTCTTCTCCCCGTCGATCACCCATTCGGAGCCGTCCTTGTAGGCGGTGGCCCGGATGTTCTTGGCATCCGATCCGGCGCCGGGCTCGCTGATGGCGAAGCACGATTTGCGCTCACCTTCGATGGTCGGCAGCAAGTAGCGCTGCTTCTGCTCCTCGTTGGCGTGGTAGAGGATGTTGTCCGCGTAACCGCCGAACGAGAACGGTACGAACGTCCGCCCCAGCTCGACCTCCACCAGCGCGGTCATCACAGCCGAAAGCCCCATTCCGCCGTACTCCTCGGGCGTCTGCACGCCCCAGAAACCGGCTTCCCGCGCCTTCGCACGCAGGGCCTTCAGGTCCTCCTTCGGGAGTCCGGGCTCACCGGCCCGCTCGCGACGCAGCACGTCGGACTCCAACGGCATCAATTCGCGCTGGACGAACGTGCGGACCCAGTCCCGAATATCACGCTCGGTTTCCGACAGGGCGAAGTCGACCATGTGCTTGCTTCCTTTCCGAGAATGGTTTTCGACGGTCGGCGGCGAAGCCACCGGAAACGCTCTAGGACTTGCCCACCACGCGGTCGCGCAGCTCGCGCTTGAGGACCTTGTGACTCGGCCCCAACGGGAGCTCGTCGACGAAGACGATCCGTCGGGGATACTTGTGGTGGGCCGTCTGCTCGGCTGCCCAGCTGATGATCGTCTTTTCCAGAGTGTCCGCGACCTCCGGAGCGGAGCCGTCCTCGGCGACCACGACGGCGCACACCTCTTCACCGCGCTGCTCGTCGGGCACCCCGATGACGGCCACCTGCGCGACCGCCGGGTGGCGGATGAGCAGTTCCTCCACCTCGCGCGGGTAGATGTTGTAGCCGTTCCGGATGATCAGGTCCTTCTTGCGGTCCACGATGGACAGGAATCCGTCGTCGTCCTTGCGCCCGAGGTCGCCGGTGCGGAACCAGCCGTCCACCACGACCGCCGCGGTCGCTTCCTCGTTGTCGAGGTAGCCGGCGAAGACGTTGTGCCCGCGCACGACGACCTCACCGACCTCGCCGACGTCCAGTAGCTCGATCCGCTCCTCGACCTCGGGTGCGGCGATCTCCACGTCGATGCCCCACATGGGGTGACCGACGGTGCCCGCGCGGGTCCCGTGGATCGGCTGGTTCACGGTGGCCGTCGGCGAGGTCTCCGACAGCCCGTAGCCCTCGTGGATCTCGGCGCCGAACCGTTCCTGGAAGCGTTCGAGCACCGCCACCGGCAGGGCGGCTCCGCCGGAGATGCACAGCCGCAGGCTGTTCGCCTCCACGCCGTCCGACGCGGCCTCCAGCATCCGGATGTACATCGTGGGCACACCGTTGAGATGGGTGATCTCGTGTTCGCTGATCAGTCGCAACGCATCGGCGGGATCGAACTTCGGCTGCAGCACGAGCGTCGCACCGGCCCGGAAGGTGGTGTTGAGCGAAACCGTCTGCCCGAACACGTGGAACAGCGGCAGGCAGCCGAGGACGCGATCCTGCGGTGTCGTGCCGTTCGCGTCGAAGGCGTTCACCGTCGCGTTCATCACCAGGTTCAGGTGCGTGAGCACCGCGCCCTTGGGGCGGCCGGTGGTTCCGCTGGTGTAGAAGATGACCGCCGGATCCTCCGGCTGCCGGGTGGTGAAGCTGGGCACCGGTTTCGCGAGGGCCGCCAGTTCGGTCAGCGACTCCTCGGCCGGATCGCTCGGCGTGTCCCCGACCGTGACCACCGGGATGCTCGAGCGGCGAGCGGACTCCCGAGCGAGGTCGAGCTGGCTGGTGTGGGCGACGACGAGTTTGGCCCCTGAATTGCTCAGCAGGTAGGCGGCTTCATCGGGCACCAACAGCAGCGGCACGGGCACGACGACCGCGCCGAGGGTGAGCACGGCGTAGTAGGAGCGCACGAAGTCGATGACGTTCGGCGCCACGATCGCCACGCGGTCACCGGGTTCCACACCCCGATCGCGCAGCGCGGCGGCGTGGCCGCGCACCTGCTCCCACAGCTCCCGATAGCTGATCGAGGTGTCGTCCTCGATCACGGCCGCCTGCTGCGGCCGCGCACGCGCGGGTTCCGCCAGCACCGAGACCAACGACATGGTCATCCGCACCGGGGCGTGCTCCCGTTGGGTCATCTTTTCTCCAATCGGCGGAAATCCCGGCGTTCACCGGGGAGGAGGAGTCGATCCCGAGTGTTCTTGAGTGACCACCCCGAAGATCGGCTTCACGTACAAACGTGCCATCATGTAAGCATGAGTCGAACGTGGGTGAAGCGGGCATACAAGTACCGCTTCTACCCCACTGCGCAGCAGCGACAGGAATTGCTGCGCACGTTCGGCTGTGTCCGCAAGGCATACAACCTCGCTTTGGAAACGCGGACCCGTGCGTGGTTCACCGAACAACGTCGGGTGAACTACGCCGAAACCTCGGCGATGCTGACCGACTGGAAGCGCTCCGGGGAGTTGTCCTACCTCAGCGAGGTGTCCTCGGTGCCGTTGCAGCAAACCTTGCGGCACCTGCAGGGGGCGTTCACCGCGTTCTTCGACAAGCGTGCGAAGTACCCGCGCTTCAAATCCCGCAAGAAGTCGCGTCAGTCTGCCGAGTACACCAAGTCCGGGTTCAAGTGGCGCAACGGCCAGATCACGTTGGCGAAGATGCGCGAACCACTCGACATCGTGTGGTCCCGACCGCTGCCTGAGGGGGCGGAGCCATCCACATTGACCGTGTCCCGCGACGGGGCCGACCGGTGGTTCGTGTCCATCCTCGTTGAAACCAGCGTTGAGCACCTGCCCGCCACCGACAGCGCGGTGGGAGTGGACGCCGGGTTGGACTCGCTGGCGGCCCTGTCGACTGGCGAGAAGGTCATCAACCCAAAGCACGAACGCCGCGACCGTGCCCGGTTGGCGAAGGCTCAGCGGGAGATATCCCGCAAAGAGAAGGGCTCGAACAACCGGGCCAAAGCTCGTCGGAAGGTGGCCCGTGTGCACGCGCAGATCACCGACCGCAGGAACGACCACCTGCACAAGGTGACGACTCGACTCGTCCGTGATAACCAAACGGTCGTGATCGAAGACCTTCAGGTGCGCAACATGCTGGGCAACCGGAGCCTGGCACGCGCGATCTCCGACGCGGCGTGGTCGGAGTTTCGTTCGATGCTGGAGTACAAGGCCCACTGGTACGGCCGCGAGGTGATTGCGGTCGACCGGTGGTTCCCCTCCAGCAAGACGTGTTCGGCCTGCGGCAGGCTCGCCGAGAAGATGCCGCTGCACATCCGCATCTGGACCTGCACCGGGTGCGGTGCCACGCACGACCGCGACGTCAACGCCGCGAAAAACATCTTGGCCGCCGGGCTGGCGGTGTCGGCCTGTGGAGCCGGTGTAAGACCTCAACGGGAGTCCTCCCGGACGGGGCAGCCGACTAGGAAGCAGGAACTTTCGGGCGCGAGCCCGAAGGGAAACCTCGCCCTTCAGTTCCGGACGGGGAATAGTCAACTCCCGACCTCCATACCGCGTCGCCGGGCGGAGTCGGGCGACTCCGTCTTCGGCCATAACTAACGACGTTAGTTTTATCGACTCTAGAGTCACCCCGGCGCTGACCGCAAGGCCGCCCGGTCACACACTGGACGCAGCTCCGGGAAAGCCCCGGAAGCGAACCGGAGGTGACCCGTGCCCAGGCCGACCAACCCGCTGCTCTCCCCCGAGCGCATCCGCGAGTCCGGCCTGGAAATCGTCGACACCCAGGGCCTGGAAGCGCTGTCGATGCGCAGGCTCGCCGATGCGCTCGGGGTCAAGGCGGCCTCGCTGTACAACCACGTCGCCACCAAGGACGCCCTGCTGCAGGAGATAGCCGACTCGGTGATGGCCGACGTCGACGTATCCGGTTTCGACGTCGACTGGCACACCGGCCTGATCACTTGGGCTCGCTCGTACCGCGCGGCGCTGGCCGCCCATCCGAACCTGGTGCCGTTCATGGCCTCCGGCCCCGCGCGCCGCGAGACCGCACTCAGCCGCGCCGACGCCGTCCACGGTGGCCTCGTGCGCGCGGGATGGCCGCAGCGCTACGCCACCATGATCGGCGCCTCCACGAAGTACCTCGTGGTGGGTGCCGCGATGGCCTCGTTCTCCCGCGGGTTCGTCGAGGACGCCGAGATCTACGACGAGCGGTTCCCCAACCTCGGCCGGGCGCACCTGCTCGCCCGGCACGCCACCGAAATAGACCAGGACAGCTTCGAGCTCGCCCTCGCCTCCCTCGTCGACGGCCTGCACCACCTGCACGCCGCCCTCACCAACCCCAGCGACACCACCGACCCCACCCCCGACAGCCCCTGACCCATGCGCAGGGGCGCGCACATTTCAACCCGAGTGAGACCACTCTCGCGTCCGGTTGACTCCGGTGAGTCCCCTCCGTAGCGTCCTGGCCGCGAGATCGTGCAGCTCGACAACAGAAGATCGCGCCAACGACACCGTGCGGGAGAGACTTCGTCCAAGGAGACGGAGCGCCGAAGGAGCAATACTCCCCAACAAACTCTCAGGCTCAGTCACCGCACGGACCAGGCGAACTAACGGAGAAAAGCAGGAGCGTCAGTGCTCCTCGCCCACGGTGCAAGCCGCGTCCGGCGACGCGGCGAAACTCTCAGGCCAATGACTCCGGGGAGACTCTGGCCAGCGCACGCCCGCGCCGTCGCCGTCGAAGAGTCCCGGATATGGTTACCGCAGTGAGCTGACCGGCCCATCGAATGCCGACCGGTGCCCACAAGGAGGAGTTTCCGCAATGTCGTCGCCCCGCAAAACCCCGTTGCACGACATCCACGAGAAGCTAGGCGCGCATTTCACCGAGTTCGCCGGTTGGCAGATGCCACTGCGGTACTCGGGTGACACCGCCGAGCACAACGCGGTCCGGAACAGCGCCGGACTGTTCGACCTGACCCACATGGGTGAGATCCGGATCAGCGGTCCGCAGGCCGCCGAAGCACTGGACTACGCCCTGCTGGTCAACGCCTCGGCGATCACCACCGGCCGGGCCCGCTACACCATGATCTGCAATGCCGACGGCGGTGTGATCGACGACCTCATCGTCTACCGGCTCCAGGACCGGGAATTCCTGATCGTGGCCAACGCTGCGAACGCCGCCGTCGTCTCGGCCGAAGTGGCCGAGCGCGTCACCGGATTCGACGCGATCCACGAGGACGTCTCCGATGAGTACGCGCTGATCGCCATCCAGGGGCCGAATGCCGTCGCGATCCTCGAACCGCTGACCGACACCGACCTCAGCGGGGTGAAGTACTTCGCGGGCTACCCGAGCCGCGTCGCGGGCAAGGACATACTACTCGCCCGCACCGGTTACACCGGCGAAGACGGATTCGAGCTGTTCACGTCCCTCGAGGACGCTCCCGCCGTGTGGGAAGCCCTGTTCGAGTCGGGCGAGGCGCACGACCTCAAGCCCACTGGGCTCTCCTGCCGCGACACCCTCCGCCTCGAATCGGCCATGCCGCTGTACGGCAACGAGCTGTCTACCGACTCCACCCCGTTCCACGCCAACCTGGGCCGGGTCGTCAAGCTCGACAAACCTTCGGACTTCGTCGGCAAGGCCGCGTTGGCCGCCGCCGCGGAGACGCCGACCGAGCGCACTCTGGTCGGCCTCCGCACCGATCAGCGCCGCGCACCTCGCCACGGCTACCGCGTGCTCGACGCCGAAGGCAACGAGGTCGGCGCCGTGACCAGCGGAGCTCCGTCCCCGACACTCGGACACCCGGTCGCAATGGCTTACGTCGATCGCGCGCACAGCCGGCCGGGTACCGCATTGCAGGTCGACATCCGTGGCAAAGCCGCCCCGGTAGAGGTCGTCGAGCTGCCGTTCTATCGCCGCAGCGCCTGATCGCGCCGGCAACCGTTTCCATCCGTCGATGATCGAACCAGGAGGCAACACCATGTCGACATCGGACCTGTTCAACAGCCAGCTTGCTGCAGTGGATCCCGAGGTAGCTTCGGCGGTTGGTGCCGAGCTCGACCGCCAGCAGACGACGCTGGAGATGATCGCCTCGGAGAACTTCGCGCCGCAGTCCGTGCTGGAAGCACAGGGGTCGG
>NZ_BAAGYS010000014.1:0-378251 GCF_054779195.1 Parasphingorhabdus pacifica
AGAACACACCCACACCACCACCAACACCCACAGGGCGCCGCAGCAGGGAGTCTGCAATCCGTCTTGCTTGTATTTATACTCTAGCAGGGCTCGATTTCACCGTTTACCGGGGGGTCGCTCTCGCGCTCATCCCAGTGGATCGACTGGATCGGCCTGCTTGAGTTGTCAAAAGCGCTTCGTTCACTTGCTGTAAACTTGGCGACCGCAACATCTTACCTGGCTTGCTTCGCGGTGTCAACCGCGGCCCCAGGTGGTTTGCGCTCCGGTTGGCTCCGGGCCTCCCGGCGCTCCCACTTGGACTTGCCCCAGCAGGTCTCCCCGCTGACTGCCAGCCTTCCGTGCGGCAAATAAAAAGTTACGCACACTCTCCGTGAATGTCAAATCGCCTGCTCAGCCCCTTGACAGGGAGCCGGCATGATCACGCGCCCTCCTCGTGCGGACGCAGCCACAGCTTGACCGTGCTCGACGTGCCGGCCGACTGGATCGCCTGCATGAGTTGATCAGCGGAGACAGCTTGGGTCCTCCCCACGGGAACGAGGTCGTAACCCCACGTGCCGAACTCGCGGAGTACGGTCCCCGGGTCGTCCCCCATTCCCTCGATCGCCTCAGGGGTAAACGAGCACACGATCGAAGGACGGTCACGGTGGATGAGATCAGTAAGCCCGGCCAGTACCCGGTGGGCCCGCCCCATCACATCCACGTGGATCACCGAGAGCTTCAGCCCGTCCAGCGCGGCGTGGTTCGCGAGTTCCCGGTCGAGCCGCAGCCCGCGCACCGCTCGCGAGTCATCGGGACCTCGCTCTTCCGGAACCACGCGGAGCCCGCCCGTCGACCCGGAGTCGGTCCGGAGTTCGCACTCCGCGTCCCACGCGGCGCCCGCGATCGTGACCAGCTGCCGTCCCCATGCCGCGGGGACGTTGATCTCGACGTTGCGGTGCAGCAGCTCGATGGCACGCGCGGATGGCTCCACGGCGACCACGACCCCGCTGTTTCCGAGCCTGCTCAGAACCCGGACCGTCTGATAACCGACGTAGGCGCCCACGTCGACGAACACCCCGTCGGGTTCCAGCAGCGAATCGATCAGCGCTGAGACCTCGCCGTCCCACGTCGCGTGGGAGGAAAGCCACGGCAGCATCAACCCGTCGTCAGCGGGCAACCGGAGCAGGCCCGCATCGCAGAGCACCGGTGCCGATGTGTCGTCTTCGCTGCCGGTGTTCCGCTCGTGCTCACGCAGCAGGACTCGCTGGAGCACATCGGTGCGCTGCATCGCGTGCGCGGCGTCGTTGGAGGCGGTACGCACCCCGGCTTCGATTTCCCGATCCCGTTCCTGGTCGCCGCGGGACTTCTCCAGCGCATCGATCCGGTCGAGGGTTCGTTCCACCGCGCTGGTGAGGCTGTCCAGCCGTTGTGCCAGCACCGGCACCTGCGAGTCCTGGCCGTCCGCAGCCGCGCCGTCCGTACCCGCGCCGTCCGCTTCCAACTCGCGGAGCCTGCGGTGCTGTTCGGACAGGTCGGCCCGCGCACGCACCATGCCGTCGTCGGTACCGACGAGCTGGGCCTCCAGCCTCTCCTGGCGCTGGCCGATCCGGGTCAGTTCGGCACGGAGGGAATCGATGTCGAGTTCGCTGCCACCATCCGCGTCGTACTGGCGCCGCAGCAGCTCGGCGGCCGTCTGCTCGACACCGTCGACCAGGGAGCGCATCACATCGCGGATGTGGTCGTCGTAGTGGCTGAGCGCTCGGAGCACCGCCTTGCGCAGCGCGGGCGCCATCGAGTTCCGGCTGTTCGCCCCCACTTCCGGCGTGCGGTGCAATGCGTGCCGTGCCGCGAGGAGCGGATGCAGCGGATCGTCCACCTCCCCCTGCCGGT
This sequence comes from Parasphingorhabdus pacifica, assembly GCF_054779195.1. NCBI lineage: Bacteria > Pseudomonadati > Pseudomonadota > Alphaproteobacteria > Sphingomonadales > Sphingorhabdaceae > Parasphingorhabdus > Parasphingorhabdus pacifica. The sequence continues at coordinate 1,870 of NZ_BAAGYS010000014.1, forward strand.
CCTTCGCCCACTTGGTCCGCCAGTCCCGGTAAGCATGTTCCACCCGCTCACGCAGGCGCTGCCCCGCCCGCGTGACGTTGTGCTCGGCCAGCAGGTGCTCGCGAGCGGTGACCCCGAACTCGGCGATGTCTCGCGGGTCGTCGGCGACCTCGCGGAGCAGCTTCGCAGCCGCGTCGAGGTCCGGTTCGCTGCCCTGGCAGGCGACCAGCTTCGCGCCCTGGGCGCCCAGCAGTTCGGATACCGCACCGTGGTCGGCGGCGATCACCGGGACTCCGTGGGCGGCGATCTCCAGCAGCCGCAGGGCGTAGTGGTCCCCGCCGTCGGCCCGATGCAACGAAGCGACGCAGTCGGAAACCGAGAGGAGCGATTCGTGGTCGGTGCCGTCCTCGAGCAGGACGACGCGGGGGTCGATCACCGTTGCCAGCCTCAGCCGTTCGGCGGCCTCCGGGTACTCGTCGGCATCGGCGACCGAAATCAGCAGCCGCACGTCATCGCGTTCGGCGAAGGCCGTTACGAAGGCGTTGACCAGGCCGAGCACGTTGTCCTGCCGCTCATCGGCGTGTTCGGCGAAAGCTCCGATGACGAACTCGTCGTCGAATCCGAACCGCGCCCGTGCGGCCTTGCGGGCAGGCAGCTCCACGCAACCGGGGTCGAGAAGCGGCAGCGAAACGACCCTGGTCGGTCCGCTTCCACCCCGGCGAACCGTGCGACGGGCGGCTTCGGAGAGCACCCACGTCTCGTTCGCCTCGGCGGAGTGCTCCCGGTGGCCGTCGGCGCGCACGTCGATCAGGTGTCGGCCCGCGGGCACCGCCACTCCGGCTTCGCAGCGCAGGACCACCGGGTAGTAGGCGCTGTCGGCCGAGGGCAGCCCGGACACCCGAACGGCGGCACGCACGAGGTCCGCGATCCGGCCCGACCCGACCACCGCGACTCCGAGCTGGTCGACGAGGGTGGCAGCCGGGTCGCCGGCGCCGCGCTCCCGCACGGCAGGTGCGGGCACGCGGGTGCTGGCCACGCCCACGCCGACGCACCACTCGTAGAACGCATCGGCATCGGCACCGAACGGGTCCGGGTAGTCCCTGCGCAGCACCGGGTCGTCGGACCACACCGCAGCGGTCCAACGGGACCCGCCTGCCGCTGCCTGCCGGGGGTCAGCCGGCGAGCAGGCCCAGTCCAGGAAGCCATTCACCGGGTTGCCCGCGGAGGAGACGGGTTCGAACGGGCTCGGCGGTACGTCCCCGTCCCGCAGCCACAGGCGCAGGTACTCGGCCCGCAACGCGTCCGGCAGCACCGTGCCCTCCGGCAGACTGTCGAAGGCGTCCGGTTCTTCTCTCGTGTATCCGGCGACGACCAGGGCGTTGCGGTAACCGGCGCAGAGCCCTGCCAGCACGGTGTTCTCGGAGAGCAGCACGCGCGGCCGGTCGGCGTAGTAGGTGGACAGCAACCACGGTCGCTGCGGCTGGAACCCGTCGAAGTGCACGCTTCTGAGCTCGGCACCGTCCACGATCCGGTGGCCGGATTCGGAAGTCAGGAGGTCCCGCTGGGCCGCGTTCCAGACCGACAGGCCCACGCCGGGATCGCGGATCACGTGGTGATCGACCAGGACGGACGTTCGGTCGAGGGAGGTGCCGACGGTGGGATCGGCCCGCAACTGCTCCTCCCACGAGGCGAGCAACTCTTCGGCACCCGGGCGCACCGCGAACGCGCTGGGATCGAACGTGCCCGCTTCGGCCAGGTCCCCGGGGTCGGGACGCATGCCGTCGGCGAGCAGTGGACGCAGCACCCGTGGCACGAGGGCCACCGGCCGCTTCTCGTTGAGGTCCTGGAGCAGGTCGTCGAACGCACCGAAGATCTGCACCGAGGGTTCGAGGTACAGCGCGGTTACGCCGGTTTCGATCAGCTTTCGGAGTAGCAGCGGGCGCAGGAGGGCGCGGAGTTGCTCACCGGTGCAGGCCACGGCCAGCCGCGCGAATTCCACTCGGTCGATACCGAGATCCACCGGCGTGAGGACGTCCCCGCTCGTCTGGTCGACGTTCTCCGGCTCGTCGACGACGAGCCGGACGAACCGCGCCTCCGGGTGGTGGTGGAGAAAGGATTCGCGCAGCACCTCGGCGGCCGGGATCCTGCTGCGCCCCACCACGGTGCAGCCGAGCAGCGTCCCCCCGCTCGACGGGGGCTGCACCGCCTCGGGTGGTTCTGTCGGCCATTCGGGTTCGCCGAACGGTTCCGTCGGCTCGGGGAAAGCTCCCGTCCGCCCCTCGGAGGTGGGGTGCGGCGGGGCTGCGGGCCCGGAAGCCGGATCGGTGCCTTCCGGAGCACCGGACTCCTCGGCGGCAGGGTCGGGGTGCGCCTGGGGATCAGTCACCCCCCGAACCTATCTCCCCGCGTGCGCCGACCACATGCCCCGACCCCGCGACACATGGGCCTCACAGCATCGGCATCAAGGTGCGCAACTCGTACGGCGTGACGTGGCTGCGGTAGGCGTGCCATTCGTCCCGCTTGTTCCGAAGGAAGAAGTCGAACACGTGCTCGCCGAGCGTTTCCGCCAGCAGTTCCGAGGACTCCATTTCGCTGAGCGCCTCGCTGAGGTTCTGCGGCAGGCTCGCATAACCGGCGGCCTTGCGTTCGCTCTCCGTCAGCGACCACACGTCGTCCTCGGTGGCGGGTGGGAGTTCGTAACCCTTCTCCACGCCCTTGAGCCCGGCGGCGAGGGTGACCGCGTAGGCCAGGTACGGGTTGCACGCGGAGTCGAGGTTGCGGACTTCGACCCGGCGCGACGAGGACTTGCCCGGTGAGTACATCGGTACTCGAACCAGGGCGGAGCGGTTGGCGTGACCCCAGCACACCGCTGTCGGCGCCTCGCCGCCGATGATCAACCGCTTGTACGAATTGACCCACTGGTTGGTGACGGCGCTGATCTCGCGGGCGTGCCGGAGGATTCCCGCAACGAACGCGCGACCGGTCTCGGACAGGCCGTACGGGTCTTCCGGGTGGTAGAAGGCATTGCGGTCGCCTTCGAACAGGCTGAAGTGCGTGTGCATCCCCGAGCCGGGCTGGGCGCTGAACGGCTTCGGCATGAACGAGGCGCGCACCCCCTGGGTCAGAGCGACTTCCTTGACCACGTAGCGGAAGGTCATGACGTTGTCGGCCATGGTGAGCGCATCGGCGTAGCGCAGGTCGATCTCCTGCTGGCCGGGCGCTCCTTCGTGGTGGCTGAACTCGACCGAGATCCCCATGGCTTCGAGGGTCTCGATGGCGTTGCGGCGGAAGTGCGGAGCCGCGTCGTGGCTCGCCTGCTCGAAGTAGCCACCGGAGTCGGCGGGTGTCGGTTCGTTCCCGTCGGTTGGTAGGTCCTTGAGCAGGAAGAACTCGATCTCGGGGTGCACGTAGCAGGTGAATCCGGCTTCGGTCGCCTTAGACAACGTACGGCGCAGCACGTGGCGCGGATCCGCCCAGCACGGGGACGAGTCGGGCATGGCGATGTCGCAGAACATGCGGGCCGAGTAGTGCTCGCCGTCCGCCGTTTCCCACGGCAGCACCTGGAAGGTGGCCGGGTCCGGCTTGGCGATCATGTCGGACTCGTAGATCCGCGTGAATCCTTCGATCGCCGAGCCGTCGAACCCGATCCCCTCGGCGAAGGCGCCCTCCAGCTCGGCGGGCGAGATCGCCACCGATTTGAGGATGCCGAGGACATCGGTAAACCACAGCCGCACGAAGCGGATGTCACGTTCCTCCAAGGTGCGGAGCACGAACTCCTGCTGGCGGTTCATGCCCGAAGCCTAAATGCTTCCGACCGCCCGTCGCCCATCCGTGCACCTTTTGAGATCTGTTCGCCGGCCTTGCTTCGCTCTCCTCCGCGGCCGCACGCGCCGCTCACCGGATCAGTTCGAGCAGCGGGTGCCCTCGTCCGGCAGTTCGAGATCGACGAGGTAGTCGATGCCTGCGCGGTCCACGCATGAGTTGCCCTGGAGGAACACCGTGTGCTGGGTGCCTTCGAACGTCAGCAGGCGTCCACGCATCGCGCTGGCCAGCTCCTTCCCGGCGGCGTAGGGCGTGGCGGGATCGCCGGTCGTCGACACCACCAGGACCGGCGGTAGTCCCCGCACCTCGGGTAGCTCCGCGTCCCCCGTCACCGGGACCGGCCAGAACGCGCAGGCGTCACGTGCCGGACTCGGACCACGACCGTCGTCGAGGAACGGGGCCTGCTCGCGGTAGCGGCGATCCGCTTCGCGCGCCTTGGCCGGGTCCATCACGCGCTGATCGTCGACGCAGCGCACCGCTTCGAACGCGGCGTTGACCGTCGAGTAGGAGCCGGTGGCCGAACGCCCGTGGTAGGAGTCGGCCAGCGCCATCAGCGTCTCGCCCCTACCGTGGGCGAGTTCGCGCAGCCCGGTCTCGAGCCGTCCCCACAGACTGGGCGCGTAGAGCGCCTGGATGGTCGCGGTCGTGGCGTCCGAGTAGGACAAGTGGCGCTCGCCTGCGGGAACCGGCTGATCGAGCAGCGGGCGGGTCAACTTCTGGTATGCCGACACCGCCCCTTCGGGTTGGTTTCCGAGTGCGCACTGCTCGCGATCCGCGCACCACTCGGCGAAGTCGTCGAAGGCGCGCTGGAACCCGGCGCCCTGGGCGACGAGGGCTTCGGTACTGGTCTGGGCCGGGTCGATCGCTCCGTCCAGCAGCATGGCCCGCACGTTGCCGGGGAACCGCTCGGCGTATTCGGAGCCGATGCGGGTGCCGTAGGAGTAGCCGAGGTAGTTCAGCCGCCGGTCGCCGAGCACGGACCGGACCACGTCCAGGTCCTGGGCGACCTCGCGCGTACCGACGTGGGCGAGCATGTCCTGGCCCGTCCGTTCGGCGCACTTGGCGGCGAAGTCACGTTCTTCGCGCTCGGTTCGGGCGATTTCCCGCGAGGTCCGGCCGGGGTCGGCGTCGAGTCGTTCGGCGTCGCGTTCCTGTGGGGTCAGGCAGCGAATGGTGGGGGCGCTGGCACCGATGCCGCGCGGGTCGATGCCGACCAGGTCGAACCGGGAACCGAGGTCGGTGGGCCCGACCGTGCCGGCCAGGCTCGCGACCGAACTCATGCCGGAGGCCCCAGGGCCGCCGGGATTGACCAGCAGGGATCCGAGGCGGTCGTCCTGGTCGGTCGCCGGTTTCCGCAGCAGACCGATCCGAACGGTCCGCCCGTCCGGGTCGGCGTAGTCCATCGGGACCTCCACCCGCGCACATTCGATCGTGTCGGCTGCGTAGGTGGTGCGGTCGGTGGCGGTTCTGGCGTACTCGTCGCACGGGCCCCACGACAGTTCCTGGCCGTAGTACTTCTCGAGACCGGCGGGTACCGGGCCTGCGGGGCCGCGTTGCTCGGTGTGCGGCTCCGGCCGCGGGTCGGACTGCCCGCAGGCCGCCACGCCGCTGAGAACGGCGAGCGCGCTTATCACTGCCAGTAGGCGTGTCACGACTGGATCGTGACACGCCCACACGGAAGGGGTTCACACGGGCAGTCGAGAGACCGGCCCGAGCACGCACGAGCGAGGTTGGTCGTTCTTCCTACGAGTGACACGCCATCGGACGAGAGTGGACTCACAATCTTGAATCCGCACGAGACGTGCCGGGTGGGCGAAAATGAGTCCATGTCGCAGTTGCGCATCGCACTCGCCCAGGTCAATGCATGTGTCGGAGACGTGTCCGGCAACAGTTCGATGGTCCTGGAGTGGACCAGAAAGGCCGTGCGGCAGGGAGCCCACCTAGTCGCGTTTCCGGAAACCGTGCTCGCAGGCTATCCGGTGGAGGACCTCGCACTGCGAAAGTCGTTCGCCGCCGCGAACCGCACCGCGGTCGAATCCCTCGCCCGAGACCTCCACGAGGCCGGCTCGGGCGATGCCCTCGTCGTGGTCGGGCATCTCGACCGCGACGACGAAGGGGTCCGCAACTCGGCATCATTCCTCTACGGCGGAGAGGTCGTCGCCACCTACGACAAGCACCACCTGCCGAACTACGGGGTGTTCGACGAAGCCCGCTATTTCGCGTCCGGCTACGACCTGCCCATCGTCCGGTTGCACGGGCTCGACATCGGCGTGGTGGTCTGCGAGGACATCTGGCAGAACGGTGGGCCGGTCGCGGTACTGGGACACGTCGGCGTCGACCTCGTCGTGTGCATCAACAGCTCCCCCTACGAACGGAGCAAGGACGACCAGCGAACGTCGCTGGTGGCCAAGCGGGCCACCGAAGCGGGCGCACCGATCGCCTACGTGAACATGGTCGGCGCGCAGGACGAGCTCGTCTTCGATGGTGACTCCTTCTTCACCGGCGCCGACGGTGCCGTCGTCGCCCGGGCGCCGAAGTTCACCGAGCACCTGATGGTGCTGGACGTGGACCTGGACGCCGGGGACCACGACGCGACGACCGTGCCGTGGAGTCCGGGCCTGTCGCGGCTGCCCGCCTTCGACGTGTCCCGGACCGTGCTGCAGCCGAACCCGCAGCCCGCGTATGAACCGCTGCCCACCCCGCCCACCGCCGAGCCGCTGCCGGACCCGGCCGAGGTGTGGTCGGCGCTGGTGACCGGGTTGCGTGATTACGTGCACAAGAACGGATTCCGCTCGGTGACCTTCGGATTCTCCGGCGGCATCGACTCGGCGGTGTGCGCAGCGCTGTGCGCCGACGCGGTGGGAGCCGACGCCCTCCACGGCATCTCGATGCCGTCCGACTACTCCTCGGAGCATTCCCGTTCCGACGCCGCCGAGCTCGCCCGCCGGATCGGTTGCCACTACGAGGTGCGGCCGATCGCCGGCATGGTCAAGACCTTCGTCGAGGAACTCGGACTGACCGGGCTCGCCGAGGAGAACGTGCAGGCACGTTGCCGGGGAGTCACGTTGATGGCGCTGTCCAACCAGCACGGGCACCTCGTGCTGGCCCCGGGCAACAAGACCGAACTGGCGGTGGGCTACTCCACCATCTACGGCGATGCCGTCGGCGGGTTCGCCCCGATCAAGGACGTGCCGAAGACGCTGGTGTGGAAGCTGGCGACCTGGCGCAACGCCGAGGCGGAGAAACGGGGCGAAGTACCCCCGATCCCGGAGGGCTCGATCACCAAGGCACCGTCCGCCGAGTTGCGGCCCGACCAGACCGACACGGACTCGCTGCCGCCGTACGAGCTGCTCGACGAGGTTCTCGACGGCTACGTCGAGAGCGACCGGAGCTATGCCGACCTGATTTCCGAGGGTTTCGACGCCGATCTCCTCCAACAGGTCCTGCAGATGGTCGACCGGGCGGAGTACAAGCGGCGGCAGTACCCGCCGGGCACCAAGATCTCGCTGAAGGCGTTCGGGCGGGACCGGCGACTTCCGGTGACCAACCGCTGGCGGGAGGTCCGCCCGTAAGCTGAGTGGCGGGGGTCGCGGACGGGGCCGTCACCGATGCGGGTTCGGAATGGTGATCGCACGTGTTGGTCGTGCACGGGATGTGCACCGCGAGTGGGCGCTTGGCGCTGTGGGCCGAGGATTCCGCACGTCCGGCCCGCCTTTCCGGCCGGCTCCCGCGCCACCCGGTGACTCATCCGTTCGCAGCGCCCGGAGAAGATCTCCTGGAGCAACTGCCGATCGCCTCGACCGATGTGGAGATCGGCACGCTGACGCTGCTGCTTCCGTCCCTCGCCTCGGCGCCCGCCACATCTCCCGAGCTGGTCCGGGATCCGCTCACGGCGGGCCCCGCACCTCGCGGCAAACTCCGGCTACGGGCGTGGACCGTTCCGGCGTTGTTGTGGAAGCCGGGCGCCGACCCGGCCGGAGCGCTGCGACTCGCTGCGGACACCGACCTTCCCGAGGGTGCGGCGGGTATGCGGCGGGGCGCGGCACTGCGCCACCTGGCCGAGGTCGCCGAGTTCGCCGAGGAGTTGATCACCGCGGGCCGAGTGCTGCCGTTGGTCGCCTTCGAACCGTCCGGCCCCGCGGCTCGTTGGCGCCCGCAGCTGTCCGGGACCGATTCGGCCCGATATGTGGCGCTTCGCGAAGCCCAACCACCGGTGTGCCGCGCGGAGCGCGTCGACCCGGGTAGCGGGGACGGTCGCGACCCCGCCGAGGTCCTCCGCACGACACTCGACGCGCTGGTGGACGGACTCGTGCGGGTCCGCCTCTCGGCACGGTCCGTGCAGTTGGCCGCGCCCGCACCGGCGGGAGCGGCCACTTCGCCCGAAGCGTGGTTGGTTGCCTTGACCGGTGATCCGCGGCTCCGGGTGGACACCGAGCGGGCACGTGAACTGGCCGACGAGCTGTCCGAGTGGCAGACCGGCGGTGCCCGGGACACCCCGCTGCGCCTCTGCTTCCGACTGCGCTCACCCGACCAGGTCGAGACGGATCAGGTCGAGGAGGGCGACGACGGCGACGATTGGCGGCTGGAGTTCCTGCTGCAGGCGGTCGACGATCCGAGCGTGCTCGTCCCGGCGACCGAAGTGTGGCGCGGTCAGGACAGCGTGCTGCACCGGTGGGCGGACGCCCCTGAAGAGCTCCTGCTGGCCGAATTGGGGCGCGCGAGCCACCTCTACGCGGGCCTCGATTCCGCCCTGTGGGAGACGCACCCGGTCGAGCTGCGCCTCGACGCGGACGGCGCGTACCGGTTCCTCAACGAGGCCGCCACGCTCGATCGGGCCGGGTTCGGCGTGCTGCTGCCGTCCTGGTGGGGGCGGAAGGACGAGCTGGGGCTCGCGTTGACCGCCGGCGGCGGCGCCGCTTCGGGGGTCGTCACCAAGGAGGACGGCTCCGGACTCGACGCGCTGCTCGACTACCGATGGGACCTGGCGCTGGGCGAGGAGCGGCTTTCCCGCGCGGAACTCGACGAACTCGCGGCGGCGAAGGTCCCGCTGGTGCGGCTGCGCGGCCGCTGGGTCCACGTCGACCAGAAGCGGTTGCGGGCCGGGCTCGACTTCCTGGCTCGCGCGGGTTCCGGGCAGATGAGCGCCGGTGACGTGCTGCTGTGGGCAGGCCTCGACCCGCACGACTCGGACGTCCCGATGCCGGTCACGCGGGTCGACGGCGAGGGGCGGCTCGGCGATCTGCTTTCCGGGCGGGTCGATCAGCACTGGGAGCCGGTGGAACCACCGAAATCCTTCACCGCGACGCTGCGTCCGTATCAACGCCGTGGACTGGCGTGGCTGGTGTTCCTCGACCGCCTCGGCCTCGGCGCCTGCCTCGCCGACGACATGGGACTCGGCAAGACGGTGCAGCTGCTCGCGCTCGAATCGGTCGCGCGGGCAGGCGAACGGCGTGCACCGACACTGCTGGTGTGCCCGATGTCCGTGGTCGGAAACTGGCAGCGCGAAGCCGCCCGGTTCGCGCCCGATCTCGCGGTCCACGTGCACCACGGCACGGACCGGTTGGACGCCGAGCAGCTGCGGCGCGCGGTGGCGGATCACGACCTGGTCATCACGACCTATGCACTGGCCTCCCGCGATCAGGAGGCGCTCGCGGGGGTGACCTGGGATCGCGTGGTGCTCGACGAGGCGCAGAACATCAAGAACAGTCGCTCCCGCCAGTCCCGCGCGGTGCGCGCGTTGAAGTCCCGGCACCGGATCGCGTTGACCGGCACACCGGTGGAGAACCGCTTGGCCGAACTCTGGTCGATCATGGACTTCCTCAACCCCGGCATGCTCGGTTCGACCGGAACGTTCCGCGCGCGATTCGCCGTACCGGTCGAGCGGGACGGCGACGCCGAGGCCGCCGAACGATTGCGCCGGATCACGGGGCCGTTCGTGCTGCGGCGACTCAAGACCGACCCGGCCATCATCGATGACCTGCCGGACAAGGTCGAGATGAAGCAGCTCTGCAACCTCACGACCGAGCAGGCATCGTTGTACCGGGCTGTCGTGGACGACATGCTCGCCCGGATCTCGAACAGCGAGGGCACGGAACGGCGCGGACTGGTGTTGGCCACCATGTCCAAGCTCAAGCAGGTCTGCAACCACCCCGCCCACCTGCTCGGTGACGGATCGTCGTTGCCGGAGCGGTCGGGGAAGCTCGCAAGGCTGGAAGAGATCCTCGAGCAGGTGCTGGCCGATGGGGAGAAGGCGTTGTGCTTCACCCAGTTCGCCGAGTTCGGGGGAATGCTGGTTCCCCACCTGGCGGCACGGCTCGACACCGAGGCGCTGTTCCTGCACGGAAGCACCCCGCGGGCGACGCGGGAGCGGATCGTCGAGCGGTTCCAGGCCGCGGACGGCCCGTCGATCCTCCTGCTGTCGTTGAAGGCAGGTGGCACCGGACTGACCCTGACCGCCGCGAACCACGTCGTGCACTTGGACCGGTGGTGGAACCCCGCCGTCGAGGACCAGGCCACCGACCGGGCGTTCCGCATCGGCCAGCGCAACGACGTGCAGGTTCGCAAGCTCACGTGCATCGGCACGCTCGAGGAGAAGATCGACCGGATGATCGAGGAGAAGAAGGCGCTGGCGCAGCTCGTCGTCGGCGCCGGGGACGAGTGGGTGACCGAGTTGTCCACCAACCGCCTGCGCGAGCTCATCGCCCTGTCACCGGAGGCCGTCGGTGAGTAGCGACGCCGGTCCTCCCGAGGGTGAAGGCGGCCTCCGAGCCCGCAGCAGGCGCGGGGAGATCGCCCGGACCTGGTGGTCGCGGCGGTTCATCGAGGTCCTGGAGTCGTTCCACATGAGTGGACGGCTTCAGCGCGGCAAGCACTACGCCCGCTCCGGGCGAGTGTTGAGCATGTCCGTGTCCACCAGCCTCGTCACCGCCCAGGTCCAGGGGTCGCGGGCGACTCCCTACCGGGCGCGCATCGCCGCGAAGGCGTTCGACGGGGCGCAGTGGGCCGCCATCGAGGAGGCGCTGGCCGGTCGCGCGCTCTACGCGGCCAAGCTGCTCTCCGGGGAGATGCCCGCCGGGATCGAGGAGGTCTTCACCGAGCTGGACCTGGAGCTGTTCCCGGCATCCCCGGCCGAGTTGACCATGGACTGTTCCTGTCCGGACTGGGAAATCCCGTGCAAGCACCTCGCGGCGACCTGCTATCTGCTGGCCGAGGCGTTCGACGAGGACCCGTTCCAAATCCTGGCGTGGCGCGGCAGGGGGCGACAGGAACTGCTCGATCGGCTCCGTTCGCTGCGCGGTACAGCACCGCCCCCGGACCGACCGGTGAGCGAGGTACCGCCGTTGGAGCAGTGCCTGAACACGTTCTGGACGAGCCCGCCCGCTCGCGCCCCCGCGAGCCCTGCCGCCTCGGCCGACCGGCCGGGGGCGATACTCGACGAACTCGGCAAGCCTCCGATCGCGGTCGACGGCACCGACCTCACCGAGGTGCTGCGCCGGGCCTACTCGGCCATGCGCGCCGGTCCGCCCTGAGTGGACGCGCGTCCGGTGCACCGGTTCGTGGACGACGGGCGTCGATTTATCGCGGATCGCGGCCCGACGACGGAGTGGAGCAGGCTAACGTCCCAGGCATGGGTATGCCGCAACACGGAGATTTCCGCTCGCCGCAGCAGCCGAGCACGGCCGGGGCACCGATGGTGCTCGACATCGGCAAGAGAGCGGGCAGACACGCGGTGGCCGGCGGGTCCGTGGCCGGCGGCATGGGCATCCTGATCACCTACGCCGCGCTGAACGGGAACGTCTCCGGTGGCCATACCGCCCAAGTGCTCGCGTGGGTGATCGGTCTGTTCCTCCTCGGCATGGGGCTGCTGGCCGTATTGCTGTGGAAACCCATCAGCAGGGATCGGAAGCTGATCGTCGATGCGAACGGGATCACGTGGCACGATCCGCGGGGCGCACCGTGGGCGGTGGGCTGGCCGGAGCTGGCCGGAGTGTCCATCTCACGCACCAAGCAACGCCGGGTCTGGGCCAGCCGCACCCTGCGGCTCAGTGTGCTCGTGCGCCTCGACCTGTTCCCCGCGGATCCCTCGTTCCGGCAACGCCACCAGGGCATGGAGCATCTCTGGGAGCGTCACAAGGTGCGGAACGGCTACCGTCTCCCGCTCGGCGACGCTCCCGACTACGTGCCGATCCTGGATGACGCGATGCGCCGGTTCTGCCCCGCGATCTACGGCGGAATCCGCGACGAGGGCTTCGTGGTCGGCCTGCGCTGACCGCCCCCGAGATTCGAGAATGCCCAGGGCACGTTGACCCCACCGGATCTGTGACGTCGGTCGCCGGAGTCTGCCGCGAATGAGCTCCCGGTGGGACGCTTGTGGTGGCAACCTTCCGCACACGCCCAGGGACCCGCTCGACGGGCCTTGAGGAAAAGGATGGTCAACGATGACTGCTGCCCAGAACGCAAGCGGTGAAACGGCCGCACCGCACGGCTCCACACCGCCCAAACGCCGGGTTCGCATTCACCACCTGCAGGAACTCAAGCAGCGCGGTGAAGCCTGGCCGATGCTCACGTCCTACGACATGTATACCGCGCGAATCTTCGACGAAGCGGGAATCCCGGTGCTGCTGGTGGGCGACTCCGCGGCCAACAACGTGTACGGCTACGAGTCCTCGCTGCCGGTGACCGTCGACGAGATGCTCCCGCTGGTCCGCGCGGTGACCCGATCGACCGAACACGCCCTGGTCGTCGCCGACCTGCCGTTCGGCTCCTACCAGGCTTCGACCGAGCAGGCATTCGCCACCGGCGCGCGGTTCATGAAGGAAGGCCGGGCGCACGCCGTCAAGCTGGAAGGCGGCCGCAGGTACGCCCCGCAGGTCGAAGCTCTCGTCTCCGCCGGGATCCCCGTCATGGGGCACCTGGGGTTCACACCGCAGAGCGAGCATGGGCTCGGCGGGTACCGGGTGCAGGGACGTGGCGACCAGGCTGACGCGCTGATCGCCGATGCGCTGGCGTTGCAGGAGGCGGGAGCTTTCGCGGTGGTACTGGAGATGGTGCCCACCGAGACCGCCAAGCGGGTCACCGCCGACCTGGACATTCCCACCGTCGGGATCGGGGCGGGGCCGCACACGGACGCGCAGGTGCTGGTCTGGACGGACATGGCCGGGATGAACACCGGACGCACGGCCCGTTTCGTCAAGCGCTACGCCGATCTCGGAGGAACTCTGGCCGACGCTGCCCGCAGCTACGCCGACGAAGTCCGCGGTGGCGCCTTCCCCGCCTCCGAACACGGCTTCGACTGACCTTTCCGAAGCACTCCCTAACGCCCGCGACCGGGCGGTGAGTGCCAGCCGGACAGGTCCGGTCCGGCCGGGATGATCCCGCTCGGGTTCAGCGTCGCGTGCGTGCCGTAGTAGTGGCGTTTGATGTGGTCGAAGTCGACGGTGTCGCCGAAGCCCGGGGTCTGGAACAGATCCCGGGCGTAGGCCCACAGCACCGGCAGTTCGGTCAGCTTGTGCCGGTTGCACTTGAAATGACCGTGGTACACCGCGTCGAAGCGAACCAGGGTGGTGAACAGCCGGACATCGGCTTCGGTGATCGCCTCGCCCACCAGGTAGCGGCTGTTCTCCAGGCGCCGCGACAACCAGTCCAGGCGCACGAACAGCCGGTCGAACGCCACGTCGTACGCTGCCTGCGACGTCGCGAACCCGCAGCGGTAGACGCCGTTGTTGACGTCGGTGTAGACGAGTTCGTTGATCTCGTCGATTTCCTCGCGCAGTCCCGCCGGGTAGAGATCGGGCGCTCCCCTGCGGTGGAGCGGGGTCCACTCGGTCGAGAAGTCGAGGGTCAGCTGGGGGAAGTCGTTGGTGACGACCTGCCCGGATTCGACGTCGATCACGGCAGGCACCGTGTAGCGCCCGTCGAAATCCGGATCGGCTGCCAGGTACGCCTCGGCCAGGAAGGACAAGCCGGTCACCGGATCAGTGCCACCCGGGTCGAGGGTGAAGCGCCAGCCACGTTCGTCCCTGATCGGATCGACCACCGCCAGCGAGATCGCGTCTTCAAGCCCCAGCAGACGCCGAACGATCACGGAACGGTGGGCCCACGGACACGCGAGGCTGACCACCAGACGATATCGACCGGGTTCGATCCGCCGACCCGACTCGCCGCCTGCGGTGATGCGGTCGGTGAAGCGGTTCGGCTGTCGGACCCACTCACCGCGCCGGGAGGTATCCCCGCTGAACTGCGCAGCCCGGTCGGTGGCCATGCCGTCAGCATAGGCCGCGGGAGCGGCGAAAGCCCGCGCACCACGACCTAGGGTCGAAGCGTGGATCTCGGCTTGAGCGGACGCTGCTATCTGATCACCGGTGCGAGCAAGGGACTCGGTTTCGCCACGGCCCGCGCCCTCGTCGACGAGGGCGCCAACGTCGTGGTGTCGTCCTCGTCCGAGGCCAACGTCACCGCCGCGGTGTCCGCGCTCGGTGACGGCGCCCGCGGGCTGACCGCCGACCTGACCGACCCGGACACGCCGCGAGGGCTGGTCGAACTCGCTCGGGAGGCGTTCGGGCGGCTCGACGGGCTGTTCGTCAGCCATGGCGGGCCACCGGCGGGCACCCCGGAGCAACTCGATGACGACGTGCTGCGTCGCGGGCTGGAGCTGGCCGCCGTGGCGCCGATCAGGATCACCCGCGAGGTCGCCCGCGAACTCGGCGACGGCGGTTCGGTAGTGGTGCTGACCTCGACCTCCGGCGCCCAACCGCTCGACGGACTCGCCAGCTCCAACGTGGCTCGCCCCGCAGTTCAGGGTTACCTCAAGGACCTCTCGAACCAGGTCGGCCCGCATGGCGTGCGGGTCAACGCGCTGCTGCCTGGGCGTTTCGACACCGAACGTGCGCGCGGGCTCGCGCGGGACCACCCGCAGTCGCAGGTGGATGCGGAGCAGGCCGCCGCGCTGCGCCGGAGCGGCGACCCGTCCGAACTCGCCTCGGTCGCGGCGTTCCTGCTCTCACCACGGGCCTCCTACGTCACCGGTGCCGCGTGGACCGTCGATGGTGGTCGCCGGTCGGAAATGTGACGCCGCTCGATCGCCGGTCGGGAGCGGGGCCCCGTTGGCGACGGATCCCGCGTCGAATGCGACCGGCACCGCTTCCGAAGCAGGGCCTAACCGGCCCGGGCGGCGAGCACGTCGGCGTGGCAGGGCTTCGGCGCGCACCAGCACCCGAGCGCGTGGCCCGTCAGCTCGCCCAGCCTGCCCAGCAGTGCGGGCCGCTCGTCGAGCCATTGCTCGTAGTGCCGGACCATGGCGTTCCGATCCGACTTCGCTTCCTTCACGAACGGGCTGGCGAAGTCGGAACCCGGCCAGGAATGCCGTCCGCCGGAATGCCCCACGTAAATGAGCAGCCCTTCGGACTCCAGCCACGGCACCAGATGCTTGTGCGGCCCGTTCCTGCGCACGTTGACCACGGTCGCGTGGCCACCGAGCACGTTTTCCGCGCGCTCGCGCTCGTCCTCGCTCCAGCGGTCGGCCTCCGCGGGCAGACGCCGGTCCTTTCGCTGCTCGGTCACGGTGCTCACTCCCGCCCGGTCGACGTTCCCCACCAGGATCGCCCCCCGACCCCGTGGCGGCAGAACTCCGCGGCTCCGGACACCGCGTGCGGGACGCCGGATGCCGTACCGGCGCCCCTGCACCTCGACGAACTCACACGGGCGAACTCACACGTCGGTGATCCGCAGCCCCGCGTGGGCCTTGTACCGGCGGTTGATCGCGATGATGTTCGCGGTGAACGCCTCCACCTGGTGGGCGTTGCGCAGCCGTCCGCCGTAGATGCCCCGCACACCCGGGATCGTGTCGGCCAGCGCCCGCACGACGTCGGTGGCCTCCCGGTCATCGCCCAGCACGAGGACGTCGAGGTCCACTTCCGGTACGTCGAGGTCGGCCAGCGTCACCGCCGAAACATGGTGAAAGGCCGCCGTCACCCGCGAGTCCGGCAACAACCGCTCGGCCTGCTGCGCCGCGCTGCCTTCCGGGACCTGCAGCGCGTACGGGCCCCGCTTGTCGAAGCCCAGCGGATTGACGCAATCCACGACGATCTTGCCTGCCAGTTCGGCGCGCAACGACGTCAGCGTCGGCTCGTGGGCATCCCACGGCACTCCCACGACCACGATGTCGGCCGTGGTCGCGCAACCGACGTTGTCCTCGCCGGTGACGTTCCCCCCGGACGTCTCGGCGATCTCGGCGGCCGCTTCCTGCGCCCGCTCCACACCGCGGGATCCGATGACCACCTTCAAGCCCGCATTGGCCCAACGCATCGCCAGCCCTTTGCCCTGTGCCCCGGTGCCTCCGAGAACTCCCACGGTCAGGCCTCGCACATCAGCCACGCCGGGCCCCTTTCCTCGATTCGATACTGTCCCACCACGATCGATGCACGAGGCACGACGCGCCACACTCATCCGGTGTGGGTCAGGACACTTCGAACCCGACCTCGCGTCGGCTCGGGTCGGCTTCGACAAGCCGTACCCGGATGCGCTGGCCTTCTCCCAGTCCGGTTCCGGCGCAGCGGGCTATCACCGGCGGGTCGGTCACGAACACCTCGGCGTCGGAACCGTTCGGCGCGCGCAATACCGTCGCGTCGAAACTCCGCCCCACCTGATCGGCCAGCATCCACGCCTGGGCCTGTGCGAGGCAGAGACGTTCCACCTGGCTCGCGACCCGGTCGGAGCCGCCCATCGCGGAGGGCAACTGCGGCAGCACCTCGTGGACCCAGCCGGGTATTTCCCGGTCCGCGCTCACCGCCAGGCACACCTCGGCCGAATAACGATCGACGAGCCTGCGCAGCGGGGCGGTGACGTGCGCGTAGGCGGCGCCGATGCCCGCGTGCCCGGACTTGACCGGAACGCTGCCGTTGAACGCGGTGTAGCCCGCTCCCCGAAGGAGCCTGGTCGCCGCCACGTGCACCACCAGTGCCTCGGGCCGGAGCGGGTCCAGATCGGCCAACACCTCGGCCGGGTGCCGATCATCCGGCCACTCGATTCCGATTCGCCCCGCCGAGCGCCGCAAACCCGCCACCGTCTCCGGCTCCGGGTCCGGCACGGTGCGCAGCACGCCGACCCCGGCGGAGAGCATCATGTCGGCAGCGCACATGCCGGTCAGCAGCGAGATCTCGGCGTTCCACTCCTCGACCGCCAGCCGGGGACGCAACCCGACCCGCCAACCGCCCGCACCGTCCTCCTCCACCTGCTGCTCGGGTACGCCGAGTTCGATGGCGCCGCGCTGCACCGCCTGTTCCCGGCGCAACCTCCCGACTTCGGCGAGCAGTTCGATCGACGGGTGCGCATCTCCCTGCTGGAGGCCGCGTTGCACACCTCCGTAGTCGAGGCATGCCACCGAGCGCACCAACGCGCGGCGGACATCCGCCCGCTCGGGAAGTCCGTAGACGTCCAGGTCGATCGTCCACAGCGCGGCGAAGCGGACCTGATCCGGCAGCAGGCTCGCCGCGCCTTCCGAGAGCAGCGTCGGGTGTAGCGGGACGTTGCCGTCCGGCAGGTACATGGTCTGGCCGCGTTTGCGCACCTCGGCGTCGAGAAGGCCGTCCGGTGGCACGAATGCGGCGACATCGGCGATCGCGTAGTGGATCCGGTAACCGCGCCGGTCCCGGCGCCGGCTCACCGACACCGCCTGGTCGAGGTCCTTCGCTCCCGGCGGGTCCACGGTCACCAGCGGAAGATCGGTGGCATCGACCCGGGATCGGTCCACCTCGGCCTGAGCGACGCTCTGCTCGACCTCGCTCAGCGCGGACGTGGGGAAATCGACCCGCAGGCCGAGTTCAGCGCGGACGGTGGAGAAGTCCGGGCTGCCCGGCGCTGTCCCGCGCGCTCGCGGGACAGCGCCGGCTTTCGCAGCAGCAACGGCACCGGTGCCATCCGTGGGAACCCGTGCCGGCGCCACAGGAGCTCAGTCCTCCTCGTTCCAGCGCCGGTCGGCTTCGTCGGCAGACTCGGTGCGTTCGTGCGCGATCTCCAACGCTTGTGCCGCGGTCTCCTTGTCCGAATAGGGACCCAGCCGGTCGGCCGCGCGGCATCCTGCGCGTGGCTCGACCTGCCGGTGTTGCAGGCAGAAGTACCAACCGTCGCGGGCCATACCTCGAGCCTCGCACGCCTGAACGCACGTGTCACGTACCTGGAGGTCGTATCTTGCCCGGTAGGCGAGTTCACCAGGCAGAACGTCAGCGCTCACCGGGCAGCGCGTTCACCAGGCGGGGGGCGGTGGCGCGGCCGGTGACGGCTGGTTCCAGCCTGCCTGCCTGCCGGGGATCGGGTCGAGGCACGACACCAGGACCTCCTGGGCCTCCGGATTCTCAATTTTGCGGCCGTCTCGCATGCGGTACTCGAGATCGCCGGTGTCCCCGACTTCGACGGTGCATCCGACCTCGGCCAGTTGGTCGTCGTCGAGATCCACCAGACGCTCGTACCGGGAGGGAACCACCCGGTAAACGGGCCACTGCACGTGTCCGAAGGCCTGGTGGAACTCCGCGAGCAGGTGCCGCATGTGCTGCTGCCACGGCAACGGCATCGCTTCGACCAGCGAGCGGGGCAGGACGGCGTACCCGTCGTTCACCCCGTGTTTCGCCTGGTCGAGGTAGTCCCCCAGCGGGGTGCTCGACGTGGGCGGCCCGGTCGGCCGCGGAATGGGGTCAGGGGTGAACATCCTCATCCTCCCGGTGGAACGCTGTGGCGGCGAACATGGCAGGGGACTTCTTCTCGACCCGGAGAACCGCGGTCGAACCGATCGCCGCCCCCCACCGACTTCGACCCGCCGTGTTCAGTTTCGCGACAACAAGCGCATCGGGGTGTTCGTCCTGACGATCGGGCATCGCACGGCATCAGTGTCACCTCGCCTGCGTCCCGCGTTCAAGCGATCGATCATCCGATCGATCACATCGTCGCCGCACCGCCGGAAGTTACCCGGCCGCGCCGGACGACGGTTGCGGCTCCGAACCAGCGGGCTGCGGATCCGAGCCGGACGCGGACCCGTCCGAGGCGGGCGAATCCGGACCGGGGGCCTCCGAGGTGGCCTCGGCCCGGTCCTGTTCCGAACCGGCCGGTCGGACCACCATCGGCATCAGCTCGCCGCCGTCCCACATCTTCGAACGCTCCACTGTTTCTCCCTTCTGCGGAGCGTGCAGGATCTCGTTGTCGCCCAGGTAGAGCGCAACGTGGTGGATGGCCTTGGGGTCCCGACCACTGCCCCAGAACACCAGGTCACCGGGCCGCGCCTCGGCGAGTGGAAGCCGCTCGCCACCGAACTGGTATTGCACCTTCGAAGTGCGCGGGATGTTCACCCCCGCGGCCTTCCACGCCTGCTGGGTCAGCCCGGAGCAATCGAAGGTGTCCGGCCCGGTCGCACCCCACACGTACGGTGAGCCGATCTGGTCGTCGGCGTAGGAGATCGCGTTGCTCGCCGACGCGCCGGTCCCGGACATGTCCTCGCAGCCGCTGAAGCCCTGGACCTCGCCCCGCACGCTGACCAGGTGGGCGGCCATCGGCTCCCACTTGTGGTAGCGCTGCGGGAACGCCGAGCGCTCGACCCGCTGCGCGGCAGTGCCCGGCCGCATGTCCTCCCAGCCGGGAACCTCCTCCAGCACGTCGAAGAACTTGTTGATCTGGTAGTCCACGTCGGTCACCTGACTGACGCTGCCCCACCCCATCGAAGGCCGCATCTGGAAGATTCCGAGCGAATCCGCGTGGCCGTGGGAAAGGTTCGCCAGGTTCGACTCGGTCTTTCCCGCCTGGATCGCGATCTGCCACGCGCGAGGGGGCATGCCCCGCTCCTTGCCGATCTCGATGATCCGCTGGGTGATGCGCAGCGATTCCTCGTTCAGCGTGGACGCGTCCCGCTTCCCCTCGCCCTCCCCGGCCCCCCACGGTCCGAGCCTGGAGCTGCAGTCCGACCAGCCGGGCTTGTTGCCCGTGCCGCTGAGCAGCGCGGTCATCGCGCCGATACCCACCAGCCCGGTGAAACCCGCGAGCACAACGACCATCACCAGAACTTTGCGCATGTCATCCCGCCCAGTCGTATCCGGCCACCCGCCAGCCCTGCGGGGTGCTGATCACCAAGATCTCCAGATCGCCCGAGTTGGTGGGCAATCGAACGTCGATAGAGTTCGCGGTCGATTCCAGTGCCGAGGCCTGCCCGGTCACCTCGGTCGCGGGCACGTTGGCCGGATCGACCGACTCCATCACCGGCAGGAATTCCTCGGTGGTGTGCGGCCGCAATTCGTCCAGCCACTGCTGCTGGGACGTCCCGGGCGGATGGTGCACCCACTTCTTCCCCCACTTCTCCGCGGTGATCAGCCCTTCCGGGCTCGCGGGGGCGGAAGCGGGCGGGGTGGTCGGTACCGAGAAGGTGGGAGGTGCCGCGTCCGCACCCATTTGGTCCGGAGTGGACCCCGGATCGGGAACACTGGCGTGTTCGGTCCCCGAAGGGTTGTCCCGGTACACGCGCGCCGGGGGTGGTTCGGGCAGCACGAATCCGACCGCGGTAGCCAGCCCCGCGACCACGACCAGCGCTCCGACCAGATGCTTCGGCGACCGCAGGGGCCAGCCCCACAACCTGCGGTAGACCGCCGCGCGGCCCCGATGCGTCCGAATCGGCATCGGTGTCCCCTCTCAACTCGCCCGGCTGCAGTTCCTCGACGACGACCCGCTCGACACCACCGGCACTCCGCGCTCCCGGAGTCCTGCTCCGGTCGATGCGCGGCCCGCCGGTGGATACTCACCCGCCATCGGCCACCTCCAACCCGCGGGACGGCCGGAAGACCACGTCGACCGGCCTGCCTGCCACCACCTCCGATCCCCCGCGACGCGGGGTCGGCGCCTCGTTCCGTGCGGTCGTGGCGGCGTCCACCGTTCGGGACGGCACCAACACCGGATCTTCGTCCGGCGCGTCCCATTTGGCATCCGCCACCGGGGCGGTATCCACGACTCGACTGGTGCGGGTTTCGGGTGCCGTAGCACGCTGGGTCGCCCCCGGCCGACGCGAATCCGCACCGCCCCCGGCCGGAAGGGCCGCGGCACCACCGAACCCGCCGGTGGGCAGGGCGCCCGCAGAGGCTTCGGCGGGTTGCTCCCGGTCCGTTCGGCGGGCGGACGCGGCCACCGACGCGTACTCGGCTTCGGGCCGTCCTCGGTTCTTGCCCCGCTGCGAGTCGGTGTGCTGGTCATCGGTGTCCGAGGAACGCACCTGTTCCCAGAACTCTCCGCTCGGGGTTTCGGTGGCACCGCCACGGCCGCGGAACCGGTCGAAGATCCCACTGGTGGCACGCGGCACTCCCCCACTGCTGCCCACCGAGAGTTGGACCATCTGCCCCATCCGGCGCATCGGCTTGCCGAGCATGACGAACACCACCGTCACCAGCCCCGCGAGCAGGATCTGGGTGAGCACGGAAAACCCACGTCCGGCACCGAAGATCCAGGTCAGCACCAGCGTGTGCATCCCGGCCATGGCAGCGATGACGACCACGTTGAGCATCGCGGCACCGCCCACACGCCCGACGGTGCGCAGCACCTGGTGCTGCAACAACGCCACCAGACCGATCAGCGGGCCCGCGAGGATCAGGATGCGCAGCAGGACCTGGGCGAGCAGAATCGCCGCCTTGGCCATCAACTGGAACGAGGCGTAGGCCAGACTCTGCAACAGCGCGAGGATTCCCGCGCCCACCCGGCTGCCGTCGATGCCCTGGAAGTACCCGTAGGCACTGCCCATTTTGTCCGCGACCTCTTCGAAGTCCTCCTGCTTCTCCTGCGCCGAGCCCGCATCGTCGCCCGCGGCCACTTCCTCCTTCGTCCACGTCTGCGCGCGGAGCAGTTCCCTGCCGAGTTCTCCGGCCTGCGGCGAGTCGGGAGTGCCGAATTCGCCGCGCAACCAGTTGCGGTAGATGACCTGCTCGTGCAACAGCGTCGGCAACGCGTTCGCCTCGTCGATGCCCACTTCGCGCAGAAATCCAGCCTGGACCGCGGAAGTTCCGGTGATGACCACACCGTCGAGGGCGTGGGTGTAAACCAGCGGCGTCAAGTAGGTGGCCGAGGCGAACCACAGGCCGGCCAGCGCCCACATGGCGCGCTTGCCGATGGTGGCCAGATCGCCCTGCCAGATGTAGCGGAACAACATCACCGCGAGAACCAGGGCGACCACCCCGAACCACGGGGTGAACACGCTGTCGTACAACGCCACGGTCCCGGTCACGATGATGTCGTCCAACGGGTCCATGAGATCGCCGTTGAGCAGCGCGTAGTGCAGGCCGTTCGTGGCGCCGACGATGTTCTTGGCGATGTTGAACATCTCGTTGCCGAGCCAGGTATCGACGAGCGCGTTCGGGTTGGTCACGCCTTGCGGCCCACAGCCGAGGTCGTAGGTGTGCCAGACCAGCCCGGCGTACCCGACCTCGTCGTAAGCGCTTCCCGGGTGGCCGGAACCCATCGGTGCCGGGTCGAGAGCTCCCACCATGCCCGAACCGGGTCGTTCCGGGTTCGGCGGTTCCTTGCACTCGAGCGACTGCCCCAACGCCGGTGCGCCCATCAGCGCCTGGAGCCCGACCAGGGCCGCGACCACGGTGAGCGCACCGTTCCTGCCCGTGCGCCCGGACAATCCGCTCGTACGGTGCCGTGCTCGCCGCCGCGCGGCCACGAGCGCGCTACCGCCCACGATCAGTACGGCCAGCAGAGTCACCGGTCGTCTTCCCCACCTCGTGCGCCCGGTTGCCCGGCCGGACGGTCGGTTCCATTGCCTCGTTCGTCGACCTGCCCGATTCCGACGGATTCGAGTTCGAACTCGTCGAAGGTGTCGAGGTCCTCCGGATGATCGTCCTCGGGCGGACGGGGTGGGGCGGCGGTATCGGAGTTCGCCGCATCACCACCGGCTTGCAGGCTGCGACGGTGCACTTCGTCGCCGGTTCCCGCCGGTGTGGTGTCGAGGGAATCCCGCATGTGTTCGAGGTGCGGTCCGCTGAAGTCGATGCGGATCCGTTCCACTCCGCCAGCGCCGTCACCGAAGATGAACTGTCGAGGTGCCTGGTCCCGTTCGGTGTTGCCGCGAGAAGCACCCGGCCTGCGTCCGAGCGCGGAAACGACCTGTTCGTAGCCCGCACCGACCGGAACCTTCAGCAGCCGCAACGCATCGGCCTGCGCGCTGTCGTCGTCGAGCCGACCCACGAACACCGAGTCCAACAACGACACGAAGCCCTGGATCCGCAGGAAGTCCGCGGGCAGCTGGCTGGACAGCAGCACCCGAACGTTCCACTTGCGCGAGTCACGAGCGAACCGGTTCATCAACACCCGGCCGGTCGGCACCTCGGAGAGGAAGAACGCCTCGTCGATCCAGACGCCCTTGCGTTCGTTCTTCGGCCGTTCGTAGATGGTCCGCTGGGTGAGCCAGGCCGCCAGGTTCAGCATCTCGACACCGAGCGCTTCGGCGTCGGTCCAATGCTCCCGTCCGACCGCGTCCTTCGGCAGGGTCAAGCCTGCCATGGTGAGCACGGTCAGCCGGTCGTCGCGCGTTTCGGAGTACGGGTCGGCGTCCGCCTCGGGGATCAGCAGCGACATGCGCTCCCGCATCTCGTCGAGGAAGTCGGCGACCACCACCGCGTGCTCGTGGTGTTCGCTGGCGTCTCGCCGCAACGCCTCGAAGACCATGCCGGGATGCGCGTCGGGCATACCACCCACTGCGCGCACCGCACGCAGCAGGACGATCCGTGTCTGCGGCATCCGAGCCACCTCGTAGGGCAACAACCCGGTGAGCACGTCGAGGACCAGACGTCGTCGGGTGGCCGCGGCCAGGGCGCGTTCCCGGCGCCAGCCACGTTCCGGGTCGTCCTCGTCGACGAAATGCTCCAGCTGCGGCTCGGCCACCACGCGGTACGGGTTGAGGATGCCGGGCTGGGCGTTGAGCAGGTTGATCGGACGCGCGTAGGGGCGCAGTTCGGGGAGTTCACACAGAGCCGCGAGCGGTCCGGACGGGTCGAGCAGCGTCCAGTGCGCCCCGGCTCGCAACGTCTTGTAGACGATGCCACCACCGAGGAAGGAGTTGTGCGTCGGGATACACGCTTCCCCGGCCAGGTACATGTGGTCGGCGTTGTCCACCTGCACGCAACGTACCGGAACGGATTCCACCGGCACGACGTCAGTGATGTAGCGGTACTGGTTGGTGTCCCGAATGGCCGGATTGAGGCGGACCAGCTTCCGCAGGAGTCGGAACACCTTGTCCGGGGTGGTGAACGAGACGGTGTAGGCGGTCGAGGCGTGCGTGTACCGCCCCTTCACCTGCTTGGTGCGCATTCGGGCCTGGTAACCGAGTCCCAGCACCAGTTCACGGAAGTCCCGGGCAAGCCGCTCGTTCGTCGCGCTGAACTCCACCCCGCCCGACGGCTTGCAATACCCGTCGGTGTCGAGCAGACCTGCGAGCAAGGCACGGCGCTGCTCTTCCGAGGCCCGCAGGTAGGCGTCCGGGATGTGCTTGTTCCCGAGCAGGCCCATGCTCCTCAGGTTCTGCTGCACCGTGCCCGGCAGGCTGTAGTCCTGCTGCGACGGGCGATACCTGCACTCCTGACCTGTCGCTTCGATCTCGTCGATGACCTCGCGGTCGAGGACCGTGATGGCCGCTCGGCAGGAGGTTCCGTGCCCGAGCCACGCCCCGAGCAAGTACGGCTCGATCGGCAGCTCGACTTGCGGCAGGTCGAACGAGGACGCGACGGGAACCGCGTGGTTGTTCTGCTGCCCGGACCTGAGCGTCGCCGCGATCTCGACGGTGGTATGAACCGTGGGGATCTGATTGGCCACCTCCGACACTTCACCGCGACGCTGGTGTCCGCGAACGAAGCGCGAGTAGTAGTACGTGCCGTCGCTCCGGGCATCCGAAGTGCGTCGGTAGGTCCACCTTGTCGTCGCCTGGCCGCAACCACAGGCGCAGCTGCCGGGCGGCGTCTCGGAGCCCGGCACCGTGGCAGCCGCGCGACGAAGTCGTTGGTCGAGGCGGTTCTGCGCCTTCCGGTCCTTCCTGGTCCGGGTCAGCCACTGGTGCTGCGCGTCGGCGCGGATCACGGAACCGTCGGAGAACACCACGTCGTAGCACGGACGATCGAACATGACGTCGGTCGCCGCGGTCACCCGAGTCGGCTTGCCGTCCATTCCCAGCAGCTGATCACCGACCTTGACCTCGCCCATATTGGTCCAGCCGGTCGGCGTGGGCAACGAGGTGTCCAGGGCGAGCGCTTTCCCCCCGCCGAGGCCGGCCACCATCGCCGTCAGTCCGGAGGCGTCCCGCACTTCCTGGGCCATCCAGGGGTCCCAAGCGACCGGTCGCCTGGTGGCCGTGCAGGTCTCGCCGAGGAGGATTCCCCGTCGGTCGCCCACTTCGGCAGTCGCCTGCGGTACTGCGGAAGCCGCCCAGACCACCGATCCCCGGCGCAGGTAGGCCCCCGAGGCCAGCTGTTCGCCGGGGATGAACTCGCGCGCCATCGAGTACTGCGCCTCGGGGTGTTCGATGGCGATCTTCGGCTTGTAGAGGTCGAGGATCTGCTGCGCCAGCCGCAGGGCGTCCTTCTCGGTGGGGCCGGACACCGCGAGCCGCCACCACGAGCGCACGCGAGTGGCCAGCGCGGTGAACCCGGAGGTCATCTCGTCGTCGATCTCCAGTACCCGCCCGGCTTGCCTGGACAGGGAAGTCGGCGGTTCGAGACCGTGTTCGTCGGTGTAGTGGCGCACCTGCGACCGCACCTTGTTCATCTGGCGCTGCAGCTCACCACCGACGTCCTCGGGACGGCGCACGTAGATCCGCGCCGACCACTCCACCGTCGCGGGTAACCGGTCGGAGTGCTGGATCCACGGATCGTCGATCTCCGGGATCTGCAGACCGTGGGTCTGGCCGACGGTCATCACCGCCACGTGCCGCGTGATGCCCGCGTTCGACCCGGTCCGCCCCCGGACCGTCGTGGTCGGGGCGTACGGGTCCTGGTGCATGTCGGCCGCGTCGGTGAACGAGGCCAGGTCTTCGGGCTCCCATCCGGCTCCCGGCACTGCGGGCAGGTTGCGCGGTGCCGGGAGTCCCAGCGAGCACGACCGGTGCATCAGCCAGGAGATCTCCTCGGCGGTGACCGGACGTCCCTCGAGACCCGCCGAGCCGATGATCTGGTCCAGGTGCTCGATTTCGCTGTCCAGCGCGACGAGTTCCGCATCGACAGCTTCGGGGAAAACCCGGTGCAGCAGCGGCGCGGCACGTTCCACCGCACGGTCCATCACGTTGCGGGTCTGCACCTGCACACCGAGGTAGACCTCTTTTTCGGCCATGGACCGGCCCATCAACTGCTGCTGCTCACCGACCATGTAATCGTCGAAGCTCAGCGCACCGGAAACGTCCGGCAGCGGGTTTCGCGCGTTGTGTACGTGCGCCTCGGCCCACATCCGAATGGGGTAAGGCCGGTTGGTGACGCGCAGGTGCATCCACCTGCCCTGCAGTTCGGCGTACTGTCCGGCGATCGCGGCGATGAGGTCCTGCCGCTGCGAATCGGACCGGAAGGACCACCGCTGCGGGGACAGCCGGTACCACGCGAACACGTCCTGGCCGGTGCGCAGCAGGTGACCGTCGATGGAACGCGCGGCGATCGACGGTGTGTACGACGGGAGGGACTGCTCCCCGGACAACCGCTTCTGCTTTGCGTTCTTCGGGGCGCGATGGGGTTGGCCCGGAACCTGCTGCGAGTTGCGCTCACGGCCTCGCCGGCGACCGAACACCGCGAACCTCCTTGCTACGCGCGCGCCTTGGGGAAGGATTGTTCCGCGCAGCAGGCTGCCTGTTACGGCCTGCCTGCTGCTGACGACCCTGCTGCTGGCGAACCTGTTGTTGACGACCTTGTTGTTGACGGGGTTGCCGCCGAGAACGTTCCTGGCGTCGCGACCGCCCCCGCTTGCCGTTCTTCCTGGCACGGTCGGACTTCTTCGACATGGCGGAGGACTTCGGTCTGGGTCGATCCGCGCTGACCCGGACTCGGGCCGCACTGGCGGCTCCGCCCTGGCCGGTGGTGCGCTCTCTCGGAGCGGTCAGTTCCCGCAGCCACATCACCATCACGGCCCCGAGCGGTCGCTCGTGTGTGATGCGCGAGCAGATGATCCGGGTGACCGCCACCGTGATCACTACCGCCCACGCAGTGGAGAAGAAGCTGAAGCCGATGTTCATCCGGCGCTCCAACGCGAGCACGAGCAGGAAGACGACAAGTCCGACGCCCCAAGCCACGTAACGGGCTCGCCAGGGAAAAGTCGCCTTCGGCGGACCGAGCCAGACCGCGTCGACCCGGTACACCTCGTCATCGGTTCGTATGCGCATGGTCGATCAGCCGCCGCTCGTCACCCGCTGGTGGTGCTGAACAGGCTGGCGATGAACGTCCCCACGTCGACCCCGGCGCCCGTCACCGCGAAGCCGATGACGGCCAGCGCGACGAAAACACCGATGACTCTGCGCATCACGCCGGCGTTGTCACCCTTGCCGCCGCCCAGCCACAACAACAGCAGTGCCACCGTGAGCAGCAACAATGGCAGTAGGTTGTTGAGGATCCAGCCGCGGATTCCCGTGGTGCCGAGTTCCGTCTGCTGCGCCAGTACGTCGAATTGCGCCAGTGTTTCCAGCGGCATCGCGGTCATCTCATTGCCCCTGAGTACGCGGAGTGTCGTCGGATGGGTACGTCAGCTCGCCAGGTCGTTCCGGCGCGCAGGTACGAGTAGAACATGACATGGTCACCAGCAGTAGTGGTTACGAGTGCGGTGTGGCGAACTCCCGGCGGGTTTCCTCACACCGCGAGTAGGCCATCGGCGTTGCCCGCATTCGGCTCAATCGCACGACAAGAGTGTTCACAAGGAGGTTTCCGGTCCGAACCGACGTGATCGTTCACTCGCTTGCGAACCCCTTCGTGACGCACCGTGTACGAATTGGCGAACAGTGGAATTCCACACGCCGCGCCCCCGATGCGCGGACCGGCGCAGACGTCCGTGACGCCAGCCGGACCGAGCGGGAGACCATGATCCCGACGCGTGCACAACAGTAGCGGTTCGGTCACGGCACGTTTCCCCCAGGGCCGCCCGGTCGTGACAACCAGCGAGGATCCGCGCCACCTCAGATCGGTGGCGTCAGTCCCGCCAACCTGCCCGAACCCCGACATTCGTGACATGTCCGCCATTCGCCCATGCTCATGGCGGTCGTCAACTCGGCAGTGGCTTGAATCGCGTACGCCCTCGGCTCGCTCAACTTGCGGAAACCACCGCACGTGAAGCACACCGTGTTCGGACCGTCCTCGAACCTCGGCGCTTCTTCCTCGTCCATGTGGCGAGTGTGCTACACGAGGCAAGGCGACCACCAGCACCAGCAATGACCACTTTGGACAGGTGACGGTACCGAAGCAGCAGATCAAGCCCGGTCCGGTAATTGAAAATCGGGTCAGTGCCAACACTCCCCACCGGAGCCGCCCCGGAGCCGTCCCGCCCGGAGCGAAGCACCGACGCCGGTTCCGAAATCCCCGCCACATCCTCGAAGGACCACTACCGGGATGCGGCTTGCCGAGCGTGCAACCGCAACCACTTGCGAGCCTGCGCCCGCACGTCGTCGTCGTTGCGCCAGTCTTCCGGAAGTCGCACGGTGTCGATCAGGTGCTCGTCGGTGTGCCTGGCCCTCCTGTCTCCGATGTGGACGGTCATCACGCCCGATCCCCGCCCCCAGCGGAACGTGTAGGACTCGACACCCGACACCCGCGCGAACAGCCAGGCCATCGGCAGATACCTCTCCCGCTCATGCACGCCGATCCGCCCCGGAGCACGCGCGCCCGGCTCGCCGTGCTCGCACTCGTCTACGCGCGATCACGTAAGCCCCCCGGCCGCGAGGACACACCGGCCCCGCAGGTTGCCGTCATCTTTTCCGCGAGAATTGTGAACATGCCCCCACCATCTCGGATCAGGGACGAACACGAAGAGCAGACAGACCGGGCAGATCGGGGCAGATTCGGCAGACAACGCCAGATCGACGGCATCGAACGGCTCAAACGAGTAGAGGCCCGATTTCACCGATTCGGCATCACCTCCGAAACCACCATGATCCGCCCACGGACCCTGGGGACGCTCGCAGACCGGACGAGGGCCATTCTTTCCACGGTCCACTTCGTTCACCCCGGGTTCAGGGAGTGCTGTTTCCCGCCTCGAAGTCACGACGTTCGAGCAACCACGAGACGCCGAGCCCGACCACGAGACCCCAGAACGCCGCGCCGATGTTCATGATCTGCACGTCGGCGACGGTGACGACGAAGGTGACCACCGCGCCGAGGGTGTACCGGCCGCCGAACGCCGTCGTGAACGACGACTGCAGCACGCGCAGCATCGCCAGCCCGCCGAGTGCGGCGATGAAGGCTCCCGGCGTCGCCAGCATGAGGTCGGTGAACAGCGGAGCGAACAGGCCGAACAGCATCGCGAGCAGGCCGCAGCAGATCCCCGCGATGTAGTGCCGGGACCGCTCTCCCGACACCGTCAACAGCGCGTTCGTCGGTCCGGTCAGACAGGTCGAGACAGAACCGACGAAGGACGTCAACACCGACCAGGCACCGCATGCGACCGTGACCGCGTTCACCGGCGCCTCGTGCCCCGCGGACCGGAGCACCGCCGCGCCCTGCCCGTTCTGCACGACCAGCACCGTGATCGTCAGTGGCACGACCAGTTCGACGGTCGCCTGCCACGAGAGCGCCGGAGTTTGCAGGATCGGGGCAGCGATCCACTGGGCCGCCCCCGGCTCCGGAGCGAAGCGCCCGGAAAGCGCCACGGCCAGTCCACCGATCAGTAGCGCGCCGAGGATCGGCGGCATCCACCGACCCAGCGAGCCGCGCCAGCTCAGCACCAGAAAGAGGGCAACCATCGGTCCCGCGATCGCGATGTCGCCGACCACGGCGTTGACCAGATCCAGTCCGAAGCTCAGGAAGACCCCGGCGACCATCGCCATCACGATCGGCATCGGGATGGCGGCCATGGCTCCGCGAACCCGCCCGCTCAGTCCGAGCGCCAGGATCAGCACCCCGGTGACCAGGAAAGCCCCGACCACCTCCGGCCACTCCAGGTGGGTCAACGCCGGCCCGACCAGCACCGTCCCCGGGATGGTGAAGAAGAACGAGAGCGGCTGCTGGTAGGTCCAGCACGCCAGCACCGTGAGAACACCGTTGAGGAAGAACGACCCGAAGATCCACGAGGCGATCTCGGCCTGCGACAACCCGCCTTGCTCACCGACCGCCAGGATGACTGCGAGCGGCCCGGTGGCCGCGAAGATCAGACCGATCAACCCGTTGGCCGCGTAATGCCCCCCGAAATCCTGCGCCAGGCGTCGCGATCCGGGAAACGGACGACTCGGCATCTCCAAGGAGCCCCGATTAATATCCGTTTTCACCATTCTTATACACACCCCGTCCAAAAGATTCCGGACATACCGAAAGCCCGCGCGAAGACACGTGTCCCTGAACCGCAGAGCAGAGGTTTTCGCTGGTAAAACGACGGATTCCGGGTCTGCTTGTTCCTGGCATCGGCCGCCACCGCGACGCGCTCGAATCCTGTCGGACCATTCGAGACACCACCTCGGCCGACCCGACACGATTTCACCGGTGCCGATCGATCCCGATTTCTACCCATCTGATGTGGCGGCAACCAGAGAATTGTTGCCCGCGTCACATCGGGCCCGGTGAGAGTGATCCGCTCGGCTGCGGAATCGTCGACTCCGCGACAACCGAGCGCGCTCTTCGGCATGCGGGACGCTCCGCCCGGTCGTCGGTGGCGCTACGCCCTCGCCTGGCAGGCGGCGACCTCCTCTCCTTCCCGACTCAACACGGACCGGACGTCTCCGCGCGAATGTTGCACGTGGCATATTGACTTTCGATTGCTTCCTATCGATAGTCGAGACATGGACCGACTCGTTATAGTCGCCCTCCGGGTGCTCCTCATCCTGATCACGCTCGGCACCCTCGGCGCCCAGATCATGATCATTGGCGTCGTCGGCACGCACCCGGAAGTCGAGGTGACATCCCGTGCCGTGGCCTACGCGGCGCTCAGCGTTGCGGCGATCGCCTGCGTCGAGGTCGGGCTCATCGCCCTGTGGGTGCTGCTCTCCATGGTGCGGCGCAGTGCGATCTTCGACGAGCGAGCTTTCCGGTGGGTCGACGTCATCTCCGTCGCCGGGCCCGTCGCCGCGTTCCTCGTCACCGCGATCTGCTTGCACGCGGGCCAGATCGACGACGCGCCCGGGCTCGGCGGGATCGGCCTGGGGGTGGCCGTCGGCGGGATCGCGTTCGCATTGCTGATGGTCGTCATGCGCGGTTTGCTACGTAGCGCGACGGTGCTCCGGCGTGAGCTGGACGAGGTCGTGTGATGGCGATCGTCGTCGATATTGACGTGATGCTCGCGCGCCGCAAGATGTCGGTTGCCGAGTTCGCGGAGGCGGTCGGGATCACGCCCGCGAACGTCGCCGTGCTCAAGAATGGGCGTGCGAAGGCGGTACGCTTCACGACCCTCGACGCTGTGTGCCGTGTGCTCGAATGTCAGCCCGGTGACATCCTTCGATGGGTTCCCGATTGACGAACCCGCGACCACCGTGCGGAGGTCGACGAGGTATCGCTTCCCACCGTGCCGCGTGTCCTCCGTAGCGCGGCGAGGTGGCTTCGCACTGGTCAGGGAGCGGGACGCGGACGAGTCGGTCTGTAAGCCGGATCCTGTTCGTGGCTGCCTCGCGGCACGCCACTCGACGACCATCCATCTCGGCCTGCCGTTGCCGACAGGCTCAAGCGGCCTACCCGCAAGCCTCGGGCGAGCAACCCTCGAACGCCTGCGCAGGCACCGTTATGGTGCCCTCTTGGCCTTGCTCCGGGTGGGGTTTACCAAGCCGCCCCGGTCACCCGGGGCGCTGGTGGTCTCTTACACCACCTTTTCACCCTTACCTGGCCGCCAGGCGACCAAGCGGTCTGTTTTCTGTGGCACTTTCCCGCGGGTCACCCCGGGTTGCCGTTAACAACCACCCTGCTCTGTGGAGTCCGGACTTTCCTCGACGGGATCATTCCCGACGCGATCGCCCGACCGACTCATCCGCTACGTGCGAGTTTACCGCCGCCGCCGCGACCCGCGTGCCACCGCACCCCTTCACCGCGGACCCACCCACCTGTGCTGCTCCGAAGCGGTACGCGTTCCGCACGCGGGCAGCTCAGGCCAGGTAGGAGACGTCGTTGACCAACCGGACGGACGCGTTGCCGTCCGGGTAGAACTCGACGACGGACAGCGAGGCCAGGTCCAGATGCAGGCGATAGAACAACGCAGGCCCCACGTCCAGCCCCAACCGGAGCAGCGATTTGATCGGCGTCACGTGGCTGACCAGCACGATCGTCCGTCCTTGATGGGTTCGGACGAGTTCCTCGCACGCCGAGCGCACGCGCCCGAAAACGGCCTCCATCGACTCGCCCGCCGGGGGCTCGACAGTCGGATCACCGAGCCATTGGCCATGCAGGTCCGGGTACCGCTCGGCCGCTTCCAGGAAGGTCAGACCCTCCCACGCCCCGAAATCGGTTTCGAGGAGGCCGTCGTGGAAACCCACCTCGCCGCCGGTGGCCTGGGCGACCGCCTCCGCGGTCTGCCTGGCTCGCCCCAGCGGGGAGGAGATCACCGGCGCCGCCCCGTGCTCGGTGACGACACCGTCCGTCGAGGCCAGGCGTTTGCCCGCCGCCAGCGCCTGCTGTTCCCCCAGCGCAGTCAGCGGGACGTCACCACGCCCGGAATAACGGCGATCGACAGACATCGCCGTCTGCCCGTGCCGCAGCAGCAGCAACCGGGTCGGCGACCCCACGGCCCCGGTCCACGCGGACGGCTGGGACCGGTCCGCACCCGGCTGCTTACTCGTCGCGGGCGATTCGGCGACAGGGCGAGCGATGGTAGGACTGGCGGTTGCGGGGCTGCCGGTTGCGGGGCTGCCGGTTGGGCCGGATTCGGCATCGGCCGCGACGACGGTGTTCTCGCCGGACTGCTCATCCATGGCTTCGTTGGCCAATCGGTCGGCGTGCGCGTTCTCCTTCCGCGGAATCCAGGAGAACCGGACACCGGTGAACGCGCCCAGCAACCGGGTGGCCTTGCTCGCCAGCGGCTGCAGGTTGGCGTGCTTGACCCGCCACCGGCCGGTCATCTGCTCGACGACCAGCTTCGAGTCCATCCGCACCTCGACGTCGGTGGCGCCGATCTCGGCGGCGGCCTCCAACCCGAGGATCAGACCCTCGTATTCGGCCACGTTGTTGGTCGTGCTGCCCAACCCGACCGAACACTCCACCAGGACCTGCCCGTCCGGTTCGCGGACCAGCGCACCTGCCCCTGCCGGTCCCGGGTTACCCCGCGATCCGCCGTCCGCCTCGATGACCACCCGCAACGTCACTGCTTGGACTCCCGACGCACCAGGATGGCACCGCACTCCTCACACCGGACGACCTCGTCGGCAGCGGCCTCGCGCAATTCACCGAGCTTCGAACGGTCGAACTCGATCCGGCACGCACCGCACCGCGAGCCCTCGAACGTGCCCGCTCCCGCGCCCCGCTGCTCGCGGATCCGGTCGTAGAGCGCCAGCAGGTTCTCGGGGAGCTGCGACACGATCGACTCGCGCTCCGCCTTGCGCTTGGCCTCGGTGCTCTCGAGGTCGGCCAGTGCCTCGTCCCTGCGAGACTGCACATCCGCCAACCGCTGCTCGGCGGTGGCCACGCTCTCCCGCGCCCGGGTCGCGTCGGCTTCCAGCGCCTCCCGCTGCTCCATGACCTCGAGCAGCTCGTCCTCCAGGTTGCCCTGCCGCCGCGCCAGCGTCGCCAGTTCGTGCTGGAGGTCCTCCAGCTGCTTGGACGAACTCAGGCTGCCCGAATCCATCAGTTTGCGGTCGCGTTCCTCGCGGGTGCGGACCTGCTCGATCTCGGTTTCGAGTCGCTTCACGTCGCGGTCGAGATCACCGAAGGAGGTCTGCGCGGCCACCAGGGAGTCCCGCTGAGCCTGCAACTCGCGCTCGGCGGTGCCGATCTCTTCCAGTTCGGGCAGCGTACGACGGCGGTGATTGACGCGGTTGAGTTCGGCGTCGACTTCCGCTAGATCGAGCAGCCGTCGCTGAACGACGGGTTCGGCTTTCACGCGAGCGCCCTCCCGGGGTCTGTGTTCGTACCGGTCGCGTGGGTCGTCCACGGGTCGGTGCGATTGGTGGAGACAAGAACTTCGACAGTATCCGGTAGTGCCGCGGCAGCCACACCGGCGGCCTGCCTGCACCACGGCCATTCGCTGGCCCAATGCGCGACGTCGACCAGCGCGGGCACCTTGGTCTCCGGAACGCTCTCCCCGGCAACGTGGTCACTGGCGGGGTGATGACGGAGGTCACCGGTCACATAGGCGTCGACTCCGGCGGCGGTGGCCGCCTCAAGGTACGAATCACCGGACCCGCCGCAGACCGCGACGGTCTTGATCAGGCGGTCCGGATCCCCTGCTCCGCGCACGCCCCACGCGGTCGCGGGCAGCTTGCCCGCGACCCGTTCGACGAAGGCGCCGAACGGTTCGGCCTCCGCGAGTTCGCCGATCCGACCGAGTCCGGTGTCCCCCGCAGGGGTGTGCGGGGCGAGCGGGCGCACCGGGGTCACACCGATGGTTTCGGCGAGGGCGTCCGAGACCCCGCGCACCGCGCTGTCGGCGTTGGTGTGCGCGCAGTACAACCCGATTCCGGCCCGGATCAGCTTGGTCACGATTCGGCCCTTGGGATCGTCGGCCGGAACACCGTGCACGCCACGCAACAACAGGGGATGGTGCGAAACCAGCAGTTGCGCACCGGAGTCGATCGCTTCGTCCACTGTTGCCTCGACCGGGTCCACGCAGAACACGATGCGCTGGACGGCGCTGTCCGGATCGCCCACCGCGAGACCGATCGCATCCCAGCTTTCGGCCAGGTGCGGTGGGTACGCTTCCTCCAAGGCCGCCACCACGTCCTTGATCCGCACGGTCATCGAGCGTTACTCCTCATGAATCAACGTCCTTCCCGCGGCTTGAGCCGGGGAATCGCAACCGACCTGGACGGCGGTTGGGCAGGTACTCCGACCAGTCTTCCACCCGGACGCCACAACCCGAAGCCGACACCTCGGGCATCCGCACCGCGTGGAAGGCGCCCAGGGGGCTCCTGGGTCGAACGTGTCGGGCCAGGACGCGACCATTGCACAGTGCCGCCGAAGGACCACGTCGATCCCCGCCGAGTACGGGTTCGGCGCGGCCTCGACACACCTAGCCACGGTCGAACCCAGGTCTACGCGCCACGTCCCGTCAGGTCGCGAAGCGCTTCGGCCAGGACCGCCCCTTGCTCGGGCGGGCGCACCGCGATCCGGATGTGGTCGGGTCCGAGCCCCGGGAAGGTGTCCCCCCGCCGCACCGCGATGCCCCGCTCCCGCAACGCATGCCGAACCTTCGCACCGTTGTCCACTCGCAGCAGCAGGAACGGGCCGCGCGCGGGCTCCGCCACGTGCACCCCGCCGACGGTCCGGAGTTCGCGCAGCATGGCGTCGCGATCCCGGACGAACGTCTCCGCGGCCTGCTCCGACTCGGTGATCGCCTGGGGTTCGCAGCAGGCGATCACCGCCTCCAGCGCCAGCGTTCCCAGCGGCCAGTGCGGGCGGGTGCGTGCCAAACGTTCGAGCAGGTCCGGTGCGCCCAGCGCGTATCCGGCACGCAACCCCGGAAGGCCCCACATCTTCGTCAGGCTGCGCAGCACGAGCAGTCCGGCCGTCCGGTCGGAGGCCAGTTCCTCCGGTTCGCCGGGCACCGCGTCGAGGAACGCCTCGTCGACCACGACCACGCGTCCCGGGCGGATGAGCCGTCGGATGTCCGCGGCCGGATGCAGGACCGAGGTCGGATTGGTGGGATTGCCCAGCACCACGAGGTCGGCTTCGGCAGGTACCGCTTCCGGACGCAGGCGGTAGCCGTCATCGGCGGCGAGGTCGACCCTGGCCACTTCGACACCGGCCGAGCGCAGAGCGAATTCGGGTTCGGTGAACGAAGGGTGTACGACGGCGGCGAGTCGGGGCCGCAGCGCCGCGAGGAGGGCGAACCCCTCCGCGGCCCCCGCGAGCGGCAGGACCTCGTCGGAAGACCGGCCGTGCCGATCGGCGACCGCGGTGCGCGCCGCGAGATCGTCCTGCTGGGAGGGGTAGCTGCCGAGCCGGTCCACTGCCTTCGAGAGCCGGTCGCGCAGCCACGCGGGCGGGCGGTCCAGCCGCACATTGACCGCGAAATCGAGCAGACCGGGTCCGGCCTCGACGTCCCCGTGATGGCGCAGCAGTTCCCGATCATTTCCGCTCGTCATTCCGGGCAGTGTAGCTATCGGACCACCACCGGCCCGCAGCGCGGATGGCGCGGAACATCCTTCCGGCGGTCGCCGTCGGCGTGCGGGCCACAAGCACCCGGGCGGACGAATTACCCTCGGATCCCGTGCACGTCTCCTTCATCTGTACCGGAAACATTTGCCGATCCCCCATGGCCGCGCTCGTCTTCCGCGAGCACCTCCGCCGCGCCGGCCTCGACGACCGGGTCGAGGTGAGCAGTGCGGGCACCGGCCCGTGGCACGTCGGTGAAGCCGCCGATCCGCGCACCGCGAAGACGCTCGCCGAGCACGACTACCCCACCGAGCACGTCGCGGCACAACTCGATGCCGAACACACCGATGCCGACCTCCTGGTTGCCATGGACGCCGGGCATCTCCGGGTCGTGCGCGACGCGGTGGAGGACCCGGACAGGGTTCGGCTGCTGCGGTCGTTCGATCCCGCTTCCGACGAAGGTGCCGAGGTCCCGGATCCGTACTTCGGTGGTGAACGCGGGTTCGACGACATCCTGGAAATGATCGAGGCAGCGGTTCCCGGTCTGGTGGAGTGGGTTCGCGAACGAAGCTGAACGAAGGGAGACGAGGGTGGCCGACGAGGTCCGCAACGTTGTCCGGGAACTCACCGGTAGCACGGCCAGCGAGGTGCGCCGCGCCGGCGGTGGCGACACCGCCGAGGCGTACACCGTAATCCTCGACGATGGCGACGGCGTCTTCGCGAAGCGGTCGCCGGCGTCCATGCCGGGCGCGGCGGAAGCCGAGGCGGCTTCGCTGAACTGGCTCGCCGATACCGGAACGGTCGCAGTTCCGGCGGTGCACGGACACCTCGACGGCTGGCTGGTCATCCAGCACGTTCCGCAGGCGGGCCCGTCGCCCGAGGCCGCCGAGGCCTTCGGGCGGGACCTCGCGAGGTTGCACGCGGCCGGAGCTCCCGCGCACGGTTCACCCCCCACGGGCGGCCCCGCCGAGGCGTGGATCGGGCTGGCGCCGATGCACAACGAACCCTCGGCGGACTGGCCGTCGTTCTACGCCGAACACCGCGTGCGCCCCTACCTGCGCCGTGCCGCCGACGCGGGCACGTTCGATCCGGACGAGGTCGCCGTCTTCGAGCAGGTCTGCGATCGGATCGAGGAGCTGGCCGGACCGGCCGAACCACCCGCGCGGCTGCACGGAGACCTGTGGAGCGGCAACGTGCACTGGAGCGACCAGGTGTGGTTGATCGACCCGGCCGCGCACGGCGGGCACCGCGAAACGGACCTGGCGATGTTGCGGCTGTTCGGCTGTCCGCACCTGGAGCGGATCATCGACGCCTACCGGGAGGTCAGTCCGCCTGCCGCGGGCTGGGAGGAACGCGTCCCGCTCCACCAGCTGTTCCCGCTGCTGGTGCACGCGGTCCTGTTCGGCGGTGGTTTCGCCCGGCAGGCGTTGACGGCCGCCCGGGCCGCGCTCGTCGCGTGATCCAAGCCGCATTCGTCCGCCCCGGGGGCGTGTTTCCCGAGGGGCCGCCTACGGTGGACCTGTGCGCTTGAAGTTTCTCCTACGGCCGGGGTGGATCGCGCTGATCGTGCTGGTCGGCGTGTTCTCCTCGCTGTGTTTCACGATGCTCTCACCCTGGCAGTTCAGTCGGGACGATCAGGCTCAAGCGCGCAATTCCGCCATCCGGCAGTCCTTCGAAACCCCGGCCAAGCCGCTGGGCGAGGTGCTGCCCGCGGGTCGGGCGCCGGACGAGGCCACGGAGTGGTCCGAGGTGAGCGCCACCGGCCGATATCTGCCCGAGGGCGAAACCCTCGGGTGGTTGCGCACCGTTCGCGGTGAGCCCGCGATCGAGGTGCTGACCCCGTTCCGCACGGACAACGGTCCTACCGTACTGATCAACCGCGGCTACCTCCGGCCGGTCGACGGGGTGCGCGCTCCGGACTACGCTCCCCCGCCCACGGGCGAAGTGACGCTGACCGCGCGCGTCCGGGTGAACGAGACGGACTCGAAGGACCGGCCGACGTTCCACCGCGACGGCCACCGCTGGACCTACTCCGTCGATTCCCGGACCGTTTCGGAGGGAACCGGCATCGAACTCTCGCCGGGGTACTTCAGCTTGACGGCCGGCCAGCCGGGCGTGCTCGAGCCGCTGCCGCTGCCACAGCTGGAATCCGGGCCGTACTTCTCGTACGCCCTGCAGTGGATCGCGTTCGGGATCATGGCACCGCTGGCTCTCGGGTACCTGATCTACGCCGAGATCACCCAGCCGCAACCGCAACGGCACGAGCAGCAGCAACGCCACGACCAGCAATCGCGACCACGGCAGCGCAAACGTTCCCGCAAGATGTCGGTCGCCGAAACCATCGCCGAAGAAGAACGGCTCGAACGGGAAAACACCGGCAGCGGTTAGAACGCCGATCACGCCGAACCGCTTGGCTTCGCCGACCGAGCCGCCGCTATGTCCGGGTCAACGCGTCGCCCGGCGCCGCGCGCCGAGCAGCAGCGCCGCTCCGGCCGACAACACTCCGGTGACCGCGCCGATCACGCGGGACAGTTCGATGCTGCGGGTGACGTCGCCCGCGTCGGCGGTTCGTCCGCCCCCCAGCACCGGGCGCTGTTCGACGGTGTGACCGTAGATGGTGCGGCCTCCGAGCCGGATCCGCAGTGCTCCCGCGAAGGCCGCTTCGATCTGCCCCGCGTTCGGGCTCGGGTGGGCGGAGGCGTCGCTTCGCCAGGTCCGCCACGCGCCGCCTGCCGAACCGCCGACCACGGGTGCGCAGGCGACGGTGATCACGGCGGCCAGCCGGGAGGGCGCCAGGTTCAGCAGGTCGTCGAGACGTGCGGAGGCCCAGCCGAAGTTCCGGTGACGTGGCGAGCGGTGTCCCACCATGGCGTCCAGCGTGTTGGCGGCCCGGTAGCCGACGAGGCCAGGGATTCCGGCGACCGCGCCCCACACCAGCGGTGCCACCACGGCGTCCGAGGTGTTCTCCGCGATCGACTCCACCGTTGCCCTCGCGACTCCCTGCCCGTCCAGGTTCGCCGAGTCACGCCCGCACAGGTTTCCCAGCCGTGCCCTGGCCTGGCCGAGGTCGCCGCCGTCGAGCACCCGGGCCATCGCGGTGCCCTCGTCGGCCAGCGAGGCCCCACCGAGCACCGCCCAGGTGACCACTGCCGTGGAAGCCGCTTCGAGTGCAGGGCTGCGAGCCGACAGGCGCTGCGCAACCACCCCGCAGGTGATCGTGGAGCCGACGAGCAACCCGGTGTAGACGATTCCGGCGTCCCGCCGGTCTCGGTGGACGACCTGTTCGACCGCGTGCGCGAGCTTGCCGAAACCCGCTACCGGATGTCCTCGCCGGGGATCGCCGATCGCCGCGTCCGCAGCCACTCCTAGCAGGAGTCCGACTGCCCGCCCCGCGCTCACCTCGTGTTCCCTCCCAAGCACCGGTACCGGCCACCGGCTGGGACGCCGGTCGGCCATGGTCGCCGAGAACGCTACCGCCTGCTGTCACCTGATCGAGCACCGCATGGCTGTGACCCGCAGTGTCGATGGCAGGGGTTATCGTGGCCGACCGTGACGGTCCCGGATCCCGAAGCTGACACGGTGCGCGCCGGAGCGGCAGGCGCGGTGCACGCCGACGCTCCCCCGGCCCCGCAGGCACCGGAACAGGTCCCCGGCGGCGAACAGCGGCTACACCTGTTCGTCTACCTCCAAGCGCCCGAGCACCCCACCTATCTCGCGATCATGCGCCTGTTCACCTCGACGCTGCTGGCCGACCTGTCGGCCGGGGAGGTCGCGGCAGCGCTGGCGGTCGCCGAGCGGGAAGGCCGCATCTCTCCCGGCGAGTCCGGTATGGACACGGTGATCGACAGGCTCAAGCAGCTCGTCAAGTGGGGCAACCTCGTGGTCGGCCGGCGGGAGACGATCGCGGCGAGCATCGCCGAGTTCCAGCACGGCAGCGTGCGGTACCAGGTCAGCAAGCTCGCCGTCCGGGTGCAACGGGATGTCGACGAGCTGCTGCGGGTTCCCGAGGGTGCTCGCGAGGTCTCCCGCGAGCTGTTGCCCGCGATCGAGCGCGGCCTCGGCGAGATCGGCGGTGCGCTCTCGGAAGCGCTGGTGGCCGAACCGGGAACCAGAGCCGCCCGACAGGCCGGCGAGCGCCTGGCCGAGCACGTGACCACGGTCTTCCTGCAGCACGCCGAGCTCGCCGCCACCGTTCGGGATTTCTACGCCTACCTGGGTCAGGTCGTCACCCGGCACCATCTGGCCCCGGACGAGATCTCGGGCTTCCGCAATCTGCTGGTCGAGTACATCCAGATGGTCGTCGAGGACGTGCTGCGGTACACGCAGGGCATCGCCGACACCTTGACCGGACTCGCCGAGGTCCGTTCGGAGCTGCTGCGCGTCCTCGGTCCCGCGGAGGAGCTGGGCAGCGACGTCGAGCGGGCGCGGGGACGCTCGGCGGCCCACTGGCAAGAACTCACGGACTGGTTCGTCGACGCCCCCGGACGTCCGAGCCAGGTCGCCGCGCTGCGGGAGGCGACCGCGCGCGCCATCGGGTCGCTGCTGGCCAGCGTCAAGCGGGCTACCGCGGGCGGCGGGTTGCTTCCCGGACGCCGCGGTGAACTGCTCACGCTCGCGCGGTGGTTCGACGGATCCGATCCGGAGCAGGCGCACCAGATCTACGCGGCGGCTTTCGGACTGCATTCGGCACGTCACCTGCTGCCCGCTCCGGACTACGACAGCGACAACCACGACGTCGCATGGCGGGACGGTCCGGTGATGGACGTTTCGGTCAGCGTCCGCAGCCGGGGGGACCGCGGAGCTCGCGGCCGAGCGTCCCGGGTCCTCGACGATCCGATGACCGAGGAAACCCTGCTCGCCGAGGCCCGGGAAGAGGATCAACGCCGCAGCGCCTCGGTAGCCGAGCTAGCCGCGGCAGGCCCGGACCCGGCCGGAACGACGCTGTCCGCCGACGCGCTCGGCGTGCTGTGCGAGCTGCTCACGCTGGCGATGGCCCAGCGGGAGAGCGAGACGGACACCGGATCGTCCCTCGACCCGGTGCACCGGCTGCGCGTCACGGTTCGGCACCGGGAAGGGCACCGGACGCTGATCTCCAGCGCGTCCGGAACGTTGACGCTGGAGGACACCGTGCTCGACGTGCGGGGTGACGGCGTGATCCCGGCCGAACCGGACGATGCGGCCGGTAACGGGGCGGCCGGTAATAGGGCGGCCGCAAACGGGGCAGCCACAAACGGGGTAGCCGCAGACGATGCGTCCGACAACGCGACTCGCCCCGACGCCCTGACCGCCGAGCCGTCGGCTGCTCGGGAGGTGGCCCGGTGAGCGCGACCCCGACCTTCGACGAACTCCCCGACATCGACGCCGCGAACGTGGTGCGGTGCGCGCGGGTGCTGCTGCGGCGTCCGTTGCTCCGCCCCGGCGCTCCCGACGGCGATCTGCTGCCGATGATCTACCGCCAACGGGCGGCGCTGCAGGAGCTGTTCGCTTCGATGCTCGGCTACCGCCTGGTCGTGGAGCGTCGGCACGCCCGCCTCTACAAGT
The DNA here is from genome assembly GCF_054779195.1 of Parasphingorhabdus pacifica. NCBI lineage: Bacteria > Pseudomonadati > Pseudomonadota > Alphaproteobacteria > Sphingomonadales > Sphingorhabdaceae > Parasphingorhabdus > Parasphingorhabdus pacifica. Next base: position 43,614 of record NZ_BAAGYS010000014.1, read on the forward strand.
CGGGACCCGGTCGCGACGCCACCCGCGGCGAGCAGTCGCTGTCGCCGCGCGGCTACGCGTACTTCGCGCTGACCCTGGCCGCGTTGACCGGCATCGGACGTCAGGTGTTGCTGTCTCGCCTGGTCACCGATGTACGGGCGGCTGCGGTAGAAGCCGGGGTCGAGGTAGCCGACAGTCCCGCCGAACGCCGCTCGCTCACCACGGCGCTGCGGCACCTGGTTGCGCTGGGCGTGATCACCGAAACGGAGGGAGCCGTCACTCCGTGGGCGACCGACTCCTCCGCCGAGGCGCTGATCACGATCGACACGGACCTGCTCGGCAGACTCGTCGCCGGGCCGCTGGCGGAGGCCGCAGGCCCCGACGAGTTGATCGAGGCGGCCGCTGAGGCGGGCCCGCGCAACACCGAGCACGCGGTACGCCGTCGGCTCGTCGAGAACCCGGTCGTGCTCTACGAAGATCTCCCCGCGGCGGAATCCGAATGGCTGCTGCGCAACCACGGCGGCGAGTCCAAGCTGCTGGAGCGCTTCTTCGGGCTGGTGACCGAAATCCGCTCCGAGGGGATTGTCGTCAGCGATCCGGAGGACTACCTGACCGACGTGGTCTTCCCCGGTCCGGGAACGGTGGCCCGGATCGCACTGCTGGCATTGCCGGAACTGCTCGAACGCGGTGAGCCGCGCGGTGGCGACGGCAGGCATCCGGTGAGGTGGCAGGACATCGGTGAGGTCTGCGCGGAGCTCGTGGAGTCCTATCCGGCCGCCTGGTCGCGCCAAGCGACCGATGATCCGGACGAACTGGTGCACGCGGTGGTAACCCTGCTGCGGCGGCTGGCCGTGCTCACCGAGGAGGACGGCTACTGGCTCGTCAATCCCGCGGCCCACCGTTGGCTGCCGCAGCCCGACGCCACCCCGGCGCCCGGCAAGGCACCCGGCAAGGCACCCGAACCACCCCCCGCCCCAGCACCGCAGGGGCTGTCGCTGTTCGACGAAATGGAAGAGGACGGTCAGCGTTGAGCACGGACACCGCGATCAGCGACGTGCGGTCGCAGGACGGGATGCCACCGAACCGGTGGCGGTTGCACCGCGGCGGGATCGTCAACATCTGGCAGTACGCCGAGCACACGTTCGACCTCTCCGGTGGCCGCGCGATCTTCCAGGGCACGAACGGTTCGGGCAAGTCCCGCACCCTGGAGCTCCTGCTTCCGTTGTGCTTGGACGGTGATCTCCGCCAGGTCGGTTCGAAGGGGTTCGACACCGTCAGCGTTCGGCGGTTGATGCTCGACGAGTACCCCGGTGGCCCGAACCGGATCGGCTACGCGTGGATCGAGCTGCGCCGGGAAACCCCCGATGGCATGGACGAGTTCCTCACCTGCGGCGTCGGGGTGAAGGCGTCCAAGACCTCACAGGCAATCAGCGACTCCTGGCGCTTCATCACCGAACGCCGGGTGGGCACGCAGCTGCACCTGGTGGGACCGGACCGGGTGCCGTTGGGGCCCGCCCAGTTGCGGGACCTGCTCGGCGCCGACTGCGTCCTCGACGAACAGGCGTTCCGGGCGAAGATCGCGGCGGAGGTCTACGGCGTTCCCTCCGCGCGTTACGGCGACCTGCTGCACCTGCAGCGGACGCTGCGCAATCCCGACGTGGGACTGAAAGTTCTGGAGGGCCAGCTCGAACAGATCCTGTCGGACGCGCTGCCGCCACTGGATCCCGGTCTGATCGAACGGCTGGCGACATCGTTCGACGACCTGGAATCGATCCGGGAGAACATCGTTCGGCTCGCGGGTGCGGACAAGGCGCTGAACGCGTTCCTGTCGACCTATTCCGGGTACGCGCTCGGCGCGCTGCGGGACCGGGGCGATTCTATGCGGACCGCCGAGGACCGGCTGAGCTCGTTGCGGACCGAACTGTCCGAGCTCACCGGCCAGGTGGAGGCCAAGCAGGGTAGGCGCGATGCCGCGGAGGAAGAGGTCGCCCGGCTCGAGAAGCGCGAGGGCGAACTCGAAACCGGCATCGAGGCGATGCGTTCGCATCCCGCCTACGCCGAGTTGCAGAACCTGCGCGATCGCGAGCGGCTGGTCGACAGCGCACGGGCGGCGGCGACGACCGCGTTGGACACCGCGAACAAGCATCGCGGGCAGGAGAACCGGGCGGCGGAAGCGGTGCTGGGCCTCCACCGCAGGCTGGTCGCCGACACCGAGGCAGCCGAGCAGGCCACCACCCGGGCCGAACAGCGGTTGGCCACCACAGGGCTCGATGCCGGTCTGGTGTCCGGTCCACCTCCCGTTCCGGCGGCCGAGGCAACTGCCTCGACCGCCCAGGTCCGCATCGCGCCGGACACGGAAACCGACCCGATCACCGTCGAACGACCGACGGTTCCGCACATCGACACCGATGCGCTGGCACAACGGTTCCGGGAGGCGACCGAGCGTGCGCGCGAAGCCGGGGAGAGCGCCAAAGAGCGCGGGGCGCTCACCCTCGCACTGCACCAGCAAGCGGTCGAACTCGATTCGCAGCAGGCCCGGGTGGAGGAAGCGCTGCGGCTCGCCCGCCAAGCGCAGCTGACGGCCACCGACGCGTCCGGGCGCAGCTTCCAGGCTCGACAGGACCTCGTCGCGTCCGCCGAGGCCTGGATCACGCGCGTTCGCGACTGGTCGGCCCGGTGGCCGGAGTCCACACCGGACGGTCTCGGCGGCGAGGCGCCGTCTCGGGAACCCGCGCCCGAACCCCCGGGTGCCGACGACCTGATCGCCGACGGTACGGCCGCGCGACGGGCTCGCGAACGAATCCGGCAGTGGGCTCGGCCGGAGCTGCAGCACGCGCGCCGGGCGGTCACCGAGATCGAGCAGGAACTCGCCCGGTACCGCACCCGGGCTCGCTCGGAGGAGACCGAGTTGGCCGAACTCCGCGCGGGCCACGAGCACCCTCCCGGCCGCCCGGAGTGGGCGATTGCCGCCCGGAACGCCGGTGACGGGAGCGCGTTCCACCGGCTGGTGGACTTCGTGCCTTCGCTCGGAAACCCGGAACGCGCCGGACTCGAAGCTGCCCTGCAGGCCAGCGGACTCCTCAACGCGTGGGTGAGCGCCGACGGTGCGGTCGTCGGCTTGGGCGAGCTGCTGGCCGCGCCGGGGAACCGCCCGACCGGCTCGACGCTGGCCGAATTGCTGGTCCCGGCACCCGAACCGGACTGCCCGGTGGCCACCGAACGCATCGCCGAGTTGCTGTCCTCGGTTTCCACCGAGGATTCGGCGGAGGGGCTCGCGGTTTCGGCGGACGGCAGCTGGCGCGCGGGCGTGCTGTCGGGCTCGTGGCACAAGGACGCCGCCGAGCACGTCGGCGCCGGTGCCCGGGAAGCCGCCAGTGGCCGACGCATCGCGGAGCTCGAAGACCGGTTGTCGCAGCTGCGCGCCGAGGTCGGCGATGCCGAACGACGGCACCGCGACGCCACCGACCGTGCCGGCCGGTTGGAACAGCACGTGGAGTCGTATCCGAACGACGACGACCTGGTCACCGCGCACGCCAAGCTGGTGACCGCGACGGAGTCCGCGCAGGAGGCCGAGCGCCGCGCCGCCGAGCTGCGCGAACAGCACGAGCTGGCGGACCGGCGACTGCAAGCCACGCGTTCCGAACTCGCGCGGTCAGCGGCCGAAGCGGGACTGCCCGCCGACACCCGAGCGTTGGAAGCCGCTCGCCGGGCCGCTTCGGAGGCCAGGGACGCCATCGAGTCCTCGCGGGAGGTCATCGACGCGCGTTGCCTGGCGACGTTGGACGATCTGCGGGAAGCGTCGTTGCACCACGACGCCGCGGTCGCCGACCGGGTGGAAGCCGAGTCGCAGGCCGAGCAGCGCTGCGCCGAGTACGAGGAGCAGTCGTCGGCGCTTGCCGAACTGACGGCCGCGGCGGGTGGTGAAGCCCAGGAAGTCGCCGACAAGGTCGCCGCACTGGAACGGGAACGTGCCGAGCTGCGCCGGAAACTCCCGCAGGAACGGGAGCGGATCAGCTCGCTGCGCGAGTCCGGCGCCCGGCTGGAGACCCGATTGGAGAACAAGCAGGCCCAGCTGACCGCGCGCGAATCCGATGCCGAGTCCGCGCGAACCGCGTTCCGCACCGCGCTGCGCACCCCGGGCCTGTGGTCGGCCGCCGCGGTGAAGCGGCCGGAAGACGACACGTCGGCGGCGGGTTCTCCGCCGGACGACGTCGATGAGGCCGTCGACCTGCTCGCGACGACCACCGATCGCAAGGGTTCGTCGGAGACCACCGTGCTCAACCGGCTCCAGGCGTTGCAGCATTCACTGAGCGGCAATTACGACATCTCGGCAGGTGATCAGAACGGTCTGTTGACGGTCACCGTGACCGGGGAGGAAGGACCGCAGCCGGTGGCCGACGCCGCACGGCTGGTCGGTGAGCGGCTCGCCGAACAACGCGGCTACCTCAACGAGCAGTACCAGTCGATCTTCGCCGACTACTTGATCCGCGACCTCGCCGAACGGCTGCGCGGCCAGATCGCGATCGCCGAGGACCTCTGCACGCGGATGAACGAGGTGCTGGACGGCGCTCGTTCCAGTCAGGGCGTGCACGTGCAGCTGGAGTGGCAGCCCTCGCCCGCGCTGGGCGAGGACATCCGGCAGGCGATCGACCTCGTGCGGACCCCGTTCGCCGGCCGCAGCGAGGACGAGGACGCGCTGCTGCGCCGGGTCTTCACGGAGCTGATCGAATCCGAACGGGACAGCACCACCGGTGGCTACGCCGAAATCCTGGCCCGGGCCCTCGACTACCGCTCGTGGTTCACCTTCACCGTCCGGGTGCGCGACACGGGCCCCGAGGGCAAACCGCGGGTTCGCAGGTTGCGGCAGCTTTCGTCGGGTGAGACGCGGTTGATCTCGTACGTGACCCTGTTCGCGGCCGCCGCGGCGTTCTACGACGCGGTCAGCGTGTCCGCCGAGGGGAAGGGACCGCTGCGGCTGGTGTTGCTGGACGAGGCGTTCGAGCGACTCGACGATCCGACGATCGCCCGCATGCTCGGCCTGCTCGTCGACCTGGACATGGACTGGATGATCACTTGGCCGAGCGGGTGGGGCGTGTCCCCGAAGATCCCCAAGATGCACATCTACGACGTGCTGCGCCCGCGCAGCGGGCACGGCATCGCCTGCACCCACACCACCTGGGACGGGCGGGAAATGGAGCGCTCCGATGGCTGAAGCCGACGAGATCCGCGCGGAGTTGGGCACCGACCTGCTCAGCGGGCTCTGGGAACGGGCACGAGAAGCGCTGGAAGCCGCAAACCCGCCACCGACGTTCCGGTTGGAACTTCCGGACGAGCAGACCCAGGAGGCCGTCGGTGACCTCTACGGCCGTCCGATGTGGGGGCAGGGCACCCGGATCAGCGTGTCCAAACTGGACGCCCGGTTGCGGGAGGAAACCCGATTCGGGATCGGTCTGACCGAAGTGCTGGAGATCCTGCACGGTCGTCCGGTCGGGTCGCCCGAACCTGCCACCGCCGAACAACAGCCGCGCGAGCGGGGCACAGCCTCCGACGCCGTGCACGAGTTCCGGCAGCGCGCGGCCTCGGTGCTGCGGTCGGCGTTGGCGGAGCAGGGGCTCGACGACGCACCGTGGGCCGAGGAGTGGATGCGCTGGCTGCCCCAGTTCGGCCGCATCGCCGAGGACGAACTCGACGTGCTCGCGTCGCGCGCGGCGGGCGTGCTTGCCGCGCTCATGCTCGATCCGGCCGGTTCGCCGGAAGTGTGGGCTTCGCGGGCGGACCTGGCGATCCGCTTCGGTGGTGGCGCGCACCAGCTCGACAACGGCACCGCGTTGAGCCGGATCGTCCTGCAGGCCGCCGCGTTCGCACACGGAGTGGACATGCCCGGCAACGAACGAGACCGCCGGTCGCTGTGGGAGCGCTGCGGGGTGACGCTGGACGCGGTCTCGGCCACGGTGCTCTGCTGGGCGTTGCCGATGTCCCGAACCGATTCCTGGTCGCGGGCGCTCGACCACCGCACGTCGATCGGGTTGCCCGCGCACCTCACCCAGCTCGACCTGCGCGCGGCACCGGAACACCCGGTCGACTCGGGGACGGTCGTCGCCGTGTGCGAGACCCCGCGAGTGCTCGAAGCCGTGGTGCACGAGGGCATCGAGCATCCGTTGATCTGCCTGCAGGGGCCGCCGACAACCGTGGCGGTCGAGCTGCTGCGCAGGCTCACCAGCGGCGGGGCCGCGCTGCGGTTCCACGGTGATTTCGACTGGCCGGGCGTGTCGATGGCCGGTTCGTTGTGGTCGCACCACGGTGCGACACCGTGGCGGATGGGCGCCGCCGACTATCGGGAGTCGCTCGATCGGGCCGCGGCGGATCGCACCGACCTGCCCTCGCTGATCGGTGAACGGCTGGACACGCCGTGGGATCCGACGTTGGCCGAGCTGATGGCCAACACGGGCCGGGCGATCGAGGAGGAGATGGTGCTGCCCACCTTGCTGGACGATCTCCGCCGTGGTCTGGACTGATCGCCGCAGGAGCGCGGAGCTTCCCGCCGGGATGGTTGCCGCGTTCCACTGTGCCGGGGCGGGTCAGATCTTCTAGCCTGCTCTCCCGTGAGCGATGTTGCACCGCCGACGCGGTTCGTGGTCGAGTTCACCGCGCGCGATCCCGGCGGGCTCGCGCGCTGGTGGGCCGCTGCCCTTGGCTGGCTCGCGGACTCCGCGAGTGGAGAAGATGTAGTCCACCCCGTCGGGGCCGGTGTCCCGCTGCACTTCGTGGCCTCGGACCGGGCCCGCCCCGGCCGGAACGACACGCACCTCGACCTGCGCAGCGAGTCGCACCGGGCGCAGCAGGAACTCGTGCAGCGGCTGTTCAACGCGGGCGCCCACTTCGCCGACATCGGTCAGGACGACGAGATCCCGTGGGTGGTGCTCACCGATCCCGAGGGCAATGAGTTCTGCGTCCTCGAACCCCGCAGGTCTTACGAGGACACGGGCGCGCTGGCCGCGATCGTGGTCGACTGCGACGACCCCCGCGAACACGCCCGCGCGTGGGCCGAGGAGACCGGCATGCCGGTAATCAGCTCGGAACAGCGGTTCGCCGACCTGCGGCCCACGACGCCCGGCCCCTACCTCGAATTCCGCTCACGCCTGCCGTCGACCGGTCATCACGGCTCGCCGGATCCGGCGAGCATGGTCCGGGTACGAGCCGTCTGACTCGCTTCACCACCGGGAGACGACCGAAGCGCAGCGTCGCGCACCGGTGACGCGCCGTCAGCCGCGCTCCGGCTCGATGACTCGAATCCCGTGCATGCGCCGGACGAAGTCGGCGCCGAACGCCGTCGAGGGGGTGTGCGCGCCCGCGGAAACCTCCCCCGTCGACAGCCCCGCGACGGTGCGCAGCACGGCGTCCGCGGTGAAGTCGTAGGTGTCCGGGCCGATCAACGCGGCGGAGGCGGTCCTGCCGGACGGATCAGTCACCTCGGCGAAGACCTCGACCCAACTGCTCGCGCGGCGGTGCCGGCTCGGACCGCTCACCAGCGTGCCGATAGCGCTCTTGCCGAGGCGCTGCGTGAGCGGATTGCCGAGGACCTTGCGGCTCACCGCCGACGAGCGAGACCCGATCGCGTTGAGACCGGGCAGCCGCGCGAACGTGGTGATGTTGTCGATCCCGGTGCTGCGGTACGCCGTGCTGATGTCGCCCCACGGCAGCGACGCGACTCGGCGGGTCGCGGAGGGGAACGGGATCTCGCGGCTCCGCCAGCCCATCGGCACTGTCCGCAGCGTGCCGTCGATGCGGGCGCGCCCACCGGCCGCCGCTCCTTCCAGCGCGCTTTTCAGGGTGCCACCACTGATGCCTCCGCTGGCCTGGAACGCGAGGTCGAGCTGGGTCGCGGACGGCAACCGGGCTGCCACCAGTGCGGCCAAGCAGTCGGTGGGCACGACGTCGAAGCCCGAGCCGGGCAACAGTACGACGCCGGATTCGACGGCCGCATCATGCCGGGTGAACACGGACTCGAACACATCCACCTCACCGGTGATGTCGAGGTAGTGCGTTCCCGCCCGCAGGCATCCCTCCACCATTGGCTTCGACGTCGCCGAGAACGGACCCGCGCAGTGCGCCACCACGTCGATGTCGGCCAGCTCGGCACCGACCGACGCGGCGTCGTCGAGGTCGAACGCGCGGTACGGCAATCCGAGCGGACTCGCCACTGCCGCCACCTTGGCCGCATCCCGGCCGGCGAGGGTCGGCCGCTGCCCCCTGGCAACCGCCAGCTCGGCGACGAGCCGCCCGGTGAATCCGGTCGCACCGTAGATCATCCAGCTCACCGCGAGCCTCCCAAGCCATACGAGAACAAGCCGTCCCGGTAACGACAACTCCCGTTGGCGGTCACGGGTTGCCTGCCGGTGGTTGCGTTTCTGCGGCGGGAATCACACGAGCGTGGACAGCGCCTCCATCGTCAGCCACGCGCCGAACACCGCGAACAATGCGGCCGCTCCGTAACGGATCACCCGATCCGGCAAGTGCCTACCCAGCAGGAGGCCGATTCCGATGGCCAGCGCGTCGGCGAGCACCATACCGACCGTCGAGCCGATCCAGGTGCCCAGCCAGTCGTGCTGCGCGGCCAACGTGACGGTCGCGAGCATCGTCTTGTCGCCGAGTTCCGCGAGGAAGAACGCCGCCGTGACCGCCAGCACCGCCGATCCGGCGCCGCGACTCGCCTTCGCCTTCTCCGACTCGGTCAGGCGGTCGCCGCGCAGGGTCCACGCCGCGAATCCGAGGAAGGCCAGTCCGGCCACCAGTCCGATCCATTCGGTCGGCAGCGTCGAACCCATCCCGAATCCGAGCGCCACCGCGAACGCGTGAATAACCGTGGTCGCGACCGTGATGCCGAGCAGGACCTGCCATGGCCGATAACGTGTCGCGAACGTCATCGCCATCAACTGCGACTTGTCTCCCAGCTCGGCCACGAAAATGGCGAATGAACTCACCGCAACACTGGTAAACACGATGTGTGGCACCTCTCGGTCGACGTCCCGCCCGAGGCATTGCTGAGCCTTCGGACCCGGCATCCGCGCCGGAAACCGAAGGTCTTGCCCACCTGCGAGAACAGGCTCCGCGACCGGGTTGCGTACATTCGCCAACCAGCATGTCGACCGCGAAATTGGGGGCTACTCCCCTTCTGCGAAAGATCCTACAGATTACATTCGCGAGAAATCAACCCAGAGCCATTTTCCCCGCGTCCGAATACTTGTTTCGGCAGCCCGAAAAATCACTCGAGGCGCCATTGAAAACATGGTCCCATCCGACGCATTCGACAATTCTTTCATCCGCATACACCAATGCAGCCGATCGAATTTCGAACTCACCCGGGCGCGAATACCACCAGCGGGTGAGGAGAACACCGGGCCAGAACCCACCCGTGCCCCCACGGCTATTCACAATGAATAGCTCGCCGAAGCGAGGTAGCCGACGGCGCCATAGGTGTTGGCCGCGGTCGGATCGATCGCCCCGGCTCCGCCTTCCGCGCCCGGTCGCCATTCGGGGACCAGCACCATGCCCGGATCGACCAACGAGTAGCCGTGCAACAACCCGGCGATCTGCTCGGGCGTGCGCCAGCGGACGGGAGCCAGTTCGCGTCGCATGATCGAATGCGCGCGGTGGAACTGCTCGGGCGTGACCGTCGACGGTGAGCTGTGCGCCACGACGATGTAGCTGCCGGATGGGCACGCGTCCCGGTACGCGTTGACGACCGCGCCCACCTCCTCGTCGTCGGCGATGCACGGCAGGATCGCCACGGCCAACACCGCGAGCGGCCGGGTGAAGTCGAGCAGCCCGGACACACCGGGAGCGGTGAGCACGCTCGACGGCCGACGGATGTCGCTGGTGCTGATGCTGACGTTCGACGCACCTGCCAGCAGATCGTGGGCGTACTCCACGGTGGTCGGGTCCACATCGGTGTAGGCGACCCGAGCCTCGGGGTTGATGCCGTGCGCGACTTCGTGGACGTTTCCCTCGGTCGGGATCCCGGACCCCAGGTCCAAGAACTGGTCCACGCCCTGCTCGCTGAGGAAGCGCACCGCGCGCCGGAGGAACGCGCGGTTGGCTCGGATGAACGTCGGCATGTGCGGCCACACCGCGTCGAGTTCGGCCGCTGCCCTGCGATCGGGTGCGAAGTTCAGCCGGCCACCGAGGTAGTGGTCGTACATGCGTGCGCTGTTCGGTCGATCGGCCGGATCGACGACGTCGTCCTGCCGCATGACCTGCCGAACAGCTCGTCCGTCGCCAATGATGCGATAGCTCATCCTCAGTCCCTCGATTCGCGCTCAGCCTAGTTTCGACCAAGCACGCCGGGCATCTCGCAATCGGGCACACCTCGCCCGCACGACTCACCCGGAAAACGCCCGCACCTACGGGACGAGGAACTCGCTGTCGCGGATGTCGGTGATCGCCATGTGCCCCGGCGAATGGCCGATCGCGAACTCCGGCCGGGACTGCATCACCGCTGCCTGCGGAGTCACACCGCAGGCCCAGAACACCGGGATCTCACCCGGTTCGACCCGCACCGGGTCACCGAAGTCGGGGTTGTCGAGGTCCTCGATCCCGAGGTCCTCCGGAGATCCGACGTGCACCGGAGCACCGTGCACCGCCGGGTAGCGCGAGGTGACGCGGACGGCCGTCGCTACCTGATCGGCGGGGACCGGGCGCATCGAGACGACCAGCGGTCCGGACAACTTTCCGGCCGGTCGACACTGTCTGCCGGTGCGGTACATCGGCACGTTGCGACCGTCCTCGACGTGCCGCACCGGCACACCCGCCTCCAGCAGCGCGGCCTCGAAGGTGAAGCTGCAACCGATCAGGAACGACACCAGGTCGCCGCGCCACAAGTCGGTGACCTCGGTGCGCTCGTCGACCAGTTCTCCTTCGCGGTAGATCCGGTAGGCGGGCAGGTCGGTCCGCAGGTCCCCACCGAAGAGGGATGCCGCGGTCTCCCCCGGCTCGGTCACGTCCAGCACCGGGCACGAGCGCGGATTCCGCTGCGCGAACAGCAGGAAGTCGTAGGCGTCCGCGTGCGGCAGCGCGATGAGGTTCGCCTGTGTCCAGCCCGCGCTGTAGCCGGCGGTCGGGACGCGCAGTCCCGCGCGGAACGCCTCCCGCGCGTGTTGCGGTGGCATGCTCGACGCGGACATCGCTACCTCGCTTTCCTCGCGGGCCGGAAGCGGACCCGCTGACCCGGCCTCGCCTGTGCGGCTCGGTCCACGTCCGCGGCCACCACGACGGCGATCACCGGATACCCACCGGTCACCGGATGATCGGCGAGGAACATCGTCGGTCGCCCGGAGGGCGGTACCTGCAGAGCGCCCGGCACCATCCCCTCGCTGGGCAACTCCTGGTCCCGCACGCGCGTCAGTTCCGGGCCGTCGAGCCGCATGCCGACCCGGTTGCTCTCCGGCGTCACCTCGTACGGTTCGTCGAGCAGCGTGGCCAGTGCGGTGTCGGCGAACCAGTCGGCGCGCGGGCCGGGGACCAGGCCGAGCGTCAGTTCACCACCGTGCACCGCGGGAACGGGGGCGACGTCGACGGTGGGGAACTCGTTCGGTGGCGGACCGACCGCCAGCACGCTGCCGGGCCGCGGTTCCGCCGGCCCCAGCCCCGAGAGCACGTCGGTCGAGCACGAACCCAGGACGGACTCGACGGACAGACCGCCTCGGAACGCCAGGTAGCTGCGCAGTCCGCGATCCGGCACGCCGAGTTCCAGTTCCGCACCGGAGGGCACCCGGATCACCGAGTTCACCGCGGCCCTCCGGCCGTCCACCGCGAGGGGGCAGGGTGCTCCGGTGACCGCGACGGTGACATCGCGGAGTGCGCGCACGGTCAATCCGCCCAGGGTGGTTTCCACGGCCGCGGCGTCCTCCTCGTTGCCGAGCAAGCGGTTGGCCAGTCGCAACGCGCCCCTGTCGGCTGCCCCGGACACGCCGACGCCGATGCCGGCCAGCCCCGGCCGCCCCAGGTCCTGCACGGTCGTCAGTGGTCCCGCCCGCACGACCTCGACGGCATCCATCGCGGTACCCACCTCAGCCGACCTCCTCGAACCGCACTCGCACACCTGGCCGCAGCAGAGCCGGTGGCGTTCGTTCGACCCGCCAGATCTCCAGCTCGGTCCGGCCGATCAGTTGCCACCCACCAGGCGACTGCCTCGGGTAGATGCCGCTGAAGGTGCCCGCCAGTCCCACGGAGCCGGCAGGCACCTTCGTACGCGATTCCGAGCGCCGGGGAACCTCCAGCCGGGCGGATCCACCGGCGAGGTAGCCGAATCCCGGCGCGAAACCGCCGAACGCCACCGTCCACTCGTGCGCCGTGTGCTCGCCGATCACCTCTCGTTCGGTGAGCCCCGTCAGCTCGGCCACCTCGGCCAGGTCGGCTCCGTCGTAGACCACCGGGACCCGCACGAGGCCACCGTCCCGTTGCTGGCATCCGCCGGGTTCCACGGAGCGCACGAACCGCTCCACTCCGGCGGGGTCCGCGCGGTCCGGATCCAGCCGGAGCAGGAGGGTGCGCGCGGCGGGCACGACGTCGATCACGCCTTCCGGCAGCACGTCGGCGATGGCCGCGTACATCGCCTGCACCTGTTCGAGATCCGCGAGTTCGACGAGAACTCCCGAGTCAGCGCACCGCATCACGCGCACGAACCGACTCACCTCCCCGCCGAAGGAGCGAAGGACCCCAGCTCGAATCCCTCGGCGACCAACCTGTCCCGCACCACTTCGGCGATGCGCACGGCGTCGGGGCTGTCCCCGTGCACGCAGATCGAATCGGTGGGCACCTCGATCCGGCTGCCGTCGACGGCTTCGATCGGTTCACCGCGAGCGAGCCGCACGCAGCGCTCGGCGATGGCTTCGGGATCGTGCAGCACCGCCCCCGGTTGCCTGCGGGACACGAGAGTTCCCTCCGGGGTGTATGCGCGGTCGGCGAACGCCTCGCGGAACACCCGCAGGCCCGCGGCTTCGGCCAGGCCCAGCCAACTCGATCCGGGTAGCCCGAGCACCGCCAGGTTCGGGTCGTACCGGCGCACCGCCTCCACCACGGCGGCAGCCTGCCGCTCGTGGGAGACGATCGCGTTGTACAGCGCACCGTGCGGCTTCACGTACGTGACCTCGGTGCCCGCCACTCGCGCGAACCCTTCGAGCGCTCCGATCTGGTAGAGCACCTCGTTGGTCAGTTCGTCGGGTTCGACATCGATGAACCTGCGCCCGAACCCGGCCAGGTCGCGGTAGCTGACCTGCGCGCCGACCGACACCTGCCGCCGGGCGGCCTCGGCGCACACCTTGCGCATCACGGTGGCGTCCCCGGCGTGGAATCCGCAGGCCACGTTGGCACTGGTCACCAGGCTGACGAGAGCCATGTCGTCGCCCAGTTCCCAGCGGCCGAACCCTTCGGCCAGGTCGGAGTTGAGATCGATCCGCACGGTCACTCCTCACCCGCGTCCGCCGGGGAGCACCCGGCCGCCTGCCGTCGATTTGCCATCACTCGTCGCTCCATATCCCCACCCGCTAGGAACCGTTCACGGCCCGAGCGGTCGCGGGCTTCGAGAACACTACTGCCACAGCGCTGCCATACCGCCGAGCGAACTGATCCCGAGGTAGAAGGTCAGCAGCCACGTCGCCAGTCCGATGGCGAGCAGCCAGCGCGGGTAGCGATACCCCCCGAGGAGGTCGCGACGGCGCGCCGCGACCCACATCAGCACGCCGAACCCGACCGGGAGGATCAGCCCGTTGAGCGCGCCCGCGAGCACCAGCAGGGTCGTCGGCGCCTGGTCGAGGGCGAGGAAGGCGGCCATCGAGACGGCCACGAAGCCGACCACCAGCCAGTTCCGCCGTCGCTGCAGCTTCGGCGAGAACGTGACCAGGAAGGACACCGAGGTGTAGGAGGCTCCCACGACGGAGGTGATGCTGGCGGTCCAGAGGATCATGCCGAACAGGCGTGTGCCGAGTTCCCCTGCGGCGTGCCCGAAGGCGTCGGCCGTCGGGTTGTCCGCCGCGAGTGTGGCGCCACCGGCGACCACGCCGAGCACGGCGAGGAACAGCACGAGCCGCATCACACCGGTGACCAGCAGCGAAAGCACGGAGCTGCGACTCACCTCGGCGACCTGCTCGGGGCCGGTGACGCCTGCGTCGACCAGCCGGTGGGCACCCGCGTAGGTGATGTAGCCGCCGACGGTGCCACCGATCAGGGTGGTGATGGTCAGCAGATCGACCTCGTCCGGCAGCACGGTCTGCCGCATCGCCTCCCCCACCGGCGGTGCCGAGGAGATCGCGACGAACACGGTGAGTCCGATCATCAGGACGCCGAGGACCACGACGATGCGGTCCATCGCGACTCCGGCGCGCTTGCTCAGGAAGATGCCGATGGCGATCAGTGCGGAGACGGTGCCACCGATCTTGACGTCGAGGCCCAACAGGGCGTCGAGGCCGAGCGAGGTGCCCGCGATGTTGCCGATGTTGAAGACCAGGCCACCGAAGACGACCAGTGCCGCCATGACGTAGCCGAGGCCGGGGAGGACGGTGTTGCCCAGGTCCTGGGCCCGCATCCCGGAGACTCCGATGACGCGCCAAACGTTGAGCTGCACTGCGATGTCCACGAGGATCGACAGGACGATCGCGAAGGCGAAGGCCGCGCCGAGCTGGACGGTGAACTGGGTGGTCTGGGTGATGAATCCCGGGCCGACAGCACTCGTGGCCATTAGGAAGACGGCTCCGAGCAGGGCGCTGCGCTTGGCCGAAGCGGCCTTGGACGTCGTACTGGTCATGGCACTCCGATCACCGAAGACGGCGGATGGTGAGAGCCAAAGGTACGGAATTGTTGAACAATCCCGCAATACCCCAATCTGACAGGACTGGCTACACTGTGCATCCGACCAACCGACTTCACCGGGGGACTCATCGATGGCCACGGCGGATCCGTGGGTGGACGCCCTTGCGTCCGACCGTTCCTTGCTCGACCGGACCAGTACCGCCGAACGGGTCGCCGACGTGCTCCGCCAGCGCGTCATCGAAGGTGCGCTGCCGCCGGGCACCCGCCTGTCCGAGGAAAGCGCCGGTCGCGCGCTGGCGGTCTCCAGGAACACCCTGCGCGAGGCTTTCCGCCTACTGGTGCACGAACGACTCCTCGTGCACGAGTTCCACCGTGGCGTGTTCGTGCGCGTGCTTTCGGAAAACGACGTCATCGACCTTTACCGGGTGCGGCGCATGCTCGAAACCGGGGCCCTGCGCCACGGGCAGAACGCCGGTGCCGAACGAGTCGAAGCGATCGAGCGGGCGGTCCGGGAGGGTGAGCGGGCCGCGGCCGAGGAGCGCTGGATGGACGTGGGTACCGCCAACATGCACTTCCACCAGGCCGTCGGCGCACTCGCGGGAAGCCCGCGAGTGGACGAGATGATGCGCCAGTTACTGGCCGAGCTCCGCTTGGTGTTCCACGTGATGTCCCGGCCGCGCGAGTTCCACGAGTCCTATCTGGAGCGCAACCGGGCCATCACCGACCTCGTCACGGCGGGCTCGCTCCTCGAAGCCGCCGACCAGCTCGAGCACTACTTCGACACCGCCGAAACACAGCTGGTCGCCGCCTACCGCAGCACCGGTCCGCCCTCGACCGACTGACCACCCGGCTCGCGCGGGGCCGGGTGGAGTCGCGTTTCCGGCAACGCGGCACAAGCCGGCTACCGGACCGGGGCGTGCGGTTCACCGCGAAGCCGCACGCCCCGGACAGGGCAGTCGGGTCAGGACAGGCCCGCGAAGAGATCCTGTTCCCAGTTGTACGGACCGTGCCCTGGTCCGCGATTTCCACGGACGAGCACATAATGCTCGATGGAGAACTCGGGCTGCCCCACCAACGTCGCGAAGAACCCGCCGTCGTCCACGTTCACCTGACTGCGGTAGTGGCGCAGGGCAGCCAGCTTCGCCGGGTGATGCGCGCGGCCGTCGAGCACCGCGGTCAGCTCCGCATCGGGCAACGTGGCAGGCTCGAATCCTTCGATGCCTGCCTCCCGAGCCCGTTGGAGTATCGACTCCGGCAAGGTCTGCCAGTACACCTTCGGAACGTTCCACGCTGGGCCGAGGTCCGGCGCGTAATCCGGATCGGCCGCCGGATCCAGCGCACGCATCACGGCGCGGTTGGCCGCGATGTGGTCCGGGTGACCGTAACCGCCGAACTCGTCGTAGGTGACGACGACGTGCGGCCGCTCCGCGCGGAGAAGTTCGACCATCTCGCGCGTGACGGCTTCCGGATCGGCAGCGGCGAACGCGGCCGGGCCCGCGTTTCCGTCGGTACCCGCCATTCCGCTGTCCCGCCAGCGTCCCGGCCCGCCGAGCCAGTGGTGCCGGGACACCCCGAGTTCGGCCAGCGCCTCACCTATCTCCAGGCGGCGGTGCGCGCCGAGCGCATCCGGGTCACCGCGCAGGTGTGCGAGGTCTTCGTCGATCACCTCGCCCAGTTCGCCGCTGGTGCACGTCACCAAGGACACCTCGGCGCCCTCCGCGACGTACCTGGCCATCGTGGCGCCGGTACCGGTCGCCTCGTCGTCGGGATGGGCATGCACCAGCAGCAGACGGCGTTCGCTCATGCCGTCGATCCTAGGTCGTGTTTCGCCTGCGGCGTCAGCCATGTGCGGCGGAGGTCTCAACCGCGCAGGCGGGCGATCCGCCCTGCGGGTCCATGGCCGTGACAGTCCCGGACGCCGCCGCTCCCGCTCCGGACCCCGGGCAGGTTCGACTACGTCCACGCCGCCATCGAGCACCACACCCGCCTCGCCTAATGCTCCGCTGTGGACGCTCATGGGTGTCGTGCTGCTGCTGACCGCGACCGTGTGGGCAGCCGTACTCATCGACATCGTCGACGAGCGTCGCGACCAACGCTCCGCGCCGACGCGCCAACACCCCTCGCGTCCGGCTGCGCATGCGATCCGGCCCCGTGTGGGAGGCCGATCCCCCGAGATCGCATCAGTGCGCGGAGCCTCGTCCGGCCGTCACCGAACCCCCGAGACGACCGGACGAGTCATGCCACCGGCCGGGACGTGGCGCACGCCCGTCCCGGCCGTGGTCCCCACGCACGACACAGGCGGCCGGTATGCGTGTAGTCTTGGCGCGGCGACTGGTCGGCGGCTCCTGGTTCGGCGGCCCGCCGGACGTACACGCCTACTACTGTCGGCTTACCTGGAAACCAACCGGGGAAGTACTGGCCGAGACGCTGTTTCACGCCCGGATCTTTGAGGCGTCGAACCACTACTACAGCCGCGTGTCACCGGACTTCACCGAACTTCCGACGGCGGCGATTATCTCCCCGTACTCCACGTGCGCGGGCGGTTGTCTGGGCTGCAACCGGAACGTGGTCGGGAGCGCGGTTCGTTCGAGCCTCGTCCGTGTCGCATCCGACGAACCCGATCGCCCGCGAGAGCAGCTGCGTGTGTGACAGGTGGGTGTCGGGGTCGGCGAGGTGGGAGTCATCGATCGGGGCGTACCCGACGATGTAGTTGCGGGCGCGGCCGAACCACTCGGTGAGTCGGGCGGTGACCTGCGGGTCGGTGGTTTCGGCGTCCGGCTGGCGGTTCTGCACCATCAGCGGCAACGTGGTGAGAGACAATGAAGCTCCACTTCCTGCGGGTTGTGGACCGGGCCGGGGCGTCTCGGCGGTGGAATGTTGAGCACGCCCCGGTCACGGCTGAACCGGTCTTCCTGAGCAGCCCGCAAACACGCCGGACCATCAAGGGGTGGCGGTGTCGTGTGCTGCGAGAACGCCTGGCTTGCACATCAGCCGGCCGCGGGCGCGGCGGCGGTCAGGTCGAGGAGGATGTCCAGCGCTCTCGGTTACTTTGCCCCTCAGGCCAGCTTCGGGAGTCCAGGGCCTAGTAGTGGCGCAGGATCCTGCGCCACTACTACTCGAACCCCTGGTTCCCCGGTGCTATGCGCGGATCGAGGCGGCCCTACTTCGCTGGTGAGGGCACCGTAGCTGGCGGACAACTGATCAGCGGCTGATCCGCGCCGTGGCCCACCTCGAATCAGGTGGGCCACGGCGCGGAGGGCACCCGCCGGTGGTGTCACTCGCCGTCGGAACTGCGCTCGGAGCGGCGGAATCGTGGCGGCGACAACAGTAGCTGCGCCAGACGGTTGGGGGAGGTGAACGCCGCGCTGACGACCAGCAGCAACACCCCCCAGCCCAGGACCGCGCCCCCGAACAGGCGCCAACCCACCGGCGTCCCGGGATAGATCACCAGCAGGGCAACCGCGGCGATGACCAGCAGGCGCAGAACGCCAAGCACA
Organism: Parasphingorhabdus pacifica; assembly: GCF_054779195.1. NCBI lineage: Bacteria > Pseudomonadati > Pseudomonadota > Alphaproteobacteria > Sphingomonadales > Sphingorhabdaceae > Parasphingorhabdus > Parasphingorhabdus pacifica. The sequence goes on from NZ_BAAGYS010000014.1 coordinate 61,892, forward strand.
TCGGGCACCCGACGCCGGTCAACCAAGGTGCTCACACTTCTTCATGCAGTTGACCGCGTAACCACCCAAGGCACCGACGCAGCCGGCGCATCCCGCCGGGAAGCCTCCGAACAGGCAGGATCCGCACGCCGCCGACGCGACGATCTTGATCGGCCAGGGCAGGGTCGGCCACAGCGTCTCCAGGCAGGTCTGCATGCAACCCCAGTAGCTTGCCTGGGTCGTGACCGCGGGCTGCTGATGATAGATCGGGTCGGCCTGCTCCAAGCTTTCGTCGATGGAGATGCCGACCACAGGCCGACCGGACGGATCGACGAACTGCACCCGATACTGGTCGGTCCGGGTCTCGTCGTCGCGCTCGAACCGCATAAACCCGATCCCGCCGAAAGGCTGTCCGGCCGAGGTCGGCGAGATCAGGTAGGTGCGCTCGGTCGGGTGCTCGGCCGTGGCGGGCGGAGCGACAATGAGCTGGTCCTGCTCTTGGGCCTGCGTGTGCTGTTCGTACTCGACCAGACTCGCCTGGGCCCAGTCGAAATCGCCGTCACCCAGCGCCTCGGAGCCCGCCGGCGTCACGCCGAGCCGCCGACGCACCTCAGCGATCCGCGGATCCACCTCGGCGATCGCGTGCTGCGCGGCAACCGCGTAGACGTGTGCCTTCGGACGTGGTGTCCCCATGAGTGCTTGTCCTCCCAGTATGTGTGGTGCACGTCCGACAAGGTCTCCACCGAACACCGCGAGTCATGAGTGCTTGATCAACTCGCGCCCCCAGCGTGTCAGACAGCCATTGACCCGTGGGCCCACACGAAAAATCAGCACCGGCCTCCCCGCCCCCCTGCTCGAGCCCGGTACCGCTACTACTCAGCCCCGTCCCCAGGAGATGGGGCCTCAACGCTGAGGAGCGTCATTGGGAACCACCGCGGAATCTCATACGAAACTCGTTCCTCGCTCGTGACAACCTTGAAAACGCGCTCTGATCGGCCATGTAGAGACGTGAGCTAGAAACCTTGACCAGAACGGCGTTAGCCGACCCTGGTTAGAAGCCCCACCCGAACACGACAACGCCCCCGGGTTCTGTGAAGCGAGCACAACACGGGGCTGGGGGCGCTTATGTGCCCGGTGGTGGCCACCCACCCATCACCCGCATCAACAACCGTGCTGGGAATTACAACTAGGCGGGGGCGAGCACCGTCCAGACCTGACCGGGCGCGAACGGCAACGGGTCGCCTTCCGGCGTGGTGTAGGTGGTTCCGACTTCGGGGTCGGGCCTGGACCAGACGGCTTCGAAGGCGCGTCCGTCCCGCAGCACGGTCGCACGGCCACTGCCGACGGTCTCGGCGTACGGCGTCACGTTCCCGAGGCTGTCGCTCAACGCCGAATCACGGACGGGCACTTCCTGGATCACCACGGTCCCGGCACCGAGCCGACCGGTTCCGGCTGCCGAGTAGGGACTTCCGTCCATCGATACCAGCCACCGCCCGGTTTCCGGTGACCAGTCGAACCCGATCCGCGCGGAACTGTAGCGGACCTCTTCGCCGCTCGTCGGCGTTCCTCCCGCAGGTGGCGGCCCGAACACGAGCGGCGCTGCCGGCGACCAACCGTCACCGGGTGGCAACCGACCGGTCCGGACGTAGAGGTTGTGCGGAGAGCTGCGCGCGGAGTCGCGGAAGTACGCGGACGGCACGCTCGCGGGCGAGGCGTCGTGCAACGGTGCGTCCCCGATGGCGGGCAGGAGTTCCGGCGCGGCGCCGGAGAACGCCAGTGCCGGATGGCCGAATTGCGGAAGCAGCGCGAGGTCCGTTTCCCGGGCGCTGCGGACCGGCCCCACCACCGGGGGCACGTCCGATGCGAACACCGCGATCAACCGGCTCGCACCACCTTCGACCGGCTCGACGTAGACGAGGTCCGCCGCACCGACTCCGGTGGGCGGACGGGCGGCGGGCACGTTGTCGACCTTGACCGCGAGAACGGGCGGACCGACCGGCGGGGCCGGTGGTGGTGGAGGAGGTGGCGGTGGGGGCCGCGCCGACGACGGGTCCGGCACGTTCGGAACCTCGACGGTGTCCGTGCGCTGCACGGCGGCAGCACCGATCACCACGAGCAGCATGGACGCCAGTACCACGAGTGCTCGCAGCACCGCACGCATCAGAGTCCTCCCGTCGGCGGCCGGACTTCGCAGCCTCTCTTGAATCACCTCCCGAGGACAAGATCCAAGAGTGGTCTTCCAAGTCGACTTTTCCGGCTACCGAGGGGAGCAGGCGGTGAGCCGACATCCGCAGGCATCGGCGCACCCGGAACCTCAGCCGTTACGCTCCAACAACGCGATGTCGGAGGGATGGGTGGCCAGCGGCGTGACCTCCATGTCCATGTACGGGAAGAGCGGCAACTGCGAGAGGACCTCGTGCAGCCGGTCGTTGCTCTCCACGTCGAGAATGCTGATGTTGGAGTACTGGCCCGCGCATCGCCAGATGTGCCGCCACACCCCGGACTTCTGCAACTCCTGGGAGTAGGCCTTCTCACGCGCGAGCGTGTCCGCCTTGACCTCCGGATCCATGTCCGGCGGTAGGTTCACGTCCATCTTCACCGCGAACAGCACGGTACGTCCTCCTGACGTCGGAACGGGTGGTCGTTGTTCAGGCCGGGTCCAGCACGAAGTCGTAGACGACCTCGCGGCCGCCGCTCCCGTCGTCCTTCGGCTTCGGATCCAGGATCAGCTCCGGCTTGACCGCCTGGGCGATGTCGTTCTCGACGTACTCGCCGCCCTGGAAGTAGAGCTGCGAGGTGTTCAGCTGGTGCCCGGCGGCGGACACCTTCAGGTGCAGGTGCGCCGGACGCCACGCGTGCCACCCGGCCGCGCTGATCAGCTTGCCGCAGGCACCGTCGTGCGGGATCTGGTACGGCGCGGGCTGAATAGTGTGGATCTTGAAGTGGCCCTGCTCGTCCGCGATCACCGTGCCGCGCAGGTTCCACTCCGGCAGCCCGGGTGCGAACTGCGAGTAGAAGCCGTAGTCGTCGGCCTGCCACAGCTCCACCTGGGCACCGGCCAGCGGCTCGCCCGAAACCGAGCGGACCTGCCCCTGGAACAGCAGCGGGGTACCAGGTTCGTCCTCCCGCATCGGGAGGGTCGCCTCGGCTTCGAACCGAGGCGAGTCCGGAACGTAGTACGGCCCTTCGATGGAGCCCTTGCTGCCTTCCCGGTTCTCGTTGGCCACGTCCTCGACCACGTGCTCGATCCACACGTCGAGGAACAGCGGCCACTCGCCGTCGAGGCCGACCTGGATCAGCCACGCCTTGAGCGCGTCGTACTCCTCGTAAGTGACCTTGTGGCGCCGGATGACCCCGTGCACGGCCTCGATGAGCTCGGTGGCGAGCGTGTTGACCCGCTCCTGGCTGGTGTTGGCCGCCGTGTTCTGCTGCCTCTCGCGGAAGCGTTCGGTCGCGGAGTTACCGGAGGCCGCGGCTGTCGCGGTCTGCTCAGCGAGTTCCTCGTTCATGCTGCACTCCTGTCTTGCTCACTTCATCGTGAAGGTTTCGGGAGAAAGAAGAATCAGGTTCGGCCGCAGCCGATGCCCGATCAGTTGTCCTGGCGGTAGCGCTGCAGCTTCTCGGGGTCGATCTCGACGCCGATGCCCGGTCGTTGCCGGACGTGGAGCTTGCCTTCGCGGATGACCAGCGGCTCGGTCAGCAGATCGTCGCTCATGTCGAGGAAGTTCGACAGTTCACCGGCCCGCTGCGAGGTTGGTCGGAAAGCCGCGCCGAAGACGACCGAGCACGCGGTGCCGACCTGACCGTCGATCTGGTTTCCCATGACGACCTCCACTCCCATGCCCTCGCTCTGGAAGAGCACGCGCTGGGAAGTGGTGAACCCGGTACGGGCCGTCTTGATGCTGATGGCGGTGGCCGATCCGCCGAGCAGCTCCCGCGTCACCTCACCAGGATGGGTCGCGCTCTCGTCGGCCACGAACGGAATCGGGCTCTGCCGGACCAGCCAGCGCCGCCCGAGCACGTCGTCGGCCGGGCACAGTTCTTCGGCCAGCGTGAGCCCGAGATCATCCATTTCCCGGAGCGCACGAGCCGATTCCGAAGCCGTCCAGCCCCGGTTGCCGTCGATGTAGAGCTCGACACCGTCGCCGAGTCCCGCCCGCAGCGCACGGCAGGCCTCGACGTCGTGGTCGATGGGACTGCGGCCCACCTTGACCTTGAACGTCGTGATCCCGTACTCGTCCCGGACCCGTTCGGCCTCGTCGACCATTGCCGCGGGCTCGGCGAACCCGACCATGTGCGAGACCCGCATGTGGTCGGTGTATCCGCCGAGCAGCCGGGTCACCGGTTGCTGCAGCGTCTTGCCGATCGCGTCCCACACCGCCATGTCGATGGCCGACTTCGCGGCCGGATTGGCGATGGTCCGGTTCAATCGGGCGTGCATCACCTCCCGATCCAACAAGGACAGTCCTTCGACCTCCGGGGCGAAGACGCGCTCGACCACCGCGACGATCGACGTCCGGGTTTCCCCGTAGGTGAACGGTCTGGGCGGCGCCTCCCCGACACCGACCACGCCGTCTTCGGTGTGCACGCGCACCAGAACGTGGTCGGCCGTGCGGACCTCGCCACTGGCGAACCGAAGCGGCTTCTTGTAGGGGATGGCGAACGGAATCGCCTCAACCTTGGTGATTTTCACGAAGTTCCTCGGTCGAGTCGGAGGTGTCGAAGATGTCGTTGGCTTCCAGCGTCGAGAGGAGGTTCGCGAGCAACGGCGATGTGTCGTCGGCTCGCCAGGCGAGGGCGAGATCGACGCTCTCGCTGCCGTGGACCGGTCTGAAGAGCACGCCTTCCAACGTGATGGCCCGAACCGAATCCGGCACGAGCGCGATCCCGAGCCCGGCCGCCACCAGTGCGAGCAGGACGGACGTCTCGGCCACCTCGTGCGCGCGGTGCGGGTAGAAGTCCGCTGCCGTGCAACTGCGCACCACGGCGTCGTTGACCACCGACCGGGAGGTCGACGAGTACATCACGAAGTTCTCCTCGCGGAGGTCCCCGACCGCGATCGACGGCTCCATCGCCAGTCGGTGGTGTTCCGGCAAGGCCAGCACCAGCGGTTCACGTGCGATGCGCCGGTAGGCGATGTTCTTCTCACGAGTGGGCGGGCGGAGCAGCCCGACATCGAGATCGCCGTCGACGAGACCCCGCTCCTGCGCGGGAGTGAGCATCTCGGTCCTGATCTCCAGCGCCACTTCGGGCAATCCCTGCTGCACGATCTGCGCGACCGCGGGCAGCTGCCGGTACGAGGCCAACCCGGTGAGCCCGATGCGCAGGACACCGTGGCGTCCTTCGGCGACCCGCTTGACCCTGCGCGTGGTTCCTTCCACCGATTCGAGGACCCGCACGGCATCTTCGTAGAAGACCTCACCGGCTCGGGTGAGGTTGACCTGCCGGGTCGTACGGGCGAATAGTTCTACCCCGAGATCGGTCTCGAGCTGGCGGATCGCCTGCGAGAGCGGAGGCTGCGCCATGTGCAGGCGCTGCGCCGCCTTGCCGAAATGACGTGTTTCGGCCACGGCGACGAAGTAGCGAAGGTGCCTCAGCTCCACGGCGACTTCTCCTTAAGGCGGGCGGTGAACGGCGATCGCATCCGGTCACGGGGCTCACTCGCGTGGCCACCGGACAGGGAGCGGAACCGGACTCGCCTGTGCTGCCGGACACACCAGGCATGCCACAGCTGGAGCGTAAACCCATGCATTCAGTTCGCGCCAATACTCATTTGGCGCATATTCAAGACGTTCCGCATATGAAATAGGGCCTAGGTCAACCCTGGGCAAATTCCTGGCGTGACGGCGGACACCTCGATGTCACGGTGTTTCCCATTCCCGTGAGCCCTCGGAGGTGCCCCACCGGGGACGGACTCTTCCACTACAAGATCGGAGGACGCATGACAGCGCCGTCAGACCACGTCCGTGCCACGCTGGACGTCGCGTTGATCGAGGATGCAGAAAACGGCGTCTACCGGACGAACCGAAGCATCTTCACCGACGAAGAACTGTTTGAACTCGAAATGAAGTACATTTTCGAGGGAAACTGGATCTACCTGGCTCACGAGAGCCAGATCCCCAACGTCGGTGACTACTTCACCACGCACATCGGTCGGCAGCCCGTCGTCATCACGCGCGACAAGAAGGGCGAGCTGAACTGCCTCATCAACGCGTGCAGCCACCGCGGCGCCATGCTCTGCCGTCGCAAGAAGGACAACCGCACGACGCTCACCTGTCCCTTCCACGGGTGGACGTTCAGCAACGACGGCAGGCTGCTCAAGGTCAAGGACCCCCGTGACGCCGGCTACCCGGAGCAGTTCAACACCGAGGGCTCCCACGACCTCACGAAGGTCCCGCGGTTCGCGAGATACCGCGGTTTCCTGTTCGGCAGCCTCAACCCCGACGTCAAGTCGCTGGAAGAGCACCTCGGCGAGACCACCAAGGTCATCGACATGATCGTCGACCAGTCCCCCGAGGGCCTGGAAGTGCTGCGTGGCGTGTCCAGCTACACCTACGACGGCAACTGGAAGGTCCAGGCGGAGAACGGCGCCGACGGCTACCACGTTTCGGCCACGCACTGGAACTACGCCGCGACCACGGCCCGCCGCACCTCGGGCGAGTCCAGCAACGCGACCAAGAACATGGACGCCGGTGGCTGGTCGAAGCAGAAGGGCGGCTTCTACTCCTTCGAGCACGGGCACCTGCTGCTGTGGACCGAGTGGCTGGACAAGTCCAACCGGCCGCTCAACGAGAAGCGGGACGAACTCGTGAAGCAGTTCGGCGAGGACAAGGCCGATTGGATGATCGGGTTCTCCCGGAACCTGTGCCTGTACCCGAACGTCTATCTGATGGACCAGTTCAGCTCGCAGATCCGCCACTTCCGGCCGATCTCGGTGGACAAGACCGAGGTCACGATCTATTGCATCGCACCCAAGGGTGAGAGCGCCGAGGCCCGCGCCAACCGGATCCGTCAGTACGAGGACTTCTTCAACGCGACCGGTATGGCGACCCCGGACGACCTGGAGGAGTTCCGCTCCTGCCAGAAGACCTACATGGCGACCACGGCCCCGTGGAACGACATGAGCCGAGGTGCCACCCACCAGATCGACGGGCCGGACGAGGACGCCAAGAAGCTCGGCATCAACCCGGTCGCCAGCGGTGTGCGCACCGAGGACGAGGGGCTCTACCCCATCCAGCACGGCTACTGGCTGGACACGATGCGCCATGCCGTCGAATCCGAAGACGCCCGCTGACGAGCCGACCGGTTAAGGAAGAACGATCACCATGACTGCAGTTGCCGAACCGGGGACCGTGACGCTCGAAGCCGTCCAGCAGTTCCTCTACCGGGAAGCCAGGTACCTCGACGACCGCGAGTTCGAAACGTGGCTCGAGTGCTACCACCCGGACGTCGTGTTCTGGATGCCCGCCTGGGATGACGACGACGAGCTCACGACGGACCCGCACTCCGAAATCTCGTTGATCTATTACGCGAACCGCGGCGGCCTGGAAGACCGCGTGTTCCGGATCCGCACCGATCGCTCGGCGGCCACCAGCATGCCGGAGCCACGGACCGGGCACAACATCACCAACGTCGAGATCGTCGAACAGCGCGGCGACGAGGTCGACGTGCGATTCAACTGGTTCACGCTGTACTTCCGGTACAACAACGTCGACACGTATTTCGGGACCTCGTTCTACACGATCGACTTCTCCGGAGAGCAGCCACTGATCAAGAAGAAGACGGTCGTCCTCAAGAACGACTACGTCCATCACGTGGTGGACATCTACCACATCTGATCGGTTAACCCTTCTCTGCTTCTTCTCTGCCGAAACGAGCCTTTCTCATGACACATCAAGTTGCACTGTCCTTTGAGGATGGAGTCACCCGACTCATCACGTGCTCGCCCGACGAGACCGTGGCCGACGCGTCCTACAAGTCGCGGATCAACATTCCGCTCGACTGCCGTGACGGAGCCTGCGGGACGTGCAAGTCGTGGTGCGAATCCGGCGATTACGACGGCGGCGACTACATCGAGGACGCGCTCTCGGACGAAGAAGCGGAGCAGGGTTACGCCCTGCCGTGCCAGATGATGCCGCGCAGCGACCTCATCCTGCAGATCCCCAGCACCTCCGCCATGGCGAAAACCCAGGCCGCCACCCATTCGGCGACGGTCTCCGACATCCAGCACCACTCCGACAGCACAGTCGAGTTCACACTGGAAGTCGAGGACCGCGAACAGCTGGGTTTCCTACCCGGCCAGTACGTCAACGTCGGAGTGCCCGGCACCGAACTGGCCCGGTCCTACTCCTTCAGCAGCGGCCCGCGCGAAGAGACCGTCTCCTTCCTCGTGCGCATCACCGAAGGCGGCGCCATGTCGAGCTACCTCCGGGAACGCGCCCAGCCCGGTGACGAGCTCGAGTTCACCGGCCCGCTGGGCACGTTCTTCCTGCGGGACCTCAAACGCCCCGCCCTGTTCCTGGCCGGCGGCACCGGACTGGCCCCGCTGTTGTCGATGCTCGAGAAGCTCAGCGGAACCGAGCTGGAACACACGATCCACATGCTCTACGGCGTCTCGTCCGACCAGGACCTCGTCGGGCTGGACAAGCTGGAGCACTACGCCTCGGTCATCCCGAACTTCACCTACGACTACTGCGTCACCGACGAGGCCAGCAGCGCGGCGAAGAAGGGCTACGTGACCGACCACTTCGAACCGCGGCACCTCAACGACGGCGACGTGGACGTCTATCTCTGCGGTCCGCCCGCCATGGTCGAAGCGGTGCGCACGCACATGACCAACGAGGGCATCACGCCCGCCAACTTCTACTTCGAGAAGTTCGCGGTGGCCGCCCTCGAAGACCAGCCCGAACTGAGCGCCGCATCATGACCGGGCGGTATGCGAGCAAGGTCGTGGCCGTGACCGGGGCGGCACAGGGAATCGGGTTGGCCGTGGCCCGGCGGATGGCCTCGGAGGCCGCCACGGTCGTCCTGATCGACCGGTCCGAAATCGTCCACGAGGTGAGCGAGGAGCTGCGAGCGACCGGACGCCGGGCGCACAGCATCACCGCCGACCTGGAGAAGTTTACCGGCGCCGAGCAGGCGATCAACGAGGCGGTGGTCGCGTACGGACGGCTCGACGTGCTGATCAACAACGTCGGCGGAACGATCTGGGCCAAGCCCTACGAGCACTACACCGCCGAACAGATCGAAGCCGAGGTGCAGCGCTCGCTGTTCCCGACGCTGTGGACGTGCCGCGCGGTGCTCCCCCACCTGATCGAGCAAGGCGCGGGAACGATCGTCAACGTTTCGTCGGTGGCCACGCGAGGCCTCAACCGGATTCCGTACTCGGCGGCCAAGGGTGGGGTCAACGCCCTCACCGCGTCACTGGCGTGGGAGGTCGCCCAACACGGCATCCGGGTGGTGGCGACCGCACCGGGCGGAACCGAAGCGCCCGCGCGTCGCGTGGCGCGTGGTCCGGTGGCCGAGGGCGAGCAGGAACAGGCCTGGAACCGGCAGGTCGTCGACCAGACCGTGGACTCCTCGCTGATGAAGCGATACGGCTCGACCGACGAGCAGGCCGCGGCGATCGCCTTCCTCGCCTCCGACGAAGCGTCCTACATCACCGGGACCGTGCTGCCGGTCGCGGGCGGCGACCTCGGCTGATGCCGCCGCCCGTTCCTTGCCGTCTTGATCGACGTTCCCGGTGGGTAGTGCACTCGGCGTCGGCGATGTATCGCGGCGACGGCAGAACTGATGCCCCGCTATGCCGCGGTGATCGCCGATCAGGCCAGGATGCGCCGGTGCGGTCGGGCCGCTCGAACCCTGCCAAGCTTCCTGCACTGGTGCACCATCATCGACACCACACCAGCATCGGCGGCCCACCCGCCCACCGCATTCCCAACCTCACAGGACAGAACAACTAGCTGTGGCAGAGCAGCCTGCAGAAGGAAGAGAGCCCGATGTCAAGCTCAATGGTGAACTTCATCGCGATCATCGTCCGTCGCTCCGGTGCGATGAGCTTGAAGCCATGCTGATCTATTCGATGGGCGTCTCGGTGGACGGCTTTATCGCCGACCGGGAGGGCGCGTTCGGGTGGACGGTCCCTGACGAGGAGCAGTTTCGTTTCCACATCGCGCAGACACGCGAGCTCGGCGGCTATCTGTGCGGCCGCAGGCTTTACGAGACCATGCTGCCGTGGGAAACGGATCCGTCGATGCGCGACAACGAGCTCGGGGCCACGTTCGCCGAGGTCTGGTGCGCTATCCCGAAGGTCGTCTTCAGCCGCACGCTCGACAGCGTTCAGGGCAACGCCCGGCTCGCCGAGGCGTCGGTGGCCGAAGAGGCCGCTGCGGCGCTCGACGCGACCGACAAGGACGTCTCGATCGGCGGCGCCGGCCTGGCCACGGCAGCGATCGAGCTCGGCCTCGTCGACGAGCTGCGCATGTTCCGCAATCCGGTCATCGTCGGTGGCGGGACGCCCTTCCTACCGCCGGTCACCGAAGACGTTCGGCTGGACCTGGTCGAGACCAGGACGTTCGGCTCGCGCGTGATCTACGAGCGCTACGGGCGCGCCCGCGATGAGTCGGACTGACACCGCCGTCCGAGGCATCAGCCCCTCGCCCGACCGGGTATTCGCCGCGCTGACCGACTCCGAGGCGCTTGCCGGGTGGTTACCCGACGGATGACCGGCCGGTTCGAGCACTTCGATGCGCGTCCCGGCGGGTCGTACCGACTGGTCCTGGCGTCACGGTCGCCAACTGCAGCAAGCAGGCGACTGCACGAGCCCGCGTAGGGATCCTCTTACGGACACGATCAGGGTGGCAGCCACTGAGTAAGACACGGCTGGTCCCGAGCGATCGAACACTCGGGCAGTTGAGAACCGGATTGGGATTCCTCGCAGGGTGTTCCCACGAGCGCCTCGCCCATCACGCGAGTTCAAGCAGGGTTCACACGGCGATTACGGTGGCCGTGTGACCAGCCATTCCCGGCTGCGCGGCATCGTGGGTCGCCGAGCCGAACTCGCCGAGTTGGAACGTGTCCTGGCAAGCGTGCGTGGTGGCACCACCGCTCGGCTCGTGATCGAGGGCCCGGAGGGCATCGGCAAGACAGCGCTGGTGGACGAATTCCTGGCCGACCACCGCTCCGAGATCCGCTGCCTGCGGGCAACGGGTCTCCGGTGGGAACGGGAGCTGCGCTTCGGCGTGCTCGAACAGTTGTTGGCGCGGTCAGGCCGGTCCGCGCCGACAACCTGGCCCGACTCCGCGCGGGCGCCCGCCGATCTGGGGCGGAAACTTCTCGAAACCTGTTCGGAAGCCGACGAGAAGCAGCCGGTGGTGATCGTCGTCGACGACGCGCACTGGGCCGACGTCGCCTCGCTGGAGGCACTGTCGTCGGCATTGCAGCACGCTTCCGGGGAACAGCTCTTGCACCTGCTGACCGCCGAGGAGCAGAGTCAATCCGCTGAGGCCCGCGAGGTGCTGGGGCACCGTGGCGGCCCCGTGCTGCGACTGGGCCCGCTCAAGCCCGCCGCTGTGCGGGGACTCGCGATCCAGTGGACGGGCGTGGACCTGTCCGCCCCGGTCGCGCGCAGGCTCGCCGAACACACGCGAGGCAACCCGCTGCACATCAAGCAGCTGTTGCACGAGCTGCCGAACGAGACCTGGTCCGGGTGGCAACCCATGCTCCCCGCACCCAAGGCGTTCTCGGCGGACGTGCGGGAGACGATGCGCTCCTGCACGCCCGAGACTCGGGCGTTCGTGGAGTCAGCAGCCGTCCTGGGCGATTCGACGTCGTTCGCCGAAGCCGCGCAACTCGCCGACGCGCCCGACCCGCTGACCGCGCTGGACGAGGCGTGCCGCAGCGGACTGCTGACCGCGGCGGATGCCCGAACGCTCGGCTTCACCACCCCGCTCGTCCGAGCTGCCGTCTACGGCGAACTACCACCGTTGCGGCGGCACCAGCTGCACGCCCGCGCGGCCGATATCGTCGAATCGGAGTGGGCGAGGTTTTCCCACCGGGTCGCGAACACACCGTTCCCCGACGCCGAACTCGCCGACGAACTCGACCGGTTCGCCGCCCGCCAAGCCGCCCTCGGCGCGTGGTCCGCCGCCGGACACGCCCTCGTGTACGCCAGCCGCCTCAGCCCCGCCAGGGCCGACCGCGAACACCGCGCGCTCCGGGCCGTCGACGGGTTCGCCGGTGCGGGCGACCTGCCGCAAGCCGCCACCTACTCACCAGCGATCGAGAGCCTGCCGCCCACTCCCAGACGGGACGCGGTCCTCGGCTACCTCGCGATCATGCAAGGTCGCCCCGTGGAGGCGGAGACACTGCTGAACCGCGCGTGGCAGCAGTGCTCACCACAGCAGGACCCGGACACGGCGGCGTTGATCTGCCAGCGGCGAGTGCTGGACTCGTTGAGCCGCCTGCGCGGTCCGGACCTGGTCGCCTGGGCGCGTAGGGCCATCGAACTGGTCGGACCGGACGAACCGTCGGCCGTCGAATCCGCGGCGGTCCTCGGACTCGGACTCGCCGCCAGCGGCTACCCAGAACAGGCCAAACGCGCCTATCGCGAGGTTTTGGACAAGGTCGAGGCCGGTGCTCAGGCCCAACGGTTCGACATGGCCAAGGGCTGGTTGGACCTCGCGCTGGACGATCCGCTCACCGCCCGTGGGGAATTGCAGCGGGCGGTGCCGACCCGGTACCGGATGGGCTCGGCTCGCATCTCGTTGTGGGCGCAAGCGTGGCTCGCACGCACCGAATTCGCGCTCGGAGCCTGGGACGATGCCATCTACACCGTCAACCGGGCGGTGGCGGAGCTCGACAGCGTGGGACTCGACCTGGTTCGTCCGCTGGTGCACTGGACGGGCATCCAGACCCACGCGCTGCGGGGCAACTGGGATCAAGCGCATGCGCACCTGCAGGAGGCTTCGGCAGGCACCCACAACTACGAGATCATGCTCATCCCCTCCTGCCTGGCGCGAGCGCAGTACGCCGAGGCCCAAGCCGACTACGAGAGCGTGCTGCGGGCACTGGAACCCGTGGTGCACCTGCCGTCCCGCGGCGGCATGAACGAGCCGGGCCACTGGCCGTGGCACGACGTCTACGGCAACGCGCTCGTACTCTGCAACCGCGTCGAGGAAGCGGATGCCTTCCTGGCACCACACGAGAAACTCGCCGCCGAACGCGGACATCGGTCGGTGCAGGCACGACTGGGCTACGTCCGCGGCCGCCTCCAGGGGACCACCGGAGACATCGAGGCGGCCAGGGCGTCCTTCGACCGCGCGCTGAACCAACTGACCGGGCTGCCACTGCCCTACGACCGGGCGCGAGTCAACTTCGCCTACGGCCAGACGCTTCGCCGGGCGGGCAAACGACGCGAGGCCGACGTCGTGCTGCAGAACGCTCGTGACGCCTACCTCGCGCTGGGGGCGAACGCCTACGTCGAGCGTTGCGACCGCGAGCTCAAGGCAGGCGGGATGAACGTCAAGCGCGGCGGTGGCGAGTCGACACCGCTGACCGCCCAGGAACACGCCGTCGCGGCGCTGGTCGCGGCGGGAAAGAGCAACAAGCAGGCCGCGGTGGAGCTGTTCATCTCGGTCAAGACCATCCAGTTCCACCTCACCCGCATCTACTCGAAGCTGGGTATCAGCTCGCGGAGCGAACTCGCCGCCAGGTTCCGGGACGAACCCTTCGACGACAAGCTCTGAGACGAAGGCGAACCGCCGTCGTGGCAGCCGGATAGGATGCGGCCATGTCCGGACGCCGCCCCAACCCCGTGCTGTGGCTGCGCTATCAGTACGGCGGAACACTGCCCGCGAAGTACCGGGAGTGGGTGCTGCACGATGTGACCTGCGGCAGCTGGGTGCTGCGCGTGGCGGTGCGCGGACTCGTGCAGGTGGCTCCAGCGGCCGTCGGGATGCTGCTGTGCCTCGGTTATTTCGGCGGGTCGTGGCCGGTGGCGCTGGGATCGGTACTGCTCGGGGTCCTGGTGATCGTGCGTATCGCGCTGACCAACTCGGTGGACAGCACCAACGCCCGGCTGACCCGCTACGGCTATCCGCCGGGGCACGCCTCGGAGGTGCGCAATCGCATGGACGAGGCCACCGCCGAGCGCTACCGGGCGGTGTGGCGGCAGCACAGCTGAGTTGGGTGCACCGCTCGGCGCGTCCCTCCCGGCGGACTGCCGACCGTCCTCCGGATGCGCGGAGGCGCGGTCGTCCACACGCGGTCGCCCGTTCGCACCAACTCCGCAGCGCTCCGGCGGCCATGCGGACATAATGAGCCCCCATGACCCTCACTCCACAACAGACCGCGGTCCTCGGCCTGCACTGGCAAATCAACGTGATCAAACCGGACGGGTTCTTCGGCAAGATGCTCGGGGAACCGGTGTCCCGCAGCGGCGTTGTGGAACGTGCCACGCGTTTCCACGAATCCGCGCGTGATGCGGGGGCGAGCCTGTACTTCACCAGGTTCACCATCCCCGAGGACGAGGGCTCGTTGACCCGCAACACCGAACTCATGCGTGCGGTCGCCGACGCGCAGCAGAACTTCCGAGCCGACTCCCTCGGCTCGAAGCTGATCCCTGAGATGTCCCACCTCGCCGATGACGGAAATGCGGTCGACAACCAGAAACTCTCCGGGCTCGCCGGGAACGACCTCGCCGACCGGCTGAACCGGCAGGGAGTCGATACCGTCCTGATCACCGGAGTGGCCACCAACCTCACCGTGGAGCAGACCGCCAGGCACGCTGCCGACCTGGGCTTCGACGTGCACGTGATCAGCGACTGCGTCGCCACCGGCTCGGAGGAGGCGCACACCGCATCCATCACGAACCTTGATCTCACGACCACGGGCTGCCTCACCGCCGAGCAAGCACTCGACGAACTGCGTTGACCCGGTGCCGGTCCGGCCGCGGTCCCGCGGGCAGGACAGCGCCTACGCGCCCGTGACCACCGCGACCGCGAACGTTCCTCCCGGCAGGCTTCTAAGCTTGGGGCGGGCAGCCACGACGCTTTCGAGGGGACCCGATGACACCCGCCGAACGCGCAGGGGGACGGAACTCCTGGGAGAGCTGGGGTCGGCGCCTTCCCGGCGGGCGATCCGAGCTCTCCGAGGAATCCGTGGAGTCCGGTCTCGACCAGCTGCGCGAGTTCGGCGGTTTCCTGCTCCCCTACAAGTTCGCCGTCGAGGAGATCGTGACCAGGCTGCGCATCTGGAGCGAGGAATTCGACTTCACGAACGAGCACGATCCGATCCAACACATCACGCACCGGGTCAAGAGCCCGGAAGCCATCGTCGCCAAACTACGGCGGCGATCGCATCCGTTGAGCACGGAGTCCGCCCGGAAACACCTGACCGACCTCGCGGGAGTGCGCGTGGTGTGCCCGCTGGTTTCCGACGTCTACCTCGTGCGCGACCTGCTGCGCGGGCACGATACCGAGGTCGTGGAGACCAAGGACTACATCGCCGCCCCCAAACCCAACGGCTACCGAAGCCTGCACCTGATCGTGCGGACGCCCGTGGTCCTGTCGAACCGGACGATGCACGTCACGGCGGAGCTGCAGCTGCGGACGATCGCGATGGATTTCTGGGCGACCCTGGAGCACGAGTTGTACTACAAGCACGGCCAGCAAGCCGATTCGCCCTTCCTCGACGAACTCGAGTCGGCGGCCGTGACGGCCGCCGACCTGGACGCCCGCATGGAGTCCCTCTACCAGCAGCGAGTTTCGCGGCGCGGCGACTGACCCACCGTTCCGTCGCCTCAGTGCGGGCGGACCCGCCTGGGGCGGCGAGCGGTGTGCACCACGGCGGGCGGCACGTTCCGCCAGATCGTCCGGCTCGTGGCCGTCTCCTCGAATTCCGCTTCGAAGTCCCGCAACTGCCGCCGCGCGGGTGGTGCCCAGCGCGACCAGGCGTAACCGAACTGCGCGAAGATTCCGTCCTCGGACAGCGCGCGGCCCAGCGATCGGATGACGGAGCCGCCCTCGACGGGTGTGTATGCCGCCCACGGCAGTCCGCTGACGATCACGTCGGCGAGGACGCCGCGTTCGTCGAGGATCTCGGGCAGCGAACGCGCGTCCGCGCAGAGCACCTCGACGTCCGGGTGGCGTTCGGCCAGCATGTTCGCCCACTTCTCGTTCAGTTCGAGTGCGATGTGCCGTCCCCGTCCACCCAATCGTTGCTGAATCGCGCGAGTGAGGGCGCCCGAACCGGCCCCCAGTTCGACGACGACCGGGTGTCCCCGTTCGGGGATCGGCGGCACCATCTTCGCCGCGAGGGCGGTCGAGCTCGGCAACACCGCCGCTGTCCTGGTGGGTGCTTTGACGAACTCCACGAGGAAGGAACTCGCGTCCATCGAGGGTGAGTGCACTGGCGTAGGCCTTTCGGGTTACGTCTGCGGTGCACAGCGGACGCTAATGCGCCCCACTGCCCGAGTACATGGCGAGCATCGACTGTTCCCCTCGCTGTCACCGTCCACATGGTTCGGCGCAACGCGCATTTCGGCGCCCAGCGCTTTCCGATCCCGGCCGCTCCCCACCTCGGGCCCACTTCGGGCCCACTTCGTCTGCCGACGCCACCGGCTGCCGCGGGCCTGGATGCGCGAATCATCCGATTCATCCGCGAAGGTCTCGAAATCCGGAGAAGCCGGAGCAGCGGAGAAATGCGTCATCCCGGTGAATTCGCAGGACGACTCGCAACCCGACCCGAGACCCGGAACACGACGAAACGACGTACTGAACTGCACGTTTCCGTAATTCGAAACCGTTTGCCCGCCTCAACCGGCAGTTACGGTGTGTTTTCTTCCATCGCGAAGTTGATCACCCGTAGGACTGTTCCTATGTGCTGCTTCACGCGAATGTGTTACATCTAGTGCCGAAGAACACGTTCGGATGTCGCACGACACTCGAATGGGCCACGGGAGGGAATTCGGGATGAAGCTGCCGTATGGCATGGGCGCGGGCGTCGGTGCCGCCGCGCTGATGCTCTCTACCACCGCCGTTGCCGGTGCCGCACCCACAGATGCCATACTCGCGCCACTGACCACCCACGATCAGTCCAAAGGCGGCGTGGCCGGCTCCTACATCGTGAGCCTGTCCGACGGAGCCGACCCGCTCGCGGTAGCCCGCGAGCTGAACATCCGGCCCGAGCACGTCTACAGCGCCACCCTCACCGGATTCGCGGCCGACCTGAACGGGACCCAGCTCCGCTCGGTGCGGCAGAACCTCGACGTCGAGCACGTCTCGCAGACGTTCCGCACGAGCTTGGACGAGCCACGGGGCGCGGGCACCGCCTCCTGGGGAATCGACCGCATCGACCAGCCCGAGCTCCCGCTGGACAACGTCTATGACGTGGCGGGCAGCGGCGCGGGCGTCACCGCCTACGTCATCGACACCGGCATCGACCCGACACACCCCGAGTTCGGTGACCGCGCGTCCATCGGCTTCGACGCCACGGGTGGCAACGGGGTCGACGGCCACGGCCACGGTACGCACGTGGCAGGCACCATCGGCAGCGAGACCTTCGGCGTCGCCGAGGACACCGACCTTGTCGGGGTGAAGGTTCTCAACGACGAAGGCTCGGGCACCACCGCCGACATCGTCGCGGGCATGGAGTGGGTGGCGAAGAACCACGACGGCCCGTCGGTGGCCAACATGTCCATCGGCGGCACACTCGATCCCACGCTGAACGAAGCCGCCACCGGACTCGTCGAATCGGGCGTGTTCACCGCGGTCGCCGCCGGCAACAGCAGCCTCAACGCCAGCCTGACCTCCCCAGCCAGCGCCGACGGCGTGTTCACCACCGCGGCCTCGGACAACTCCGACGGGTCCGCGTCCTTCACGAACTGGGGCTCGACCGTCGAGGGCTACGCGCCCGGGGTCGACATCACCTCGACCGTCCCCGGCGGCGGCAGCGAGACCATGAGCGGCACGTCGATGGCCAGCCCGCACGTGGCGGGCGTCGCGGCGCTGCACCTGGAGCGAACGCCGTCCGCCGCCCCTGCCGCCACCAGCACGCGGATTCAGGAGGCGTCCGTACCCGCCGTCGAGTCAGCCCCCCTGATGACGACCAACGCCCTCCTGCAGACCGGCGACCTGTAAGGGTCCGCCGACCGCGCCACGAAGAATCGCGCCGTCCCGCAACACCGGGACGACACTGCAGCGGCCCCGCGATGCGCCCCATCGCGGGGCCGCTGGGCTTTCCGGCCACGTTGGTGGTCGCTACCGTGCTACTCGGCACCCGAGCGCGGCTCCGTCCACGCGTCGCTCGGGGGGGGACGACCGGCGGTTCCGCTACGGGCGCGTTCAAGGTCGACTACGCGGTCGAGGACGGCGTGCCCTGGACGGCCGAGCCCGGATCTGCTGCGCGTGTCGGGTTCGCTGTCCACCGGGGCAATCCTTGCTTCGGAGTTGATGCGGCGGCGCCACACCGACCCTGAGCAAGGCCCTGGCCGAGTATGGCCGCATCGCCAACCCCGCACATGCTGGCCTTCACTGATGCTGACGAAACCTGCCGGCGCCGCATCAACACTCGACTCAACACCCAAGAGTCCCTTCACGCACTGGCTTGGAGGATCTTTCACGGCAAACGCGCTGTACGGGTCTTACCGCCATCGCCAGAAAGACCAGCTCGGCGCGCTCGGACTAGTGCTGAACATGGTCGTGTTGTGGAACAGAGTCCATTTCGACGCCATCGTCAAACTCTCTGCAAGCAGGGCTACCCGGTTCGCGACGGGGACGTCGCCCGCCTCTCTCCGCTGGGCTCGCCACATCGACGTCCAGGGTCGCTACGCCTTCATCAGCAGTCCACCAGGCAAGCTGCGCCGGCTACGCGATCCCAACGACCCGACGACGAGCCCTGAACCTCCGTACGGAAGGGATCCGCTTACGAGACGACCCAGTCGATGCTGTGGTCGGCCGCCTGTCACACCCGAGACTCTGCCCCGTGTCTGATGAGTAGCAGGCATCAAACCGGAAGGGCTAACAGGGACACATGGCTGACTCGGAAGTGGACCGCGCGATGCGGTTCGAACATCATCGGGATCAGTGCTTCGTGACGGCCTACCGGATGCTGGGCAGCGTGGCCGATGCCGAGGACACGGTTCAGGAGACGTGGCTGCGCTGGTCGGCCTGTGACCGTTCGAAGGTCACCAACCCGGGGGCATACCTGGTACGCATCGCGACTCGGCTGGCGTTGAACCGGTTGCGGACGCTGCGGTCTCGGCGCGAGTCGTATGTGGGTCCGTGGCTGCCGGAACCGCTGGTCACCGAGCGGGCGGTACCGGATGTGGCCGAGCAGGCGGTGCTGGCCGAGTCGCCTCGGCAGCGATGCAGGCGGTGCTGGCCGAGTCGGCCTCGGCAGCGATGCTGGTGGTGCTGGAGACGCTGGCGCCGGCCGAGCGGGCGGTGTTCGTGCTGCGGGAGGTCTTCGACTACCCGCACGAGGACATCGCCGCCATGCTGGGACGATCGAGTGCCAGCGTGCGCCAACTCGCCCACAGGGCCCGCGAACACGTGCGTGCACGCCGCCCGCGGTTCGGCCCCGACCGGGCCACCCAACAGCGCGTGTCCGAGCGGTTCCTGGCCGCCTGCCGAGGCGGCGACCTTACAGGCCTGCTGGAACTGCTCACCTCCGACGTCATGCTCTACAACGATGGCGGCGGCAAGGTGAGAGCCGCGCGCAACCCCATCTTCGGGGTCGAGAAGGTGGCCCGGTTCCTGGCCGGCATCCACCCAAACCGCTTCCGGTGCCGGGACTTCCAGCTCGTGGAGCTCAACGGGCAGCCGGGCGCGGCGACATGGTTCGAGGACAAGCTCGATGCCGCGATCACCGTCGTAGTCGCCGATGGACACGTCCAGTGGGTCGGGCTCCTCACCAACCCGGACAAGCTGGCCGTCCTGTCCGGCCAGCTTGTCCAGCCATTTCAGGAACACCCGCTAGGAGAATCACGATCGGATCGTCGCGTGTCGTCCTCACCAAGGTGACGCCGGAAAACTACGCTGCCATGCGCAAGCTCAAGGACACCGTGGTCGATGGGGCCACGGCCGCCGGGGTGGAGCCCTTGCTCATTGACCTGGTCAATACGAGGGCTTCGCAGATCAACGGTTGCACCCTCTGCCTGGACATGCACACGAAGGAAGCCCGAGGCAAGGGGGAGACCGAGCAACGTCTTTACACGCTCAGTGCCTGGCGGGAAGCCCCGTTCTTCACCGAGCGGGAGCGGGCAGCCCTGGAGCTGACCGAGGCGGTCACCCTGGTCCACGACGGCCAAGTGCCCGACGAGGTCTATTACATCGCGGCGAAGGAGTTCAACGAAGCTGAGCTGAGCCAACTGCTGTGGGTGATCACAGTGATCAACACCCTGAACCGGGTTGCGATCAGCACCCGCATGCAGCCCGCGAAAAGCTGAACCCGGGGCGTCGGCCACCGCGGTGTTCCCGCGGTGGCCATATCCCCAGCACCGCCCGCCGGTCCGATATCTGCGAAAGGTTTCTACGCCGTGCTTCAGGACAAGTGCACATCCTTCCGACAGCTCCACAAGCAGGGTGCTCCGCTCGTTCTCGGCAACATCTGGGACGTCTCCGGCGCACGAGCCGCCGAGGAGGCAGGTTTCTCTGCCGTGGCCACCACCAGTGAGACGGTGGCCCGCTCTCTCGGGTTCGACGACCACGAGGGCGCGCCTGCGGACGAAATGCTGGCGGCAGCCGCGCGCATCTGTGGAGCCGTGGCCGTTCCCGCCACAGTGGATGTGGAGTCCGGCTACGGGCTGGCGGCCGCGGATCTCGTGGCACGCCTGGTCAAGATGGGAGCCGCCGGGTTCAACATCGAGGACAGCGATCACACCGCCGACTCGCTCGTCTCCACCGCCGACCACGCTCGCCGCCTCGCGAAACTCCGCGAGGCCGCCGAAGAGATCGATGTCCCGCTCGTGATCAACGCGCGGGTGGACGTGTTCCTGCAGGCCGCTGGTGGCACCGACCAGACCACGCTGGTCGACGAAGCGGTGGCGCGCGGCCGCGAATACCTCGCCGCGGGCGCCGACTGCGTGTATCCCTTGCTGGCCAGCGAGGAAAAGGTGATCGGCGAGCTGGTCGACAAACTCGGCCCGATCAACGTGCTGGCTAAGCCCGGTGTCGACCTCGACCGGATGGCCCAGCTCGGCGTGTCCCGGATCTCCCTCGGCCCGGTCCTCGGCCGGGGCTACGAAGCCTGGTTGCGGGACGAGCTGACCACGCTCGCCTCGAAGAGCACCGGCCTCGGATGAGTTGAGGAGGACGAAGAAGGCCGAGCTGGAGGTTCGCGGCAGCGAACCGAAGCAAGTACGGGTGTCAACGCGACCACGGCAGCACCGCGGTCGCGTTGAGCAGCAACCACGGGCCTCACTGGGGAAGCAGGCCGGTAACCATGATGACGGCCACGGCCAGCGGGATGACTACCACGACCAGCGGCTTCCACCAGCCCTGGACCTGCACGGCTCCGGCGCCGCGGTTGGCCTCCGCCCGGTACCGGTTGAAGCCGAAAACCAGGACCACGAACAGAGCGATCAGCAAGGCCCCCAGCGGCATGAGGACGTTGCCGGAAAGGAAGTCGGCCCACGTGAACAGGTTCTTGCCTCCGAGGATCACTCCGGAGAGCGGACCGTTCCCGCCGTAGGAGAGCATGCTCGGGACCGCGAGTACGAGGATGGCGCCGACGGTCACCCAACTGACCCGCCGACGGCTCCAACCGGTGAGCTCCCGCAACGAGGCGGCGATGCCTTCCGAGTATCCGATGGCGGAAGTGAGACCGGCGATGAGCACCAGCAAGAAGAACACCGGGCCCATGATGAATCCACCCGGGATACGCGCGAAAACGTTGGGCATGGTCTGGAAAACCAGGTCGGGCCCCGACGCCTCGGTCAACCCGTAGGAGTGCATGGCGGGAAAAATGATGAGCCCTGCAAGTACGGCGATCAGGGTGTTGACTCCCACGATGCTCAACGCGTCCCCGGGGACTTCGGACTTCTCCCTGTGGAGTAGCTGCCGAAGATGAAGGCCGTGGCCACGCCGATGCCGATCGCGAAGAACGCCTGCCCCAGCGCGGCCAAGATCGCTTCTCCGGTGATGAGCGAGAAGTCCGGGGTCAGGTACCAGGCCACGCCCTCCGCGGCCCCGGGCTGCAGCAAGGAGTAAATGGCGAGCCCGACCAGGATCACGAGCAACAATGGCATGAGGAACTTGGTCGCTCGCTCGATGCCTTCCTTCAGTCCGCGGCTGATGATCAGCCCGGCCAAACCGGTGATCCCTACCGTGGCGGCGACGATGGCAGGGGTGTTGGCCGTAAAGTCGGTATAGGCCGTGTTGATCTGCTCTGCTGTGGTTCCGGCGCTGAAAGCGCCGGTGAGGGCCATGACGAAGTACGCCACCATGACCCCGAGGATGACCAGCACCCTGTAAAACGGCCTGCACCGTGACTCCGCACTCCGCAGTAGCTACGTCGCCTGGGGACGGACGGTGAGGATCTGTTCCGCGTGGCCGAGGGGACCTGCGGTGTCGTGGAGCACGGTACTGGTGATTCCCTGGCCGTGACCGCCGAAGACGACGCTGGTGTCGAGTCCGGTCCACCGCCCTTCCGGCTGGCGGTAAAGGTGGATCGACAGGTCGACGTTGGGGAACATCCACTTGGTCGGTTCCTGCCGCACGGCGATGCCGTTGGCGCTGTCGACGAGTGCGATGTAGGAGGCGAGCGGACTGGCCTGCTCGCCGGTCACGAGTTCGAGCGGGGTGGCCAGCCACGCCGTGGCCCGACCCTGCTGCGGTTCGCCGATGGGCCGGACGTCCAGCGACGCGATGTAGCCGCCGGGCCACAGGGAACTCATCGGCCAAGAGTCCAGCGCTTCGGGCGGCTGCAGCGGGTCGGGTTCTCCGCCGGCGACGCTGCTGGTGTCCCCTTCCGCCAGGAGCCAAGCGCGGGCCCGGACCACTGTCCGCTCCCCGATGACCACGGAGGCTTCGACCAGTTCGATGGTGCGGCCCGGACGAAGCGTCTCGACGTGGATCTCGAATTCGTCGAGGGCGATGCGGCCCAGGATGTCGAAACTGATGCGGCTCATCAGGAGTTCGGGACGCTGCTCGCTCGCGCGCACCCGTTCGATCGCGTGGACAATGAGGCCACCGAGCGGGCTGAAGTGCTGCTCGTCGCTCTGCCACGCGCCACTGGCATGGGCGGTCGGCTTGAAGCTGTGCGGGCCGAGCCGTTCGAAGTAGCTGGGCAGGCGGTCGGCTGTGTCGGTCAACGGAGGTTCGCTCCCCGCTCGTAGGTGGTGCTGGCCAGGACTACAGGATATTGACGAGGACGACGCGGCAGGCTGTGCCGATCCCCACACTTCGCCGGGCACGCTCGTCGGTGTTCGACATCCCGACCACAGCGCCCCTCGCAAAGCCCCTCAGCCCCTCGCAAAGCCTCTCGCGCAGAAACCAAGGCCGGTCCACCAACTACGCGAAATGTCCGCCACCGATCCCACTGTTATTCGGAACAAGATCCAAGTTGGTCTGAATGGACTATTCACACCGAGCGGACCACGGGTAAGATCGACTCCGAATCAGGTGAAGAATTTTACCGGATACAGAGCAATCTCGCGCCTTATCGTGAACGAATGGCGCGATCTTTTACCACGAGGAGGAGGGGCGTGCACTCGTTCACATTTTTCGGAACGAGACCCTCGACTTTCTTCGCAATATTGACATCGAAACCCTCCTGCCCGGTTTCGGGCAGGAGTTCGACTTGCGATATCCGCCCGAACAACCCGTGGGCCCGCGCCCGGTCGAACCACGACGGGGGCTTGTTTTCCCTGCACGATCGATCAAACAACATACCAATCAGCACTGTCACAAATCATAAATCCCGGAAAAGCAACTGAGAAGAAGACCGTTGGGGACGGCGTGCAGCAATTGACGAGTGATCTCGGACGTCGAAATATTGTGGTGCACACGAACGATCGGCTCGCCGGGGCGGGCATAGCTTCCACGCTGCAACAGCTTCCCGAAGTGAACGTCCACACGACCGGGCACGAGGCCGAACTGTCGCAAGCGCTAGAAGCCGAAAATATCGACCTCATCGTGGTCTACTTCGGCTTCCTGCTCGAAGATCGGGGCCCGGCGCTCCTCCGGGACCGAATGCGGCATTCGCACGCGCCTCCCATCCTGGCAGTGCTCTCCAGCGGGCTCGACGACGTGCTGCGGGCGCTGGAAATGGGCGTACGCGGCCTGGTCACGACGAACGACGATCCAGCAGTTCTGGTCAACACGGCCCAGGCGCTGCTCAACGGAGAATGCAGCCTGGCTCCGGTCATAGCCACCCACATCGTGCAGGTACTCAACAAGACGGGAAAACAGTGCCGCCAGACCGACCAGGACATATTTGACGTACTCACCAGCCGGGAACAAGAAATCGCTCAAATGCTGGCAATGGGTAGGACCACCAAGGAGATCGCCGATTGTACCTACATCACGAAAGCTACCGTCAAAACACATATTTCGAACATACTGGGCAAGCTCAACTTTGACGAACGTTCCCAGATCGTAGCAATGGTATACCGCACGGGCTGGCTCAACCGGAGAATTTTCTCGTCAGACAACGATTAGCCCCACCCGGAAAGCGTTCCAGGGACCGTTCCCGCAGCGGGAAAATGATTGGCGGCACCATTCGATCTCCAACGACGCCGACTTTCAGTGATCGTGTTCTTCCGACAGCGGTAAGGTGTTCCCGGTAACCGGAGAGGACAGCACTATGGAAGTGGTCGTCCGTCCTGTTTTGGTCATCTCCGCCAAGATTTCTTCCAGGCGCTCGACACCTGGGGCCGCGACCTTGAATATCCAGCAGTCCTCCCCCACCACGTGGTGCGTCTCCATGATCTCCGGTATCTGCAGGAGATTCTGCACGCCATCGTCCCCATAACCCGAACCGAATGCCGCGAGCCGGATGAATGCCACCAGCCCGAATCCGAGCTTCGCCGGGTCGAGCTGCACGGCGAAGCCGGTTATGACACCGATCCGTTCGAGTCGACGCAGACGTTCGGCCACTGCCGGAGCGCTCAACTCCACCCGCCGGGCGAGTTCGGCGTGGGTCATCCGGCCATCACGCTGGAGCTCAGCGAGTAAGCACAGGTCGGTCGAGTCCAGTTCCGTAGGCAATATCCTCTCCCAACTTTGACACCTTAAGTCGTGGACACGATTTGCCTTCGAATCGTAGGCTGAGCGTGCCTTGGCGCGTCACTGTGCCGGGCACGGCACGTAGCGCACAAGCCTCAATGTATGCCAACTCAGGAGGTCAGGGCCGGTGAGCGATCGACGGATCGGACTCGCACAAGGGGTGGCGCTCTACGTCGGCGCGATCCTCGGAGCAGGTGTGCTCGCCCTTCCAGCCTTGGCGGCCCAAGTAGCCGGGCCGGCATCGGTGCTCGCATGGCTCGCGCTGGTGATCCTGTGCGTCCCGGTAGCCGCCACCTTCACCGCGCTGGGTAGCCGATATCCGGACGGCGGTGGTGTCGCCACCTTCGTCAAACAGGCGTTCGGCGACAACGCGAGCGCGGTGGTCGGGTGGTGGTTCTACTTCGCATTGCCCATTGGTGCCACCGCCGTCGCCTACGTGGGAGGCCAGTACGTCGCCCACGCCTTCTCAGCCGGAGACGACGTGGCCTACCTCGTCGCTTCGCTGATCGTGCTGATCGGGCTGACCACCAACGCGATCGGCTTGAACGTCTCCGGCGGCGTGCAACTGTTGCTGATCAGTGTGCTGGCACTGCTGATGGTCGTGACCGTCGTCGCCGCGCTGCCGAAGGCGGATCCGGGAAACCTCACGCCCTTCATGCCGCACGGGTGGGCATCGGTGGGCAGCGCCGCCAGCGTGCTCTTCTTCACCTTCGCCGGCTGGGAAGCGGTCACCCACCTCTCCGGCGATTTCGCCGATCCGAAACGGGACCTGCCCAAGGTCACCGCCGGCACGCTCGTGGTGGTCGGCCTGCTCTACGTCGGACTGGCATTGACCTGCGTGCTCGTGCTCGGCCCCCGACTGGCTTCGTCCACGGTACCGATCACCCTGCTGCTCGAAGAAGGACTCGGCAGCGGTGCCTCGGTGCTGACCGGCGTGCTGGCGTTCTTGTTGACCACCGGCGTCATGAACGCCTACATGGCCGGTGGAGCCCGGCTCGGCGCCGCTCTCGCGCGGGACGGCGCCCTACCTTCCCTACTGTCCCGCGGAAGCGAGGCGGGACAGACGCCCCGCCGAAGCCTTGCCGTGCTGGGCGGCGTCACCGTGGTCGTGGCTGTCGCGTCTCTCGCGGCGGGAATGGATCTCGGTAATCTGATGCTCGCCGCGTCAGCGTGCTTCATGGCCGTGTACGTGGCCGGGCTCGCGGCTGGTGCGAAGCTACTGTCCACCGGTTCACCGGTCTGGTTCGGCTCAGTGGCCGCAGGCCTGATCATGACCGTGGTACTGGTCTTCTCCGGATGGTTTCTGCTGCTTCCGGTCGTGCTGGCGGCCGTGTCGCTGGCATTCCGCCGCTTCGCCCGGCAGAAAGACCCCATCGCCGTGTGAGTAGTACCGGCCACGACCGTTGTCCACATCCAGGAGAAGAACGAGCACGATGGCTCATCACGTACCTGTCTGCATGGAGAAACCCGACCGGTGGATTCCGAAGCACGGTCTTGAAGAGAAAGACATGCTTCGGGCCTGGCTGCAATTCGGACGCGACACCGTCGTCGGCAAAGTCCGTGGTATCGCCGACGACGGCGCGGAATACAACCCCACCAAGTCCACCACGACATTGGGTGGCATCGTCAAACACCTCACGACGGTCGAACAGCACTGGTTTCAAGAAGTCCTCGGCGGAGCACGACTCCCGATGCCGTTCGGTCCCGACAATCCGGACGGAGACTGGGTGGTCGAGGACGATGAGACCTTGAGTGGGCTCGTCACGCGGTACCGAGAGGCATGCCGGACGAGCGACATCGTCATCGCCGACCTCGCGCTGGACAGCATCGGTGCTCAGACCGCGGGTGACTACACCCTGCGGTGGGCCTTGTGCCATGTCACTCTCGATACCGGTCGGCACGCCGGCCAGGCGGACATCATTCGCGAGCAATGGGACGGCGAACGCGGCTGGTGACCACGCGAGTGTGGGGCTTCGGTCATGAACCGAAGCCCCACGCGGGAAAGAGCGGATCTCAGTCGTTCGAACGCCGTTTCACCATGTCCGAGGTGATTTCGGTCGACCGCTGCGCGAGTACGCTGAGCAACGAGTCCGAGATTCCGTGGGTGTCTTCGTTCAGACCTTGCACGTAAACCCCTCCCCGCTTCGACTCGCCCAGGTCCACCCGGTAGTTCCGATCGACCGTCGTGTCCCGCACACCGGCGCCCTCCACCGCCGAGCGCACCAGTTCGGGCGGCTGCGGATCGAAACCGGTACCGAGCAGAACCGCGTCACACCGGACCTCGGAGTGCCGATCGGTCTTCCGATCGTAGATTTCGAGTACAACCTCGTCCGCGTCGAACGAAGCCGAGGTGATGTCGGTGGTGGTGATGATGCGGAATCCCTCGTCACCCACCAGGCGCTGGAGGTACTGGTCCCGGTACAACGCGTCCAGCAGGTACGGTGCCAGGCCCGCGTAGTTCGTGTTGCGCATCTCGGCGTTCATCCGTTCGCGCTGTTGCGGCGGCGCATTGTGGAATTCGTCCACAAAGGATGAGTAGTACAGTTCGTTGGTGAACGAGCTGGTTTGGTAGTAGTCGAACCCGATGGAGCGCATGATGATCGTGGGGTGACTGTCCGGCACGTACTCCCGCACGGACGCGAACATCTCCGCGGCGCTTTGCGCCCCACCGACCACGACCGGGCGATGCCACTCGTTGTCCCGCAGCTCGCCGACCCGATCCAGGTAACGCGTACTGTGGATCAGACGTGATTCGGGCAGCCCCCGAAACACTTCTGGCACGTGGGCGTTGCGGCCGATTCCGAACACCACATCGCGGGCCGTCACCTCGGAGCCGTCTCCCAGCCGGGCTGACCAGCCGGTGATCGTGTTGTTGTCGCCGAAGATCGGATCGATGCTCTCGCAACGCGTATTGTAGCGAGTTTGCACCCTGGACAGGTTGGAGGCGGCCCACCGAAAATAGTTGGATATGTCCAACCGATACGGGTGGAAGGTCCCAAGATTGACGAATTCGTCCAACCGGCCTTGCTCGTGCAGGTAGTTCAAGAAAGTAAACCGGCTTCGCGGGCTCCGCGCCGTGGCAAGATCCTTGACGAACGAGACCTGGCTCTGCGCCCAAGGAATGAGCATTCCCCGTTGCCACTGGACGTCCGCGTGCTGTTCGACCATCAGGGTCTGCTCGGCCAATCCGGAATCGGAATCCTCCAACGCCACCATCAAGGCGAGATTGGACGGACCGGCTCCTACGGCGAGCACTTCAACGTCGTACGCAGTCAAGAATACCCCACTAAATTCCGATGTACCGGTTGCTCGGGTCGGGATTCGTTGGCGTGGAATCAACGTGTGCAATGTGAGCACCGCCACTGCCTTGTTTAATCTACCAACCGGAGAACGACACCGGCCCGGTCAGCGATCTGAGTCACACTGCACGTCGGAGTACCTGAGAAGTCCACACAGGTGCCAGGTTCAACGACGTGTCTCCACTATCGCGGTAGTCACCCCCTCGATATCCTCGAAGAAACCGGCCAAAGCACTTGCGGTGCTACTCAACTGTTCACGTTCGTGAAGCTCCGGAGAAAGAGCGTCGCCTGTTCACTCGGACGTCCTAGCCGAGAGTTCA
This sequence comes from Parasphingorhabdus pacifica, assembly GCF_054779195.1. Classification (NCBI taxonomy): domain Bacteria; kingdom Pseudomonadati; phylum Pseudomonadota; class Alphaproteobacteria; order Sphingomonadales; family Sphingorhabdaceae; genus Parasphingorhabdus; species Parasphingorhabdus pacifica. The sequence goes on from NZ_BAAGYS010000014.1 coordinate 90,716, forward strand.
GACCCTTCTCCCCATATTGCGCAAGACAGCTCGTGATCCACTTCCGTAATGTTCGTTCCCGCTGGTCGCCGTTGACCTGTGAACCGACAAAGACTAGCTATGGAGATCGCCGTGGACGTACGCTCCTGGCCACAGAACGGCCTGAATTTCGAGGCCGATTACAATCTGAAAGCTCAGAGATTAAGCGCTCCGGACGCTATCGGGGCGTTTCCATTCGAAGGCGCTTGGTGCGTAGTGTCACCAGGCACCACTTCCGCGCCGCACGCACACCACGAGCGGGAGATCTTTTTCTTCTTCGGTGGCACCGGAACAGTTCGGGTGGGCGATGAAAAGGCACCTGTGTCCTACGGGAACGAGGTACACATCCGTCCTGGGGTGGACCACGAAGTGACCAACGACGGGACGGACGATCTCGTCTACCTGTCGATCTGGTTCCCGACGGACGAGAAGACGGTCGCATGACCGCGGATCTTCGAGTGCTCGTGGTCGGCGCTGGCGTCATCGGTGTCAGCGCCGCCTACTACCTCGCCGAACACCGCTCGGTGGAGGTCACAGTGTGCGAGCAGAACGCGGTCGCCGAGGTCGGTGCGACCGCGAAATCCGGTGGGTTGATCCGTGAGCTGCACATGTCCGACGTCGATTTGCGGCTCGCCGCCGAGACGGTTCCGTTGATGCGGGACCTCACGTCCGAGCACACCGGACAAGGACGGTTCCGACGAACCGGATTCGCGTTCATCACGGACGAGAAGAACCGCTCCGTGCTCGAATCCCACGTCATGCGAGCGCAGCAGGCGGGAATCCCGATCGGCCTGCACGACCGGGCTTCGGTTCGAGCTGCTTATCCCGATCTGCGCCTCGGTTCGACCGATGTGGTGGCCGTCGAGCAGGATGCGGGCTACGCCGCCCCAGCGGAGATCTCGACGAGCCTGGCCCACCGCGCGGCAGCCCGAGGAGTCCGGTTCCGGCTCCACAGCAAGGTGTGTCATCTGTCGGTTCCCGATCACGGACCGATCGTGGCCGAGATGCCCGGCGAAGACGTGAAGGCCGATGTAGTGGTGCTGGCCAACGGGATCTGGTCCCACCACCTCGGAGCCACCGCAGGTGTGCACGTGCCGATCCGATCCCGCCCTATCGGCACCGCCGCCGTCTGCACAGGCGAACCCGATTCGGTGCGGATTCCCCTGGTCATCGATGACACCCTCGGCACCTACTACCGTCCTGACGGCGGTTCGGGCGTGTTGTTCGGCGTCGACCAGGAGATCGCCAACGGCGCGGAACCCGGGTCGATCGAACTGGATCAGCGGACGGTGCTGGCTGCCAGGGACATGCTGGCCGAACGCGTACCGCGCACCGCACAGGCTTCGGTCGTGCGCAGCGCCGTGGGGTTCGAGGCCTACACGCCGGACCGGCGGCCGTTGGTGGGCTGGTCAGGACAACGCGGTGTGTACCTGGCGACCGGGATGAGCGGCGGTGGCTTCAAGCTCGCTGCCGGAGTAGGACGGGCGGTCGCGAGCGAGATCGCGACCGGGACCGCCGGTCCGATGTCGGTGGCCTACCGGCCGGACCGGTTCGCGACTCGTGAGTCGATCACGTCGGACTACACCTACAGCACGGTCTGAGGTCCGCGATGTTGAAAATTCTACCGCGCATGAAAGAGGATCTGGACACCGTCCTGGCCAAAGATCCCTCTGTCCGAAGCAGACTCGAAGCACTGTTCCACGCGAGCGTCACCGCGATCTGGCTGCACAAGATCGCACACCGTGCATACCGAAGCGGCCGCTTCGTCCTGGCCAGGATCTTGTCGAATACGGCGCGCATTCTGACCGGAATCGAGGTCCATCCGGGAGCCCGCATCGGTCGTCGATTCTTCGTCGACCACGGCGCCGCAGTGGTGATCGGCGAGACGTGCGTCATCGGTGATGACGTCATGCTCTATCACCAGGTGACGCTTGGCTCCGTGGGGTGGTGGAAGGACGGCGGTCCGGGAACCGCCCGACATCCCGTGGTCGGCGACCGCGTCGTGGTGGGCACCAATGCGAGCGTCCTCGGAGCCATCGAGATCGGCACGGGAGCGCACATCGCGGCTCACGCGATCGTCACCCGCTCGGTGCTGCCGGGCGCAGCTGTGCATGCCAGCAAACACGGCGACCACGGAATCCACATTTCCGCCTCCTGAGAGGCGAATCCAGATCCGGTAATCGCAATGCCTACCTTGGGAGTTTCCGTGGAGAAGAAGACGTACGTGGTGACCGCGGCTCCGCCGAACCCGAACGGCGACCTCCATCTCGGTCACCTCTCCGGTCCGTTCCTCGGGGCCGACGTGCTGTCCCGCTACCTGCGTCAGACCGGCCACCAGGTGCACCATGTCAGCTACGCGGACGAGCATTCCTGTTACGTGCCGAGGAAAGCGGCTGAACTCGACGCCGACCCGCACCGGACCGCGTACCGCTTCGCTCAGCGCATGGAGCGTTCCTTGGCGGGCGGCAACATGCTCCCCGATCGCTTCGCACACCCGAAGCAGGACCCCCGGCACGTCGGAGTAGTCCACGACCTGTTCCTGCGGCTGTGGAACCGCAACCTTCTCGAAGTCAAGACCCAGCAGGTGTTTCACTGCGAGAACTGTGACCTCAACTTGTACGAGGCCGAGGTTTCCGGGCTGTGCCAGGCGTGCGGTGCGACCAACGGTGGCATGTATTGCGAATCGTGTGCGTGGCCGCAGGAGAGCGACGGGTTGGTCGCCCCACGATGCCATTTCTGCGGTGAGACTCCCTCCGTCGTCGAAGAGGACCGAGTCGTCTTGCCGATGGAAAGGTATCGGAAGGCGCTGCAGAACTACCTGGATTCCCTCGACCTGCGTGCCCGGCCGCGCGAGTTCATCAAGCAACTGCTCGCCACGCCTCTATCGGACGCGGCGTTCACCAGGAAGAGTTCCTACGGAGTACCGGTCCCGCTACCGGGCTGGGACGGGTATGTCATCGACACCTGGTTCGCCGGATTGTGCGGATACCTGTTCAGCCTGGACACCCTGCAGGCTGCGCTGAGGTCCGAACGGACGGGCTGGGAGGTCTGGGCGGACACGGACACTGCCGTGGTGCACTTCCTCGGTTTCGACTGTCTGTACTCGCACGCGGTCTTCTGGCCGGCTCTCTGCATGGCCGAGGAGTCGTTGGTGCTTCCGGAGCAGATCGTCGCCAACGAGTTCTACCAGTTGGAAGGCTTGAAGTTCTCCACCAGCAGGGGCCACGCGATCTGGGGTTCCGAGTTCTTCGAGGAACACGCCGCCGACGCAGTCCGGTTCCACTTGGCGCGCACCAGTCCGGAAACGGAAGAGACCAGCTTCTACCGGCGGCGTTTCGATACGACGGCACAGGAACTCGGCACCTATTTCGCGGACACCGCCGAACTCCTGATCGGCATGATCCGCCGAAGCTACGCGGGCCGGGTGCCGAACGTCGAGAACTCGGCCCCGGGCAAGTACACCGCTATCGCGCAGGAACGGGTGGACCGGATCGCCGGAGCCTTCGACGTCCGCAGCTTTTCCTTGATGTCCGCCGCACAGGAACTTCGGTCGTTCGCTGTCGAGACCTACTCGGAAGTCTTTCGCATCTACTCACTCGGTCAGGAGTGCGTCACCGACGGGCGGCTGATGCACGACCTGACGGAGGCGTTCCTGCGGTTGGTGGCGAGCGCGTATCCCATCATGCCGACCTGGGCCGAATCGGTGCTGCGGCACTTCGGCGCGAACGTCCGATGGTCGCTCGACGGCCTCGAGACTTGGCCCGAACCGTCGGCGAGTCTGACCTCCGACACGGTAGTCGGCCCGGAGCTGCGAACCCCCTTGTCCCAGTACAGCAGCCACAGCCGGTGACTCGAATGTTCACCCGACTGCTGGTGGAAGTCGTCGGCGTGGGGCTGTTGTTGTGCGTGCCGGTGCTCGTGGACCAGCCGCTCGACGTGGCTTCGTGGCTGCTGACCTGCTCGCTCGGGCTGGTCGTCGGAGTGACCACCCGCTCGGCGCTGGCTCACCGCGCCGTGGCGTCGAACCGCGACATCCTCCCCGCTGATCCGGTCGAGCAAGGTGTGATCGGTGCTTGGTATGTCGGCGGCATCCTCGCGGGACAGGTCTTCCTCTGCGGGTTCGTCGGTTACGTCCTCGCCGCGGCCGTCGGTGTGGGCGGGCCTGCCGGCTGGCTGGGCATCGCGGTACTCGCACTGAGTGGCCTCCTCGCGTTGCTGCGGCCCACGATCAGCGAACGGACGAAGCGGGCCAGGTTGGTGCTCACCGCGCTGACCGCACTGGCCTGGTCGTGGTGGCCCGCAGCGGTGGACCCGACAGGAATGCGCTCCGCCGTGGGCGAGTCCGGCATGTTGGCGACCGGCTTGCTGTTCTTCGTGTCCATTGTGGGCTGGGAAGTCCGGAGATCGTGGTCGCCGGAAGAGGCAGCCCTCGGCCGCCGTGCCCTGCTACCGGTCTTCCTGGTCGTCGCCGCGTTCGGTACGGGTCTGATCTGGTTGCGGCTGGCTCGGGCAGGTACGGACGGGCAGGGAGTCATCGGCCCGGTGCTGGCAATTCTCGTGGGCTTGCTCGCGGTGAGCTACTGCCGCACGAACCTGGTGGCCGCCACGACGCTGGCAGCGAACATTCGTCGCACCGGTGCCGCCCGAGCGCGTCGGTCGCCCGGTTTGGTGGCCGTACTGATCGTACCGGTGGTGACCGTGCTGGTCCTGGTCGAGCTGTTCGGCTGGCAGATCGGTTACTTCCTCTACGGGCCTGCCGCGATGACGCTGTGCATCTTCGTCTGGCTCGCAGCCAGAGTCGCCACCAACGTCGATGCGGGGGTCGGTGCCCGAGTGGTGGGCTTGGTCGGAGCAGGCGCTCTGTTGTCGCTGTCTTCGAGCTTGGGTCTGGCGGTCCTGTTCCCGGTCGTGGTCGGAGTGGTCGTCTTCGGCCGGCTCGCGATAGTCCGATCCGGCGAGTCGGACAGGACGACCGGCCGCGGTTCGCCGGTGGGGGTAGGAGGCGTCAGAACCGGGATGGAGAAGACATCTTGATCATAGAAATTCGCACGTACCGACTGGTACCTGGTGCTGGCCAGACGTTCGCCCAGCTCCTCCGCGAGGAATCCGTGCCGATGCTGCGGCGGTTCGGAATTCGGGTTCTGGACCACGGGATCTCGTTGGTCGCCGAGGACGGTTACGAAGAGGGATACCTGGTTCGCGCGTTCCCCGATCTGGACACGCGTGCTGCCCAGGAGGAATCCTTCTACGGTAGTGAGAGTTGGATGAGCGGACCCCGGGAGGCGATCGTGTCCCGCATCAGCAGCTACCACACGATCGTCCTGGAGGCTCCCGAGGAAGCCGCGGTGGCCCTGGAAAAGGCCTGAGGTTCGCCGAGTCCGGCCGTCCGCTGAACCGGGAACGATGCGGCGCGGTGCAACAGGTCCTGACCGCGCCGCATCCTTCAGTCGAGGTGACGACATGTTGGACATGAGAGCGTTGTGCGAGCGGTGTTCCGCCGAGTTGCCGGGAGATTCGGCGGAGGCGTACATCTGCTCCTACGAGTGCACGTTCTGCGCTCGGTGCACCGGTGAGTTGTCCCGCACATGCCCCAATTGCGGTGGTGTGCTGGAACGGCGACCAATTCGCGCCGGGTGACGCGGTTTCCACCCGAAGCGCCGCTTCTCCCCGAGACGCTTCTGCCCGAGACGCTTCTGCCAAAGGCGGAGCCGCAACCGGTCGAGAATGCCGAGGCCGACGTGCCGAACCGGGAGCGTCCACACAACGCAATGTCGGCCGAGGTGTCGCTCGTCTCGACCGCGCTCCCACCCGTGATCGGGCGATCAGTCCGACTCGGCGACCAACGGCGCCGAGGATCGGACACCCACGTGCGAGAAGCGTCGCATCCGCAGGTTCATGGTCAGCGCCGTCAACGACAGCAACAGAATGGCACACGCGAAGAGTTGGAAGGTCTGTACGGTTCCGAGGACCCGGACCAGGAAACCCACGATTACCGCTGGTACTGAGATCGCGATGTAGGCCACCACGTAGAAGGCGGCCATCACGCCGGCCCGGTGGGCGACCGGAGCGACCTCACCCACCAGCCGGATCGACCCGACCATGCTGAGCCCCACACCCGCGCCGATCACCAGGCTGGCCATGATGAAGAAGCCCGGTGTGGCGAGAATCAACGAGAGGGCCATCACACCAACACCGAGCACCAGCGTGACCATGCCACCGGCGATGAGCGCACTCGTCGCCAACGTCCGCGCGAGCAGCGGTGCGGCAGCGGAAGCCATCCCCAGCGCGAAGATCGAGATTCCGGCGGCCAGGTACGTATCGGACCGAAGCAGCGTCGGCGCGAGCGTCGGCACCAGGGACTGGTAGAGGCCGACGTTCGCCCAGGCAGTTGTGATCCCCAACCCGGACAGCGCGAACGGAGCCCAGATCGCCCGGGGAACCCGTGGGCCGGCGAACCGCAGCCGTCCCGCTTCGCCGCGCCGCGCCACGGTTTCGGGGATGAAGACGGTGATGGCGATCAACGTGAGCACCAGAGCGGCAAGGACGACGAACGGAACGACCAGTGGGCTCGGCGCGAATTCCACCAGCACGGCGCCGAGCAGTCCTCCGCATCCGACCCCGAGGGAGCTGGCGACCGCGTTCATCAGCCCGCCGCGACCGGGCTTGCTTCGTGGTTCCAGCTCCAGCAGAGCCGCTCCCGCCGCGCTGATCGCGATCCCGGTGGCGATGCCCTGCACACCACGCGCGACGAACAGCCAGGCTACCGACGAGGCGCTCAGGAAAATGCCGGTGGAGACGAGCAGGCCGAGCAGCCCGGCGATGATCACCGGTCGCCGCCCCCAGCTGTCCGAGATTTTCCCGAACACCAGCAACGCCGCGAGGACCCCGAAGCAGTAAACGGCGTAAACCAGTGTCAGAGCCGGCGTGGAGAAGCCCCAACTCGCCTGGTAGAGCTTGTACAACGGTGACGGTGCGGTCGCTGCGGCCAGGCACAGGCCGATCACACCGGCCACCACCGCGAAGGCGCTGCCCCGGGCGAGCCGACCTGCGCCGATCCTTGTAGTCGAATTCGATTCGTGCACGTGCTTCAGACTGGTTCGGCTCCGCCACGAACACGAGTGGCAAGATTGACAACATTCGCAAAGATGCTGCCGTAGGCTGCCGATATGTCGCCCGAAGTGGTCGCGCTGGCGGTAATCGACGACATGCCGATGTTTGAACTGTCCATCGCGTGCGAGGTGTTCGGTACCGCCCGCCCGGACTTGGCCTCTCCCTGGTACACGCTGCGCGTCTGTGCCGACAAGCCGGGCCGCACCCGTGTCCAGGGCGGTTTCCAGGTGCAGACCGAGCACGGGTTGGCGGCCCTGGCCACGGCGGACACGGTCGTGGTGCCCGCGCTGCCCGATCACGTCACCACACCGGACCCGAAGTTGGTGGATGCGGTGCGGACAGCACATCTCGGTGGTGCCCGGATGGTGGCGCTCTGCACCGGCGCGTTCGCGCTCGCCGAGGCGGGCCTGCTGGACGGGAGACGAGCCACTACCCACTGGATGCACGCCGACGCACTCGCCAACCGATATCCCCACGTGCGGGTGGACCCGGCCGTCCTCTACGTCGACGACGGTGACCTGCTCACCAGTGCGGGCCGTACCGCGGGACTTGACCTTTGCCTCCACCTCGTCCGATCGGACCTCGGTGCGAGCGTGGCGAACCAGGTGGCTCGTCGCATGGTCGTGCCCAGCCACCGTCCCGGAGGCCAATCGCAATACATCGAGACACCGGTTCCCCGCTTCGACGATGGGCTGGGACCGGTGCTGCAATGGATCACGGAGAACTTGGGCAGCCAGCTGACCATCGCGGACATCGCGCGGCACGCTGGGCTGAGTCCGCGCACGCTCATTCGCCGCTTCCACGAGTCGACCGGGACGACCCCACTCCGCTGGCTACGCAATCAACGATTGTCCCGAGCTCGGGAGCTGCTGGAATCGAGTGGCCATTCGATCGACCGCATCGGAAAGTTGTGCGGCCTGGGCTCGGCCGCGAACCTTCGACACCACTTCACCAAAAGCCTGGGAGTGGCACCGACGGAATACCGACGGTCCTTCCTCGATGGTCAACGCAACGATGCGGCGACGGAGTTCGAGCCGTAGCCCGCGGACTTGGGGGATCGTTCACGAGTCGCTTTCGGGCGGCGCGAACAGCACCATCAGGCGCAGATCCTGCTCCACGTCCTCGAAGTGGTGCCGCAGCCCTGCGGGAACGACGATCGTGGCACCGGTCGTGATCGGTACCGACCATGTTTCGGCCACGAACCTCGCCTTTCCGGCGAGCACGACGTACACCTCATCCTCGCGGTGCGGACCTTGAGGGTCCGCGCATCCGCTTCGGATCGAATAGGTTCCCACGCTCAGCGCCTCTGTACGGGTGAGTTCGACGAACCGGACTCCCGGACTTCCCGCCGAGAACATGTCGGACGCGTGGAAGACCTCGGCATCGCGTCCATCGACCCGCTGCATCACTGCCTCCCGCCTCGAGCCCACCCGCACACATGATCTTACCCGGATAAGCCCGGCACCAGTGATCAGTGAACACTCGACGACAACCGCGGAGCAACGGGCGGAGGGGGCCTGCTCCTCGCAGAGACCAGGCCTTCGCGACGACCGACGTCGACCGAGATCCGCATCGTCCTCCGTGCGTGTCGACGGTTACCGGAAGAGCCAAGGGCGCTATCTCACACGCGGAGGCGCTCCTGCATCGCCGGAGGCGTCGAGAACACCACCCGGCGACACCCTCAGCCGGAGTTCCGCGAGTTTCTGCGCTGAGGGTGCCCTGGTGTGGAGCGGGCCGTGCTCACTCGGGGTACGGACCGATGCGCTGGTGACCGATGGGAAGGGTGCCCTCGGCACGTGTGGCCAAGGCGGTGCGGGCCGTGAGCAGGCTGGCAAAGCAAGGCAGGGTGGTATCCAAGCTTGCGGCGGCCAGCGCACGTTCCACGGTGGGAGTGCTGTTGATCACGCACAGTGTGGTGCCGCAGTAGGTGGCGTAGCTGTGTGCCCTGGCCAGCAGTTGCAGGGCGTCGACGCCGAGGAAGGTCACCTCGCTGAGATCGAACACCAGCGTGGTCAGCTTGGTCTGCAACCGCGGCCACAGCACCTCGGCCAGCTGCGGGGTCGTGACCGTGTCCAGCTCTCCGATCACGGCAAGCACCGCCAACTGCGGGTCGGTGCAATCCATGCGCAGGCGCAACCGCCCGTACTCCGCAGGTCTCGTAGTCGCGGGACGGCTGGGGCGGGGGGAATGTTCAGACTGTTCGGTTACCGGGGTGTGTGTCAGCACGCCAGGGCTCCTGTTCGCCGGAGGGAAGCGATCCAGCTCGCGCGCTCGCGAGCAGAGCGTCGGGCCGGAAAGGAGCCGGGACGGGCGATCGCAGTCGACTGTCCTGGCTACCGAGAAATGAGCAGGAGCACGCTACTCTGGCTGACCTCTCCGGTCCTGCCAGCTGCTGCTCAACTAGCTAGTTCCGACCCTACGCATTCTTGCCCAAAGTGTCGAGATCCCCTGAGCCGGGTACGAATGCTGGTGAAAGCCAGCCCGCCACACTGGAGGTAACGAGCGTGAGCAACGGTTCCGAGGACAAGTTGGCGGTCACGCTGGCGCACATGTCGCGGGATCTGCTAGCCCAAGACACCGTCCAGCACACCCTGGACCGCATCACCGAACACGCGACGACACTGGTGGACGGCTGCGAGCACGCCGGGGTCCTGACCCTCCATGGCAGGCGGGGCGAAACCCAGCGCCGGCAGGTGGAAACCCTGGCGGTGACCAGTGATCTGGTTCGCCAGTCGGATCGGGTCCAGGCCGAGCTGGATGAAGGACCGTGCCTGGACGCCGCAAAGCACAGCGAGCAGGTCTACCGCATCGCCGACATGTCGAGCACGGAGCACCGGTGGCCGCGTTATGTTCCGAAGGCCCGGGAGCTGGGGATCAGCAGCATGATGGGCTTCCTGCTCTTCACCGATGAAGACGAGTTCGGCGCACTGGACCTCTACTCCTCCCAGCCCAACGCGTTCACCGAACGCTCCGAACTGATCGGCTGGATCGTGGCCTCGCACGCCGCGGTCGCGTTCTCCTCGGCCCGCCTCCGCGCGCAACTGCACTCAGCGATCGCCACCCGACAAGCCATCGGCGAAGCACTCGGCATCGTCATGGAGCGCTACAAGGTCAGCGAAGACCAAGCCTTCGCGGTGCTCAAGACGAGCTCGCAACACCGCAACATCAAGCTCCGCGAGCTCGCCGAAGAGATCACCACAACCGGCGAGATCCCCGGAGCACGCTAGTGGCCATGCGCGCCAGTACGACCGAGCGCGAGATTCGTGTGCTGACGAGGCCGGTGGCCAACGACCGGGTCAGGCGTAGTGCTCGAGCGTTGAACTGATCAAGACCTCATTGGTTTCTCAGCCACCAAGGGGTCCGTCTCTACGTCGCGAGTGATCCGCGGTGCAGGAAGATCTGGACAGCACCAGCGTCTGAGGGACTTTCCTTCCCGAGCATCACCGGCGGTATGAGATATTCGGCGTCATGACTACGAACGGAACGCCTGCCACAGGGTCTGCCGGAACGTCGGAAGAACAGGATGTGCCGGTGACGGTGGCACGGGAGTGGCATGACCAGGCGGCGGTGCTGGCGGTCTCGGGAGAGATCGACATGGTGACAGCACCCCGGTTTCAGCACGAACTGTCCTCGGTGCTGGAGGAGCGGCCGGTGACGTTGGTGGTCGACTTGACCGAGGTGGAGTTTTTCGCCTCGGCTGGACTCTCGGCGCTGGTCGCGGCCTATCAGGAGGCCGGCGACCACACCGCGTTGCGGGTGGTGGCGCCCACCAGTGTCACGGCACGGCCGCTGCAGTTGACTGCACTCGACCGCAAGATCCCTCTCTATTCCTCCCGCGAGGACGCCCTGACCGAACAGTAAAGCGAGCGCACCGGGCAGGCGCGAAGTTGGTGCACCGTCGCGGCATGATTGCGGGACGGGAATGTCTGGGTAAACCGAAGGAGCAAGCCCAGCAGTCGACGTAGGAACGAACGTATGAACATCGACGGTAATGCGCCGCGTGGTAGCCCGGGCGCCGACGAGAACACCGATCCGCCTACGGAGTTGCACTGTCGAGCTGTCCCGGCCGATCCTGAACGGCTTCCCGCTCTGCGGCGTGCGGTGGCTGGATGGGCCGCGTGCGTCAACATGAGCGCCGAGCAGATTGAGCTGGTGGTCCTGGCCAGCTACGAGGCGCTGGCCAACGCCACCGCCCACGCCTACCCCCACGGAGGTGGCGTGCTGGAGGTGCACGCGGTCTACCGGCCCATTTCCTCCCGCGCGGAAGTCGTGGTAACCGACTACGGACGCTGGCAGGAGCCGCCGGTCGAACGCAGAGACCTGGGAGGTCGGGGGCTGGTGCTGATCGAAAGCCTGGCTGAACACGCCGAGGTAACCACCACGACCTCCGGCACGTCGGTACGCATGTCCTGGACCGTGCTCACCGACGCCGAGGTAACCCAGAGGGTCGCGGGCTAGCCGGTGGCGTGGTTCACTGAACCTCGCTCCGCCGGGGCACGCTCAGGGCCAGCAACGCCACGTCATCGGTGGGTGCGGGGTCAAAGCGTTCGAGCAAGGCGGTCAGCTCGTTGATCTGCTCACCCGCCGAGGCGTGAGGGTGATCCGCCAGAAACTTCTTCAGCCGTTGTTCGTCGAAGAACTCGCCCGCAGGGCGGGCCTCGGTGATCCCGTCGGTGTAGAGCAGCAGCGTCTGACCCGCCTGTAGGTTCAGGTGGAAGGTGGCGAATTCGGCGTCCGAAAGCGCCCCCACGAGCATGCCGCCAGGCGGGCAAACCTCCTCGACAACGCCGGTACCGGCATGGACGAGCAGCGCCGGGGGATGTCCGCCGCCGGCGAGGGTGAGATCGAACCCACCGGTGGACTCGGGCGCCAGGATGCCGAACAGGACCGTGCAGTGCTGCGGCACCTGCGGATCCAGCAACAACGCCGAGTTCAGCTCCTCCAGCACGGCGGCCGGGTCCTGGTGATGCAGGGCCGCAGTGCGCAGGGTGTAACGGATCAGCGAGGTCACCGCGGCGGCGGAAACCCCGTGGCCGGTGACATCGCCGAGAAACACCGCCCACCGGCCATCACCCAAGGCGAACACGTCGTAGAAGTCGCCGGTCACATCCGCGGTGGAGGCGGCGTGGTAGTGACACGCCAGCTCCAATCCGGGCACCGAGGGCAGGGACGGGGGTAGCAGAGTGCGCTGCAGGGCAGAAGCAAAGCCTTCGACCTGAGTGCGCGAGTGCCGTTCCTGGCGCAGGGCCCTCAACGCCGACAGGCGCAGCTCGAGTTCGTCCATCACCACCGCCGCCAGATCGGTCAGCGTGGCCAGCTCCTCGTCGCTGATCTCGCGGGGCCGAATGTCGAGCACGTTGACCGTGCCCAGCCGGTGGCCGTCGGACGTGGTAATCGGCGCGGCGGCGTAGAACCGCGCTCCCAGGCCCCCGGTCACCAGAGGGTGCGCGGCGGTGCGCGAATCGGTGACCGCATCAGTCACCACATACGGCTCGTCCTGCAGGATCGCCGAAGCCCCCAGACCCGGTTCTCGGCCGACCTGGCCCACTCCGTCCAGGCCGTGGGTGGCCTTGAACCAGACCCGGTCCGTATCCACTATCGACACCGTCGCGATCGGGGCCCGCAGCAACCGCGCCGCCATCGCCGCGACGCGATCGAACGCTTCCTCCGGCGGGGAGTCCAGAATTTCGTAGCGGGCGACCGCCGCCATCCGCGCCGCCTCGGTCGCTGCGGCCTGGTCGCTGCCGTTGCCATCCACCGGAAGCTGCTGAGTGGGGCCCAGAGTTTTCTCAGCCGTCACGGCGTTTCCCTTCCCTCCTAGTACAGAAGCCCGCTACGCCATCGATCACCAGGAGGGCCTGTGTTCTAGGCGAAGCAGGTGGCGCCCCTACCGGCGCGCACATGCTGTGGCTACTGCTTAACCGACAAAATCTTAGCCCAGTCCGGTCCATGGTCAGCATCCGAAGGGACGATCACGTCCGTCACAGGACCACCCGCATCCGACACCAGCCACTTCGTTGACCGACATGCCCGGCAACCAGGCAGTTGCGCAGCCAACCCCGATCACGAAGGACGTGAGTTTGGTCTCGCCCTGACGTTGGAAGAGTAGGCCGAGCTCGACGTTCCGCGATCAGGGCAGCCGTGAGCACTTGCCAGTGGAGTTTCTGACCGACGAGCAGGCTGCCGGGTTTGGCCGGTTCACCGAGTGCCCGTCGCAGGCGGAGTTGGAGCGGGTGTTCCTGCTCGACGATGCCGACCGGGCCGAGGTGGCTAAGCGGCGCGGTGCAGCGCGACCGAGTGGGATCTGGAGCAGGTGTGTGCCGCGATCGAGCAGGTGGTCGAGCCCAGACAGCTCGATGCCGAAGCACGCGACCGGGAACAGTTCAACGGGCGGTGACCGGGCAGCCTTCCGTGGTGTTAGATCAGGGTGACGTAGAGCCCGCCGCCGACGATCGCGCCGACGATGGCACCGCCGATGACCTGGGTCGGGGTGTGGTCGCGGATTGCGACCCGGGACCAGCCGATCGCGGCGACGAGCACGGCCAGCAGGCAGAGGATGGGGGAGTAGGTCGCGGCGAGGATGACGACGGCGCCACCGGCGACGGCGGTGTGCATCGAGACCTTCCACCGGGTCGTGATCGCGCCAGTGACGATCAGAGTGGTGATCATGCTGATGTCCAGGGCGATCAGCAGCCACGGGGCGCCGCCGAAGATCAGCGCGGCGAGCCCGCCGAGGCTGAAGGCGATCAGGGCGAGGAAGGGGACCAGGCGCCCCTCGCGGTTGCGGACGTGGTGTCCGTCCCAGCGTCCGGTCTTGGCGCCCCACACGATGATGCCCATCGGCAGGATGCTGCTGGTCAGAGCGACGATCAGTCCCCAGAGCAGGGTGGGCACGGGTGCGTGGGTGACTTGCCAGGCCACGGCCAGCGGCAGCAGCAGCACGATCACCCACGGGGCGAGGATCTCGGTGAGAATCCGGGCCACGGCGGTGCCGAGGGTGCGTTGCGGGCCAGCTTCCGGCTCGGTCCGGCCCTGGGCGTGCTCGGATTCAGCGCTGGTCACGGGACTCCTTCTCGGCAGTGCTGCGGTCGTCGACGGCGGTACGCGACGGTACGCACGGGCGACGCGCCGCAGCCAGGCGGCCTCGGCGTCGAGGTCGCCTGCTTCGCGCTGAGGTGATGGGGCGGGCGGCTCGGAGACCGGAGGCGCGGTTCCTTGCTCGACTTCGTGCAGCGCGTCGCGGATCTCGATGGCTTCCCGGACGGCTTCTGGATCTCGGGTTCCTGGTGAGGTGCTCTCGTGGGGTATGCGGTATGGCGCGAGCAGCAGGAGTCCGTCTTCGATCTCGACGACGCGGCGGGCCAAGCGCCAGGCGATCGCGGTGGGTTGACCCGGTTAGGTGCGGCTGACCTCGGGGAAGGTGGCGTGCAGCGCCGACCACAAAGGGCGGAGCGCCTGGTGGGTGCGGTAGTGCCGCACCCACCGGACGGGGGTGGCGACCGCCGGTCCCCATGCCGGCATCGTGACGCCGATGCCGGCATGGGGACACGCAGGTTGCGGAGAGAATGGCGGAGGCCAGGATCTCCCAGCCGCCGGGGTCGCCAGCGAGCACGGTTATCGCGGCCAGGATCTTCACCACGGCCCAGCCGATCCCGACGGCGGCACCGACTCGGGCCATGCCGAGTCCGCGCCGCAGCCAGGGGCGTGCCGACAGCCGCGCGTAGTAGGACATCAACCGTACGAAGTTCGCCAGGTTGTAGGCGACGTATCCGCAGAACACGGTGACGTAGGCCGTGATCTGCCAGTGGTCACCAGCGGCCGCCACGAAGTCGGGGGCCGATGGGATTCCCGCGCCGAGCAGCAGCAGCGTCATCGTCGCCAGCGCCGCGGCGAGGATCACGACCTGGCGGCGGACGGAGGGACGGGCGTGTTCGGGTGCGTACACCAGGTGCAGCAGCAGCGCGTGCACCGACCACGCGGCGACCATCGCCAGGCTGTTGGCGAGCCACCGGGTGAAGTTGCTGAAGAGCTCCACCGGTATCAGCAGCTCCACGGTCAGCGGTGCCGCGAGCGCGGCCGAGCAGCCCACGGCTGCCACGGCTGCGCAGAGGTAGATCACTCCGGGGGTCAGGCGCCGCCGCGCCCGATAGAGGCGCAGCCCCGCCGAGGACACGGCGATCACACCGGCGAGCCACATCAACATGCTTCCCATTGCCGGGAAGTATCTCGTGTCGGATCTACAGGTCGTCGAAGGTGGCGGTCACCCGGTTCAGCGCTGCCGAGGTGCGCGCGTCGAGCTTGCGTTCGCGCCGCGTCGACTCTGCCGGGCGATGCGCGCAAGGATCATGGTCGCGATGGTTTCGGCCTCGTGTTCTTCGGCCTCGACCGACACCCGGTCGAGGAGGTGGGCGAACGCGGCCGGCGCCAAGTGGGGGGCGCGCTGCTGGGCTTCCTGCACCGAGAGGACGCAGCGGCCGCGGTGCTCGGAGATCACGTGCCCGATCTCGTGCAGAATGATGTGGTCCTGATGCACCGAGCTGGTGTTCTCGGCGTAGCCGATGATGTCGTAATCGTCGCGGCGCTGCCAGGCACCGGTGCTCTCGCCGACGGTCCAGCGCACGACGGTCCAGCGCACCGGCACGAGGTCGATGTCGCGGCCGCGGTGGCGTTCCAGTCGGTCGCAGAACTCGTTGATGTCCCACGGATTCGGCAGGCCGATCGTCCGCAGCAGGTGCTCGACGCGGGGTTCGCAGCGTGCGCGGAGTTCGGTCCACTCCACCGTCACGCTCAACCCCTGTAGCTCTTCGGCCACGCTGAAGGGTACTAACCGCAGGCACCGCGGCACGACCCCCGGTTCGGATCTCCCGAAGATCATCGTCTCATGCGTCTTCGCTGGTCCTGGACGAGCGCTTGCGCCGGCGGCGGCTGCGGCCCTGGTGTTCGTAGTCGGCGAGGTTGTCGATCATCGTGGACACCGCGTTGCGGTGCTCCGGGCTCAGCGTGTTGATGCGCTGGGCGATCTCGCCGGCTCCGGTGTCGCGCCAGTCGATCACGTCGCTGATCTCGGCGTCGACCTGCCGGGTCACCTCGTCATCGAAGAAGTAGCTCGGCGGCACGCCGAAGAACGTCGCCAGGGCTTCGATGTAGTGCTTGCGCGGGTTGGGCTGCTTGCCGTTGGCGAGCTGCTGCACGTAGGCCGCGGTCATCGCGCCGGGATGGTCTTTGATCCCCGCTTCGATCTCGCGGTAGCTGTACGACCCCCGATCCGGGGGGTGCACGGTCTTGATCAGGTGGGCCAGTTTCGCAGCAAAGGTCTAGAGTCGTGGAATCCCTTTCCAGACAGGTGTGGGGCTGGCCAGGACCCGGCCAGCCCCACTTGCAGAGCACCTCAGCGCGTGCGCGACGCCTGGCCTGCGGCCTGCCGCACTCGCTGCAGCGCGGCCTGCGAGGCCGCGCTCAACTCGGTGTTGGTCCGGGCCAGTTTCACGTCGCGCCAGTCGCTCATCGTGCCCATGAGTGCTCCTCTCCGAGAGGTACGGTGCCTCGGGCCCCGTCGAATACGTGCGACGGATGGCGGGCGAGATCACCGACGCACAGCCACATCGAGCTGTGAACGTCACCAGCTTCACCAGCTTCGAAGCCTTCCGAGAGTGGTGCCGGGCGCCCTGGAGCGGTTGCGCGTCGTCGACACGCTCAACGCCCGGAACGCACGAACCTCTCGACGCGCGCTGGACTCAGAGCAGCTTCTCCAGGGCATCGGCAGCGACCGCGCACCGGAATCCGGTGTCGTCATCGCACATCGTCTCCGCCGCGTCGTTGAACGACGATGGTGTGGCCCGGTCGAACGGACTCGTCCAGGCTCCGCCCTTCAGCTCGTGTCGGCCCGGAGTCGACTCGGTCGAGCACCATTCAAGTTCCTGCGGGTACTGGCCATCGGTCCAGTGCTGCGGCGGAGTATGTCCCGTCGCCGCCACGAACCGGGCGTACTCCGCGTTGCTCACCGGATGAACATCGATGTAGAACGCCGGAAGCCACACCGGCTCATTGCTCGGCCCCGACTGGAAAACGCTTCCGTCGACCTTGACCATCGGGCTGCCGTCCGAAGGATGCCGGACCTCGCTGCTCCCGATCGGTTCGAGGCTCGCGCCCTCACCGGCCGCACCGGACACGAGCGAACCGTTGGTGAGGTGGGAGAAGCGCGCCCAAGTGTCTGAGTCGCTCCGATTCAGGCAGGTATCCAGCGCGGCTTGGTTGATCGGCCGCGGCCGAATGTCGCCCTTACCCGCCTCCCACTTGGAGATCATGCGCTCGCTGACACCGAGGTGAGCTGCGAACTCCCGGATACTCATCCGCACATGGCCTCCTGTGCCGGACACCAGCGCGGTCGTCCTCGCTGCCTGATTCTCCCGGCGGCGGGCTCCAACTCGCCTCTGTATTCCAGATCAGCGCCGACCCGTAGTGCTTGGCACACCGACTTCCTGGCACCGACCCGAACTCAGCCAGCGCAGACCTGACCGGCTGACCTCGGAACCGGGGAGACCCCATGCCGAAGAGAAGCAGCGCCGCGAGGCACGGTCGCGCAGTCAGTCACTCAGCACGGTAAAAGGGGTGGCACCACGAACGGCGCCACCCCTTTGACCTGCGTTTCTTTCGGTGGGCGCAGCTGGGTTCGAACCAGCGACCCCTTGCTTGTAAGGCAAGTGCTCTTCCGCTGAGCTATGCGCCCCGGTGGTGACCGACCACCGCCGGGAGGCGGCCGATCACCCAAGTGTCATGCGGAGAGTTCGGCCAGAGCCTTCTTCCATGCACCCTGGTCGCGAGCCTCGCCGGGCTCGTTGGCTTCCGCGAAGCGAACTTTACCCTCCCTGTCGATCAGGAAAGTGCCCCGGTTGGCCATGCCCGCCTTCTCGTTGAAGACCCCGTAGGCCTTGGCGGTCTCACCGTGCGGCCAGAAGTCCGACACCAGCGGGAAGGTGTATCCCTGTTCGTTCGCCCAAGCCTTGAGCGAGAACGGGGTGTCGACCGAAACGCCGATCACCTGAACGTCGTCGTTCTGGAAGTCCGCGAGGTCGTCCCGCACCTGGCACAGCTCGCCCTGGCAGACACCGCTGAAGGCGAACGGGTAGAAAACCAGGAGCACGTTCTTCTTGCCCCGGAAGTCGGACAGGGAAACCTGTTCCTTGTTGTAGTCCGGCAATGTGAAGTCCGGCGCCTCAGCACCGACCGCGAGCGTCATCTCGCACCCTTCTGTTCAGCCTGGGTTTCTGGTCCAACATCGAACTTACCGGATCACGCGCACGTGGTCCCGGTGGTGGATCCACAGACCCACCACCGGGACCATGACGAGTTGTCAGCGCTTCGACTTGGCCTTCCGGTAAGCCAACCGGGTGCCCATCCAGTTCTCCCCGAGGCTGGCGTTCGAGGTCTGGGCAAGGTTGGATGTCGATGCTGCTTCGGCGATGTCACTCGGTTCGACGTAACCAGGGCGACCCGTCTTCGGGGTCAGGACCCAGATCACGCCATCATCGTCCAGCGGCGTCATGACATCGAGAAGGGTGTCCGTCAGGTCGCCGTCGTCGTCGCGCCACCACAGCAGCACGGCATCAACCACTTCATCGGCGTCCTCGTCGAGGAGCTCACTTCCACAGCGTTCCTCGACCGCGGCACGGAGGCCGTCATCGACGTCCTCGTCCCAACCGATCTCCTGAATAACCATTTCCGGCTCGATGTCGAGCCTCTCGGCGACGTCGACTGCGCCTTTGCCGGCGTCTCCCGCGGCGACCACGGCGTTCTCACTCCTCCAAAGGGACCGGTGCGGCACCAATCCAGGCACCGCACTCGAGTTTTCAGGTCTGGCCGATAGCGAACACTGCCGACCGCCACCGGCGCAACTGCTGACGACAAGACACGCCGAAAGCGTTGCTGGTGGTCCGACTCTAAACGCTCCTAGTGGATACAAGATACGGGCATACCAGCCGGTAGTGGTGACGATGCGCGCATCCGGGGGAATGATGAGGGATGATGGACAGTGACGGGCGTCTCACCCGACGCCCGCTACAGCACGTAGTCGAGGAGTCTCTTTGTCCCCCCTCAACAACGACGGCGGACCCAAACCGACACAACGGGTGCGGGTCATTCGCGACGGACTCGCCTCGCATCTCCCGGACATCGATCCGGAGGAGACCGAAGAGTGGTTGCAGTCATTCGACTCGATGCTCGCCAACTCCGGCCAGCAGCGCGCGCGGTACCTGATGCTGCGCATGCTGCAACGGGCACGTGAGGGCGGCGTCGGCGTGCCATCACTGACCAGCACGGACTACGTCAACACGATCCCCACCGAACTCGAACCGTGGTTCCCCGGCGACGAGGAAACCGAGCGCCGGTACCGGGCGTGGATGCGCTGGAACGCCGCGATGATGGTGCACCGGGCGCAACGGCCGGGCATCGGCGTCGGCGGTCACATCTCCTCGTTCGCGTCCTCGGCCAGCCTCTACGAAGTGGGGTTCAACTGGTTCTTCCGCGGCAAGGACCATCCCGGCGGCGGTGACCACCTCTACATCCAGGGCCACGCCTCCCCCGGCATCTACGCGCGAGCCTTCCTCGAGGGCCGGTTGAGCACCGACCAGCTCGACGGGTTCCGCCAGGAGTACTCCCACGCGGGTCCGGGTGGCGGGCTGCCGTCCTACCCGCACCCGCGCCTGATGCCGGACTTCTGGGAGTTCCCGACCGTCTCGATGGGCCTCGGCCCGATGAACGCGATCTTCCAGGCGCGGTTCAACCGGTACTTGCACGATCGCGGCATCAAGGACACCAGCCAACAACAGGTCTGGGCGTTTCTGGGCGACGGCGAGATGAACGAGCCGGAGTCGCGGGGGCTGCTGCAAGTGGCGGCCAACGAAGCCCTGGACAACCTCACCTTCGTGATCAACTGCAACCTGCAGCAGCTCGACGGGCCGGTCCGCGGCAACGGCAAGATCGTCCAGGAGCTGGAATCGTTCTTCCGCGGCGCGGGCTGGAACGTGATCAAGGTGGTGTGGGGCCGCGAGTGGGACTCGCTGCTGCACGCCGACCGCGATGGCGCGCTCGTGAACCTGATGAACAACACGCCGGACGGTGACTTCCAGACCTACAAGGCCAACGACGGCGCCTACGTCCGGGAGCACTTCTTCGGCCGCGACCCGCGCACCAAGGACATGGTCAAGGACCTGACCGACGACGAGGTGTGGGCGCTGCGCCGCGGCGGCCACGACTACCGCAAGGTCCACGCCGCGTACAAGGCCGCGACCGAGCACCACGGGCAGCCGACCGTCATCCTCGCGAAGACGATCAAGGGCTACGGGCTCGGACCGCACTTCGAAGGCCGCAACGCCACCCACCAGATGAAGAAGATGACCCTGGACGACCTCAAGTTGTTCCGGGACAGCCTGCGCGTGCCGATCTCGGACGAGCAGTTGGAAGAGGACCCGTATCGGCCCCCGTACTACCACCCCGGCCAGGAGGCTCCCGAGATCGAGTACTTGCAGGAGCGTCGTACGCGGTTGGGCGGCTGGCTGCCCGAGCGGCGCACGAAGTCGAAGGCGTTGGTCCTGCCCGGCGACAAGGTCTACGACGTGATCCGGCGCGGATCCGGCAAGCAGGAAGTCGCCACCACGATGGCGTTCGTCCGGCTGATCAAGGACCTGGCCAAGGACCCGGAGATCGGATCGCGTCTCGTGCCGATCATCCCGGACGAGGCCCGCACGTTCGGGATGGACTCGATGTTCCCGTCGCAGAAGATCTACAACCCCGACGGGCAGTCCTACACGCCGGTGGACTACCAGCTGATGCTGGCCTACCGAGAGAGCGAGCAGGGGCAGATCCTGCACGAGGGGATCGACGAAGCGGGATCGGTCGCGACGTTCACCGCCGCGGGCACCAGCTACGCCACCCACGGCGAACCGATGATCCCGATCTACATCTTCTACTCGATGTTCGGGTTCCAGCGCACCGGCGACAGCTTCTGGGCCGCCGGCGACCAGATGGCGCGGGGATTCGCCCTGGGCGCCACGGCGGGCCGGACGACGCTGGTCGGCGAGGGACTGCAGCACGCGGACGGCCATTCGATGCTGCTCGCCGCCTCGAACCCGGCGGCGGTCAGCTACGACCCGAGCTGGGCGTTCGAGGTGGCGCACATCGTCAAGGACGGTCTGCGCCGGATGTACGGCGACGACGCCGAGAACGTCTTCTACTACCTGACCGTCTACAACGAGCCCTACCAGCAGCCCGCCGAGCCGGAAGACCTCGACGTGGACGGCCTGCTGCGCGGCTTGTACCGGTATCGCCCCGCGTCCGGGGATTCGGGTCCGCGGACGAAGATCCTCACCTCCGGGGTGACCATGCCCGAGGCGTTGCGCGCCCAGGAGCTGCTCGCCGATGACTGGGGCGTGCGCGCCGATGTGTGGTCGGCGACGTCCTGGACCGAGCTCCGCCGGGAGGCCGAGGCGGCCGACCGCCACAACCTGCTGCATCCGGACGCCGAACAGCGGGTCCCGTACGTGACGCGGGTGTTGTCGGAGTCGGACGGACCGGTGGTGGCGGTCAGCGACTGGATGCGTGCCGTGCCGGATCTGATCCGCCCGTGGGTGCCCGGTGAGATGCTCAGCCTGGGTGCCGACGGGTTCGGTTTCTCCGACACGCGTCCGGCGGCCCGCCGGGTGTTCCTGGTCGATGCGGAATCGACTGTGGTGGCGACGCTGTCGACGCTAGCCCGCACCGGCGCTGTCGACGCTTCGAAGGTGTCCGAGGCCGCCCGCAAGTACCGGATCGACGACGTGCGGGCCGCCGGTCCGCAGACGAGCGACCCCGGCGACGCCTGATGTCGGGTTCGGGGCTCGTGCACACCGCGCGAGCCCCGAACCGGTCCCTCCCCGACCGTCTCCGTCCTGGTTCGGGTGAGCGCACTCGTGTCGACGCCCGCCTGCTGCGGCGATACCTGTGTTCTGCGGCACGAGCAGGTCCGAGCGTCCGCGCTTCTCCGCGCGCTCCACGTTGTCGACGCGGGCTTGCGGTCACCCGCCGGTCGGTGACTTCCTGGGTGGCTGCCAGAATCGCCGCGGCCAACCGGGCCACCGGATGTGATCGCGGCCACAGTGATGATCGTCGCCGAAACGGTCTATCGAACACGCGTGCCCACGCCGGTAAACTTGATCGGGCTGCGACTCGAACAGCAGCCGACGAGGAGGTGACCGGTGAACGAAACCGATCACGCCATCCTCAGCTTCGAAGGCGAGTGGTGGCGCTACGCGGGCAACAAGGAACGGGTCATCCAAGAACGTTTCGGGCTCTCCCCGGTGCGCTACTACCAGCGGCTCAACCGTCTCCTGGATCATCCGGACGCGCTCGCCGAACACCCCGCTCTGGTGAACCGGTTATTGCGATTACGGGATTCGCGAGCGGAACGGCGAGTCGCGGCACCGTACAACTGATCCGCCGCTGAACGGCCTGCATCGTGGCTGGCCCATCTCACGACTGGCCTATCTCGCTGCCGGCCCATCTCGCTGCCGGCCGTCTCGGGCGAGCAACCCGCCAGGGACCGCAACCGCATGCGCCGCCACTCCGAAGGCCACACCATGCATGTGCCGCCGCGACCGGCACCGCCAAATCGGCGAGGCCCAAGGGGCCGACCGTCAGTTCGGCGACACGGCTTTCGCCTGCTCTTCCGGTGACAGCTGCCGTTCTTGCTGGATGCGCACGAGTTCCGCGAGCAGCGGAGCTCCTCGCTCGGGGGTCAGCGCGGCGAAAGCGGCCTTGATCTGCTCCGGCTCGACCGGCTGCCCGGCACCGCGATCCTGCCCGGCACCAGGATCCTGCCCGTCCGCTTGCCCGTCCACCTGCTTCTGCCCAGGTTGCTGTTCTCCCGCGAGCAGACCGTTGACCAGGTCGACCAGCATCGCGACGATCGTGCGGGGCCCCAGCTCCGTACCCCAGCCCAGAATCTCGCCTTGCGGACCGCGCGGGCCGAGGAGTTCGTTCTCGATCCGCCGCAGAATCGCGTCCTGCTCCGGTGTCATCTCGGTCTCCTCATCCCTGTTCGCGAGCTCGGCGCGGAACCGTTCGAGGTCCACGTGTCCCGGATCCTGTTTGCCGGTGACGCTGGTTTCGCGGTGACCGCGAGCGGCGTCGTGCGGACTCCCCAGATGCGCCAGCACGGCGGCGGTCGCTCGCCGGGCCGCGACGTACTGCTCGGGGCTCGGCCCCTGCGCCACGCCCTGGTAGTCCCACTCGAAGCCGACATAGAGGACGTTGCCGTCCCCACTGGGAACCGGCCCGGAAGCCGTCGCCCGACCCGCGTGGTTGGCCCGCCCGGCGGCGATCAGGTGCACCACGCCGTCGAAGCCGATCACGGCGTGGCAGAGCGGCCCCGCGAGATCGGAACGACCGTCGATGCACAGTTGCACGCTGGGCGCGGGGTCCTCGTACGAGGCCGTGGCGGCCGTGTGGTGCTCGAGCACGCCGACCGGTTCGGGTTGCGGTCCGGAATCGGCGGTGCGTTCACGCCAGCCAGGTGTTTCCACCACCGCGAGCCCCGCCGCGCGCAGCACGTCCGCGAGCCAAACCAAGGGCAGCGCCATACCGATCACCTCTTCGTCGGGCCGTCGACGCTTCACGTGGTGCCGACGCTTCCTCATGGTGTCGCGATCGCGTTCGCTGATCCACAGCCCAACCGCGTGAAATCGCGGATTCGCCCGCCCGCGACCGTGCGCGGCCGCACTCCCCGCGCGGCTCCCGCACGGCGGCTCGGAGCGGGTGGGTACGGAACCGCGCGGAGCGTGTCGCGGTCGTCACGTGCCGCCCCTCCGGAAGATCGGTGCGCACGTGCGAGTCTGTTGGCATGGGTACCGAAAGTGCGGGTGGGCAGACCCCCCGCGCGCACGGGCAGTTGTCCACTGCCACTTTGCGCAACCTCGAACGCGCCTCGGGCGGGCTTGCTACGGCGAGCGTGAACGCCATGGAGGAGCAGCTGCCGTGGTTCCAGCGCCTGCCCGCCGACCAGCGAGCCAGCATCCTGCTGGTGACGCAGACCGGGGTGGCCAACTTCGTGTCCTGGTTGCAGGACCCGACCGAGGCGATCCGGTTGACCGCCGAAGCCTTCCGACTCGCCCCGCAAGACCTGTCCCGCTGGGTGAGCCTGCGGCAGACCCTGGAGATGGTTCGGGCGGCCATCGACGTGTTCGAGCAGCGGCTACCGGAGCTCGCCGACGGCGAGCAGGAGCACAAGCTGCTGACGGAGGCGATCCTGCGGTACACGCGGGAGATCGCGTTCGCCGCCGCGAACTCGTACGCCGCGGCGGCCGAATCGCGCGGCGCCTGGGACGCGCGGCTGGAGGCTCTGGTCGTGGATGGGATCGTGCGTGGCGATCCCGAGGAGTCCCTGCTCTCGCGCGCGGCCGCGCTGGGATGGGAGCCCTCGTCCGAGGCGACGGTGCTGGTGGGCAGCGCGCCGTCGGACGACCCCCGCACCATCGTCTACGAGGTGCGCCGCCGGGCCGCCCGAGCAGGCCGGCCGGTCCTGCTCGGGGTGCAGGGCACGCGGCTGGTGGTGGTGTTCGGTGGTCCGCCCGACGACCGGGAGCACCACCAGACCGCCACCCGGCTGACGGAGGCGTTCGCCGACGGGCCGGTCGTCGTAGGGCCGACCACACCGAGCCTCGCCGAGGCGCACCGCTCCGCCGCTGATGCGATGTCCGGGTTGCGCGCCGTGGTCGCGTGGCCGACGGCTCCCCGCCCGGTGCACGCCGGGGACCTCTTGCCGGAGCGCGCGCTCGCCGGTGATCCCGAGTCCGAACGCCAGCTGGTGGAGCGCATCGTGCTGCCGCTGGTCGATGCGGGCGGTGCGTTGCTCGAGACGATCGACGCCTATTTGGAGGTCGGCGGGGTGCTGGAGAACTGCGCGCGGCAGCTGTACGTGCATCCGAACACCGTTCGCTACCGATTGCGCCGCATCACCGAACTGACCGGGCGTAC
Organism: Parasphingorhabdus pacifica; assembly: GCF_054779195.1. NCBI lineage: Bacteria > Pseudomonadati > Pseudomonadota > Alphaproteobacteria > Sphingomonadales > Sphingorhabdaceae > Parasphingorhabdus > Parasphingorhabdus pacifica. The sequence goes on from NZ_BAAGYS010000014.1 coordinate 115,847, forward strand.
GCCTTCGAACGCGCGGGACGCGATGGTGCTGCGAGTCGGCCTGGCGGTCGGGCGGCTGGCGAAAGCGCGCGGATTGTGGTGACCCGCCAGCTGCCCTGCCTGCCGTAACGCCCCGCCGGGGCGGAACCGTGCGGTTTCGTGCGGACCGTCCCGGCATCGAAATCGCTCAGCGGCCGTATTTGGCTCGAATAGGACAGCGAACCGCGCAGCGAACCGAGCGTGCTCGAGATATTCGGAACCCGGATGGTTCGAAGCCCGAGCATCTCCCCGATGCGTGCACTCGATCGGCGTCGCTCCTGGACAACTTGTGTTGATCGCACAGTGAACCGCTCGGTAACCACCGGGGGGACTCACCCGCTGTCGACGCAGGGCAACGGGCGCGTTGTAGACACTCCACAATTTTGGGCCGCGTACTTCGTTTCTGTCAGCATCACTGCGACCATGCCGTGGGGTGTTGAGTTGCAAGCGTGATCGCGCTTCTTGCTCCCGGACAGGGGGCCCAAACCCCCGGCATGCTCCGACCCTGGCTCGAACTAGACGGCGTTGAGCAGCGTCTGTCCTCATGGTCCGAGAGCATCGGCCTCGACCTGGTCCGCCTCGGCACGACGGCTGACGCGGACGAAATCAAGGACACCGCCGTCACCCAACCGCTGGTGGTGGCGCTGTCGCTGATCGCGGCCGAACAGCTCCGTAACCGGATCGACCTCCCGGCAGGCACGCCCGTCGCCGGGCATTCGGTGGGTGAGCTCGCCGCCGCCGCGATCGCAGGGTCGCTGACCTTCGACGACGCGGTCTCGCTGGCAGCCGTGCGCGGCCGGGAGATGGCCGCGGCCTGCGCTCTCGAACCCACCGGCATGTCGGCAGTGATGGGCGGCGACCCGGAACAGGTCGTCAAGCACGTCGAACACCTCGGCCTCGACCCCGCCAACCGCAACGGCGCCGGTCAGCTCGTGGCAGCCGGACGCCTGCCCGCACTCGAAGAACTCGCCGCGCAGCCCCCCGAGGGCACCCGGGTACGCCCGCTACCGGTCGCGGGCGCGTTCCACACCCGCTTCATGGCCCCAGCGCGGGAGGCACTCGCCAAGCACGCCGCCGACATCGCGGCCGTGGACGCCGAACTGCCGCTGCTGTCCAACGCCGACGGCGCCGTCGCGAGCACTGCCGACGATGTCCTCCAGCGTCTGATCAACCAGGTGACCCGGTCCGTTCGCTGGGACAGCTGCATGAGCGCACTCGCCGAACGGGGAGTGCGCACCGTCGTCGAGCTGCCACCGGCGGGAACGCTCTCCGGGCTGGTTCGGCGCGAGCTCAAGGGCACCAATGCGGTGGCGTTGAAAACCCCTGACGACCTGGACAAGGCCGTCGACGTTCTGGCCGACTCCGGGAGCGACGCGTGACCAACCCACCCACGATGAAGCTGGCCACCGGCCCCGCGGCCACCAAGCTTCTCGGTTTCGGCAGCACCCAGGGCAACCGGGTGGTCACCAACCACGAGATCGCCGAGACCGTCGACACCAACGACGAGTGGATTCAGCAGCGAGTCGGGATCGTCAGCCGCCGTCTCGGCGAGGACGACCAGACCGTGGTGAACATGGCGGTCGAAGCCGGCTCGAAGGCGATCGCGGACGCGGGCCTGGCTCCGTCCGACATCGACCAGGTCATCATCGCCACCTGCACCATGCCCGCACCCATCCCGAACGCCGCCGCGCAGGTCGCCGACCGGATCGGCATCAGCGCATCCGGGGCGTTCGACGTCAACGCCGCCTGCGCCGGGTTCTGCTACGCGCTCGGCACGGCCTCCGACATGGTGCGCGCCGGATCGGCTCGCCGTGTCCTGGTCATCGGTGCCGAACGGTTCCAGGAGTGGCTGGACTGGGAGGACCGCGCGAACTGCATCATCTTCGCCGACGGCGCCGGCGCCACCGTGGTCGGTCCGGCCGACGAGCCCGGCATCGGACCGGCTTCGCTGGGCAGCGCCGGTGACCTCGTCGACACGATCTACCTGCGCGACAACAAGTACATCTACCAGGAAGGCCAGTCCGTCTTCCGGTGGGCGACCACGCAGATCGCCCCGGTCGCCGCGCGAGCGGTGGAGCTCGCCGGTCTCCAACTGTCCGACGTGGATGCTCTGGTCGCACACCAGGCCAACCTCCGCATCGTCGAGGCCATCGCCAAGAAGCTGCGCACGCAGGGCGCCCGTGAGGACCTCGTGCTCGCACGTGACATCGTGCATTCCGGCAACACCTCCGCCGCCTCCATCCCACTGGCCCTCGACCACATGCGGTCGGCGGGCGAGATCTCGAGCGGCGATGTGCTGCTGCTGGTCGGTTTCGGGGCAGGCTTGTCCTACGCCGGCCAGGTGGTGATCTGCCCGTGAGCGGATCACCGGACGATTCCCGAGCTATCGCGGGCACTTCCCGCGATGAGAAACCGCAAAAGGAAGGAACCATCGTGTCGAACGAGGAGATTGCCAAGGGCCTCGCCACCATCGTCGAGGAGGTCGCGGGTGTCGACGCGGACGACGTGACCATCGACAAGTCCTTCGTGGACGACCTGGACATCGACTCGTTGTCGATGGTCGAGATCGCCGTGCAGGCGGAGGACAAGTTCGGGGTCAAGATCCCCGACGACCAGTTGGCCAACCTCAAGACCGTCGGCGATGCGGTGGACTACATCGTCAAGAACGCATGACCACGACTGATGTCGTCATCACCGGGCTGGGCGCGACGACACCGCTGGGCGGTGACGTCGCGTCCACCTGGGATGGACTGATCAACGGCCACAGCGGTGCGCGCAGGCTCGAAGCCGAATGGGTCGACCGCTACGACCTCCCGGCCAAGATCGGTGCCCCGCTAGCGGTGGAACCGAGCGAGGTCCTGCCTCGCGTCCAGCTGCGCCGCATGGATCGCTGCGAACAGATCGCCGTGATCGCCGCGCGCCAAGCATGGAGCGATGCCGGGTACGAGCTGCCCACCGACGACGAGGAATCGGATTCGGTCGATCCGGATCGGCTCGGGGTTTCGATCGGTACCGGCATCGGCGGTCCGCTCACGCTCCTGCAGCAGGATGACCTGTTGGAGGACGGCGGGGTGCGCAAGGTCTCGCCGCTGACCGTGCCGATGCTGATGCCCAACGGCCCTGCCGCGCACGTCAGCCTCGACCTGCGCGCCCGTGCCGGGGCGCATTCGCCGGCTTCGGCGTGCGCGTCCGGGGCGGAAGGTCTCGCCAAGGGCTGGGAGATGATCCGGGCCGGTCTGGCCGACGTGGTGGTGGCCGGTGGTGCCGAATCGTGCATCCACCCGGTCACGATCGCCGGGTTCACCCAGGCCCGCACGCTGAGTACCCGCAACGACGAGCCCGAACTGGCTTCCCGTCCGTTCGACGTGGACCGCGACGGGTTCGTCATGGGCGAAGGCGCGGGTGTGGTGGTGCTGGAAAGCGCCGAGCACGCCAAGGCGCGTGGAGCCCGTGTTTACGGTCGCCTCGCCGGGATCGGCATCACCTCCGACGCGTACCACATCACCGGTAGCCATCCGGACGGCCTCGGCCAGATCAACGCGATCAACAAGGCCGTGCGCACCGGCGAACTGTCGGCATCCGACATCGGGCACGTCAACGCGCACGCGACATCGACCGTGGTGGGTGACGTGGGCGAGGCCAACTCGGTGCGCAAGGCGCTCGGTGACGAGGTCGCACTCACGGCACCGAAGGGTGCGCTGGGACATCTCGTCGGTGGCGCCGGGGCCGTCGAGAGCATCGCGACGATCCTGTCGCTGTACAACGGTCTGATTCCGGCGACCCGGAATCTGGACACCGTCGATCCGAAGGTCGAGCTCGACGTGGTGACCGACAAGCCCAGGCATGTCGAGCACACCGCCGCGATCAACGACGCGTTCGGATTCGGTGGGCACAACGTGGCACTCGCCTTCACCCAGGCATGACCGGTCGGCAACCCGCACCATTCCGGAGGAATCGATGACCGCACTGGCCACCCGCGGCGAGCGCGAGCAGGAAAAGCAGGATCCGCGCGACCCGGAGCTGCGTCTCGCTCAACTGCTCGACGACGACTCGATGGAGCCGCTGCACACGCCGGACAGCAGCGGTGCGCTGGCGGTCCGCGGACACATCGACGGTGTGCAGGTCGTGGCGTACTGCACCGACGGCACCAAGATGGGCGGTGCGATGGGCGGCGAAGGGTGCCAACACATCGTGCAGGCCATCGACACGGCGGTGCGGGACGGGTGCCCGGTCATCGGTGTGTGGCACTCGGGAGGCGCCCGGCTCGCCGAAGGGGTCGAAGCCCTGGACGCGGTCGGGAACGTCTTCGCCGCGATGATCCGCGCCTCCGGTCGGGTACCGCAGATCTCCGTGGTCGTAGGCCCCGCCGCCGGCGGCGCGGCCTACGGTCCGGCGTTGACCGACGTCGTGATCATGGCCCCGGCAGGGCGCGTGTTCGTCACCGGACCGGACGTGGTCCGCAGCGTGACCGGTGAGGAGATCGACCAGGAAGGCCTGGGCGGCGCCGAGGCGCACGGCAAGAAGTCGGGTGTCGTGCACGTGGTCGCCGCGGACGAGGCGGACGCCTACGCTCGGGCGCGGCGCTTCTCCGGGTTGTTCGCCAAGCCGGGACTGTTCGACCTGCATTCGGTGCAGGACGAGCCGGATCTCCGCGCGCTGCTGCCCGATCGACCGGAGCGGGCCTACGACGTCAAGCCGGTGATCCGGGGAATGCTGGACAGCGACGCCGGCGGCAGTACGTTCGAGGAGATCCAGGCGAAGTGGGCCCCGAACATCGTGGTCGGCCTGGGCAGGCTCGGCGGCCGCACCGTCGGTGTGATCGCGAACAACCCGCTGCGCAAGGGCGGTTGTCTCGACTCGCTGTCGGCGGAGAAGGCCGCGCGGTTCGTGCGGATGTGCGATTCCTTCGGTGTTCCGCTGCTGGTCATGGTCGACGTTCCCGGCTATCTCCCGGGGCTCGGACAGGAGTGGGGCGGTGTCGTACGGCGCGGAGCGAAGTTGCTGCACGCGTTCGGTGAAGCCGTCGTTCCGAGGGTCACCCTGGTCACCCGCAAGTCCTACGGCGGTGCCTACATCGCCATGAACGCCCGCTCGTTGGGCGCGACGACGGTCTTCGCCTGGCCAGAGGCCGAGGTCGCGGTCATGGGCGCCAAGGCCGCCGTCGGCGTCCTGCACCGCAAGGCGTTGGCCGCGGCGCCGGAGGAGGAGCGGGAAGCCCTGCAGGACAAGCTGGTCGAAGAGCACGAGCAGACCGCCGGTGGGGTCGGCCGGGCGATGTCCGTCGGCGTGGTCGACGAGGTCATCGAGCCCTCGCAGACCCGCAGGCGAATCGCGGAAGCTCTCGCCGCGGCCCCTGCCGGACGCGGAGGGCACGGCAACATCCCGCTGTGAGGGTGCCGGGGTGACAGCACCCCGCGCATCCAGGGCGGACGGCTAGACCGGATGTCCCGGATGCACCGCACAGCTCGGATTCTCCGGAGGCCACCTCGCGTTCGCGGGGTGGCCTTCCGCGTTCGGCGGATGCGACGAAACGGTCAGCACCGGGTGTACCGGAAGCTTCCGGGGAGGCTGCCGGTGTCCAACCGCATCCCGCCCGCTTCCTGCACCAGCGGGTAGACGACCCGCCATTGAAGGCACGGCGAGCGCTTGTCCGGGGAGTTCTCCGGCGCTTGGCGACTGGTGAAGGTCAGCAGCACTCGCAACGAGTCGTCCGCACCTGATTCGATCCGGTGAACCAGGAAGTCGCTGTCCTTGGTCGTGGCGTACTCGCGGCGCCACTTTTCTTCCGGCATCTCCTGCTGCTTGGCTTCGACGACCGTGGTCTTCCAGGTGTCGTAGCGGCGGAAGTTGATCGCGTTGAAGTGGGTCTGGAGCACCCAGCGAACGGTGTCGTGATCAGGATGGGCACGAGCGTCCGGGGTCAGCCCCACACCGCCGGGAGGCGTGTCCGCGGATTCGGTCCGGGTCGGTGCGACGCCGGGAGGCGTGGGGGCAGCAGGCTCGTTCTCGTAGACCAGACGCCACGCCAAACCACTCAACACAGCGGCGATGAGCACGAGGACGACGAGCGGTACACCCCATTTCAACCATGGGTTGCCCGAAGGTCCGGTGGAGCGATTCGAGGGCACACCACGAGCCTCCCACAGGACCTGATCGGCTTGACGTCAGATGCCGAAGCGGAGCCCCGGTCCAGTCTTAGCCGACCCGGGCAGTCTCAGCCGACCCGGGCAGTCTCAGCCGACCCGGTGCAGCCAGCTGACCGGCGCACCGTCACCGGCACGGCGAAAGGACTCCAGCTCCTCGTCCCAAGCCGCGCCGAGGAGGTGTTCTACCCGGTGACTGAACGAATCGGCTCCCTTGCTGTTGGCTGCCAGGCTCCGCAGCTGGTCCTCGCCAACCACGATGTCGCCGTTCGCGCTGGTGCACGCGCGCCATAAGCCGAGGCCCGGCACGTGGCAGAACCGCTGACCGTCGACGCCCGGACTGGCATCTTCGGTGACCTCGAAGCGCAGCATGGGCCACGCGCGCAGCGCGGTGACCAGTCGTGCGCCGGTTCCTGGGTCGGCCGACCAGTTGCATTCGGCGCGCAGCTGACCGGGGGCTGCTGGTTGTGCCGTCCAGCGGAGTTCGGTTCTGTTTCCGAGCGCGCCGGAGATCGCCCACTCCACGTGCGGACAGACCGCAGACGGCGAGGAGTGGACGTAGACGACACCGGTCGTTGGGCCACGGGTGTTCACTACTGACCTCCGCTGTTGGACGAGGGACGTCTTCCCCTACGACCTCGTGTCGCAGCATCGGCGCTGACCAGGTTGATCACCTGGTTGCCGCGTCATTCTGCATTGCATGTGCACGTGCGCGCCACAAGAAGCTGGTGAACGTTCGCCCACGCACCACTTTCGAGGGAGACGCGGTGATACCCGTGCAGGAACGGCATCACGAACGGTCGTCGCAGTTCGAGACTGTCCTCACTGGTCGTGGGCGCAGGCGAAGGTTGCAACGCCCCCAGAGCGGCCCGACGGGGATAACACCCGAATGGGTTAGGGGTGGAGGGGGCAACGCCGGCTCGGACTTCCGGCTACCGTTCTTCTCGAAAGTGTGAACGGTGGATGGAGAACGTCATGCGGCTGGTACGGCTCGGCCCGGAGCCGACCAAGGTCGGTACCGACATTCGTGCGGCGCTGCGGGCTTGGGGAGAAGGCAGCGGAGTTCTCGGGGGTGTCACGGTATTCGGTTGCACGCCGCCGGGCAGCCGGCAACCGCTCGACGCGGTGATGGTGCTGCCCCGCGGAATCATCGTCATCGTCGGCGTCGACCTGCCCGAACCCGCGAGCAAACTCGAAGCTCCGCTGCGGACCCCGTGGACCGTCGACGGTTGGCCACTCGTTCGAGCGGAAGGCGCCGTGAACCCCGCTTTCGAGGCGCTGCAATCGGCATCCGCGCTCGCACGGAGCCTGCAATCCCGGAACATCGAACCGCTACCGGTCACCACCATCGTCGCGGTCGGGCCCTACGTCGGGCAGGTGACCCAGCCGACCAGCGACCTGCACCGCGGCGTCCGGGTTCTCTTCCCGTCCACCACCTCCCTGCTCGCCGGCGCTCGCGAACTCGCCACCTACGAGCATGCCTGCGCGGTCGAACCGACCCAACGCTTGCTGCGGGTGCTCGACGAGCAAGCCGGGGTCAGTGTCGCCGAGCTCACCGCCGAAGGTTTTCCGGACTCCGTCGCCCCCGACATGGCGGCCGCTGACACGATGCTCATCACCAAGATCACCGATCCGACGCCGGCACCATCCGGCGCACCGTTCCCTCGGTCTTCGCCCCGTCGGTTCCCGCGCAGGGCAAAGCTGCTGGCGCTACCCGCCGCAATCCTGTTGACCTGCGGAATCGTCGCGGCGCTGCTGCTAGCGGGCGGCTGGGGCGATGATTCCGAAGCCGCCGAGAACGCGCAGCGCATCGACGGAGTCGCGTTCGTGCCGCGCGGCACCGACCACAGCACCGACTGCGCCCGACACTCCTTCGGCGATGTGCGGGCGTGGCTCCGGGAACACACCTGCCGCTCGCTGGACCGGTCGGTGTTCGGCACGGAGGTCGTGGGCAAGTCCGCCGCGGTCGCCGTCACCGATGTCGAGCTGCCCGACGCGTCGAGCTCGGGAGAACTGCACGAACTTCTGGGGACCGCTGGTTCCGGCGGATTCAACGACCTCGTCGCCGATGGCCACGAGTGGGAACGAGCTCCCGAGAGCTTCGACGACGCCGCGTTCACCGTCCGGCAGCGGGGAAACCGAATCCGGGTGGTGCAAGCGGTGTGGGCGGACGAATCTTCCACCCCCGATGACGTCCGGTTGCGTGCCCTGGCCGAACGGGGTATGCGGTTGAACTCTTGACGACTCCGGTCCCCCGGCCTCACCACCCGGATTCTCCCGTTCCTGACCGGATCACCTGCTCCTCGGCTCAGCCGCGCGAGCGGACGTGTCCGGGATGCCCGCAGCCGGAGTCCGGGACCGGTCGAGGTGCCCGCGTGAGGTACGGCCGGAACAACCTGGTCAGACAGACGCCGAAGGCGAACACCGGCACGATCGCCGACAGCGTCGCCGCGGTCACACCGGCGCGCACCACGTCCGTGGGCAACAGCTTCGCGCGCCGATCCACGAATTGCCCACCGAACAGGGCAATCACCCACAACAGGACGGGAAAACCGACCAGGACCGCGAACGCGGTCAGCACCGCGGGCCGATAGCCCACGTCCTCGGACGCGAGCATGACCGCGACCCAACCGAACACCGCCGGTGCCTGGCCGCGCTCACTCGCACATGCCCAGAGCAAACCACCCGCCGCAGCGGTGAGACCTCCGATCCCGCTCCACTCCCGGGCGATCTGATCCGCCCACGGCTGTCCGTCCACGCCGAACTTGCCGCCCACTTCGACGAGCAACGTCAGCGGAGAAGGCTCGTTCTCGATTCCCGTGAACCGCCCGGCTATCCACACCGCGACCCAGATCGACACCGCGAAGGTGAACACGCAGTGCACACCGCTCCGGTCAACGGCGACCCGGCAGAGCCGCGCCAGTTCTCGTTGCCGCACCCGCACCCCACCGTTCACGGTCGTCGCCGCGCGCATTCTCTTCGTCGGGCTCGGTGCGCGCGACCGGATTTCTCGCCTCCGGGACGTGTCTTCCCACTCCCTCGGCTCGTTCTTCGCAACGGAGCTTGGCACACGTGCGGGACCGATCGGCCCGGTCGGCCGGGTGTCGCGGCGAAAGCCGCGTAGAAGCCGCCCGACTCATCCCCAGAAGCTGCCCGGCACCGCCGCGCAGCCGTCCCCGGCATCGCAGGGCGATGGGGCCTCGACGACGTCGGCACCGTCGACGAGCCACTGCCGGGTGTCGGAGGTGGCCAGCAGGAACCGGCCGAGCCGGTCGGTCGACAGCTGCACCTGGTCGGCTTCCAGCCTGCCGGTTTCGAACGGCACCCCGGCACCGACCTGCGCGCCACTCTCCCGGTCGACGGTCGCGATGCGGACCCGCGTGGAATCGCAGTCGACGGGTTGCGCGGTGGCGATTTCGCCGTCAGACCACGCGATGGCGACCGGCCCGCATTCACCACCGGTCCGGATCGCCTGCCGGTTCGCGGACGCGGCGTCCGGTTCGACCACGTGGATGGCGGTCCGCCCGGACTTCGAACTCCCCGGCTCGCCGGTGGAGTCAGTGGAGGTGGAGTCGGTTGAGTCGGTGGCCAGCACCGCGAGCCGCCCGCTCGAATCGAGTGCCATGTCGACGACGCGCTGTCCGCCCGGAACGGGAATGCGCCGTTCGGCTCCACCGCCGGCGATCACGATCGCGGCTCCGTCCGCGTAGGCGACTCGCCCGGCACCCACCGCGAACCCGGTGGCCGGAACTTCTTGCCCCAACGCGGCCACCGAGTCCGAACTGGAAACTTCTACCAATTCTCGTTGCCCTCCGCGCGAGACCACCGCGAAAACCCGCTGCGCGTCCGCGGCAAGCGGGCCGGTGACCACGCCCGAAACTCGCCCTATCTCTTCGAGCCGTTGCCCGGTCACGACGTCGAACGACGCGATCACTCCGCCACCGGAATCGGCGACGTAGCTGTTCGGGAGAACGCTGACGGGCTCGGCTCCCCGATTCGGCTCACCCGGAAAGACCAGCAGGGCCAGCAGGAAGGCCGCGGTACTCGCGACCGCCGCGCCACCGACCGCGAGCAACGGCCTGCGGCGCGGCAACCGTCTCCGACGGGTGGCGGAGAGCAACCGGGGCAGTGCGTCCCCGGGGGGATCCACGTCCTCGACCAGTTGGTTCAGCCGGTTGCGCAGGAGCGCGATGTCCTCGTCCCGCCCGCTGTTTCGATCCGTCACACCCGCTCCCGCAACAGATCGGAAAGCCGCGCGACTCCGCGCGAACAATAGGACTTCACCGCACCCTGGCTCACACCCATCAACTCCGCGGTCCGCACTTCGCTGAAATCTGCGTAGTAACGCAGCACGACGGCCTCCCGCTGACGTCGCGGAAGGGCCGCCAGCGCCTCGGCGAGCACCGCCCTGTCCAAGCCCCGCCCGGTGTCGTCGGGCTGCGAATCCCGAGTGGCCACGCGGGACTGGTATCGCTTGGCAACCATGCGACGGCGGAGTATCGAACGGGCTCGGTTGAGCACCGCTTGACGCAGGAACGCCAACGCCTTGTCCGGATCGCGCAGCCTCGAACGGGAATCGAAGACCCGCAGGTAGGCGTCCTGCACGATGTCCTCGGCCGACGCCCTGTCGTCGACCAGCAGAACGGCGATGCGCAGCAGCTGCCGATAGTTCTCCTGGTAAAGGTCGGTCAGTTTGGTCGTCAGTTCATCCATGGCCGCCAGCCCGTCGCCCGGCCAGGCGGTCACGGGCAATGCGATCGAAACCGTCACATCCCTGCACGACGCCCAGCCCCCCATTCGCGGTTGGCAACCGCCACCGACTTTTCCCGCATCCGGCACGCGACCAATACCCAGGAGTTCCCAGCCTACCGTCGATCAAGGGAGAAGATCGCCGACATCGGGGATGTCTCCCCCGCCGAGTTCGCCGCAGAATCCCCGCCGGTCGATGCTCCGGCACACCGGGAAAGGCCGCTGAGACCGGCCACCAACCGGTACGACCGCGGCCGACCTCCGGCCGGGGACGTGGAGGTCGGCTTCGTTCCGGAGTCGCGCGAACCAACCGGTCGTCCATTACGTTGGACACGGACGCCTGCTGCACACCGCGATGGGAGGAAGGCGGCCTCCTCGACGTCTTCGGGAGGACAGCGCCAAGAACTATGAAATTCGGCATCTCTACGTTCGTCACCGACGAGGGCATCGCGCCGGCCGAACTCGGCAAGGCGCTGGAGGAACGCGGGTTCGATGCGCTGTTCATCGCAGAGCACACCCACATCCCCACCAGCCGCGAAACGCCCTATCCGGGCGGGGGCAACCTTCCCCGGATCTACTACCGCACGCTCGACCCCTTCCTCGCGCTGACGGCCGCGGCCAGTGCCTCGTCGAACCTCCTGGTGGCCACCGGTATCGCCTTGATGGCACAACGCGACCCGATCACCACGGCCAAGGAGGTCGCCACGCTCGACCGGATCTCCGCGGGCCGGTTCATGCTCGGCATCGGCGTCGGCTGGAACCGGGAGGAGATGCGCAACCACGGCACCGAACCGACTACGCGCGGGGCGCTGATGGATGAGCGGATCCGAGCTATGCGAGAGATCTGGACCAAGGACGAGGCCGAGTTCCACGGCGATCACGTCGACTTCGACCCGATCCACTCCTGGCCGAAGCCGGTTCAGCAACCGCATCCCCCGATCTACGTCGGCGGTGAGAGCGAACGGGCGATCGGCCGGGTCGCCGAGTACGGCGACGGCTGGTTGCCGCGCGGCGGAACCGAGAACCTCGGGGAAAAGATCGAGAAGGTGCGCGAGAAAGCTGGGCGGCGACTTCCGGTCAGCCTGTACGCGGCCGGGCACGAGCCCGCCAACCTGGAGGAGTACACCGAGGCCGGTGTCGACCGGGTCCTCTTCATGTTGCCGACGAAGCCCCGCGACGAGACCCTCGAACGACTGGACCGACTCGCCACCCTGGCCGCCGACTACAGCTGACCGATCACCGCGGAGCCGGAGTCCTGCGTTCGGGGGGCGGTGACGCGTTCCGTCCGCAGGGCCCGGCTCCCGGTCTGCTCGTCACTCACCGGATTCGGACACGATCGCCCGATCACGCAGTGAATCCGGCCCGGCCTGGAAAGTCTTACATCCTGGTTACTTCGTCGTTGCCGACTGGACATCAACCAGGCACAGGCAGATCCTCATGGCGGCTGTGCACTTGGAAACCCATACGGCGAAACCCAAGAACGGAGACCGGGAACGGTGGCCAGCACTACGACAACGACGCCCGAAAGTTCGGCGTCAGGCAAACGTAAGACGAGTCCAAAGGAAATAGCCGTCTGGGTGCTCGTGGCGCTCGTCGGCGCTGTCGCGTGGGGCGTCATCGCACTGACCCGGGACGAGGAGATCTCGGCGGCCTGGCTGGTATTCGCGGCATTGGCCTCGTATGCGATCGCCTACCGCTTCTACGCGCGATTCATCAGCTACAAGGTCCTCGGCGCCGATGACACGCGAGCGACCCCCGCGGAACGACTGGACAACGCTACCGACTTCCAGCCCACCGACCGGCGCGTCCTGTTCGGACATCACTTCGCGGCCATCGCGGGCGCCGGACCGCTCGTCGGACCGGTGCTGGCCGCCCAGATGGGCTACCTCCCCGGCACGATCTGGATCATCCTCGGCGTCATCTTCGCCGGTGCGGTCCAGGACATGGTGGTGCTGTTCTTCTCCACCCGCCGCAACGGCCGGAGCCTCGGGCAGATGGCACGCGAGGAGATCGGCCCGGTCGGCGGCATCGCCGCACTCGTCGCCGTGCTCGCGATCATGATCATTCTGCTGGCGGTGCTGGCGATGGTGGTCGTCGGTGCGCTCAAGGACTCCCCGTGGGGCGCCTTCTCCATCGCCATGACCATCCCGATCGCCCTGTTCATGGGCATCTACCTGCGCTACCTCCGCCCGGGCAGGATCATCGAGGTCTCGTTGATCGGCATCGCCCTGCTGCTGCTGAGCATCATCGGCGGTGGCTGGATCGCCGACTCCCCGTTGGCCGAGACGTTCACCTTCACCGGCAACCAACTGGTGCTGGCGCTGGTGGTCTACGGATTCATCGCCTCGGTGCTGCCGGTGTGGATGCTGCTCGCCCCGCGGGACTACCTGAGCACCTTCATGAAGGTCGGCGTCATCGTGATGCTGGCGGTCTCGTTGCTGATCGCCCTGCCGGTCATGAAGATGGCGCCCGTCACCGAGTTCGCCATCAACGGGCAAGGACCGGTGTTCTCGGGGTCGCTGTTCCCGTTCGTCTTCATCACGATCGCTTGCGGCGCGCTGTCCGGTTTCCACGCGCTGGTGTCCTCGGGCACCACCCCGAAGCTGATCCAGAAGGAATCCCAGGTCCGGGTCATCGGCTATGGCGGCATGCTCACCGAATCGTTCGTGGCGATCATGGCGCTCGCCGCGGCGTGCCTCATCGATCCGGGCATCTACTTCGCGATGAACATGCCGGAGACCATGCTGGGCGATTCGGTCCAGACCGCGTCGCAGGCGGTCGCCGGGATCGGCTTCCAGATCACTCCCGAGCAGCTGGCGGCGGCGGCAGCCGCCGTGGAGGAGGAGACCCTCGTCGGGCGCAGCGGTGGCGCGCCCACCCTCGCGCTGGGGTTGTCCGACGTGTTCTCGCAGGTCATCGGCGGCGACTCGATGCGGGCGTTCTGGTACCACTTCGCGGTCATGTTCGAGGCGCTGTTCATCCTGACCACAGTGGACGCAGGGACCCGGGTCGGGCGCTTCATGCTGCAGGACACCATCGGCAACATGTGGCCCAAGTTCGGCGACGTCAGCTGGAAGCCGGGCCTGTGGATCTCCAGCGCGGCGATCGTCGGTGGCTGGGGCTACTTCCTCTGGGCCGGTGTCAACGACCCGCTCGGCGGCATCAACCAGTTGTTCCCGCTGTTCGGCATCGCCAACCAGCTGCTGGCTGCGATCGCACTGGCGGTGGCCACCACGATCCTGATCCGCACTGGCCGGGCCAAGTACGCGTGGGTGACGCTGGTGCCGCTCGCCTTCGACACGGTCGTCACGCTCACCGCCAGCTGGCAGAAGGTCTTCTCCGCTGATCCGCAGATCGGCTTCTTCGCGCAGCGGGCCGTCTACCAGGAGGCCATCGCGGCCGGTGAGACCAGCAAGGGCGCTGCGAGCACGGTCGCGGAGATGGAGAAGGTCGTTCTCAACTCCACTGTGGACGGCGTGCTTTCCGTCCTGTTCGCGACGCTGATCATCATCGTGCTGGTGGACGCGATGCGCGTGTGGGTCAAGGCGCTGCGCGCGCCGGAGCCGCTGCCCAGCACGGAAGCCCCGTACGTCGAATCGACGCTGTGGGCTCCGTCCGGACTGATCCCCACCCCGGAGGAACGGCGGACCGAGAAGGAGCGCGTCACGGCTGGGGCGGACACGTGAGCACGGCCGGAATCTCGAGCACGATCCTGCCCAAGCTGTGCCGGTCCGCCCGGTCGGCTTGGCAGATCGCGCGCGGAGTGGTCGGCGAGACCGCTTACGAGCGGTACCTCGAACACCACAACGCACATCACCCGGACGAGCCCGCGATGGGTGAACGGGAGTTCTGGCGACGCCACATCGACCGGGGCGACACCCAACCGGGTTCCCGCTGCTGCTGAACCGAGCGCGGGCCACCCACCCCCTCGGGGGTCGGTGGCCCGCGTTCACGCGCTCGACCGCTCGGTCGTCGGGCGCCGGGCCGCCCGACGGGGCCCGCGCCCGGAGCAGGCCGACGGTTGCCCGTCCGGCTCAGCCTGCCGGGATTTCCCGCAGCAACCGCTGGCGGTCGAGCTCGGGCAGGAACGACGCGCGAAAAGAGTTCGCCGCGAACTCCCGCATCACGTCCGCGCCCAAACCGAGCTCCTGCCGCACCGCGCGGAAGTTGTCCTCGACGTAACCACCGAAGTAGGCCGGATCGTCCGAGTTGAGCGTGACCACCACCCCGGAGTCGACCAACTGCGGCAGGCAGTGCTCGGACAAGTCCGGCACGCACCGCAGGCGCACGTTCGACAGCGGGCAGACCGTCAGCGGTACCCGATCGGTCGCCAGCCGCCGCAGCAAAGCGGAATCCTCCACCGAACGAATACCGTGGTCGACCCGATCAACACCCAGGACGTCCAGCGCCTGCCAGATGTACTCGGGGGGACCTTCCTCGCCCGCGTGGGCCACCAGGTGCAGACCCGCGTCCCTGGCCTGCGCGAAGACCTCGGCGAACGCTTCCGGCGGGAAGCCGACCTCGGCCGAGTCCAACCCGATGCCCGTGAGTCGATCGACGTGCGGCACCAGCGCGTCCCAGGTCTCCAGCGCCTTCTCCGGGCCCTG
The DNA here is from genome assembly GCF_054779195.1 of Parasphingorhabdus pacifica. Lineage (NCBI taxonomy): Bacteria > Pseudomonadati > Pseudomonadota > Alphaproteobacteria > Sphingomonadales > Sphingorhabdaceae > Parasphingorhabdus > Parasphingorhabdus pacifica. The sequence goes on from NZ_BAAGYS010000014.1 coordinate 131,364, forward strand.
ATCCCGCAGGAAGCAGGCGATCAACCGGGTCGAAACGCCGAACCGTTCGGTGCTGGTCGACAGCGAAGCGTCCAACCCGTCGAGAACGGTCTCCAGCGGCACTCCCCTGCTCAGGTGAGCCTGCGGGTCGAAGAAGATCTCGGCGTGCCGAACCCCCTGTTCTCGGGCTCGCGCCAGGTAGGAGTCCGCGAGATCCGTGAAGTCCTGCGCGGTCCGGAGCACGTTCATCGCCAAGTAGTACAGATCGAGGAACGACTGCAGATCGTCGAAGACGTACCGGCGCCGCAGCTCCTCCACGTCGGCGAACGGAAGCTCGACTCCGTTGCGCTCCGCGCACGCGAAGACCAACTCCGGCTCCATGGCGCCTTCTATGTGCAGGTGCAACTCGGCTTTGGGCAACACGCCCAGCTGGCCAGAACTCAATTCGCCTCCCCGTTCGAAATCATCGGCCACGATACTGCGGGGGCGGTCGGAGCGACGTCTCCACCTCCGTGGGTGCTGCGGAGCGGGCCCGGGGAGACTTTGTCCTCGGCCGGAACACCGGCGAACCGATGGAGGACGAAACATGGCTGATCTGGCGGCGCAGGACACCAAGCTCGGCGATGGTGACGAAGCCCAACCCGGCAACACGGTCACGCTGCACTACGTCGGCACGCTGGCCGACGGTTCCAAGTTCGACTCGTCCAGGGACCGCGGTCGGGGCCTGACCTTCCAGCTGGGCGCCGGGCAGGTCATCGAGGGTTGGGATCGCGGCGTGGTCGGCATGAAGGTCGGCGGCTTCCGCGAGCTCGTGATCCCCCCACACCTGGGGTACGGCGAGCACGGCTTCCCGCCGGTGATCCCGCCGAACTCCGAGCTGCACTTCGAGGTGGAGCTCCTCGGCGTGCGCTGAACCGCGGTGGCGCGCCGGGGCCGCCAACCGGCGGTGGCGATCACCACCGCGGGGACGCGGTCCCGGCCGGTTCCGGTGAACGCTGGTACGTTGAGGATCGGATGGTCGAGCAAGACACCCAGGTCGTTGCGCACCGCCGGAGAAGCCGTGACCGATCGAAATGAAGCAGAGGCTTCCGACGTCATGTCGGAAGCCTCCGGCACGGAGGACCAAGCCGAAAAGCTCCTCGGCCCCCTGGCTGAGGACATGCACGACTACGCGATCTTCGGGCTGGACGCGGACGGATTCGTGTCCAGCTGGAACGCCGGGGCCCGGCGGATGAAGGGCTATCGCAGCGACGAGATCATCGGGCGTCACTTCACCACGTTCTACCCGCGCGATCAGATCGAATCCGGTCATCCGCAGTGGGAGCTGGCCCAAGCAGCGGCCAACGGCTTCTGCATCGACCACGGCTGGCGGGTCCGCAAGGACGGGACCCGGTTCTGGGCCCACGTGGTCATCACGGCCCAGCGGTCCACCGACGGCCGACTGGACGGGTTCGTCAAGGTAACCCGGGACAACACCGAGGTCCACGCCCGGCAACGACGTTCCGCCCGACGATTCAGCGACCTGTTCCGGATGGCCCCGGTGGCCATCGCGCTGTTCGACGATGACGGGCTGCTGCTCGACGCGAACGGCACGCTGCGTGATCTGCTCGACTACCGCCTCTACGAGCTGGTCGGGAAGAGATCGAACGATCTGTTGCATCCGGACGAGAAAGCGGAAGACCTGTTCCCGGCTCGATCGCTCCCCGCGCACAAGAGCGTTGAGGAACCGCCCGGGCCGGCGCACCGCCTGCTGCTGCGCTCGGACGGGGAACCGTTGTTGTGCGAGGTTCGCTGCGCGCCGTCCGTGCAGGACGACGGCACTCGCTTCTGGCTGGCGGGGCTCGAGGACGTCACCGAACAGGTGGCTCGCGCCAACAACCTTTACTACCAGACCACCCACGATGCGGATACCGAACTGCTCAACCGCAAGGGCGTCACCGAGTTGCTCACACAGCTGCTCGAAGAGCGGAACCCGTTCGAGATCGGCGTCCTGTTCTGCGACCTGGACAACTTCAAACGCGTCAACGACTCCCTCGGCCACGAAGCCGGGGACGAACTGTTGGTGATGATCGCGCGGCGACTGACCAACGAGCTGCCGCAGGCGTGCACGCCTGCCCGGCTGTACGGCGACGAGTTCCTGATCGTCTGCTCGGACCTGGCCTCGTGCGATGGAATGACAGTGCTGACCAGCCGGGTTCTGGAGATCCTCCGCACGGTGCTGTCCGTACGCGGCAACCTGATCAACGTCTCGGCCTCCATCGGGACCGCGACGGCCGACGACCCGGAGATCAGTGGTGAGGAGCTCGTGCGAAGGGCCGACCGCGCGAGGTTCGTTGCCAAAGCGCAAGGCCACGGTTCCGCGCTCCGCGCTCGTCGTTCGCTGAGCAGTTCGATCTCGGCTCAGCTGACCTTGGAGCAGGAGCTGCGGCAGGCGATCTTGCACGGTCACCTCACCCTGCACTACCAACCGGTGGTCGACGGGGAGCGGTCGATCGTGCTCGCCGAAGCCCTGGTGCGGTGGCCGCACCCGGAACGGGGAATGCTCGCTCCCGACGTCATCCTGTCCGTGGCCGAGCAGGGTGGCCTGGAGATCGAACTGGACAGGTGGGTGCTGCGCACCGCGCTGCGCGAAGCTGCGAGCTGGCCGGTGAACGGCACCCGTCCGGTCGGGATAGCCGTGAACCTCTCCGGGCTCCGACCGACGCTCCAGAGCTTTTCCGAAGAGGTGTCGTCCGCCATCGCCGACAGCGGCATCGCTTCCGAGCGAGTGGTGCTGGAGATGGTCGAGACCATCCTGGTGAACGTGTCGGAGCGACCGAGCAGGACGATGCGCGAACTCGCCGCGACCGGGCTCCGGTTCGCCATGGACGACTTCGGCACCGGCTACTCGTCGCTGGCCCGTCTCAAGGACCTGCCGACGCAGATCGTCAAGCTCGATCGACGGTTCGTTTCCGGGATGGGATCGGACCCGTCCGACCTGGGCATCGCACGCGCCGTGGTGGAACTCGCCCGCGCGATGGGCCGCACGTGCATTGCGGAAGGAGTCGAGACCGCCACTCAGTACCGCCTGTTGCACGGTCTCGGCGTGGACGCCTACCAGGGGTACTTGTTCGCGGCTCCGCTGCCGGTACACGAGTTCCGGGAACTGCTCTCGCGCTCACCGTTGCCGCTTCCGGACGGATAGCAGCCCCGCAACTCCTGAATTCTCGGAATCCCAGTTCCAGGACATCTCCGCGCAATCGATTGCCCCGACGACCGGAGTGGTCAGTCATCGCGCGAGCGGTCCGAGACCGGCCACACGTACGGCAGATCCGATCGCACACCGGGAAAATACCTGCGGTAGTGGCCCGGGTCCTTGCGCAACAGCGCAGACTGGTGGCTGCGATGGAATCGCCGATCACCGAGCCACGGCGGCAGTTCTCCGACGAGGGCCAGTTCCTCCCGGGTTCGCACGGTGGTGGTACCGGCCGCCCGTTCCAGATCGGCAGCGATCGTCGCGGCACATGTGTCCCGGTAACCGGCCGAACACCACACGGCGCACACGTCGAGGCCGTAGCGGGCGAGCAACTCCGCGTAACCCGTCCACATCACGACCGCGGGATGGGTACGCCAGCCGTACCCCGGCACCGTCAGCGCGCGGAGGACCTGCATCGTCTCCACCCGTTGCTTGCCAAGTCGCTTGGTGTCGAGCACGCGCGCGGTCTCGATGAAGTCCGGATACGGGAGAAAGGTCTGCACGTCCTGCAGTGTGTTCCCACCCACTCCCACTCGCCAAGGCAGCGGAGAACCACCGACCGCCCGAACCAGCTGCCGTCGAAGCCCGGAGCACCCCTCTTCTCGTGATTTCGAACGCCCCGATACCGATGAATCACAGGAGAATCCGACGCCGTGCAACGCTGCAGCTTGGGCGAAACGCGCGCCGCACACATCCCGGCCCCGTCGCTCACGTCGCCACCGACGACATTGTGCGTCACATCATGGTCCCCATCTCGCCGCACATTGCCGTGATAGCGTCCGGCTGCCAGTAATAGCCATCGTGAATGGCTTGGGAATCCGGTGAGAATCCGGAACTGACGCGCAGCGGTGAGCGGCGACGAGCAGGAACACGGCCACTGGGCGAACTGCCCGGGAAGGAGTTCCCACTCGGACGACCCCGAGTCCGAAGACCTGCTGGCCACTCAGTCGAACGCGTTTCGGCTGAGCGGAAACCGTAGGACCGGGCTTCGCGACCGAGCCCCGCACGGGGAGGAAATCCGTGGCGAAAAACTTTTCCGCCTGCTGTACCGCTGTGCTTCTCACCGCAGCACTCGCGCTGTCCGGCTGTTCCGGGGGAACAGCTGCCGAACCGGATGCCGACGCCGGTGACCACCTTTCGCTGGACAACTGTGGTGAACAGGTTCAGCTGGAGCACCCGCCGCAGCGGGCTGTCGCGCTCAACCAGGGCAGCGCCGAGATCATGCTGGCCTTGGGCCTCTCCGACCGGATGGTGGGTACCGCGACCTGGACGGATCCCGTACTACCGGAGCTGGCTGAGGAGAACGCCGAGGTACCGCGCCTCGCCGAGAACTACCCGTCGTTCGAGCGCGTTCTCGCGGCCGAGCCGGACTTCGCCGCATCGTCGTTCGCCTCGACGCTGAGCAAGGGTGGCGTGGCGACCCGCGCGCAGTTCGACGAACTCGGAGTGCCGACCTACCTCTCCCCCGCCGACTGTGCGAAGGACAACAGCGGCAGCGGCGACGGCGCCCGGCACGAACCCCTGAAAATGGACCTCGTCTACACCGAAATCCGGGAAATCGCCCGCATTTTCGACGTGGCGGAACGGGGTGAACAACTCGTCGCCGACCTGCAGAACCGAATGCGCGAAGCCACCGCCGACATCGACGCTTCGCACGCGAGACTGCTCTTTTGGTTCGCCAACTCCGAATCGCCGTACATGGCAGGCTGCTGCGGCGCACCGGGAGTGATCACCCGCACGCTGGATGCGAAGAACGTCTTCGACGACACCAAGCAGGAGTGGCCGCAGATCAACTGGGAGACGGTCGCTCAACGCAATCCCGATGTTCTCGTGCTGGGAGATCTCACCCGGAATTCGGAAACCGCCGAGACGGCCCGAAGCAAGATCGAATTCTTGGAGACGCATCCGGTGGCACGTGAGATGGACGCGGTCGAGAACGACCGGTACGTCCCCCTCACCGGACAGGCGATGAACCCGACGATGCGCACCGTCGATGGCGTCGAGAAGGTCGCGGCCGCATTGCGCGAGTTCGGGTTGACGGGTTGAGGACGGAGACACCCGCGTTAACGACCTCCACCACGGACCGGGCTCGCGCGCACGCGGTTTGGTTGCCGGTGCTGGGCATCGCCGTGCTGGCGGTGTCCATCGCGATCGCCGTCACCATCGGCCCTGCCGGCATCGGCGTAGGCGACGTGTGGACGACGCTCCTGTCCCGGGTCGGCGTGGCCGAATCCGAGCTGAGCCCCATCCGCGAAGGGATCGTGTGGAACCTGCGGTTTCCGCGGGTGCTGCTGTCCGCGGTCTGCGGTGCGGGACTGGCCGTCTGCGGTGCGGTCATGCAGTCGATGCTGCGGAACCCGCTCGCGGACCCGTTCGTGCTCGGAGTGTCCTCGGGCGCTTCGGCCGGAGCGGTCGTGGTGGTGGTGCTCGGTGCCGGAGGTGGGCTGCTCTCGATCTCGACGGGTGCCTTCCTGGGTGCGGTGCTCTCGTTCGGACTCGTACTGCTGCTCAGCCACATCCTGGGCGGGACCACGGATCGCGTGGTGCTCTCGGGTGTCGCCGCCATGCAGCTGTTCTCCGCGATCACCTCGTTCATCGTGCTCACCGCCGCCGATGCGGAAACGACCCGGGGTGTGCTGTTCTGGATGCTGGGCTCGTTCAGCAGCGCTTCGTGGCCGGAAGTATCGGTGTGCGCGGCCGTGCTGCTGGTCGCCGTGCTGGTGTGCTTCGGCCACGCCCGAACGCTCGACGCGTTCGCCTTCGGCCAGGACGCGGCGGCCGCTCTCGGCGTGCCGGTGACCAGGACCCGAATCGTGCTGCTGGCGGTGACCGCTCTGCTCACCGCGACGTTGGTGAGCACGTCGGGAGCAGTCGGTTTCGTCGGTCTGGTGCTCCCGCACGCGGCGCGGGCGCTGACCGGTGCCCTGCACACCCGACTGCTCCCCGCGACCGCGGTGGCCGGTGCGATCTTCCTGGTGTGGGTCGACACCCTGGCCCGAACAGTGCTCGACCCGCAGGAGGTGCCGGTGGGAGTGGTCACCTCGCTGATCGGCGTACCGGCCTTCGTGCTGGTCCTCTACCGCACCCGGAGGCCATGATGTCCGCGGGACAAGGGCTCGACACCGAACGCGTCAGCCGGACCGCCGGTGGGCAACTCATCCTGGACGGGGTGAGTCTCACGCCGGCACCGGGCTCCACGGTGGGTCTGCTCGGGCCGAACGGTTCGGGCAAGACCACGTTGCTCCGGTTGCTTTCCGGGGTTCTCGGTCCGAGCTCCGGCGTGGTTTACCTGGACGGGCGGCCGTTGAACGAGCTGGCGCGCAAGACCATCGCCCGGCGGGTGGCCGTCGTCGAGCAGCAGGCGGACACCCAGGTGGATCTCAACGTGCTCGACATCGTCCGGCTGGGGCGGATTCCGCACCGCAAAGCCTGGGCCGCGCCCTCGGGAGAGGACGCGGCCGCTGTGCGTTCGGCGCTCGCCCGGACCGACTTGGAAGGCAAAACCGACCGCTCCTGGCGGACGCTGTCCGGCGGAGAGCGCCAACGCGTGCAGATCGCCCGCGCTCTGGCGCAACAGCCCCGCGAACTGCTCCTCGACGAACCGACGAACCATCTGGACATCCAATACCAGCTCGACCTGCTCAACCTGGTGACGAACCTGCCGTTGACCGCGATCATCGCCTTGCACGACCTCAACCTGGCCGCGATGCACTGCGACCAGCTCTTCGTGCTGCGAGAAGGCCGAGTGGTCGCGGGGGGAACTCCCGGGGAAGTGCTCACCGAGGATCTGCTGGTGGACGTCTACGGTGTGCGGACCGAGATCACCCCGGTCGGCCCCGGCGGTCGCCCGCACATCCGTTTCCTCGGCACCACCTGAGCGGCACGGAGCCCGCGGACCACGCCCGGCGGCGGGTGCGCGGGTTTGCTCCGCCACGAGTTTCGGGTAGGTCCTCGGACAGGATGAACGTCGGCCCTGTGGAGGTAGCGATGGCTGAGCAGGTGAAGGTACTCGCGCTCGGCGAGCACCGGTTCGCCGCCGAGGTCCACGAGGCGAACGAAACCACCCACCACGAGGTCCGGTCCTCCCAGAAACTGCTCGATGACCTGGCCATACCGGAACCGGACGAGCAGCAGCTCGTGGCCGAATCCGTGAAGTACCTGCTGCAGAAGGTTCCGGTGACCTCGGTGCCCGAGGAGATCGACCTCAACGGTATGGAGGCCGAGGACGGCGACTATTTGGCGGAGATTCGCGTTCGGATGAGCACCTGAGGCGAGGTACGGTGGATCTTCGGAGGCCTGCGGGTGCGGTCCGCGCTCATCTTGGTGTGAGCGCGACCGCTGCCGCGGCCACGGCGTCGAGTTCCACGTCCGGAACGGCACCGCCACGGGGTTGCGCTTCGGCGACGAGCACCGTCCTGCCGCGCACCCGCGAGTCGTATTGGTCTCCGATGAACGGCACGTCGGAGGAGAACGGGATGTGTCGCACGGAAGATCAGCCGCGCAGTGCTTGTCCGATCTCCGCCGACGTGAGCCTCCGGGGGCTCACGTAGTACAGAACGGCCCCGGCGGGCAGCTCCACGCTCCAGTCCGGGTTGACGTGCAAGTCCTCGGCGCCGCGCGCTGCGAGCACGGTCGCACCGAAGTTCTTGCCGAGCGCGGCCTGGCACTGTTCGACGCGCACCGCGCCCATGGATTCCGGCAGCTCCGTCGAGTAGGTGTTGGCACCGCCCGCGGTCATCAGCTGCGCGTACACCTCGGCGATGCCCGGGGAGGTCAACTCCTCGGTGATCATGCGCGGCGTGTGCCACTGCACGCACCGAATGCTCTCGTCGACGTACTTCAGCAGCGCATCCCGTTCCATGTTCCGCAATGTGACAACGATGTGCGCCCCGGATACGACGTGCCCCACGGTGACCGCGATGGCGAGCGCATCGTTGTCGTCCCGGCCATCCACCAGAACGGCTCGCGCTCGGTGCACTCCTGCCCGCCGCAGGACGTCCGGATCGGTCAGCTCGCCGCGGACGAACTCGACGGAATCCTCGGGCATCGGGTGGGTGGGGCAGTCTTCCCTGGCGGTGAGCACAACACCGCGCTCGCTGTCGGTGAGCAACTCCCGGACGATGCGTTCGGTGCGCTCCGGCTCGTAGCCCAGCACCACGTTGTGGTGGGCGAGTTCGACATCGCCGCTGCCCCGCATCCGTCGTCCTTTCACTTGTTCCAGAACCGACGCCATTCTCGTGAACACCGTCGTCAACGTCACGATCCCGCCGACGATGACATAAGCACCCACGAGGTGCCCCCACGACGATTCCGGATAGAAGTCGCCGTAACCGACGGTGGCCGCCGTGACCACGAAGTACCACCAGTAGTTGGCAGGCTGGACGAGGGTGCTGCCCGCGGGTTCGACGAGCGCCATCAGCGGCCAGCTCGTGATGAACACGGACATGGTCACGGCGATCGGCGTCCACCAGCTCCACAGAACGGAGAAGCGCACCAGCAGCCGGAAGAGGATGGTCGGCACCGCTACCCCCGCCCGTGAGGTGCACGCACCGGGACTTCGCGCGACCGCCGGATTCGCGGCGCGGTCCCTTCATCGGGCACGCGACCTTCCGGTCCGACTGCGTACCTCTGGGCCAGCAGCATCATCCAGGCACACTAACCAACGCCCTCACCAGCAACAACTATGGACATCGACGAGCGTGCCGGACATCACCGGCGTGGTTTCGCACGGCGACGGGCCTCTTACCGCGGGTCAGAGGATCTCGACCACCGCGCGGAGCGCCCGGTTCGCCGATCACCCGCGAGTGCACCCGATGACACACTTCCGACGGTCGGTCCCGCACCGCACCTCCGGAAACACGTCGAAGCCAGACCAGGAGTTCCCGTTGACCTACGGCCATCGCCTCGCCACCCGTGCCGACCTGCCCGCGATCGTCGATATTTACAACTCCACGATTCCGGGCCGGACGAGCACCTGCGATCTCGAACCGGTCAGCGTCGCCTCCCGTGAAGCGTGGTTCGACGCGTCGAGCCCCGGTCGCCGACCCATCTGGGTCGGCTACGACACCCGCTCTCCCCAGGAAGTGACCGGATATCTCTCGTTCGACGAGTTCCTCAACGGCCGGGCCGGATACGACGTGACCGCCGACCTCGCCGTGTACCTCCACCCGGAGCACCGCGGCCGAGGACAGGGAGACCACCTGCTCCGGGAAGCGGTCGCGCACGCTCCGAACCTGGGCGTGCGAACCCTGGCGGCGACCATCTTCGCCCGCAACACCGCCAGTCTCCGGCTCTTCGAATCCTGCGGATTCCGGGAATGGGGACGACTGCCCGGAGTCGCCGAGCTCGACGGCCTCGCCCACGACGTCGTTTTCGTGGGACGACCGGTGGGCGACACCGCGCGGTGACCCACCGGCCGTCCCGATGCGTCACCGCGCGACCGGCCGCGTCACCGCTCGCGCACGACGGCCATGGTCAAGGACACGATCAGGGGCAGTCCGGGGCGCTGCCCGCGAACTGCATCGCCCGGTAAGGCCAGTTCTGGCCCGTGTGCCACTGGCTGACCACCAGGTGCAGGTCCCGCAGCGTCGAACCGGGCACGATGTACCCGCCGTAGAGCTGGGCGACGTGCCCGCCGGCGTGGCCCTCGCGTTCCCACGACGACCCCTGCAGGACCGTCGAACGCGGTGCCTCGTACAGGTTCGCCGTCGGCACGTCCAGATTCATCACGTCGATGCGGTAGTTGCCCGCATCGAAGAAGACCAGCAGCCACCGGCCGTCGACCGGCCGCAAGCACAGTTCCCCGTAGGCGCCGGTGAGGACGAGGGTCGGCGGGTTGCCCCAGGCCCACACCCCCTCCCGGAAACCCCAGCCTTCCCACGCACCGGGGTCGGTCACCCGGTCGGCGGGGACGCGCTGCAGGAGGAGGCCGCGATCCCGCTGGAACCCGGTGGAGAACGCGTAGACCCAACCGTCGTCGCCCAACCCCCAGGTCAGCATCTGGAACAGTCCGCCGAGGTGGTCTCCGGGCCACGTCGTGCCGGTGTGGTGCCAGGTCTCCCCGTTGTCGGTCGAGCGGTGCAGCTCCGTCCAGTGCACGTGGCCGAGTCCTTCGCACACCATCACGTGCATGAACATCTCGTCGCCGATGGTGATGACATCGGTCGGCAGCACCGTGCTCACCCGCCGCCCGTAGATCACCGAATCGTGGTGGTACGGCAACGCCTGGTCGGCGTATGCGCGCGGTCCGGTCGAACCGGTCCACTCGATACCGTTCTTGGCGGTCGCCGGATCTCCGAAGAGCACGACCGGGGATCGCCAACCGGGACCACCCACGCCGGCGCGTTCGAAGGTGTCGCCGAAGACGAACACCAGTCGGCCGTCCGGAGCGGTCGCCGCCGCCCCCAGGTCGGTGCCACCGATCCCGAAGTAGTCCGTCAACCCAGGTCCGGTGAGGTCCTTGACCTTGCGCACCGCCGTCACATCCTTTCCCGATCGCCCTTGGTGATCACGCGCCGCGTTGGTAACAGCGGCGGCGGTGGCACCCGTGGCCAGGTGCCGCGCCCCGCGGATCGCGTCGCGGGCTGCTGCGAATCGACGTCTCACCCCATCGGGTATACCCGCTGACACCCGAGCGGACCGCGACCCTTATTCGATACGCGGGCTCGGTCGATCGGCTGATCGAGTGCTTTTCCGTCGAATCCGGACGCACCACATCGGTCGCCGGGGAAGCTCGGTCCGATGCTCGACCACCCTCCGATGCCGGAGAGCCACGACGCGCGCCGCATGACTCGTTCCCTCCGGGACGCTTTCGAACTGCGCGGCCCGCTGCTCGGCGGTCCCGGTCTGCTGGCGAGGGCCATGTGGCCGGTTCCCCTGGCACTTCTCGTGCTGCTGCCGTTCGAGGTTTTCAGCTGGTGGGCGAGCTGCCGGGTGGGTGTCTGCCGCGATCCCAACCAGGCCGGGGAGCTGCTGTCCGCTGCGCCCGTGGCGGTGTGGCCGGAGATATGGACGAGGTTGCTGCGGATAGGAATCGTCCTGCCCGCTGAGCTGACGGTGATCACGCTGACGGTCCTCGCGCTGGCTGGCGCGTGCACGCGGCAGCGGACCGGCCTGCGGGCGTCGCTGCGCATCGCGCGGGATTCGACTCCGAGACTGGCGGTGCTGGGTCTGCTCTTCTTTCTGGCCCCGGCAGTCCTGATCGCCGTCCCAGCGGTGCTGCTGGAGGCCCCGTACTCCGCGGTGCTTTCCGCGACGGCGACCTGGTCCGACATCCTGCTGATACTGATCCTGCTGCTGACGCTCCTGCTCGGGGCGGTGTGCGGCTTTCTGACTCTGATCTTCGGCTACCTGGCCGTGCTCCCCGTCCTACTCCGGCGAACCCGCGCGATTCCCGCCATCCGCAGCGTCGCCGGGTTGGCGCTCGTGCGGTTGTTCCCGACGCTCGGCACCGCGCTGCTCGCGCAGATGGCCCCGAGCTGATCGGACAGGTGTCGACCGCCGTTGCCACCGCTGACAGCTGGCTGGCGACGGCGCTGAAGCAGTCACTCACCGGTGCCGTGTCGTTGCCGCTCGCCACGAGCCTGTACTTCGTGCGCTTCCTCGACCTGCGTCGCCGCCGGGACGGCTACGATCGCGAACAGCTGGCGGACGATCTTCGAAAGCGCGACCCCCGCCCGCCCGGGGACCACCGAACGGAACCGCAACTCCCTCCGGGGTGACGGTCGATCCGCCCGGCGACCGGGCCTGTCCACTCGTCCCGGAGTCTTCGAGCACTACTCACACAGGAGCTTCTGTGACCGACCGTCCCGTCACCCAGGAAACCTCCAGCGACGAACAGGACGTCCGCGAGATCGAGGGGCTCTTCGCCGAGTTGGAAGAAGCCTTCGCCGAGCACGACCCCGCCAAGTTCGACAGCCGGTTCACCTCGGACGTGGTGTTCACCGCCGTGAACGGACAGCGGTTCTACAGCTGGGAGGAGATCCACAGCTACCACCGGGAACGCCTCACGCACCACGCCGATGACATTCGCACCTGGTACGAGATCGACCACATCGCGTTCCCCACCGAGACCGTCGCCCTGGTGTTCCTCCGCCAGCCCGTGCGCACCCCGCAGGACCAGCGGTCCAACATCGGCACCTGGATCTTGACCAAGAAGGATGGCGCCTGGTGGGTCTGCGCCATGCAGAACACGGCCATCGCCTCGGCGTGAGGTGACGTGCCTGTTGGCTGTCACGCGTCCACTGCCTGCGGGTATCGACTGCCCTTGTCGGGCGACAAGAAGTTCGTGTTTCCCGTATTGCCCGGCACCCCCTAGTGTCGGTAGCGCGACGGGGAAGAGTCGCTGACCAGCACTGACAACGAGGGGGAACGAGCCATGCCGCAGCAGACATTGCAGAACCAGGTCGTGGTGATCGGTGGCGGCGCGAAGAACCTGGGGGGGTTGCTGTCGACGACGTTCGCCGCGGATGGGGCGAAGATCGTGGTGCACTACCACGGCGATTCATCGGCGACCGACGCGGACAAGACCGTCAACGCGGTGCAGGCAGCCGGTTCGGAGGCGGTTGCCGTGCAGGGTGACCTGACGCAGGTGAGCGACGTGCGGCGGTTGTTCGACACCGCGGTGGATACCTTCGGCGGAGTCGACATCGCGGTGAACACCACCGGAATGGTGCTCCGCAAGCCGATCCTGGAGACCACCGAGGAGGAGTACGACCGCATGTTCGCGATCAACTCCAAGGCGGGGTACTTCTTCATCCAGGAAGCGGGCCGTCGGCTCAACGACCACGGCAAGATCATCAGCTTGGGCACGTCCTTGCTGGCCGCGTTCACCGACGGATACTCGACCTACGCCGGCGGGAAGGCTCCGTTGGAGCACTTCACCCGGGCGGCGGCCAAGGAGTTCGCCGACCGCGGCATCTCGGTCAACACCGTGGCCCCCGGCCCGATGGACACCCCGTTCTTCTACCCGCAGGAGACGCCGGAACGGGTCGAGTTCCACAAGTCGCAGGCCATGGAGGGCCAGCTGACCCAGATCGAGGACATCGTGCCGGTCATCCGGCACCTGGCCACCGACGGATGGTGGTTCACCGGTCAAACGCTGTTCCCCAACGGCGGCTACACCACCCGGTAAGGGGAAGAGGGGGGCGCGGTGCGGGCGGCGGTGTTCAACCCCGCCCGCACCGCAAGCTTTGCCCACCGCACCGCGCGAGTGGGTGGTCGGCGGACAATCGGGGGCGGAGGAGTTCGGGCAGCGGGTGCGGGTGCCCGCCGAGCGGACGGCCACATCCGACATCCTCAACGGACATCGGTTCGCCGGCGCCACGCCGACCGACCTCCTGGGCACCCGAGGACAACGCACGGAAGGCGGGCATGAGATGGGGGTGGACCTGCACAAGCTGGAACATCTCGTCGCGGTCGCGGAGGAAGGCACCTTCACCCGCGCAGCGAAACGACTCCACCTGTCCCAGCAAGCCCTGTCCGGCTCCATCCGGGCGCTGGAACGTGAGGTGGGCGTGGACCTGTTGGACCGCGGCGGCAACACTGTCACCGTCCTGCCCGCCGGGCAGGCGCTGATCTCCGACGCACGCGTGCTGCGGGGCGTCGCCCGGTCCGCCGTGCAGCGTGCTCGCCGCATCGGCCGTGGCGAAACCGAGACCTTGCGGATCGGGCACACACCGGCGGTGACCGGGGACGAGATCACCGCCTTGCTGCGCCAGGCGCACACGACTCATCCGGAGCTGGCCACTCAGGTCAATCAGCGCTATCCCGGCGAGCTCACCGACCAGTTGCTCGCGGGCGACCTCGATCTCGGCCTGTGCCGGGGAATGGCGCCGGAACGCGGCCTGGCACGCGGGACGCTCACCCACCACCGACTCAGCGTCGCCGTCGCCGCCGACCACCACCTCGCCGAGGGCGACTCGGTCCGGCTGGGCGAGTTGGCCGACGAACCGATCATGGTGTGGGGCCACCCCGGACGGTCCGGCTACACCGATCTGCTCGTCCGACATTGCCGCCAGGCGGGGTTCGAGCCGGACATCCACCGCAACCCCATCCAGGGCACCCCACCGGTCACCGCCGTCATCGGCACCGGCCACGCCGCTTTCGTGACCGCATTCCCCGGCACGGAAGCCAACGGGAAGGTCCGCGTCCTCGAACTGCATCCGCCGATCTACGCCCCCCTGCACGCGCTCTGGCCCCAACACACCGCCTCCGAGGCTCGTGATGTTCTTCTCCGAACCGCCACGGTCTAGCGCATCACAGGCCGTCCCGAACCAACGCCAGCAGGTCAAACATCGGGATTTTCTCGGGAATTCGCAGCACAATCCATTGCGGATGGTGACCACGGGTGGTTGGCGCCGGGCAGCCGGAACGTCACGCGATCTTGACTTTTGGTCACCCCGCGCCGAATCGCCCCGCGCCATCTGTCCGGGATTTCGCTTTTGCCCGCATGGCAAGGGTTTCCCGTGCGTCCGTCCACACTCTTCTGCATCGTTGCAGTGATCCGGCCGATTGGATCATGGGTTAGCGTGGGCGCGCGCAACGGTGAGCGGGTCGAGTTGGGAGCACAATCATGTCCGAGACGTCTTTCGCGGCGCCGAGTTCGATCCCCGTAGGGGTGGACACGACCCGTGCGAGCATCGCCCGGGTCTACGACGCGGCGCTGAACGGCAAAGACAACTTCGAAGTCGACCGGGAAGTACTGCGGCAGGTCGCCCAGGCCGCACCCGAAGTCAACGACCTCGCCTGGTCGAACCGCAACTTCCTCACCAGGGCATGCCGTTTTCTGGCCGATCAGGCCGGGATCAGGCAGTTCCTCGACTGCGGTTCGGGGTTGCCCACCGCGGAGAACACGCACCAGATCGTGCAGCGCGTGGATGCCGACTCCCAGGTGGTCTACGTCGACAACGACCCCGTGGTGCTCGCACACGGACGCGCGATCCTCGAAGAGAACGACAACACCCATTTCGCGCCGGCCGACATCTTCAAACCCGACGAGGTGCTCGGCAACGAGGTCGTCCGCCAACACCTCGATTTCGATGAGCCGTTGGCGTTGCTGCAGGTGGGAACCCTGCATCACTACACCGACGACAACGCGGCCGATCTGATGCGGGAGTACGTCGACGCGCTTCCGTCGGGCAGCTTCGTCACCCTCGCGCACTTCTTCGACCCGCAGACGCCCGAGCACAGCGCACAGGCGCGCAAGATGGAAGAGCTCTTCTTGCACAGCCCGATGGGATCCGGGCGCTTCCGCACCCGCGACGAGATCCGCGCACTGCTGCCGGGACTGGAGATCGTCGCACCCAGCCCGGGTGCGACAGCCGACGTGGAGTTGTGCGATTACTGGTGGCCGGACGGCCCCAAGCTGCGACCGCTGAACCAAGCCGAGCACTGCATCGCCGCCGTTGTGGGGCGCAAGCCGTAGCGGTGCGTGGCCGTGCGCCTTCCCAGCCGCCGAACCCGCGCCGGAATGGTGAGCGGGGTGGCGGCGTTCACCATTTGTGACCGGTAAAACTCCCCAGGACGGGTCGTCCGAATCGCGGACGGCGCGGGAGCTGCTGGCCGAGGAGCGCGCAGGCGCGCTGGCCCGGATCGAATCCCTGCAACGCCATCTGACGTCCATCCGCGAGGTCTCGACGTGGACGGGCACCGATGACGAGCACGATCCCGAGGGCGCGACCATCGCGTACGAGCGCGCCCAGGTCCAGGGCCTGCTCACGGACGCCCGGCGCGAACTCGAGGCGCTCGAGCGGGCTGCCACGCGCCTGAAAGAGGGCACCTACGGGGTGTGCGAGCGGTGCGGAAACACCATCGCTCCGGAACGCTTGGAAGCGCTGCCCGCCACGACGACGTGCATCACCTGCGCAACCCACCGCTGAGCGCCTCCGGCCCATCGTGTTCACGCAACGGTTTGAGCGTGCGCGGTGATGAGGACGTACTCGCGCCCGCTGATCCGCCTCGGACTCGAGCGTGATCGATATGCTTGGTTCGCTGCCCGAGTGCCACGAAAACCTCTCTCATTCCGAGATCATCCGAACCGGGTCACCCGTTCACAACCTCCCAGGGCAATACAGCTAACGCTCGGCTGTCAGCAGTGCGGTGGCGAGGGCTTCGGCGCGGTGCAGGTGCGTCGTGTCGCCGTCGATACCGTTTTGGGCGACTGCGCCTTCCAGGAGCAGGAACAGTTGTTCGGCAACGGCGTCATGATCGTCCAGCTGGGGACGGTCCTCGGCGACGAGTTCGGTGAGTTTGCGGCGAACCTCGGTCTTGTGTCGGCGGATGACGGTGACCCCGGGATGTTCGGGCGGCAGCTCGGCGGCTGCGTTGAGGAACGCGCATCCCCGCAGGCGGTCCACGTCCGGATGGTGCAGGTAAGCCCGGTAGAGGGCGAGCACGCGGAGTGGTTCGGCTTCGACGAGGCGCTGTTCGAGGTAGTTCCACCAGCGCGTATGGCGGCTCTCGAGGTAGGCCGCTACCAGTCTGTCTTTTGAGCCGTAGCAGTCGTAGAGGGTCTTCTTCGTAACTCCGGCGGATTCGGCGACCGCGGCGACGCCGATGGCGTTGATCCCGTGCCGATAGAACAGCTCGGAGGCCGCCGCAAGCAGGCGTTGCCCCGCCGGTGTCCGGCCTTCACGTTCAACCACGCCGAGCACTATACCTACCGGTGGGTTGACATGGCCAGCTTCGGAAATGCACGCTGATATAAACCGGTCGGTATACCTTGGAGGTGGAGATGCGAGCGGCAGTGTTGACCGGCTTCGGTGGGCCGGAAGTGCTCGAACATCGAGAGGACGCGCCCGTTCCGGAGCCCGCTGTAGGTGAAGTCCTCGTGCGTGTTCGTGCCAGCGCGTTGAACAACACCGACATCTGGACGCGGGAGGGCGCTTATGGTTTGCCGGGGAATCCGGAAGCCAAGGCCGGGTGGCGCGGTTCGATCACATTCCCCCGCATCCAGGGCGGTGATATCGCAGGAACGGTGGCGGCAGTCGGCTCAGGAGTACCTCCGGAACGAGTGGGACGACGAGTGCTGGTCGATCCCGCGATCTACCTCGACCAGAACGAAGACTCACCCCCGGTTGGCCTGCTGGGCAGTGAGGCCGATGGTGGCTTCGCCGAGTACGTAGCCGTGGCCGGCAACCGTGCCCACGATGTCAGCGAGTCCCCGTTGTCGGACGAACAGCTGGCTTGCCTGCCGGTTGCTTACGGCACCGCGATGGGCATGCTCGAGCGGGCCGCACTTCGGGCCGGAGAAACGGTGCTCGTCACCGGAGCCTCGGGCGGAGTCGGTCTTGCGCTGGTCCAGCTGGCCGCGGCCCGCGGAGCCAAGGTGGTCGCGCTGACCAGCAGCAACAAGGGAGAGCAGGTCCTCGATGCCGGCGCGACCCACGTCGTCTTCCGCGAGGCGGACGATCTCGCCGAGCAGATCAGCTCACTGAGCCCCGACGGTCTGGACGTCGTCGCCGATGTCGTCGGCGGGAGCTGGCTTCGACAACTGATGTCGCTGGTCCACGACGAAGGACGCTGGGTCATCGCCGGTGCCATGGCCGGTGCGGTGGTGCACTTCGACCTGCGCAGGCTCTACCTGCACAATCTCAGTCTCATCGGATCGTCCATGCACACCGCGAAACACTTCGCCGCTCTCGTCGAACTGGCGCGCTCCGGCATCCTCCGCCCGCGCATCGCAGGCCGCTACTCCCTGGCCGACATTCACCGAGCACAACAGCAGTTCCTGACGAGCGAACACGTCGGCAAGATCATCACCACTCCCTGATCAAGCGCGATCAGGCCGAGATGAACCCTAACAAGCCGTAGTCGCCTCACAGATTCGTGCCGGGCATGATGCCGGCTCCCGGGCTGGTCACGCGTTCGGCCCGTCAGCAACGTTCTTCAGCAGCGGGCGGACATTCCGCGTGGCAACCCGCTCGGCGTCCTGGAGCACATCGACGGACGGCCGTGGTCCGCAGCGGCCCTCGCCGGTGTCCTCGGGATGCTCTGCTGGGCGATGGCCTTCGCGTCGATCGGGCGCACCTTGTGGGACCCGGTGAGCAGGTCGATTGCCCGAATGGCCCAACCCGTACTGATCGTCGCCGTCGCCCTGTTCGCCGTCACCTACGCCCACGAGAGCTTCAGCAGCGATGTCCTGGCGCGGCAATGGGCGGCAGGCGAACTCGACGCCGGTTCGGCAACGGCCGACGCGCGGATCACCGAGGGGCTCATCGGTGGCACTTCCATCCTGTCCCAGACCCTCCTGGGGTTGGCGCTCGCCGTCCATGCCCTGGCGATGCTGCGGACCAAGCAGTACCCACGCGTGCTGACCTGGATCGGCATCGTCGGGACGCTAGGCTGGTTCCTCGGTGGCTCCGCACTTTTCCTGCGGCTGCCAGGGATCTCGTTCGAACTTCTGCTGCCGTTCGTCGGCCTGGCGATGGTGTGGGTGGTCGGCATTGGGATCAGCCTCCTCCGCCGCAGCGGCACGGTTCGCGGCCTAGCTGCGCGCTGGTGACGACCGGTCGTGGACCTGCATCGCGCCACCTGACCGATCATCAGAACCACACCGTGAGCGCGTGCGTGCGGCGCAGACTTCGAAATCCGGTGGACGTCGCGACAGGTGGTGCTTACGTTTCAGCGTGATGCAGGAGTTCTTCTTCCGTCTCGGGTAGCAACCGCAGCGCCGCGTTCTACGCGGCCCGGTCGGCTACCGACCACCTTCGGCGTGAGAAGCCGCCGAAGTGATTCGTCGTCCGCGAAACACGAAGAAGGTATTTCATGCTGCTGCTCGTCTCCGGTGCTTCAGGCGTCGGCAAGACCACCGCCCGCCTCGCCGCCGCCCCGCTGCTGAGCGACACCGTCGAGACGGCGGAGCTGTTCACACTCGGCCCGATTCCCGCTGTCCCGACGATCGCCTGGCGCCACCAACAGGTGGAGGTCGCCGTCCAGAAGGCCGTCGAATTGGATCGTGACGGTCGGCACCTGCTGTTCGCCGGTGACCCCGTCCCCGCGGGCGAGGTGCTGGCGGCGCCGTCCGCCGACGAGATCGATATCGCTGTAAGCCTGCTCGACGCGGACGAGCCCACGCAGACGAAGCGCCTGCAGGCCCGCGGAGATCCGCCGGAGTTGTTGCCGCGCCACGTCCAGTTCGCCGACTGGCTGCGTCGGCACGCCACCGATCCCACGCATGTGCCCGAGGCCGTCACCACCGATGCGTGGTCCAACATGTGTTGGGAGCGGTGGGCCGGTCGGGATGATCTCGCGGACAGGTGGGCGATGAACGTGATCGACACGTCGGTACTCGATGTCCACGATGTTGCGCGAGCACTGGTGGGCTGGTGCCACTCGGTGCTGGCCGGTGACGCACCTGTGTTCCGCCGAGGCTGGCACATCAGGCACTGAGTCCTCGCCCACCCTGCTCCGCACCGGGCAGGGTGAGCGAACGGCCGAGCTCATGCTCTCGTCCGCTCCCCCTTGCTTGGTGCGCTCTGTGGCCGCTTCATGGACAGCCCAGAAGAAGTCGGCATTATTAGCGACGTCGACCTGTACACAGAGATCGTGTTAAGCGGATCGTTCTTGCATGGCGGAACCAGGGACGAAATTTCCAATCACACAGTGAAGCCTTCCACTCTCGAACGGTAAGAGAAACGCCTCAATTCAGGTTGGTTCAAATCGAGCCGTCCTCCTTTCCCACGGGCACATTACTCGTCTACTCCAACGCTGCGACCTATTCACCTTTGGGAACCCGAAGACTGGGTGGGAATGGCTTCGAAACCACACGGATCCATATGGACGTCCGCCTTCTTGCCGAACGGAACTTCCGCCTGGGATTGGGTCGAGCCCAAGGTCGCCAGAGGAAGCACGAGAGCGCTTCATGAATTGCATTTTCGATACAGGTGCCGCGAATGTGCACACGATCGACTCACTGGGCGACTACATCGAGCTAGTTCGCGAGTTCCCCGCGCGTACTTCGGATAGCAGAATAAACGTTTACTGGAAACGTGTCGCAGAGGCTTTTGATGCAGTCCACCTCACAACCAAAGGGGTGCTTTATGCCGCCGGCGTAAGTACGACCGTTCACCGCCTACCGAGCATGCTGATAGGCTGGGAAGCCGAATCTACGGCTTGGCTCAGAGAGCCACCTAATGTATTCGTTCAAACCGCTTTCTAATGAACCCAGTACAGCGAATTACTTCCGTTTCGGCATGCTGCTCCCCAGGTCCTCAGCCGTTTTCCGGTCAGAAGCCGCCACCCATGCCGCGAGCCAGACGAGGGGGCTCCAATCCTCGCCGAGGCTGAACGCCTCTTCCGACAGCCGCGCTGCCTCCTCCGGCGTCCGCGGAGCGGGTTCCGGTCGCTTCTGCTTCGGCTTGCGCGTACCCGAGCAGGATTTGAGCCGATCCAGTCCCACCGTTCCACAGCGTCGAGCGTGCCACTGATGATGAAGTGGATCTGCCGGACGGTTGAGGCGACCATTGGCTTGCACTGGTGCGGCTTGCAGCCAGCAGCGGCGCAATCGTGCTCGCCGGCCCTCGTGGGCCGTTCGATGATCGGCTGCCCGCTGCACCGGACCCGGCAGCGCCGGAGATCGGTGTAGAGGCGCTCCAGAACGTGCGCGGTGATCTTGTAGGCGGCCGTGTCACCGAGCGCCGAGCGATAGCCCGGGGTCGTGGGCTCGAATCTCTACGGGTGTTCTGTCCATCTTCTCTGGTAATCGGCACGGCGAGACTGGCCGGAAGCTGTTCTGCTGGTCCCCTGCCCTGTCGAATAGTGCACCTGGCTGGAAGTCACGTCGGGAAGTTTTCCTCAGCAGAAGGAATTGTTCCGGACAGGTGGTGGGATCCGTCGTAGTATTCCTTGCCGCTGTCCTCGGCGTAGTTCTGCTCGTGGTACTGCTCGGCACCGAGCGCGCCGCGAGCGAACTGGCTCTCCGGTTTGCGTACATCGGATGCGGTCTCGGCGGTTTCGCGTGCTGCCGAGTTGTTGATGCTGCCGCCCTCTCGCCACAGAGTGGCGTTGTCGACGGCTTTCTGGGTGCCCTGTTGAGCGGCCCTCCCGAGCCCGTCGGCGTTGGCCATCGTCTCCACACCCCTACCGCCGAGTTGCTCGGCTCCTTTGCCGACGTTGCCCGCAGCGTCTGCTCCGCGGACGCTTGCGCCGCCCAGCGCGTCGCTGCCCCGGCCAACCACGCCTGCCGTGGATCCGAGCGCATCGGAGGCTTTGGCCGTGGCCTGGCCGGCGGCGGTCGCGCCACCGGCGAGCGCGGGCGAGGTCGGGAATGCCGTCCCGCCGCTGGTGGTGAGCTTCGCGCCGACCTTTGCGCCCGCTTCGGCCATATCGTCGAGGGCCTTGGCCAGGTGCGTGCCTGCCTTCCCGAGCTTTCCGAGTAGCTGGCTGATCTTGGTTGCGATCTTGGCGAGCGTCATCCCGACGCGGCCGGCCGCGTAGCCGAGGTAGCCGGCCACTGTCGCCCCGAAGCTGACGACGGAACCGGCGAGGGCGGCCAACGCGCCCTTGATGAGCTCGGCGACGACCGCGGCGATGATGTCGCGGAGCAGGCCGCGGCAGGTGGCGACCATGGTGCCCGCGGTTGCGATCGCCCCCGAGGCGGTCCCTGCACTGACCGACATCGCCTCGACGCCCTCGGCGAGTTCAGCCGACCGTTGCCGGTAGGCGTTGCACGCCGGCCCGGCCCACCCGGCGGTGTCTGTTTGAACCTGTCCTGGGATCTCCTGGGCTAGCTTCTCCAGATCGGTCTTGACCTGCTCCCAGGTGTCGGCGCCCTCTTTGATCGCGTTCGGGTCGCCAGCGACGAAGTCGAGGGCTTCTCGCAGCGGAGAGAAGTGCTCCATAAGCCATCCGACGCCGGCGGCCAGCGCCGAACCGATCGGGTCGATCGTCGTGATCAGCGCGTCGAGTGCGAGCACGCCGCCGCTGGCGGCAAACTCGCCCCAGTCCTCGTTCGCGAACGCGTCGCGGGTCGCTCGTGCCGAGTCCACGATCCCCGCACCGGCTGTGTGCGCACCGGATTCGACGGCTTCGCTGTCGACGTCCACGAAGTTAGGGGTCATGGCTGCACCTGCCCCAGGCAGTCGGCGTTCTTGCTATCAGTGTCCTGATAGTCCTTGGCTGCCTCGTTCACCCGGCTGCCGAGATCACGAGTCAGCTCAGAGAACTCCTGGATCTCGGCCGCGGCTTGCTGTGAGGTTTGCCGGGCTTCACCAGCGAACACCTGGCCCACCAGCCCGAAGCTGTCGGTGCCGAACGACACGGAGTCGCCCTTCTTCCCGGCGGCAGCGATGTCGTCAGCGAGACCGGTGAGCCACCGCGAGTGCGCAGTTCAACTGTTCGGGACTGACATTGAACATGTGGAACGCTCCTGTTGGTCAGCGCAGAAAACTCTGAGGTGGTTCGTCGTCGATGTCCGGGTCGCCAGTAGAACTCGTGCCAGGCTCTTCCGGTTCCGCCGGTAGCTGGGTTCGAAGAAATTCCATCGCCGACGCGCCTGCGAACGGTTCCACGGTCTGCACGACCTGGTGTGCCACTTTCGCTTGTGCCTCTCCCGCCAGCCGCAAGATGGTCGCGCTGAGCTCGCCCGGCCCGCGCTGCACCGCGCGCTGGTCGATTTGCAGGTCCTTGAGGGCACCGTTGGAGCTGACGGTTACCGAGACACCACCGTCGCTGGCGGTCTCGGTCAGGGATCCGAGTTGTTCCTGGATTTGCTGCGACTGCCGCACCATGTCCTCTGCGCGGTCCTGGAGCGAGGACAGGAACTGCTGATCTGACTGATCATCCAAACCGAATACCTCTCTGTCTCAAGTGGCTTCTTGGAGTTGCCAAATGCGTCCGGCGACCAGTCGCCCCCGGGCACCGAAGGCGACGGCGACTATGGGCAGCGCGGTGAGCGCGGCGGTTCCCAGCAAGGCTTGTCCGCTGAGCACGCCAGCTGTCAGCCCGAGTCCTCCTAGGAGGAGCAGCAGGTTTGCCCGGAACAGGCGACCGCTGACCGCGACCGGGAGCTCGCGGTCTGGGTATCCGCTGCGCTGCCGACTGACTGCCAGGGCAGCCCCCACAGCGAGGAATGCGTGGCCCGCGATGATCACTACCATCGGCAGCCAGGTCAGGACGCTCAGATGGCCGCTGCCCAGCCCACCCGCGATGACCAACCACCACCCGGCGGCGAGTACCGCGGGAGGCCAGATCTGCCGACGCGATCGGCGGCGACGCTCCCCGTCGGGACTGCGCGGTGGGATTCCCGGGATTCGGAAGCCTACGAGCGCGAGCCCGAGTAGCGGCATGAACAGCGCCCAGCCCAGCGCGGAGTACGGCGCGGGATCGTCGACGACTACGTTGCTCCCGCGGTTGTCCAGTTCGCGGCGTTCGACGGGGGCCGGGCTCGTGTAGTTGTGCGGAGTTAGATCCGAGAACTTAAACGAGTGTTCGTCGGTGCTCCCATTTGTCCAGGTGATGGTCGCGTCGCAAGTCCACCACCAGCCCAGTCCTGACATGCTGATCGGGCCGACGTGCTCGCACCGAGTAGCCAGTGCCGTTCCCCGGTCGGTCGGCGTGCCGTCGGTGGCCATAGTTCCGGTCGCACCCATGACCGTGTGGAACACGGCGAGCACGAGGAGTCGGACCACGACCTGCGACACGATATAGCCGATGCGCCACGCTCGGTTCGGGGAAGTTGGCGACTCCTCTTGAGGCAACATGTCGTCGGAAGGCACTAAATTCCTGTCCTGTTCAGCAAGATCAGAGGCAGCGCAAATCTACCAACGGCCACCGTCGTGTTCGTCCAGAATCGCAGAGACGCATACCGCGCCATCGCGGCCCGGATGACAGGGCGCCTGAAGGGCGCCAGCGATGTAGTGCACACAGTTCGGGCGCGTGTGGTGGGCGATGGCGCACTCGGCCGGCCAAGCAAGTGCGGCACCTGCTCTGGCATGGGGCTGGGGCAGCGGGTTCACGTGTGCCCGGTGAGATGCCCCTCGGGCGTCGTGAATTCCCCTGTTAAGTTGCCGGTCGCCGCCGCAGTTGAGCCTGTGGCTGGTGGTCCCCAGCCAGGCTGGCTGGGTGGGTGGGTGGGGCTGACGCCAGCGAGGACCATGCAAGCTGCCTGGTCAGAAGGTGGGGCAGGTCGGATTTGAACCGACGACCTGACGGATTATGAGTCCGCTGCTCTGACCTGCTGAGCTACTGCCCCTGCAGGTGCCCTTGTGAGGCACGCTGTGAGCGTGATCGTAGCGACTCGCGCGGCGGAATGTTTCTCGGGTCCGAGGATCCGCTCGCCTGCGGGTCGCTGCGAGGTGAACCGGGGGCTCAGCCCCCGCACGCGAACGGGGCCGGTGCACCGCTGCGGTGCGCCGGCCCCGTCGGGGACGCTGTTCGGCCCGCGTTCACAAGAACATGACGATGTCGAACGCACCGGAAAGCTGACCGATGATCACGACCGTCGTGAGCAGCGCCCCGAGGCTCGCGACCGTCAGAACCGACAACATCATCAGGTAGACGACGGCTTTGATCGGCTTCGGCAGCGTGGTCACCGCCGAGAGGTCCGGCATCGAGAAGTGTGGTTCCCGGCCGATGCTGGGTGTGGACATCTGTTTTCCCCCGTCCTGTTGTCCTCGTTCAAACAAAAGCACCACCACTCCGAGGACGGAGAGCAATGGCGGTCACGTTGTACTTAACGCATCACGAACGCGTCACGTTGGTCGCCCCAGCGAGCCTGCAGTCCACAAATCGGCACTGTTCATCGCGTCGACCTGCGTAAACACTGCGGGGATCCTCCTGTGGATTCCGCACCACAAGGATCGGATCGTCACGTTGGCGGGGATCGTTACCCGACCCTGACCGCGCCGACATCAGACCGCCCGAACGAGCGAAAACGGCACGCGACGGGACGCTCGACCATGCCAACCCAGTCTTGCACCGAACGCGAAAAAAGGGACACCGCCGAAACGGTGTCCCCTTTTCACAGGCTCCTCCGACTGGACTCGAACCAGTAACCTTTCGGTTAACAGCCGAATGCTCTGCCATTGAGCTACGGAGGAATGTTTTGTTTTCACCAGCTCCGTCGTGCTGATGGATACTACTTTAGCCCATGCCCAACAGCCCCTCACACCCACCCCCCCTCCTCGATCTACCCGCGGTGGGCCACCACGAAGATCCGGCGGAACGGGAACCACGTCGTACCGTCGCTGCGCTGCGGGTAAGCGGACCGGAGCCGGGGAGCGAGCTGCCCGCGGAACCGCTGCCACCGATCCTCGTCCAGCACCGAGCGCAGCGGCCGCAACGCGGTACCGGAGATCCAGTCCAGGACCGGATCCTCCCCGCTCAGGCGCTGAACGTAGGTGGTCTCCCACACGTCCGCGGTGGCGCCGAGGTCCGCGAGGACATCGGCGTAGACCAGTGGATCCGGCACCACGTCGGGCCCGTGCACCGCCTCTGCCAGATCCTGCCACTCGGGTTCGGCGACCAGCTCCCGCACCAGCGCGTGCGACGGTGCCGCGTAGTTGCCCGGCACCTGGAACGCGAACCAGGCCCCGTGCGGCAGTTGCGGGAGCCAATCGCGGATGAGGTCGAGGTGTTCGGGGATCCACTGCAGCACCGCGTTGCACAGCACCACGTCGGTGTCCGGCAGGGGCCGCCAGTCCCGGACATCCTCCAGTCGGGCATCGACACCCCGCGAGCGGGCCGCCTTGACCATTTCCGGTGACGAATCGGTCGCCTCGACCGTGGCTTCCGGCCATCGGCCGGTGAGCAGCGAGGTGAGGTTCCCCGCGCCGCAACCGAGGTCGACGACCCTGCGGGCACTGCTCGCGCCCACCCGGGCAAGCAGGTCGTGCGCGGGCCGAACGCGGTGATCGCTGAACGCGAGGTACGTCTCCGGATTCCACATGCCCTTAACCGTACAGCCGTACTGCTCGCGGGTCAGCTGCTGGATTCCTTGGCCTGGCGCAACCGGTCCGCGATCTCGTGGGCGAAGGCGGTCACCGCGGTCTCGTCCGTACCCGGGTCTGCCCGGACCTGCAGCACTATCCCGTCCTCGCCGGGCACCTTGCGCTGCACGAACCACGCCCCGCCACCGGGCAGGTCGCGGTGGTGGCTGGATCGGATCGAGCCCGTGACCCGCTCGTGCACCACATCGGGCAGCCGACCCGAGCGGTCCAAGCCGAACCGGCTCGGCGGCAGGTCGCGCAGCAGCACCGCATCACCGGCCGAGCCATCGTGTTCGGCCTCGATGACGGTGAGCACGCCGTCCTTCCAGGTGGCCTTGCTGATCAGGTCCCAACCGACGCGCCGGGGGCCGTCCGGAACCCACAGGCCCAGATGCGTGGCCACGAGCAGGCCGTCCCGAGTGCGCGCGGAGGCCAACACCCGTTCTTCCGAGCCGAGCAGCGCGGCGAACTCCTCCGGGACCGACTCCGTGCCGTTCAAGCGAGCGACGAACCGCCGTAACCAGGAACTCCTCATACCAACCCACCCATGGCCTGATCCAGCAATGCCTTGCGGTACTGCTCCAAAGCCACGAGATCACCGAACAGCGCGTGGTACTCGTCGGCGTTCTCCAGCGGCGACAACCGCTGCACGCGGGACTTGATGTCAGCGATCTGGCGCCCCACCAGGTTCTCCTGCAGCCGCGCGATCACGCCCGCCACGTAGCGGTGGTCCTCCTCCGACTTGGTGTCCGGGGTTTCCACCGCGAGCTGCGTGAGCAGGCTGCGTGCCACTTGGCTCTCGCACTGCTGGCTCACCGCTTCGATCAGGGCCGCACCCGCCAGCCCGGTCATCGTTCCGCCCGCCGCGAGGATGGCGCGGTGCAGCTCGGCATAGGCGGGTTCGGTGAAGGCCTCCTCCGGCAGCGAGTCGTAGAGCGGGCCCGCCAGCGCGGGAACCTGCAGCGCCGCCTTCAAGGTCTCCCGCTGGGACCAGCACGGGTCGTGCCGCGGTGGTCGCTTGGGCAGGTCCACCTCGGTGCCGAGCGATTCCTGTGCGGGGTTGCTGCGGGGTGCGCGCCGCTTGGGTTTGGCGGGGCCGCCGCCGCTGGCCGCTTCCCGGACCCGGCGGACCACCTGGTTCTCGTCGTTCCAGCCGACCCAGCCAGCGAGTCGCACCGCGTAACCGTCCCGCCGTTCGACGTCCTTGATCTGCGCGACGAGCGGCACGGTTCGCTGGAGGGCGTCGACGCGACCGTCGACCGAATCCAGGTCGTACTCGTTGAGCAGGCTGCGGATGGCGAACTCGAACAGCGGGCGCCGCCGGGCGACGAGGTCGCGGACCGCCACGTCGCCGTTGGCTTCGCGCAGTTCGCACGGGTCCATGCCGTCCGGGGTGATGGCCACGTAGGTCTGGGTGGCGAACTGCTGCTCGCCGTCGAAGGCCTTCAACGCGGCCTTCTTGCCCGCCTCGTCACCGTCGAAGGTGAAGATGACCTCACCGCGAAAGGCGTCGTCGTCCATCATCAGGCGCCGGAGCACCGCGATGTGCTCGTCGCCGAACGCTGTCCCGCACGAGGCGATCGCGGTCGGCACTCCTGCGAGGTGCATGGCCATCACGTCCGTGTAGCCCTCGACCACCACCGCCTGGTGCCGCTTGGCGATCTCGCGCTTGGCGTGGTCGATGCCGAACAGCACCTGCGACTTGTTGAAGATCGGGGTGGCCGAGGTGTTGACGTACTTGGCCTCGATCGGGTCGTCGTCGAAGATCCGGCGCGCACCGAAACCGACCACGTCGCCCGCGAGGTCCTTCAACGGCCACAGCAGCCTGCGGTGGAACCGGTCGATCGGTCCGCGCCTGCCTTCCTTCGCCAGGCCGCCCTGGTAGAGATCGTCGAGTTCGAACCCCTTGGCCAGCAGGTGCTTGGTGAGCTTGTCCCAACCGCCGGGCGCGAAACCGCAGCCGAACTTGGTGGCCGCCGCCTCGTCGAAACCACGTTCGCTGAGGTACTCGCGGGCCTTCTGCGCCTCCGGAGAGCGCAATTGTTCGGTGTAGAACTCCACGGCCGCGCGGTGGGCGTCGACCATGCGGGCGCGCATTCCCCGGTCCTGCTTGCTGGGGGCCGCGCCGCCTTCGTACTGGAGTTGGATGCCCGCGCGGTCGGCGAGCCGCTCGACGGATTCCACGAATCCGAGGTGCTCGCTCTTCATCAGGAAGGCGATGATGTCGCCGCCCTCGCCGCAGCCGAAGCAGTGGAAGGTGCCGTGGCTCGGGCGCACGTTGAACGACGGGGTCTTCTCGTCGTGGAACGGGCACAGCCCCTTCAGCGCGCCGCCACCCGCGTTGCGCAGCGCAACGTACTCACCGACGACGTCGTCGATCCGGATGCGATCGCGTACCTCGGCAATGTCGCTTTCCCGGATCCTGCCAGCCACACCGCCAGTCTAGGAGCCGATCGGCGATCACCGTCGGCGCCCCGCGCCGAAATCGCCCTGCCGATCCCGTGGTCGGGCAGAATCGAGGTGTGTCCAGTGACGAGGACCTCCTGACCTACGGGTTCGAGGCGCACCGCGATCATCTTCTGGCGGTCGCCTACCGGCTCACCGGCGGGCTCGCCGACGCGGAGGACGCCGTGCAGGAAGCGTGGCTGCGGTTGAGCGGATTGAGCGAGTCGGCGCGCTCGGAGATCCGCGAACCGGCTGCTTGGCTGACGACCGTCATCGGCCGGATCTGCCTGGACCGGGTGCGGTCGGCAGCGGCGCGTCGGGAACAGTACGTGGGCACGTGGTTGCCGGAGCCGATCGTGACGTCGCCGGACGGTCAGGATCCGCTGGATGCCGTGCTGTCTCGGGAGGACATGCGGCTGGCCGCCGTGCGGGTGCTGGACGAGCTCTCTCCCGACCAGCGCCTGTCGTTCGTGCTGCACGATGGATTCGAGGTGCCGTTCTCCGAGATCGCGGACATTCTCGACTGCTCGGTGGCGGCCGCCCGCCAGCACGCTTCCCGCGCGAGGAGGGCGGTGGCCGACGACGTGCCCCCGCCGCGCGTGCCACGTCCGGAACACCAGGAGCTGCTGGAGGCGTTCCTGGCGGCGCTCGCCTCCCGTGACGTCGACGCCATCACTCGTGCCCTGCATCCGCGGGTGACCGTCTACGGCGACGGTGGCGGCAGGGCCCGCACCGCGCGCCGCCCGGTGGCCGGCCGGGACAAGGTGGCGCGGTTCGCGCTGGGGTTGCTGTCCAAGTACGGCGACGACCTCTTCCGCGGCAGTCGCCCGGTGCTCGTCAACGGCGATCCCGGCGTGTTCGTGCCGGGGACCCCCGAGGGCACCCCGGCACGTTTCGCGGTCGCACCGTCCGTCGCGGTGTTCAGCGTCCGCGACGGTCTGCCCGCCGAGTTCTTCCACATCGCCAACCCGGACAAGCTCACCCGGATGCGCGACTAGGGAGTGGAGCATCCGGTGCCTGCCCGGCCCATCGGGGCCGCTCCGATCAGGGGGTCGGGGCGCGGCACGCTTCGCCGGAGGCGAAGCCCTGTGAGGTGATGCCGAGCGCGTGGTTGAAGCGGGCGCGTTCGTTCTCCAGCGCGATCATGTAGGTGAGTTCGACGATGCCGTCGTGCCCGAGTCGCCGGTCCAGTTCGGCCACCTGCTCGTCGGTGACCCGCATCGGCTGGTCGGTCATGGCGTCGGCGTACTCGATGACCAATCGGTCGAGTTCGGTGAACCGGTCGGAGGTCGCGTAGTGGTCGATCCTCCGCAGCCGTTCCACATCGAGTCCCTCGTCGCGCTGCAGCATGGCGCCGAAGTCCGCGCACCACGAGCACCCGACCCGGGTGGCGGTCCGGTACACGGCCAGCTCGCGCAGGTCGGCGGGCAGGACGGTGGCTGTCTTTGCCACCGCTGCTTCGGCAATGCCCATGCCGACCAGCAGCTTTCGGTGGTGCGCGGTGACGCTCAGCGGTTGCGGAACGACACCGTAGCGACGCTTGGCAAAGCGGTAGAGCAGCCTGGTGAACCGGCCGGCCCGGTGTGCCAGCACTTCCGGAATCCGCGGCATGTTCGCCCCTTCGTTCACGGCCCCCGCCCTGCGCGCGAGCCTCTGCTCCGGTGACGGGACAGGCCGGCAGAACGTGACAGCGTTGCTCGCGCGGGCAACGCGGCGGTGGTCAGGACGGGTCGACGATGCGCGCGAGGAAGTACAGGGCCCCGGTGTTCTGGTGACGCACGAGGAACAGGAACGGCCGGTCGACCCGGACGCGGATCGGGTCGGGTTCGGTGACGATGGAGGTCAGGCGCATCATGGCCGCCGTGGCTGCCGCGCCTTCGAGCCCGCTCTCGTCCACGCGCAGCACCGATTCGTGCACCATCGTCGAGATGCGCAGCCGTTCGGGTGTAAGCGCGGAGAAGTCCGCCGCGGGGGTGAACAACGCGTGCACGCCGAGGGCGCCGAGCGCGCTTCGGAGTTCGGCGTTTCCCGCCACCTCGAATTTGGGCAGCAGGAGTTCCACGCGTTGCTGTTCGATCGAGTCCAGCAGCTTTCCGAGCGACTGCGCGTCCAGCGACTCCTCCGCTGCGGTCAGGTCGGCGTCGGGCAGCAGCACCACGCCTTCGACTCCGCCCGCGGCGGGGAGACTCACCGCGCGCCAGCCGTTGACCGCGGCGTAGCCCATCCGGCGGGTGACCCGCATGGTGGGCACTTCGCGGGTCGTGGTCGGGGTGAGGAACGGCAGCTCGGTGGTCGCTTGGGTGTCGAAGGCCTCGCGCCAGGACGTTTTGAGGTAGAGCGCGTTGACCAGGGCGGCCACGGTGTCCGGGTCCACGGTTCCCGGGTCGAGCAGTTCCGGGATCAGGTCGCGGGTCGTTTCCGCGACATCGGAGTTGATCGTCCGCCGGGCCTCTTCTGGGTCGGTCCGGAACGGGGCGTTGCGGACCGCGCTGCCCGGCCAGTCCTGCAGTGCGCGCAGGTAGTCCTGCTCGATGGGCAGGTTTTCGTGGGCCCACAGCGTGTTGGCCACCGCCAGCTCGGGTGACTCGGCCGCCGGGCCCCCTTCGTCGAGGGTGGCCGCACCGGTGAGCAGTTTTCGCACCTCGGCCACGTCGTCACCACTGGTCGAACGCAGCGCGGTGAGCACTTCCTCCCGCGTCCGACCGCTCGCGGCGGCGGCTGCCAGTCCGAGCGCGCTGGCCACCGAGTACGGCGACCAGCAGAAGGCCCGGTCGGGGTCCGGCGCTAGCTGCCGGTGCAGGGACAGGCTGAAATCGAGGTGTTCGTTCACGGCCGCTGGACTCCGATCCGGATCGGGGGTGTGCCGGTGCTTGCCGGTGGACGGATGTGGCGCACGATCGCGTTCAACGACGATGCTCGGTTTCGCCGAGTCTGCCAGTCCGACCGCCTGTCGGGAGTCCGGCGGCGGTGCTCTGTTCGGTTGTGGTCAACGCTCCGGTCGGGTGAGTCGGGAGCTCGACCCGACCGGAGCGTCGTTCGGTGCCGCGCTCGTCAGCGCAGGGATTCCTCGATGTCCGACAACCCCATCAAGCGCAGTTCCTGCACGATGTACTCGGCCGCGTTGCGGGCTTCCGGGGCGCCCCACCGCAGGTCGTTGACCCAGTCGGCCAGGTTGTCGGTGTTCACGTACGGCTCGCCGCCGACGACGAGCTTCTGGATGTAATGCCGGTTGGCCATCGGGGGTTCTCCTTGCGGCGCGGGGACGTCGGGGATCGCACCGCCAAGCTCGGGGTTTCATCCGTTCAGGTCGGGGGTC
This sequence comes from Parasphingorhabdus pacifica, assembly GCF_054779195.1. Lineage (NCBI taxonomy): Bacteria > Pseudomonadati > Pseudomonadota > Alphaproteobacteria > Sphingomonadales > Sphingorhabdaceae > Parasphingorhabdus > Parasphingorhabdus pacifica. The sequence continues at coordinate 163,264 of NZ_BAAGYS010000014.1, forward strand.
AGAACGGCCAACACCCTGAGTAAGGATTCTGCCCAATATGACGCTATGTCGCTGCCCCATCTGGCGTAGCTCACACGATTGGGCTATGCCTAGGTACGCAGGTGGCATGCCAGGTAACCGCCTGTGCATCGGTGAGCGAGGCGACCTGGTCGACCACGACCCGCAGCCGCTCCGCGTCACCGGCTGCCGCCGACCACGCCGGACGCAACGCCGGATCCAACGCCGCAGGCGCTCGCTCGGCCAACCCCAGCACCAACTCGGCCAACAACGCCCGCTGCCGCTCCTGCACCCGCAGCCGCTCCGGATCGCTCATCACGTAGCGCACCGCGACCGCCTTGAGGACCGCCACCTCGGCCATCACCCCCACCGGAACCACCAGATCGGCTCCGTAACGGGTCAACGGTCCCGGCCCGAACTCCGCCCTGGTCCCGGTCACGGCGGCCGCCACGAACCGGCCGACGAGTTCACTGGTGAGCCGCTTGAGCGCGACCTGTGCCCCCAGCGAGGCGTCGTAGTCCAGCACCTCGGCCACGGCGGGCAACCGCACCAGTCCGTCGACGGCGCCCTCCAACAACTCCACTGCGGACCCGTCACCGTCGCCGCCAGTGCGCCAGAAGTGCTTCGCGGCCATGCCGACGATCTCCGCGCGCTCGTCCGGCCTGGTCAGCGCGCGCAACGAGATGCGCTGCGAGGTCACCCCGTCCTCCAGGTCGTGCACCGAGTAGGCGACGTCATCGGACCAATCCATCACCTGCGCCTCCAGGCACCGCCTGCCCGCGACAGCACCCTCGCGCAGCCAGTCGAAGACCTCGAGGTCGCCCGCGTACACCCCGAACTTGGTGTTGCCCGGCCGCTTGGGCCACGGGTACTTCGTCGCCGCGTCCAGACACGCACGGGTCAGGTTGAGACCACGCCCCTCCCCCGCCGTGTCCACCTGTTTCGGCTCCAGGCGAGTCAGGATCCGCAGCGTTTGCGCATTGCCCTCGAACCCACCGCAGCTCTGCGCGAGCTCGTTCAGCGCCCACTCGCCGTTGTGTCCGAACGGGGGGTGGCCGATGTCGTGCGCCAGTCCCGCGGTGTCGACCAGATCCGGGTTCGCGCCGAGCTCCTCGGCGATGCCCCTGCCGATCTGGGCGACCTCCAGCGAATGAGTCAGCCGCGTCCTCGGAACATCGCCTTCACCGGGGCCCATGACCTGGGTCTTTCCTGCCAGCCGCCGGAGCGCTGCCGAATGCAGCACCCGCGCGCGGTCCCGGGAGAACGGCGTGCGCTCCGCCGGGGAAGACGCCGAGTGCAAACCGCCCTTCGGTGCTTCGGGCACCAGCCGGTGGAGATCGTGCCCACCATAACCGGACAACTGGTGGCCAAGGTCTGCGGAATTCACCGGACCAAGCCTACGGCTCGGCCGACGGCGCCGGGAGACGTCCACCCGCCCGACCGGGTCACCCCAGGCCGGCACCGGAAATCTCGGCGGGCGCGTGCGTCAACCGGTAGTACAGCAGGGCACCGGTCTCCCGGAAGATGTATTGGAACTGGGTCTCCCGCGTCCGCACCATCGGCCCTGATCGCGTGGGCGAGGTCCAAGCCTCCAAGCCGAAGTCGCCGGCCATCGTCCGCGCCCGCAGGGAGTGCCACGGATCGCTGACGATCAGCGTGCTCTCCCAGCTCCGCCGCTCCGCCACGGCCGCGACGGCCTTCAGGCTCCGCAGGGTGTCCTCGCCCTCGTCGACCCGCACCAGCTTGCTCTTGGGGACGCCGTGCTCGATCAACCAGTTCTTGCCCGCTTCCGCCTCGGTGAACTCGTCCCCGTCCATGCGTCCGCCGACCGTGACGATGTGCTCGGTCATGCCCGTTTCGTAGAGCTCGAGCGCCTGTTCGAGGCGTGCTTGCAGTACGTCCGACGGCGTGCCGTGGTACTGGGCGGCACCGAGGACGACGACCATGTCGACCGGTCGCCGGTCATCGGCCCGCGCCACCTGCCACACCCGTACCCCGGTACCGGCCACGACCAGCAACGCCACCAGGAACATGCCGAAGAAGGTACGGCGCACGAGGCTGCCGGGACGGTAATCCGCAGCATCAACCGCACGAGAACGACTCACACCGAACATCGTCCCAGACATGCCGCCCACGAGCTGTAACCGGAGTGCTCGAGCACGAAGCCCGCCACCACGAAGTGATGACGGGCTTCGGCCTGATGTGCATGCGCACTGCTACCAATCAGCAGCCGAGGAGACGCGGGGCCAGGTACTCCTCGAGCTTGTCGATCGCGACCCGCTCCTGAGCCATGGTGTCCCGCTCCCGGACCGTCACCGCGTGGTCGCTCAGCGAATCGAAGTCGACGGTCACGCAGAACGGCGTTCCGATCTCGTCGTGGCGGCGGTAGCGCCGACCGATCGCACCAGCGTCGTCGAATTCGATGTTCCAGTTCTTGCGCAACGTCGCTGCGACGTCCTTCGCCTTCGGCGACAGATCGGAGTTACGCGAGAGCGGCAGCACCGCGACCTTGACCGGCGCCAACCTGCGGTCCAGCTTCAGAACGGTCCGCTTGTCCACACCGCCCTTGGCGTTGGGGGCCTCGTCCTCGTGGTAGGCGTCCATCAGGAACGCCATCATCGGCCGCCCCACCCCGGCGGCCGGTTCGATCACGTACGGCCGGTAGCGCGAGTTGCTCGCCTGGTCGAAGTAGGACAGGTCCACACCCGAGTGGTTCGAGTGCGTGCTGAGGTCGAAGTCGGTCCGGTTGGCGACGCCCTCCAGTTCGCCCCACTCACCGCCGGAGAAGCGGAAGCGGTACTCGACGTCGACCGTGCGCTTCGAATAGTGCGACAGCTTGTCCTTGGGGTGCTCGAAGTGCCGCAGGTTGTCCGACGAGATGCCGAGGTCCTCGTACCAACGAGTGCGCTGGTCGATCCAGTACTGGTGCCAGTCCTCGTCCTCACCGGGTTCGACGAAGAATTCCATCTCCATCTGCTCGAACTCGCGGGTGCGGAAGATGAAGTTGCCCGGCGTGATCTCGTTCCGGAACGACTTGCCGATCTGACCGATGCCGAACGGCGGCTTTTTGCGCGCGGTGGTCATCACGTTCGCGAAGTTGATGAAAATGCCCTGCGCCGTCTCCGGCCGCAGGTAGTGCATGCCCTCTTCGCTCTCCACCGGCCCGAGGAAGGTCTTGAGCATCATGTTGAACTCGCGGGGCTCGGTGAACTGACCCCGGTTGCCGCAGTTCGGGCAGGGCACGTCGGACAGGTCGCCCTCGGCGACCTCCTTGCCGGTGCGCTCGGCGTAGTCCTCGGCGAGGTGGTCACCACGGAACCGGTGGTGGCACGAGGTGCATTCCACCAGCGGGTCGTGGAACGCGCCGACGTGACCGGACGCCTGCCAGACCTGCCTGGGCAGGATCACCGAGGAGTCCAGCCCGACGATGTCGTCGCGGCCCTGGACCATCGACTTCCACCACTGCCGCTTGATGTTGTCCTTGAGTTCCACACCGAGCGGTCCGTAGTCCCACGCCGACCTGGTACCGCCGTAAATCTCCCCGGACGGGAAGACGAAACCACGGCGCTTGCAGAGATTGACGATCGTGTCGATCTGATCGGCGGGCACGTTTACTCCGGAATATCACTGGGGATACGACTGGGCTGGCTGCGACCGGCTGGTCGCCTTCCGCGACTGGCCCGTCACACGATGCAACCGGACCGTTCGGCCGGGATCGGCGAACGGGCAGGTCATACCGAGATTTCAAGCGTACCGATGCGGACCGCGGCTCGTACGCCCCCACCCCGCATGATCGGGTGAACGCGCCGCCCCGCACCTCAGGAGATCGGGCCGGAGCCCTCCGTCAACACGCTCGCACGTCGTTCCGACCGGCCGTCGGAAGCGGTCAGAACGCACTCGTGGACGGCGTGCTCGTCCACCCGCGCGCGGGACAACAACGGCACCATGTGTTCGCGCACCTCGATGCCCGACATGGCGCGGCGGTACGCCCGCAGCGATTCGAAGCGCATCGACAGGACGTAGGAGGCGACGTCTTCGGTCGCCCTGGCCAGCTCGGCACCGACGCACCCCTGGCAGGAGGTCAGCAGTTCCAGGGCACGCTCGACCTGGTTCAGGAACTCCGGAACCTCGGGATCGGCGACGTCGAACCGGCAGATGACGAGCACCCGGCCACCGTACCGGGGCATCGAGGTTCCGGTCATCGGTAGCGATACCCGTAGGATGGTGCGGGAGACCGACTCCACGTTCCACGCCCGGAGACCATCGCCCCGATTCTCGTGCGCGATGCCCTGCCGGACCGCCGGAAAGGAAACCATGCCCGCCGCCAGTCCGGACTCCGCTCCCGAACCGGCCCGGTCGAGTGCGGCCAGCAATGGGCACCTTCCTCCCTCGGACGAACACGTCCACTCGCACGATCGAGGACCGGTCCAACCTGCGCCGCTTCGCGACCAGCAGGTTCTCGTCGAAGCGGGTGAACTGCTGCGCGCGCTCGCGGCGCCCGTCCGGATCGCGATCGTCCTGCAACTGCGGGTCGCGGAACGTTGCGTGCACGAGCTCGTCGACACCCTCGGCGTCACCCAGCCGTTGATCAGCCAGCACCTGCGCGTGTTGAAGGCCGCCGGGGTCGTCTACGGCGAGCGGCACGGGCGCGAAGTCGTCTACCGCCTCGTCGACGAGCACCTGGCGCACATCGTGGTGGATGCCGCGACGCACGCGGAGGAGATCTCCGGTACGCGTCCGCAAGCGCGGTCGGTTGAATCGACCCAGCAAAGCCGACAGGAGACAGAAACAGCGTGACCACCGGCGAGCGCCCCTCAGCCGCCGTTCCGGGGCTTCGGGCAACCAAGCAACGAGCCGCCGTGTCGAAGCTTCTCGGCGAGGTCAACGAGTTCAGGTCCGCCCAGGAGCTGCACGACCAGCTGCGCCGCAAGGGCGAGGGCATCGGCCTGACAACCGTTTACCGCACCTTGCAGACGTTGGCGGACGCGGGCGAGATCGACGTGCTGCGCACCGATTCGGGCGAGGCCGTCTACCGTCTCTGCTCCAGCCATCATCACCACCACCTGCTGTGCAGGCGCTGTGGCCGAACGGTCGAGGTGGCCGATCCTCCGGTGGAGGATTGGGCCGAGCGGATCGCCCGCGAGTACGGCTTCTCGGACGTGAGTCACACCGTGGAAATCCTCGGTACCTGCCCGGAGTGCGCAAGCGCCTCTTCCGGCTGACCGCGGTGGCGAGCCGGGTTCGCGACCCGGCTCACCGGGACGTCTCAGTACTCGTACTGCTTCGACGGCACCGGGATGGTCCGGGCGCGCACCAGCTCGAACGTCGGAACCTGGCCGTTGGCTTCGGTGGCCGTGCCCGCCCGCAGGGTGCCGACCGCTTCGATCCAGGTGTCGGCGGGCAGTTCGGCGATGCGGGCGGCTGCCCGCCCGGCGAGATCCACTCGGACAGGTGAGGCATCGGCGGCGCAGCAGCTGATCCGCATCCGGGCAAGCCGCACGGGAGCCCCAGGAGTCTCGGGCGGCACGACGAAGCCCTGCAGCCGGACCGGTCGCTCCTCGATCACTCCGTCGTCGCCCCACACCGCGCGGGTGACGAACTCGGAAACGGACAGCAGCGGGATCCCGTCCTGCGGCAGTTCCTCGAACATCGCACCGCTGCCGGAACGCTCCGGGGTGCTTACCACGTCACCCGCTCGTCGGACGGAGTCGGAACCCAGTGCGGGCGGGGCGACGAGGAAGACCGCGAACACCGGCAGCAGCAGCATCCACGGGCTTCGGGAACCGTGCTCGTGTCCAGCGCATTCCGGTTCCCCCGCGGCATCACCGATCGCGTTCGCATCGCGTCCGGCACGGCGGATGTCGTGGGCTATCGCGAACGCCGCGAGCAGTACCATCACGACTCCCGCCACCACCAGCCAAGGCAGCAGAGACGGCTTCACGTAGCGCAGGTACGCGCCGGTCAACGCCAGTTTCAACAGAGCCCCGCCCAGCAGGACGAGCAATACGTTCTGAGTTTCACGCCGCATCAGGCACCTCCGAGGACGATCGCTCCGACCAGGAGGGCGCTGGCGTTGGCGACCACGAAGGTGGCGGGTGCGAATCGCGCCGCGAACGCCCGCCCGAACGTTCCGGACTGCATCGCGATCAGCTTGACGTCCACCGCCGGTCCGACGACCAGGAACACCAGTTTCGGGATCAGCGGCAGCCCGGCCATGGACGCGGCCACGAAGGCGTCCGCCTCGCTGCACAGCGCGAGCACCACCGCGAGCACCGCCATGATCAGGACCGCGAGGACGAATTGGCCGCCGAGCGTGTGCATCCACGCCGTGGGAACGACGACGTTGAACACCGCCGAGGTCAGCCCGCCCAGAACGAGGAATCCACCGGCCTCCACGAGATCGTGCCGGGCGCTCTCGGCGAACATCACCCATCGACTTCCGGTGGTGCGACCACCTTCGAACCGCCGCAGCGCTCGTTCGGCGATCCAGCCGGCCTTTCCGACGCGCATCCACAACCAGCCCATCGCGCAGGCGGTCAACAGTGATCCGAGGAACCGCGCGAGCACCATCAGCGGTTCGGCCGGGAAGGCGACCGCGGTGGAGACCAGCACGATCGGATTCACCGCCGGAGCGGCCAGCAGAAATGCGAGGGCGACGGCGGGCTTGACGCCCTGCTGCATCAACCGCCGAGCAACCGGAACCGAGGCGCATTCACACCCCGGCAGCGCCACCCCCGCCACACCGGCGACCGGAACGGCAGCGGCGGTGTGTCCGGGAAGCATCCGGCGCAGGACGGCGGGCGGCACGAAAGCCGCGATCAGGCCGCTGATCAGCACGCCGAGCACGAGGAACGGCATTGCCTGCACACACACCGCGACGAACACCGTCGCACCGGTTCGCAATGAGGGCACGTCGAGGATCGAGGCGAGCGAACCCCGCAGAACCACTGCCGCGAGCAGCACCCCGCAGAGGACTTCGAGCGAGGTGATCCTGCGGCGGGGGCGAACGGGCCGTTCACTCGATGGTCGAGCGGTCGTGGTCACCGGACCATCGTGCCAGTCCGAATTGATAATCGTTGGCATCCTCGCGGGTGAACCGCGCGGACGCACAACCGACCGGCGACCGCTCCGGAGAGAATGCCTGATCAAAACCAGCTTCGGGGTGGACCCGACAGGCGCGGGCACCGCCCGCGAACACGCCGGCGCGTCGCTCGAAGGGGGAAGCGAAGGACCATTTCCACCGGAACCGAACATCGATTCCGGTGGAAACCGCCCCCGCAACCTCGGCCCTCGCCGACCGGATTCACCGACTGATTCACCGGCACAGGTTCACCGGCACAGGTTCACCGGCACAGGTTCACCGGCCGGGCATCACATAGCCCGGTCACTCGGCCGATCACGTTCACTCGCTCGCCGCCGGGCCTTCCACCTCGGCCAGCAGTTCACCGCGCAGCTGGGACGCCGTGGACACCACGAGCATCAGCAGCGTGCCGAGCGGGGTGGGATCCATTCCCTGAGCGGGGAACGCGTAGCGCAGCGTCACATCCATGCCGCGCTCGGTGCGCACCACGCCCAGCGTGCCGAACAGCCCCTGCCCCGCACGCTCGGCGGTCGACTGCGCCAGCCGATCGCTCTGCGGCAGATCCCAGGCGACCACGCAGGTCAGGCTCAGCACGGTGAGCCCCTCCGCGAGTTGCATCGCCTGAACCGCGCACGGCACGTCCGCGTGCCGCAGGGTCAACGCTCCGTCGTCGTCGACGCTTACTTCGTGATAGGTCTCCAAAGCCTCTTTCGCCGCTGTCAGCAGCTCGGCGGTAGTGGCTGCCTCCTGTGTCATCAGATGTCCTCCTGGACGGTTTCGCTGGTTGTCCCGTCCTGCCCGGCCTTGTCGACGGCTCCACCGAACCGTCGATCCCGACCCGCGTACTGCTCGCACGCCTGCCACAGATGGCGACGGTCCACATCCGGAAACAGGGTGTCCTGGAACACCATCTCGGCGTAGGCGGACTGCCAAAGCAGGAAGTTCGAAGTCCGCTTCTCTCCCGAGGGACGGATGAACAGGTCGACGTCCGGCATCTCCGGTCGGTACAGGTGCCGGGCCACGGTTCGTTCGTCCACCTTCTCCGGGTTGATCTTGCCGGCGGCGGCCAGCCTGGCGATCTCACGCGCGGAATCACCAACCTCGGCCCGACCACCGTAGTTGACGCACATGGTCAGGTTCATGACTTCGTTCTGTTGTGTCCGGACCTCGGCCGACTGCAACTCCTTGATCACGCTGCGCCACAGCTTCGGGCGCCTGCCGGACCATCGGACCCGCACCCCGAGGTCGTCGAGCTCATCGACCCGGCGACGGATGACATCCCGGTTGAAGCCCAGGAGGAACCGGACCTCTTCCGGGCTGCGCTTCCAGTTCTCGGTCGAGAAGGCATACAGCGACAGCCATTTCACGCCGATCTCGATGGCTCCCCTCGCAAGTTCGAGAACCACCTGTTCACCGCGCTTGTGTCCCTCGACCCGGGGAAGTCCACGCTCGTTGGCCCAACGCCCGTTACCGTCCATGACGACCGCGATGTGCTGGGGCACGAGTTCCGGTGGTAGCTCCGGCGGCCGGGCACCCGAGCTGTGCGGCTCCGGGGCACGTGCGCTCGGTTCGTCGTTACCCCGCCCACGGCGTCGCAGCATGTGTGGCTACCCCTTCGATCATCTGCTCGGACAGGTGATGACCCGGCAACACGGGCCACCCGATGGGGCCATTGTTCCGGAAGGGCGGCACTCACCTGTTCAGTGGTCACCCGGGGCGGAATTCAACGGTCGGCCGAATCGCAGTTCGACCCGCTCGTCGGCGGCCAACCGATGCATCCCCGTCGCACGGTAAAAGGCGTGTGCCCCGATGTTGCTCGAACGCACCCCGAGCTGCACGCCAGGCGACCCCGCACGGGCGAGCGCGTCGAAGACCGTGTGCAGCAGAACCCGTCCCACTCCGCGCCTGCGTGCCGGCGGCAGCAGGTTGATGTGCAGGTGCGAGGGGTAGCGGTCGAGCTGCCCAGGCAACATCAGCCGTGGCCGGTGCAGGAACGCGCTGAGCTGGCTGTCGGCGTAGCGGGAGTCGGACCAGGGATCGTCCGGATGACTCGACGTGAACCGCGGTGCCCACTCCAGCTGCCAGCGTGCGTAGAACTCCCGGGTTTCGAGGGCTGCGACCACGTAGCCGATGACCACGCCGTCGTGCTCGGCGACGAACGCCATCTCCGGTTGCAACAGCAGGTAGGGGTCCGCGAATACGTAGGCGACCAGGTCGGGATCGCGCAGGATGGTGCCGACCGGGTCTCCGCCGTCGCCGGTGGCCACGCAGATCCGATGAACCGCTTCGGCATCGTGCGGACGCCAACTGCGAACGATCAACCGTTCTCCCGAGGAGGAGCGGCGATCACCGCCGCACCGTCCGCGTCCACCTCGGCGGCCCGCTCGCGGATGAGTTCCGGCACCTTCCGCTCCACCAACGGCAGCGAGCGCAGCTGTCGCTCCATGTGCCACTGCAGGTGGGCGGCGATCAGGCCGCTGGCTTCGCGCCGGGCAGTATCTGCCGCGACCTCGGCCACCGGCCAGTTCCCGTGCAGCAGCGCCTGCATCAACTCGAACGTGACCGATGCGGGACGAGCCGACCCCGCGGGTCGGCACTCGACGCACATCGCACCCCCACCGGGAACGCTGAAGGCGGTGTGCGGGCCTTCGACCCCGCAGCGGGCGCACTCGCCCAGGGCAGGCGCCCACCCCGCGTAGGACATGGCCCGCAGGAGGAACGCGTCGAGCACCAGCGACGGGTCGCGCTCACGGCCGGCGAGGGCGCGCAGCGCACCCACGGCCAGCAGGTGGAGCCGCAGGACCGGCTCCTCCTCTTCGGCGGCGAGCCGGTCGACGGTTTCGAGCACGGCGCAACCGGTGGTGTAGCGCTGGTAGTCGTCCACGATGTGCACGCCGAACGCGTCCAGCGTCTGCACCTGCGTGATCACGTCCAGGGTTCGCCCGGTGTAGAGCTGCACATCCACGTGGCAGAACGGTTCGAGGCGGGCGCCGAACCGGGAAGTAGTCCGGCGCACCCCCTTCGCGACCGCCCGTACCTTGCCGTACCGACGAGTAAGTAAGGTGATGATCCGGTCTGCCTCACCCAGCTTCTGCACCCGCAGAACGACCGCGGAATCCCGGTAGAGGCTCACCCGTCCATGGTCGCATCCTCCCGAATCCGGGGGCGATACCAGCCAGGGCGCGAGACCGTGGGGAACCCGCCACGACCGTTCAACGTCCGACCCGTGACACGTGCACGAGCGATCCAGGAGCCCTCCCGTGACCGATCCGTACGGTTGGCAACAGCCCCATTCCGGCCAGCAGCAACCGCCGGGGGCACCGCCGTATCCGGGCGGCTCCATGCAGTACCCGCAGGGACCACCTCCGGCGGGGTCCGCGCCGTATCCGGGCTATCCCGCCCAGCCGGGGCGGAACGGCACCGCCGTTGCCGCGATGATCGCCGCGCTGGTCGGTTTGACGCCGTGCGGGTGCGGTCCTCTGCTCGGCCTCGTCGGCGCGATCCTGGGCCACGTCTCGCTCGGCCAGCTCAAGAAGAACCCGAACGCGACCGGACACGGCATGGCCATGACCGGTGTCGTGGCGGGCTGGCTGGCGGTCGCGCTGTACCTCGGATTCATCGTGTTCGCGATCCTGGCGGGAAGCGGCGCCCTCGGCCCGGAATGGCAGAACGCCTGACCTCCCACTCCCGCGAACGGGCGGTGACGAATCGCCCGCAGCCCGGCGCCGACTGACCCCGCCGATCGGCGCCGGAATCGACCGCCCACTGGAGAACGAGATGACCACACCGCAGTCCGGGAACGGCGAGACGTCGAACCCGGCGAATCCGTTGTCCGCACCGCCCGCACCGCCCGCACCGCCCGCACCGCCCGCACCGCCCGCACCGCCCGCACCGCCCGCACCGCCCGCACCGATGGGAAACCAGATGCCACCGCCCGGGTACGGGCAGTACGGCCACTACCCGATACCGCCCGTGCGGCCAACCGAGCCGCTGGCGCTCGCGTCGCTGATCATGTCGATCATAGGCATCACCACCTGCGGGGTCACGTCCTTGATCGGTGCCTTCCTCGGCCACGGCGCCCTGCGAAAGATCCGCGCGAATCCGGGCGCGTTCGAGGGCGAGGGAATGGCCAAGGCCGGTGTGATCATCGGCTGGGTGCTCGTCGGCTTCTTCACCCTGGGCACACTGGCCTACTTCGGATTCATCGCTTTCATGATCTACATGGGTGCCAGCCAGGGCTGAGACCGAGCGTCCCGCGGGGGTCGGGACCGACACCGGACCGGGACACGCTCGCGAGGCGACGGGTAGCCGAGTGCCGCCGCGTCCGAGTTCAGGCCCGACTCGTACCGGTGCGGCTGGTTCAGGCGCGCAGGACCTCGAACGGCGGGAACGGCAGGTTTCGCACGACTCCCCAGGAAACGAGCGTGACGAGCAGGGCGTACCCGAGCACTGTCCCGGTCTTTCCGGCGGGCCAGAAGCCGGCCGTGTACCCGAGTTCCTCCCGCGTCATACCGACCAGAACGGCAATCACCAGCGGGAGCACGACCAGCACCGCGATGGCGTTGTGGTCGAGTGCCGTCGCCACATCCAGGTGCAGCAGCGCACCGGATGCCCGGCTTCCGCCGCAGAACGGGCAGTCCAACCCGGTCAGCAGCAAGAACAGGCACGGAACCGGCAGCAATCCCGTGCCGATCACCACGCCGAACGCGCCGGTTCCGGCGATCAGACGGGTCGTCCGGGGCATCCGCCGTACCGGGAACGTGATGTACTCGCGCACCTGCACCGCCGGATCCCTTCGAGGCGTTTGCGGACACCGCCCGCACATCGTCGGATCGGACGCCCCGGTTCACACCGGGGCGTCCGTCCCTATCTGACTGGCCTGGTCACCACTGCTGTGGCTGGCCCGGCGACTGGAATTCCCCGCCGGGGGTGCCCGGTGGCGGGTACGCGCCCGGCTGGGCGGGCGGGCCGGTGGGCGGCACTCCCTGGCCGTCCGCCTCACCGTGGATGACCACGGTGGTCATGATCTTGTCGGCGAAGGTCTGGTTCTTCTCGTCCCACAACGGCCAGAAGTAGCCGATGCTGCAGGCCATTCCGTCGAGGATGTGGCAAAGCTGCCGCAGGAACGCGTTCCCGAACCCGATGGGCTGGGCCGTGAACTCGCTGACGAGCTTGATCTTGACCTTCTTCTGGCCGATGGTCTGCCCGGTGATGCCGCGCCGGTAGCAGAGGTTCCAGATCGAGAACGCGGTCACGCCGAGCAGGCCCACCACGTAGAGCAAGGTCCCCACGATGCCCATGACGCCAATCACCGTGTCGTCTTCCGACCAGACGCCGATGAGGACGAGCAGGACGATCAGGGCCACGACCGCCAAGAGCAGGCCGGTTGCGATGGCAGCGTCGATGAGATAACCGAGGAACCGGGTGCCCCACCCCGCCAACCGGCCCGCCGGGTGAAATCCGGGAGGACCCCCGTGTCCGGGTGGTGCGCCGTAGGGTGCCTGCTGCATCGGCCCGGACGGCGGACCGTAGGGCTGCTGCGGCTGCGGCCCGGAGGGCGGGCCGTACCCCTGCTGCGGTTGCGGGCCCGAAGGTGGGCCGTAGGACTGGTTCGGGTCGAAGCCGGGCGGAGGACCGCCGTAGGGACTGCTCACGGGATGTTCCTTTGACTACTTGAAATACGCCGTCGGGCTCGGCTGCACTGCGCCCAGCCACGGGAACGTACCCGAGATCGGCTGCGAGCATCCGTGCTTTGCTCACATTCCGGCCCGAAACGTGATCAGAACCCCAGTCGGCGCAACTGCTTCGGATCGCGTTGCCAGTCCTTGGCGACCTTCACGTGCAGATCGAGGTAGATTTTGCTGCCCAGCAGCGCCTGGATGTGCTTGCGCGCCTGGGAACCGACCTCGCGCAACCGCTCCCCGCCCTTGCCGATGACGATCGACTTCTGGCTCTGCCGCTCGACGTAGATCAGGGCGTGCACGTCGATCAGGTCTTCGCGCTCCTCGCGCAGGTTCATCTCCTCGATGCCGACGGCGAGGGAGTGCGGCAGCTCGTCGCGCACGCCTTCCAGCGCGGCCTCCCTGATCAACTCGGCGATCAGCGTCGACTCCGGTTCGTCGGTCAGATCACCGTCCGGGTAGAGCTGGGGGCCTTCTGGGAGGTGGGGTACGAGCAGATTCGAAAGCGTGTCCATCTGGAAATCGTCGACCGCGGAGACGGGCACCAGGTCGGCGAACTCCATGAGTTCCTGCAACGCCACCAGTTGCTCGGCGACCTGCTGCTTGGTCGCGCGGTCCGTCTTGGTGACGATCCCGACCACCGGGGTGCGCCGTGCCACCTTGGCCAGCTGCTCCGCGATGTACCGGTCACCCGGCCCGATCTTCTCGTCGGCGGGAACGCAGAAACCGACCACGTCCACCTCGGACCAGGTCTCGTACACGAGGTCGTTGAGCCGCTGCCCCAGCAGCGTTCGCGGGCGGTGCAGGCCGGGTGTGTCGACGATGATCAGCTGTGCGTCCGGACGATGCACGATGCCCCGGATGGCGTGCCGCGTGGTCTGCGGCTTGCTGGAGGTGATCGCCACCTTCGAGCCGACGAGGCTGTTGGTCAGTGTCGACTTGCCCGCGTTCGGGCGTCCGACGAAGCAGGCGAACCCGGAGCGGTGGGCGTCAGGAGTGCTGGTCACCCCACCATTGTCTCCGCCGGGTGCGGGACCGTGACAGCGGCCCCGCACCCGGCACCGGCATCAGGGCCGCAGCAACCCCACGACCTCGCCCCGCCCGTCGGCGCGCAGAATCAGCGCGTTCGGACCGAGCTCGCGCACGGCCGCGATCGATTCGGCGTCCACCTCAGCGCCGTCGGTCAACACGGCGGCGGCTTCCAACCCCTCGGCACCGCTGGCGACGGCGGTCGCCACCGCCGCCTGCAGTGCCGTCAACCGCAGTGCGGCCAATCCGACGGTGCAGGCGGCGTACGTGCGGCCGTCGGTGTCCCGCACCGCCGCACCTTCGGCCGTACCGGTCCGTGCCCGCGCCGAACGCGCCAAGGTCACGATCTTGCTGTCCTCGGAGTCGAGTTCCTCCGGAGCCGCTGCCTCTACCTGGTCAGCCACGAGTGTTGTTTCCTTCCTGCTCGGCACCGTGCTGCGGTGCGTCTTCTGCTTCCGAGCGCCGGACCAGCAGAGCGTTGATGCGAATCCGCCCCCGGTGGTCCTTCCCACCTTCCGCGCGCAGCCGCAGGCCGGATATCTCGGCCTCGGCTCCCGGCAGCGGAACCCGGCCGAGTCGTTGCGCCAACAGGCCGCCGACCGTTTCGACATCCGAGTCGTCGAGTTCGACGCCGAACTCCGAAGCCAGGTCCTCCACCGGCAGCCGTGAGCTGACCCGGACCGTGCCGTCCTCGAGCCGCTCCACGGGCCGGTGTTCCTCCAGGTCGGACTCGTCGGTGATCTCGCCGACGATCTCCTCGATGATGTCCTCGATCGTCAGCAAACCGGCCGTGCCGCCGTACTCGTCGACCGCTATGGCCATGTGGTCGCGGGACAGCTGCATCTCCTTGAGCAGCTCGTCGACGCGCTTGATGTCCGGGACGAAACTCGCGGGGCGCATCAGCTCGGCGACGTCCGGCCCGGCCTGCTGCAGGCTGCCGCCCTCGACCACGGCCGCGGCCAGGTCCTTCACGTTGACCACGCCCACGATGTCGTCCACGCTCTCGCCGATCACCGGAACGCGGGAAAACCCCGAGCGCAGGCACAATGCCAGCCCCTGGCGCACGGACTTGGTCGCCTCGATCCAGATCATCTCGGTGCGCGGCACCATGAGTTCACGAGCGATGGTGTCGCCGAGTTCGAAGACCGAATGGATCATCTCGCGTTCGCCCGCGGCGACCACGCCGCGCTCCCCGGCCATGTCCACCAGCTCGCGCAACTCGACCTCGGAGGAGAACGGCCCTTCCCGGAAACCGACGCCCGGCGTGATCATGTTCCCGATCAGGATCAACAGCCTGGTCAGCGGGTTGAGCACGCGGGCGAGCCCGCGCACCGGGGCGGCCAGCCGCAGCCCGACGCCGTAGGGGTGCTGGCGGCCGATCGTGCGCGGGCCGACGCCGACGAGCACGTAGGACGCGAGCAGCATGATCAGGAACGCGAGTGCCACCGCACCGGCGTCGGACTCCACGAGCCGCACGGCCACCAGCGTGACCAGCACGGTCGCCGCCATCTCGCAGGCCAGACGCAGCAACAGCAGCAGGTTCACGTGCCGTGGCCGGTCATCCAGAACCGAAGCCAGCTGGCGCGCCCCAGCACGTCCCTCGCGGACGAACTCGTCCACCCGTGCGCGGGAGGCCGCGCCGATCGCGGCATCGGCGGCGGCGAACACGCCCGCCGCCAACACCAGCAACACCGACCACACCATCATCAGGATGGAACTGGAAAACACGATCCCCGCCTCATAGCCCGTTCTCCGGGACGCCCTGCCCGATTCCTTCCGCGCCGGTGGACATCCGCTCGGTCCGGCCGTTTCGCGGCTCGGCGGCACACCGCCACCGGCGGAACCACGTCACCGCGGTCCGCCCGAGGGCTCAGCTCGTGCCGTCGGCGGGTTCCTCGGACTCCAATCCGACGGCACCCAGCACCCGCGAATCCGCGGCGTGCTGGGCGGATTCCCGTTCCGCCTGTTCCTTCGCGACGCGGTAGTCGGCGAGGATCTGGTTCTGCAAACCGAACATCTCCCGCTCTTCCTCCGGCTCGGCGTGGTCGTAACCGAGCAGGTGAAGCGAGCCGTGCACGGTCAGCAGGTACAGCTCGTCGATGAGGTCGTGTCCGGCCTTGCTCGCCTGGTCCTTCGCGAAAGCGGGGCAGAGCACGATGTCGCCGAGCAGCTCCGGGCCGGCACCCGCCGAATCGGGCCGGCGGGCGGAGTCGTACTCGTCCATCGGGAAGGCCATCACGTCGGTCGGCCCCGGAAGATCCATCCAGCGCTCGTGCAGATCGGCCATCACGTCGAGTTCGACCAGCACGATCGAGAGTTCCGCCAGCTGGCTGACGCTCATCTTGTCGAGCGCGAACCGCGCCACCGAGACGATCGAGGACTCCGGCACCTCGATGCTGGATTCATTGGCGATCTCGATACTCATCCGTGTCCTCGTCGCTGCTGTCCGTTGTGCCCCGAAGCCTGCTGGGAGCGCCCGTCCTCTTCCTTGGCGTGCCAGCGGTCGTAGGCGTTGACGATGTCCGTGACCAGCCGGTGCCGCACGACGTCCTGGCTGTCCAGATTCGAGAAGTGCACGTCGTCGACACCTTCGAGGATCTCGCGCACGATCTTCAGCCCGCTGCGCTGACCACCCGGCAGGTCGATCTGGGTGACGTCACCGGTCACGACGATCTTGGAGCCGAACCCGAGCCGGGTCAGGAACATCTTCATCTGTTCCGGCGTGGTGTTCTGCGCCTCGTCGAGAACGATGAACGCGTCGTTGAGGGTACGTCCCCGCATGTAAGCCAGCGGAGCGACCTCGATCGTGCCCGCCTGGGTGAGCTTGGGGACCGATTCTGGGTCGATCATGTCGTGCAGCGCGTCGTACAGCGGCCGCAGGTAGGGATCGATCTTCTCGTAGAGCGTCCCGGGGAGGTAGCCCAACCGCTCCCCGGCCTCGACGGCCGGACGAGTCAGAATGATCCGGTTGACCTCCTTGGCCTGGAGCGCCTGAACCGCCTTGGCCATCGCCAGGTAGGTCTTGCCGGTACCGGCCGGGCCGATGCCGAAGACCACCGTGTGCTCGTCGATGGCATCGACGTAGCGCTTCTGATTCACGGTCTTGGGCCGGATGGTCCGCCCCCGGCGGGACAGGATGTCCATGCTCAGCACGTCGGCCGGTGATTCGCCGTGGTCCGCCGAGAGCATTGCCACACTTCGACGGACGGCGTCCGGGCTCAGCTGGTTGCCCTTGGACACCAAAGCGATCAGTTCGGCGAACACCCGCTCACCGAATGCGACCTCCGCGGGCTCGCCCGACAGCGTCACCTCGTTGCCTCGGACGTGGACATCTGTGTTGAGCAGGTCTTCGACCACGCGGAGGTTCTCGTCCCGTGAACCGACCAGTGCGAGGACCGAGCTTGCCGGGATGGTGACCTTCGACTCCGCGTTCGAGGTCTGCGTCGGCTGTTCTCCGGGCTGGGCGGCGGCGCCACCCGCTGCGATTCCGGCCACGTGTATTCGGGCCCGCTTTCTGCGCCTGTGCGCGAGTCGACTCGGTACTTCCGCTGGTTCCGATGGTAGAGCAATCCGCAACGCGGAAACGTCCACGACCTCGGGCGCGCACGCCCGGCTCCGGCACCGGAGACGGGCCACTGCCCTGTCGCCACCGGAGTTGGTCGGGGCTCTCGCTCAGCCCTTGAGCGCGCCTCCCGTGAGGCCACCCAGCGGTTCGCCACCGAGCAGGTGCAGGTGCACGTGGAAGATGGTCTGCCCGGCGTCGACGTTGGTGTTGAACAGCACGCGGTATCCCGATTCGGCGATACCTTCCCGCACGGCGATCTCGTCGGCGACCTCGACCAGCTCGGCCAGCAGCTGCGGGTCGGCGGCGGCGAGTTCGGCCGCGTTGCGGTAGCGGGTCTTGGGCACCACGAGCACGTGCGTGGGGGCCTGCGGGTTGATGTCCCGGATGGCGATCGTGCGCTCGGTCTCGTGCACCACGTCGGCGGGCACCTCGCGAGCGATGATCCGCAGGAACAGTGAGTCGGCATCGCTTTCGGTCATGCCCGCAGATTATCGGTTGTGCGGCGGGATGATCGAACGGACCGGCAGCGGACGTGAAGACCGCGGACGTAAACGGGGCGCCGTAGCAGGATCTGGGGGTCACCCTGCTACGACGCCACCCTCGCCGGACCGAGGGGGGGGAGGTGTCCGGCGAGCACTCGGTACTCCGAGCAGACGGACGGCTCGCACTTGCCGCCGTCATGACTCACCGTATCGTCGCATCACCCTTTTGCGCCACGCCTGCGGAGGAGAATTTGATCTTCTCTCCCTCGAGCGGTCACAGCGGGCAGCGGGAACCGAATCATTCGGGCGGTGTGACTACTGGTCGCGCCAACGATCGGTCAACGCACCGAGTGCTCCCAGCGCCACCGCACCGGCAGTCGACGCCCGCAGGACCGACGGACCGAGACGCACCGCCCGGGCCCCGGCATCGATCAACGCCGACAACTCCGACTCGCTGACCCCGCCCTCCGGGCCGACCACGACGACGAGTTCACCCTGTGCCGGGAGGTCGACTTCGGTCAGCTGATCGGGCGCCGACTCGTGCAACACCACGGCGCTGTCCGACCGTCCGACGAGCTCGGCGAGCGCTGCCGTCCCCACCGGTTCCTCCACGGGAGGAAACCACGGGCGGCGGGCCTGCTTCGCCGCCTGGAACGCCGTGTTGCGCCACCGCGCGAGCGCCTTCGCTCCGCGAGGCCCGTCGTCCCACTTGGCGATGCACCGACTCGCTCGCCACGGCACCACCGCATCGACACCGGCCTCGGTCGCCAGCTCCACGGCCAACTCGCCTCGATCGCCCTTCACCAGCGCCTGGGCGAGCCGGACGCGCAGCCGCGGTTCCGGAATCCGCCGAGTACCGAGGACGGTCAACCGCAGTTCGTCGCGCCCGGCCTCGACGACCTCGCACCGGCTCCATCCGCCCTGGCCGTCCGTGAGGACGAGTTGCTCACCCGAGCGGAGTCGGCGAACCGTCGCGGCGTGCTTGCCCTCCGTACCGCCGAGGACGGTCTCACCCGTTGTGGGCAGCTCCTCGACGGCGAAGACCGGCAGCGACGATTCGCCCACGTCAGCGGTTGCCGAAGGAACGGAACCGGGAGAACAGTCCCTGCCGCTGGCCATTGGCCGTCACGGTCGCCTCCGGCTGTTCCTCACCACGGATGCTCGCCAGTTGCCGCAGCAGCTCGTTCTGCTCGTCGTCGAGCTTCGTGGGCACGACGACGTCCAGATGCACGTGCAGATCACCGTGACCGCTGACCCGGCCATTGGACCGGAGCTTCGGCAGGCCCTGCCCGGTGAGCTGGTGTTCGCTGCCCGGCTGAGTGCCTGGCTCGACGGTGATCTGCTCCTTGCCGTCGAGGGTGTCCAACGTGATCACCGTGCCGAGCGCGGCAGCGGTCATCGGAACCTCGACGTTGCAGTGCAGATCGGCACCATCGCGGGTGAAGCGCTCGTGCGGGAGCTCGTCGACCTCGACGAACAGGTCACCGGCAGGCCCCCCACCGGGGCCGACCTCGCCTTCGCCCGCCAGACGCACCCGCATCCCGTCGCCGACACCGGCGGGGATCTTGACCGTGATCGTGCGCCTGGCACGCACCCGGCCATCGCCGCTGCACTGCTGGCACGGGTCGGTGATGACCTCACCGAAACCGCGGCACACCGGGCAGGGGCGGGAGGTCATGACCTGCCCGAGGAAGGACCGCTGCACGGACTGGACCTCGCCCCGACCACTGCAGGTGTCGCAGGTCGAAGGGGCACTTCCCGCCCTCGACCCGCCGCCGTCGCAGGAGTCGCAGAGCACAGCGGTGTCCACGGTGATGTCCCGGTCGACACCGCTGGCGCAGTCCTCCAGCGTGAGTTCCATGCGCAGCAGCGCATCGGAGCCCGGCTGCACGCGGCTGCGGGGTCCGCGGCCGCCACCGCCGCCGGCACCACCGCCACCGCCGAAGAACGCGTCCATGATGTCGCCGAGGCCGCCGAAGCCGGCGAACGGGTCTCCGCCCGTGCCGCCGCCACCACCGCCGCCGTTGCCGAGCGGGTCACCGCCCAAGTCGACGACCTGGCGCTTCTTCGGGTCGGAAAGAACCTCGTAGGCGGTCGTCACGTCAGCAAAGCGCTCTTGGGCGTCGTCCGCCGAATTGACATCGGGGTGCAACTCCCTGGCGAGCTTGCGGTAAGCCCGTTTGATCTGCTCCGGCGTAGCGTCTTTGGCCACCCCGAGGATTCCGTAGTAGTCCCTGGCCACCTTGTGCGATCTTCCTTCGCTCTATCGACGAGTACACGTGCGTCAAATCCGTCGCGCTGACCGGCGCGTCTCACTTACCGGCCAGGATCTCACCGACGTACGCGGCGACGGCACGTACCGCCGCCATCGTGCCCGGATAATCCATCCGGGTGGGCCCGACGACGCCCATGCCTCCCAGCACCATCCCATGCGAGCCGTAGCCGGTGGACACCACCGAGGTCGTTTGCATTTCCTCGGCTTCGTTCTCCATGCCGATGCGAACGGTGACGGTGCGCGAGTCTTGGGCTGCCGCCAACAGTTTCAGCACCACGACCTGCTCTTCCAGAGCTTCGAGCACCTGGCGCAAGGAGTTGGGGAAGTCCGTGACGTTGTTGGTGAGGTTGGGCGTGCCGCCGAGCATCATGCGTTCTTCGGGGTCCTCGACCAGCGTTTCGATGAGCACGCTGCACACTCGCGTCATCGGGTCCCGCAGCTCGGGAGGAGCCTGTTCGGGCAGTTCGGCCACGGCGGCTGAGGCGACCGGCAGCTGCTTCTCGGCCATCGCCGAATTCAGCACCGTTCGCACTCGGGCGACGTCGTCATCCGTGATGACATCGCCCAGGTCGACCGTACGCTGATCCACCCGGCCGGTATCGGTGATCAGGACCAGCATCAGCCGGGCCGAGGTGATGGGCACCACTTCGACGTGCCGAACGGTGGAACGGGTCAGCGTCGGATACTGGACCACGGCGACCTGCTGGGTGAGCTGCGCGAGCAGCCGCACGCTGCGGCGCATCACGTCGTCGAGGTCGAGCGCGCCCTCCAGGAACGCCTGGATGGCCCGTCGCTCCGCGGAAGTCAGCGGTTTGATCTCGTGTATGCGGTCCACGAACGTCCGGTACCCCTTGTCGGTGGGTACGCGCCCGGCGCTGGTGTGGGGCTGGACGATCATCCCCTCCTCTTCGAGGGCCGCCATGTCGTTGCGCACGGTGGCGCTCGACACACCGAGGTGGTGCCGATCGACCAGCGCCTTCGAGCCGACCGGCTCGTTCGACGATACGTAGTCGGCCACGATCGCACGCAGAACGTCGAACCGGCGTTCCTCCGCGTTCACCCCTGTCACCTCCTACGCAGCACTGCCGGGCGCCGCCCGACGGCTCCCTCTTCCGAGTTTACGGCGTTCTCACACGGGAACCGAGAGCCGCGGCGAACGCATGCGCGTGTGACGAAGGTCGCCCACGCCGAGCCGCCCGGTCCAGGACGCCCGCTCCAGGTCACCCAGCCGAAGGTCGCCCGGCCCAGAGCGTCTAGCCCAGCAGGCGCTGCACCACACCGTCCGCGAGCAGCCGCCCCCGGTCGGTGAGCACGCACCGCCCGTTCCGGAGCTCTTCGGCCCGGAGCAGCCCGTCGCCGGCTGCCTGCTCGGCCGCCGCTCGCCCGGGGCCGTCGAGCACGTCCACGGAGATGCCGCCCGCGACCCGCAGCTGGAGCATCACCTGCTCGATCCGCTGGTCCTCGGCATCGAGAAGCTCGCGAGCCTGGGCGGGCGAGGACCCCTCGGCCAGCAGCGCCGAGTAGCGCGCCGGATGACGGACGTTCCACCAGCGGACGCCGCCCACGTGGCTGTGCGCGCCCGGGCCCGCACCCCACCAGTCACCGCCCTGCCAATACCCGAGGTTGTGCCTGCAGCGAGCTCCCTCGTCGGTGGCCCAGTTGGACACCTCGTACCAGCGCAGACCGGCTCGGCCGAGCACCTCGTCGAGCATCTCGTACCGGTCGGCGAGGACGTCCTCATCCGGCATCGGCAGGTCGCCGCGACGAACCTGGCGGGCCATGGCGGTCCCGTCCTCGACAATCAGCGAGTAGGCCGAGACGTGGTCCACCCCTGCTTCCAGGACCGCGTCCAGCGATACCCGCAGGTCCTCCGCGCGCTCACCCGGTGTTCCGTAGATCAGGTCCAGGTTGACGTGCTCGAATCCCGCCGCGCGTGCTTCCTTCGCCGCCTCGATGGGGCGTCCGGGCGTGTGCCGCCGGTCGAGCACGCGCAGCACGTGCTCGGCCGCCGACTGCATGCCCAGCGAAATGCGGTTGAACCCCGCGTCGAGGAGGCCGTCGAAGAAGCGCGGCGAGGTCGATTCCGGGTTGGATTCGGTCGTGATCTCCGCGTCCTCGGTCAGCCCGAAGGACGAGCGGACCGCCGCGAGCACGTCCCCGAGGCGTTCCGCCCCGAGCAGCGACGGCGTCCCGCCCCCCACGAACACCGTTTCGGCAGGGGGAACCGGTCCACCGCCCGCCGCCAGCACCTTCGCGCCCAGATCGAGCTCGGCGCGCAGCCCGTCCAGCCAGTCCCCGAACCCGGACTCGGAGCCCAGCTCGTCGGCGGTGTAGGTGTTGAAGTCGCAGTAGCCGCAGCGGGTCGCGCAGAACGGTACGTGGATGTAGACGCCGAACGGGCGGTTCCCCACTCCGGCGAGGGCACTGGTCGGCAGTGCGCCGTCGAGCGGAGCGGGTTCACCGGAAGGCGGTTGAGCTGGCACGCTTCCAGTGTCCCAGCGGCACGGCGGCTCGCGTCAGAGGCCGTGGCGAGCCCCACCGCGAAGGCAGCACGAAGGCCACGACCAAGCCGGGGACGAGGACGTTGCCGACGCCTTCCCGGAAGGAACGACGTCACCCCGTCGAACCGAAGGGCGTCGCGTCTCACAATGCGGATCGGTTTTGCCCATCCGTACTCGGATGGCAGGCTCGACCACATGGGCACGACCCCTCCGAAACTCCTGCTGGTGACTCGCCGCTACGTTGACCTGCGGCGGGTTTCCAGCGCGCTCTGCCTCCGGACGGGTTGATCCCGCCGCCGCTTTTCCGAACTGTCCAGTCGGCGCCGGGCACGTCGGCTGTGAACACCGTCACCACGGCGGGGTGAACTCGGCGTTGTCTTCGCGCGCCACGTCCCCTCCCGGAGGTCGGGAATGTCCCCCTCGACGGATGCTCCGACTCGCACACCCGCGCGCAAGCGCAAGACCCGCGGCGAAGGCCAGTGGGCTCTCGGGTACCGCGAGCCGCTGAACCCCAACGAACGCTCGAAGAAGGACGACAACCCGCTCAACGTCCGCGAACGCATCGAGAACGTCTACGCGCACCGGGGTTTCGACTCGATCGACCCCGGTGACCTGCGCGGACGTTTCCGCTGGTGGGGGCTCTACACCCAGCGGGCACCCGGAATCCCGGGAGCGCGCACCGGCACGATCGAGCCGGAAGACCTCGACGACTCGTACTTCATGCTCCGCATCCGGATCGACGGCGGCGCACTGACCACCGAGCAGCTGCGCGTGATCGGCGAGATCTCGCAGACCTACGCGCGGGACACCGCCGACATCACCGATCGGCAGAACGTGCAGCTGCACTGGATCCGGGTCGAGGACATGCCCACGATCTGGGAAAAGCTGGAGGCCGTCGGCCTCTACACCACCGAAGCCTGCGGCGACTGCCCCCGCGTCCTGCTGGGGTCCCCGGTCGCGGGAGTCGCGGCGGACGAGATCATCGACGCCACCCCGGCGGTCGAGGAGATCACCGAGCGCTACATCGGCGATCCCTCGCTGTCGAACCTCCCGAGGAAGTTCAAGACGGCGATCAGCGGTTCGCCGCGCTGGGACACGGTTCCGGAGACCAACGACATCTCGCTGGTCGGGGTGGAACACCCCGAGCACGGCCCCGGTTTCGACCTTTGGGTGGGCGGCGGCTTGTCCACCAACCCGAAGCTCGCGGTCCGGCTCGGCGCGTGGGTACCGATCGACGAGGCCGCCGAGGTCTGGCACGCGGTGACGTGCATCTTCCGCGATTACGGCTACCGCAGGCTGCGTCACCGGGCCCGGCTGAAGTTCCTGGTCGCCGACTGGGGCGCGGAGAAGTTCCGGCAGGTCCTCGAGGAGGAGTACCTGGGGCGCAAGCTGGCTGACGGTCCCGCTCCCGAGGTGCCGTACGGACACCGCGACCACCTCGGTGTCCATCCGCAGAAGGACGGCAACTTCTACGTCGGTGTGAAGTCCGCCGCCGGGCGGGTCAGCGGGTCGACGCTGGTCGAGGCGGCCAAGACCGCCGAGCGGGCCGGGTCGAACCGGGTACGCACGACCGTCGAGCAGAACCTGCTGATCCTGGACGTCGCCCAGCGCGAGGTCGACGGGCTGATCTCGGGTCTGGGTGAGCTCGGTCTCCACGCCGAGCCTTCGCCGTGGCGGCGCAACATCATGGCCTGCACGGGCATCGAGTTCTGCAAGCTCGCGATCGTGGAGACCAAGGAACGCGCCATCGACCTGATCTCCGACCTGGAGAAGCGGCTGGACGACATCCAGGGCCAGGTCGAGGACCCGGTCACCATCAACCTCAACGGTTGCCCCAACGCCTGCGCCCGGACCCAGGTGGCCGACATCGGGCTGAAGGGACAGCTGGTCCCCGACGAGGACGGCAACCAGGTCGAGGGCTTCCAGGTCCACCTGGGTGGTGGGCTCGGAGCCGACGCCGGTTTCGGCCGTAAACTGCGCGGGCACAAGGTGACCTCCGCCGGGCTGGGCGACTACGTCGAGCGGCTGGTCCGCACGTACCTGGACCAGCGGTCCCGGGGCGAACGGTTCGCCCAGTGGGTTTCTCGTGCCGAGGAGGACGACCTGAAATGAGTTCGGCGGGATCGGGCTCCGAGCGGGCGGCCCCCTTTTACTGCCCCTACTGCGGCGACGAGGAGCTGACACCCGAGCCGGAGCCTGCCGGCGCGTGGCAGTGCCAAGCCTGTCGGCGCGTATTCACCGTCAAGCTCGTAGGCCTGGGACTGTAGCGGAGGAAACATGACTGCCGAGACCACCACGAACATCGGCGTGCGGCGGGGCGACGACGAACTGCGTGCCATCGTCGAGGAGGCCGCACCGCGGCTGGCCGAGGCAAGCGCCGACGAGGCGCTGCGCTGGGCTGCCGAAACCTTCGGTTCCAACCTGATCGTCGCGTCGAACATGCAGGACGCGTCGCTGGTCGACCTCGCGGCCAAGGCACGGCCCGGGGTGGACATCCTGTTCCTGGAGACGGGCTACCACTTCGCGGAGACGCTCGGAACCCGCGACGCCGTTGCCCAGACCTACGACGTGCGGATCGTCAACGCCCAGGCGGAACAGTCCGTCGCCGAGCAGGACGAAGCGGAGGGACCGAAGCTCCACGACCGGGATCCGACCCGCTGCTGCTTCCTCCGCAAGGTCGTGCCGCTGCGCAACACGCTCGCCCGCTACGAGGCGTGGGTCACGGGGGTTCGCCGGGTCGAGGCGCCGACCAGGGCGGAGACGCCGATCGTGACGTGGGACGAGCGGAACGGCCTGGTCAAGATCAACCCGTTGGCGGCGTGGACCGACGAGGACATGGACAACTACATCGCCGAGCACAACGTGTTGGTGAACCCGCTCGTGCCTGCTGGTTTCCCGTCGATCGGTTGCCAGCCGTGCACGGCGAAACCAGCTCCGGGCGCCGACCCCCGCAGCGGACGTTGGGCCGGCAGCACCAAGACGGAATGCGGCTTGCACGGATAGAAGTGGTTGGAGGGCGTGAGCCCTCGGACGCTTGGACGAACCAGTGCCTGGAGCACTTCGGAGGGGAAGCATGACCACCACCGATCACGAGATCGAACTGGCCGCGGACACGGCATCACAGGAGGCGCCACCGCAGGTGGACAACCTGGACGCGCTGGAGTCCGAGGCGATCCACATCTTTCGCGAGGTCGCCGGCGAATTCGATCGCCCGGTGATCCTGTTCTCCGGGGGCAAGGACTCCACGGTGCTGGTGCACCTGGCGTTGAAGGCGTTCGCGCCCGCTCCCGTGCCGTTCCCCTTGATGCACGTCGATACCGGTCACAACTTCGAGGAGGTCATCGACTTCCGGGACCAGCTGGTGGCGCAGCACGGCTTGCGGCTGGTGGTGGCCTCGGTGCAGGACTACATCGACGACGGCCGGTTGTCGGAGCGCCCGGACGGCACGCGCAACCCGCTGCAGACCACGCCGCTGCTCGACGGGATCACCGACAACAAGTTCGACGCGGTCTTCGGCGGTGGCCGCCGGGACGAGGAGCGGGCTCGCGCCAAGGAGCGGATCTTCAGCCTGCGCAACGCTTTCGGGCAGTGGGATCCGCGCAGGCAGCGCCCGGAGCTGTGGAACCTCTACAACGGCAAGCACCGGCCCGGCGAGCACGTGCGCGTGTTCCCGTTGTCGAACTGGACCGAGCTGGATGTGTGGCGCTACATCCAGCGCGAGAAGATCGAGCTCCCGCAGCTCTACTACTCGCACCGTCGCGAGGTGTACCTGCGCGACGGCATGTGGTTG
Source organism: Parasphingorhabdus pacifica (assembly GCF_054779195.1). Classification (NCBI taxonomy): domain Bacteria; kingdom Pseudomonadati; phylum Pseudomonadota; class Alphaproteobacteria; order Sphingomonadales; family Sphingorhabdaceae; genus Parasphingorhabdus; species Parasphingorhabdus pacifica. The sequence continues at coordinate 189,665 of NZ_BAAGYS010000014.1, forward strand.
ACCTCCGGCCCCTGGGGCGGGCCACGCGAGGACGAGGACGTCGAGGAGAAGACCGTCCGCTATCGCACGGTCGGTGACGGTTCTTGCACGGGCGCGGTGGAGTCCGAGGCTTACACGGTCGACGACGTGATCGCCGAGGTCGCCGCCAGCCGGTTGACCGAGCGCGGCGCGACCAGGGCCGACGACCGGATGTCGGAGGCAGCGATGGAGGACCGCAAGCGCGAAGGCTACTTCTGATCCCACGGTCGTAGACCCGACCGCCCGCGCGAACCCCGTTGCGAAAGGCTTGAGAGGACCCTGGAAATGACCGAAACCACCACCCGCACGGCTCCCGACAGCGGGACCGAGGTGACCTTGCCGGTGCACACCGATCTGTTGCGCCTGGCGACCGCGGGAAGTGTCGACGACGGCAAGAGCACGCTGGTCGGGCGACTGTTGCACGACACGAAGTCCGTGCTCGCCGATCAGCTCGACGCCGTCCACCGCGCCAGTGCGGACCGCGGTCTGGAGACCCCGGATCTGTCGTTGCTGGTGGACGGTCTGCGGGCCGAGCGCGAGCAGGGCATCACGATCGACGTGGCCTACCGCTACTTCGCCACGCCGAGCCGGTCGTTCGTGCTGGCCGACACTCCCGGACACGTCCAGTACACCCGGAACACCGTGACCGGTGCTTCGACGGCGCAGCTGGCGGTGCTGCTGGTCGACGCCCGCAAGGGCGTGATCGAGCAGACCAAGCGGCACGCCGCCGTACTTGCGCTGCTGGGGGTTCCCCGGCTGGTGCTGGCGGTGAACAAGATCGACATGGTGGACTTCGACGCGTCCATCTACACCGGTATCGCCGAGGAGTTCGCGACGCACGCCCGCGCGCTCGGCTACGACGACGACGCGGTGACCACGATTCCGGTGTCCGCGCTGCTCGGTGACAACGTCGTCGAGCGTTCCGAGAACACCCCGTGGTACTCCGGCCCCTCGCTGCTGGAGCACCTGGAGAACGTGCCGGTGGCTCCGGACCCGCACGACGCCCCGTTCCGGCTGCCGGTGCAGTACGTGATCCGCCCCCGCACCGCCGAGTACCCGGATTACCGCGGCTACGCGGGCCAGATCGCCGCCGGTGTCGTCTCGGAGGGAGACGAGGTGGTGGTGCTCCCGGGCGGCACGCGCACTCGGGTGTCCAAGGTGGACACTCCGGATGGCGAGGCCATCAGTGCGGCCGCCGGGCGCTCGATCACGCTGTGCCTCGAGGACGACCTGGACATCGCACGCGGTGATCTGATCGCCGCGGCCGATTCGCCGTCCCGTGTGACAGACGAGCTCGACGTCACGGTCTGCTGGCTTGCCGAGAAGGCGCTGCAGCCGGGAGCCCGGCTGCAGATCAAGCACGGAACGCGGAACGTGCAGGCGATCGCCACCGAGATCTCGGCACGGTTCGACGAGCAGGAACTGTCCAGTGTGGACACTCCGGATGCGTTGCAGCTCAACGAAATCGGTCGGGTGCAGCTGAAGACCTCGGAACCGCTTCCGGTGGACGACTACGCGGACAGCCGCCGAACGGGGTCGCTGCTGATCATCGACCCGTCCGACGGCACCACGCTGGCCGCCGGTCTCATCGGTCTGCCCCTGGCTCCGCTGGCCGCGGCGGCGAAGTGAGTTCGTGGTGACCGCACCGCTGGTGGCCGTCGCCCACGGAAGCCGGGATCCGCGCTCGGCTCGCGCCATCCACGGACTGATGGACGTGGTGCGCGAGCTGCGCCCGGAACTGGATGTCCGCACGGCATTCCTCGACCTGTCCGCACCGCGTCTGGGCGATGTGCTCGACGCGGTGCGCGGGGACGGCCACCACTCGGCCGTGGTGGTGCCGCTGCTACTCGGCAAGGCCTTCCACGCGCGGGTCGATGTGCCGGCCGCGGTTGCCGACGTACAGCGGCGGCACCCGACGTTCGCGGTGCACGTCTCGGACGTGCTCGGCCCCGACCCGGCGCTGGAGCGAGCGGCGCTGCGCCGCCTCGCCGAAGCCGGTGCGGATCCGAACGACCCCGATCTCGGCGTCGTCCTCGCCGGTGCAGGTTCCAGCCACGCTCCGGCGAATCGACTCGTCGCCGACGTCGCGCACCGTTGGACGAGTCGGCACACCTGGGCCGGAGCGGTCGCCGCGTTCGCAGCCGCGGCCGACCCGGACGTTCCCGGGGCGGTCGCCGAGCTGCGCGCTGCGGGCGCCCGCAGGTTCGCGATCGGCTCGTGGTTCCTCGCTCCCGGACTCCTCCCCGACCGCATCATGCGGCATGCCCGCGAGTGCGCGAACGATCCCGTGCTCGCCGCCCCCATGGCCGACGACCCCGATCTCGCCGAGCTCGTCGTCCGGCGCTACACCGAAGCTCGCAGCATCGCCATCGACCGGAGCAACTACGCGCAGGCGCGTTGAACGACGACGGGCGCCCTTCCCGCCACGGTGCGGATGTGCGCGTTCCGGTCACGACATCCGGCGTACCGCCGCGAAACGGACAGCACGCCGATGTGCGCGTACCGACGACCTGTAAACTCCACCGCATTTCGACCCAACGGGACGCCCGGACGGACCGACGGGTTGGTGCTTTCGCCGCACACAACCGGGAAATGCCCTCGAACTCCCGACCACGCGGCCCGACAACGCGACACGGGGACGATCAGGGCCGAGCGGACACGCTTTCGAAGCGGAAGCTTTCTTCCGGCCTGGTTCTTCCGGCCTGGTTCTTCCGGCAAGTCGAACGCGATCTTTCTCACGGGCACGATCGCCCCGCCGGCAGGTCCGGAACCCCGGCGACCGCTCACCGTACGACTCCTGAACAGGAAAGTCGTTCCACTACGGTGAGGCGCGGCCGATTCTGATTCGATTTGGGGAACAGCGAACTTGAGGCCATGAGACCATGAGAGAGTTCGGGCGACGCGTGCACGGGGAACCCCTCACCATCCCCGCACGTTTCATCTTCGGAGCACACAGGCGGATCCGCGCATTTCGGACAGGTGCGCAACCGTCGGGGCGTACCGAAGGATCAAGGCTGCAATGAAGGAAGTCGGGGGCCACAGCTGGAGATGAGTACGCCACAGCCGAGCCGGCCGGTCATCACGCCGACCATGCGCGAGCAAGCCACCAAGCAGCCTAATTCCTGGCTGTACGTGGTGGATCCGATCTTTACCGACCCCAACGCGGAGATCCCGCCGTGGGGCTTCATCGGTGGATACCGGGTCGACGAGCAGGGTGAACTCACCGACGACTTCTCACCCAATCCGAACTACCGCCCCTCCCCGGTCGCACTGCGGTTGCCCGCGCCGAACAACGATGTCGAGCGCGCGCTGCAGCTGACCACGACCGGTTATGCCCAGGGGCAGATGCTGTTGACCGCCCTGCTGGACGCCGAACTCATCCTGTTCGCGCAGCCGCAGGGGACCGGCCTGTTCACGCTGGAACACGAGTCGGGCCGACGGCAGCTGCAGCTGTTCACCTCCGACACCTACCTGCCGCCGAACTGGACGAGCTGGCAGCGGATGACCGGCAGGCAGCTCGCGGCGCAGAGCCCGGCCGGTCTCGACCTCCAGATCAACCCGACCAGCCCGGTCAAGGCCCGCATTCCCGGTGAGGACCTGATCAAAGCCGCCGGGTCCATTCCGCCCAAGGTTCCGACCGGTCCGCACCCCACACCGCCAACCAACGGGAACCCGGTTCCGCAGTCCGGCCCCAACTCGTTGCCGCAGTCCGGTCCCACTCCCGTAGCGCCGACCCCGCAGTCCGGTCCCGCGCCGTCGGCCGGGCAGTCCGGCCCGAACTCCACGGCGCCTGCACAGCCCGGGCGTGATCCCGTCCCGCAGGATGCCGTGGCCACCACCGGCACGGAGGGCGGCGGTGGCCCGTCCAGTCCGGCCGACAGCGACCTCGGCAAGCGATTCATCGGTTCCATGCTGGCCGGTGCGATCGGTGACGCGCTCGGTGCGGCGATCGAGTTCTACCCCGTGGACCAGATCCGCAGCCGCTACGGCGCGCAAGGGGTCACCGACTACGACCGCAGCAGCGACCGCCCCGGCGAATTCACCGATGACACCCAGATGACGCTGTTCACGCTGGAAGGCCTCATCCGAGGGCACATCGCTTGCCGGACGAACCAGGCCGACAGCCCGCTCGCATCGGTCCAGCTGGCCTACCAACGCTGGCTGCACACCCAGGGCTACGCCTGGTCTCGGGCGGTGGGCCCGTTCGGCGAGCGCTCCCCTTACCCCGACGGCTGGCTCGTCGAACAACGCGACCTGTTCACCGTGCGCTCGCCGAACAGCGATTGCATCACGGCATTGCGCGAGTTCGCTTCCGCCGGGGTGCCGGGCACCTTCGAGCAGGCGATCAACTCCTCGCAGGACTGCGGTGGCGTTGTCCGCGCCGCACCGGTCGCGTTGTGGTCCGAGGACCCCAGGGTCGTCTTCGAACTCGCGGCGGCGACGGCCGCCCTCACCTATGCCGATCCCGGCGGTTACCTGCCCGCCGGTGTGCTCAGCACGATCGTCCACCAGTTGATCCGTGGCGAGACACTGCCCGATTCGCTCGGCGTGGCCCGAGCACTGCTGGTCGAGTACGCCGGGCACGAGCAGACCGATCACCTGCTCCAGGTGGCCCAAGACCTCGCGGACAAGGGCAAGCCCAGTCCGGAGGAGATCAAGGACAGCCTGGGAAGCGGTTGGAAGGGCCCGGAAGCGCTGGCAATCGCTGTATGCGCCGCACTGAGTTCCGCGGGAATCGCCAGTGCCGTGATGATGGCCGTGAACCACTCCGGTGACAGCGACTCGACCGGTGCCCTCTGCGGGAACATCGTGGGTGCGCAGTACGGCTCCGGTTCCCTACCGGGAGTGTGGCTGCGCGACCTGAAGCTGCGTGAGCTCGTCGAGACGGTGGCCAAGGACGGTCTCGCCGAGTTCGGCGCACCGCCGCCGACCAATGGCACGTGGGCCGCGCGCTATCCGGTGAGCGCCGAGTCGGTCGATCTCGTGTTCACCTCGACCATCCCTCCGGTCGGCGCGGAACCGCCGGTGAGTGCCGACTCGGCGCCCTCCGGGGACGCTCCCGCCGAAGGGCCGGCCAGGAGCGATCCGGAAAACGACACGGTCATACGGGCGATCCCGCGGCTGGGTGAGCGATCCGACAACGCATCCGGCACGTCCGCCGAGGCTTCTCGGGAACCCCCGGCCGCATCGGCATCCGCACCATCGAGCGCGTCGGAGCAGGCCCCGACGGGCGGCGACCACGGAAGTGCTGGTTCCGACCCGACCCCGGCAGAAGCAGCCGCCGCACCGGACGACGGCACGGACGAGGAACGCAACGCGGCGAACGACTCGGAGTCGGATCCGACCACCGGATCCGACAGCGGCTCGGAAGCCGTTTCCGAAGCACCGACGGCATCCGGGACGGACGCGCAGTCCGAGATGGACGGGCAGGCCGAGGTGGACGGGCAGGCCGAGGCCGGGGATTTCTCCCGGACCGAGGAAGAGGCGTCTGCCGACGCCCCCGCCGACAGCGAGGACGATCGCACGTCCGAGCCGGACTCGGGCACTGCCGCACCTGCGGCGGAGGTCGTCGCGGCAACTGCCGCCGGAGGCCGCGAAGCCGCTGGGCAGGACTCCGCCTTCGCGCGCAGTGGTGCAGCGGAATCCGACCTGCGCCCGGCAACCTCAGCCACCACGACGACCGCCACGAACGACTCCCCGCCCACGAGCGGTCGGGCGACGAGGATCGCGGGCTTCCTTCTCGGCGGCGCCATCGGGGACGCACTCGGCTACCCGATCGAGGACGCGTCGATGGACACGATTCGCGAGAAGTACGGCAAGGCCGGGGTGACCGGGCTCGTCGACGGGCGCAGAGCGGCCGGGGCGATCAGCGACGGCACGCAGATGATGATGTTCACCACGGACGGGCTCATCCGCGCGTCCGGGCGGAGACGGCGGTATTCGGAGACCGATCCGCTCCGCGAGGTCCAGCACGCGTACCAGCGCTGGCTGCACACCCAGGGATTCGAGTGGAAGGACGCGGGCGGTCCGATCGCGGGGAATCCCCCGGACGGTTGGCTGATCCGGCAACCGGAACTGTTCGCCCGGCGCGCACCCGGTGCGACCTGCGTTCAGGCGCTGCACGGCTATGCCGCCGGGAAACCGGCCGGTTCGTTGGACAATCGGCCCAACGCGTCCAAGGGAAGCGGTGGCATCACGCGCGCCGCCCCGGTCGGTTTGTGGTCCGATGACCCGTCCGAGGTCTTCCGCGTGGGCTGCGGAACGGCGCTGCTCACCCACGGGCAGGCGAGCGGCTTCCTGCCCGCCGGCGTGCTTGCGGTGATCATCCAACAGCTGGTCAGCGGGCGGACGCTGCCGGAAGCGGTGGAACGCGCGCTGATCGTGCTCGCCGACTGGGACGGTCACGAGGAAACCGCCACCGCGGTCCGGCGGGCCATCGAGCTCGCGGCCGAGGACGACACCGAACCGGAGCGGATCAACGAGCACCTCGGGCAGGGCTGGACCGGCGCGGAAGCACTCGCCATCGCACTGTGCGCAGCGCTGTCCCGTCCGAAATCGTTCAGCGATGCGGTGATCCTGGCGGCCAACCACTCGGGCGCCAGCGACGCCACCGCCGCGATCTGCGGCACGATCATGGGCGCTGCCCTCACTCCGCACGCGATGCCGCCCGCGTGGCGGGACGGGGTCGAGCTCGGCGAGACCCTCTCGGCTCTCGCCCGCGACACCGCCCTGGAGTTCGGCCCGAACCCGCCGGACGGGGACGAGTGGTGGCTGCGCTACCCGCTCGATTCGATGTCGGCGGAGGCGGCTGCTCACGAAATGACCGAAGTCGAATCGTCGTCCTCGGACGGCGACAGCACCGACGAGGGCGTCCGGCAAAGCGACGAGACCGGCGTTGAAGCCGTTCACGCGCACACTGCCGCAGTGGCGTCGAGTCGGCCCGAAGCCACCGGGGAGTTCCCCGAATCCGGTGCGGAGGCAGCCGCGAGCGGGACTCCGGCGACGGCCGTGCCCGCCGTGGTGGCCGAAACAACCACCGCAACCGAAACCACCACTGCGGCAGCCGAAACCGGCGTCGCGACCGAGGCACCGGCGGCATCGAACGGAGCTGTCGGCGAAGCGGGCGAATCCGACGACGATCTCTCCGACGAGGAACTCCGGTTGCTCGCCGCGTGGCGCAAGTTCCGCGACGGTGACGACGACGCACCATCGGATCTCTCGCAGGGCTTGCACAAGCTGCTGGTCGAGGCTTTCGGGGAGGAACGTGCCGCCCAGCTCGTCGGCGAAAGCCGTGAGAGTGAACCCCCGGAAGTGAACGGGCAACTGGTGGCGGAGAGCCCTACGCGGGTCAACCGCGCCGAGCGGTTCGCGGGGTGTGTACTGGGAACCGCCGTCGGGGATGCGTTGGCGGCCCCGTGGATTTTCGCCGGACTGCAGCCGATCCTTCGGAACAATCCGGATGGCGTGCGCGAGTACACCGAATGCTTCGGCGCGCGCGGCGCGGCAACCGCGCTGTCCCAGCAGGCCGTGTTCGTCCTCGACGGCCTCATCCGAGCCGCGATCAAGGCTCGGATGAGCGGTTCCGCGACCAATCCGGCGATGGCGGTCCAGCACACGCTGCAGCACTGGATGTGCACTCAAGGACCGTGCTTCGAACCGGCCACTCCGCTGGGGGAGCTCGGCGAGTCCTCTGTTCTCCGACACCAGCGGCTCCCGGATGAAACCACCTTGACGGCCCTCGCCCAGTGGGGTTCCCGCCAGGAGGTTCCCACCGCGGCCAACCCACCGAACGCGGCACGCACGCCCGCGGCGACCGTGCGTGGAGCGGCCGTCGGTCTCTACACCGACACCCCCGCCTCGGCCGTTTCCCTCGGTGCCGAGATCGCCGTGCTGACCCACGGCCACCCGGACGGCTACCTGCCCGCAGGCGCACTCGCGGGGATCGCCAGCGCACTGCAGCTGGGCCAGACCCTCGCCGAGAGCGTGGCCACCGTGCTCGGCGAACTGGACCTGTTGGAAGGCGGTGAGCGGACGGCGCGGTGCCTGCGCGCCGCGCTGGAACTCGCCGACCACGGACCCGTCTCACCGGGTGACCTGGGTGCGCTCGGGCTCGGCTGGGAAGCTCCCGAGGCGTTGGCGCTGGGAGTGGCCGCCGCGTTGTCGCACCCGAACGAATTCGCCGACGCGGTCGCACTCGCCGCGACCCATTCGGGCAACAGCACGGCTACCGCCGCGATCTGCGGGAGTCTGCTGGGTACGGCACGCGGTGTGCAGGCCATTCCGACCGAATGGGTGCACGATCTCGAGCTGCGGGAGGTATTCGACCGCTTGCTGTCCGACGAGAGCCGCATCGCCGCCGACGTTCGCGCCGACCAGCCCGCACCGGACTGGGCAAAACGCTATTTGGAGTAGGCCACAGTGGACGAGGAGCCGAGCCGCGTGATCCGGCTCGATGAGGCGGAGCGGGCACTGCTGGCGACATGGCGTGAGTTCAGGCGCGCGGGCAAGTCCGCTTCGCGGCTCGATTCCGTCGAGTGGCGCATGCTCGAAACGTGGCGACTGTGGCGTCGAGCACCGACCACTCGACCGCCGTGGGCGGCCGCGCTGCAGCATCAGCTCAGCGACGACCCGGCACCGCCGGTGCCGACGAGTGGTCTGGCCGGACCTGACGGGTTCCTCGCCGAAGCGCCGAGCCGGTTCCTCGGCATGCTGCTCGGTGGCGCGGTCGGAGAGTCCGTGGCGCAGCCATCCGGCAGCGGTCGCGGTGAACGCACCAGCGCGACGATGTTCGCGTTGGAGAGCCTGATCCGGGCGCACACGGGAATGCGCACGACGGGTAGCGGAGATCCGGTGGAGGCCGTGCTGCGCGGGTTTCGGCGCTGGCTGCACACCCGCGGGGTGCCGTGGGCGGACTGTGCCGGTCCTGGCGATCCTCCCGCCCCGGATGGTTGGCTGCTCACCGAGGTTCCACGGGGCACGACGACCTGCGATTCCTCCATGGTCGCCGCGATCGCGCTGATGTCGTCGGGGCGTGCGCACGGCACCCCGCACCGCGCGATCAACCGGTCCGACGCCGGGACCACGCTCCCGCTGGGCGCTCTCGCCGCGTTGTGGTCAGCCGACGAGGACGTGGTTTTCGACCTCGGAAGCGAGCTCACCGCGCTGACCCACGGTCTGCCGCACGCGCACCTGCCCGCGGGGCTCGTGGGGGGAACGGTGCGGTCGTTGTTGCGTGGTTCGACGCTCGTCGAGGGCTTCGGCGGGTGTCTCGCTCGCCGGGATTCGCCGGAGATCCCGCACGAGGCGCTTCTCCGCGCCCTCCGCCTCGGTGCGAATCGACCGCCGAGCACGCGGCCGGGGCGCGTGCAGCTCGATGCGATGGGTGCCGGGCGCAGCGGGGCCGACGCACTGGGCATCGCCATTCGGGTGGCGATCGCGTGTTCCGACGATTTCGCCGGCGCGGTGCGGATCGCGGCCGAGCACGGTGGGGACACCGGCACCACGGCCATGCTGTGCGGGCAGCTGCTCGGTGCTGTGCACGGCCCGTCCGTGATTCCGGACGAGTGGCTCGACACCCTTCCGATGCGGGCCACGGTCGAGCGGCTCGCCGCGGACGCGACCACGGAGTTCGGGCCTTACCCGGACGAGACGGAGGACTGGTTCGAACGGTATCCGGGTGATTCCGGATCGTCGGCTCCGGCCCGGTACCGGACCGGGCTCGCCGCCGTTCCCCGATTGGCCGCCACCCGGGATCGTTTTCTGGGAGCCGTTCTCGGTGGCGCGATCGGAGAAGCCCTGGGCGGTCCGATCACCGGCGACAGCTGGAGCGAGATCCAGGACCGGCACGGGGAACAGGGCGTGCGGTACTACGTTCCCGCGGGCCATCCCGCCGGACGGCTCGGCAGCGACACCCAGCTGCTGCTCTTTTCCCTCGAAGGCACCATCCGGGCCAATGTCGCGCGCAGGCAGGACGGCGTGCCGAGCGATCCGTACCGGCATGTCCAGCACGCCTACCAGCGCTGGTTGCACACCCAGCACCTGAGCTGGGCGCGTGCGGCCGGGGAGTTCCTCCAGGACACGCCGGAGCCCGATGGCTGGCTGGTCGAGCAGCGCGCCTTGTTCCAGACGCGGAATCCGGGCCGGACCATGATGCGAACGCTCATCGCGTTCGCCAAGGGGCAACAGGCGATGGGCAGCCCGGACAATCCGGTCAGCGATTCGAAGGGCAGCAGCGCCGTGATGCGCTCGGCGCCTGCCGCGCTGTGGAGCACCGACCCGGCGGAAGCGTTTCGAACAGGTACGGGGATGGCCGCACTGACGCACGGCTCACCCGCCGCATACCTGAGCGCGGGCACCTTCGCGGGACTGATCTACCGCTTGACTGCCGGTGAAGGATTGCGGACCGCCACGTCGAAGGTGCTCGACGAGCTGACCGGGCACACCGGGCACGAGGAGGTGAGTAAGCGGCTTTCGGCGGCGATTCGACTCGCCGAGTCCGGGCCGATACCACCGAGCAACGTCGAGAGTACCCTCGGGACGGGCTGGACCGCCCACGACGCACTGGGTATCGGCGTTTACGCCGCGCTGGCCGCCGATGGTGACTTCGAACTGGCGCTGCGACTGGCGGTGAACCATTCGGGCAACAGCGCGACAACGGGCGCCGTCTGCGGCAGCCTGCTCGGCGCGCTGCTGGGCGCGGGGAAGATCCCCGAACGGTGGGTGGCAGATCTGGAGCTGGGTGGGGCGATCGAGCGCCTCACCCACGACGCGGCGCTCGAATTCGGCCCCACCCCGCCCGACTGGTCCGACCGCTACCCGCCCACCTGACGGGCTGGCGGGGCCTGGTGGAGCACCCAGAACCAGCGTGGCGCACCTTTGGACGCCTCTGAACTGCGAAATTGCCCGAGAATGCGATGTAAGTGCGCCCGCGCCCTTCCCCGGTTCCTGCCACGGACGCGTCCACGACAGGGCTCGACGATGCTGGCCCGATCGCACCGACGAGCACTAGTTTCGCACCATGACCAATGAACTCGTGCACCGCTCGGTGGCCGGCGGCATCGCCACGATCACGCTGGATTCACCGCACAACCGCAACGCCCTCTCCGCCCAGCTCCGCCGGGAATTGGCCGACGCGATCACCGCAGCCATTCAGGACTACGCGGTGCGGGTGATCGTGCTCGACCACACCGGAACGGTGTTCTGCGCGGGCATGGACCTCAAGGAATCGCGTGCGGCGGGGTCGCAGGACCAAGGGGTCAACGAGTTCCCCGCGATCCTCGAACAGCTCTGGACCAGCCCCAAACCGGTGGTCGCCAAGCTCGCCGGGCCCGCCCGCGCGGGCGGGGTCGGCATCGTCGCCGCCTGCGACATCGCCGTCGCCGCCGACACCGCGACGTTCGCCTTCTCCGAGGTGCGCATCGGCGTCGTGCCCGCCGTCATCTCGGTGACGGTGTTGCCGCGCCTGCTCCAGCGCCAGGCGCACGAACTCTTCCTCACCGGCGAAACCTTCGACGCGACGCGCGCTGTGGCCGTCGGACTGCTGAATTCCGCGGTGCCCGCCGATGAGCTCGACGATGAAGCCGCCCGATATACCGGCATGCTGGCGCTCGGCGCCCCCAACGCGCTGGCCGCCACCAAGGAGATGCTTCGGCGACCGCGGTCGCCGAAGATGAGCGATGATTTCGAGGCGATGCTGGCGCTGTCCGCCGAGCACTTCGCCGGCCCCGAAGGCCAGGAGGGCATCAGCGCCTTCGCCGAGAAGCGCACTCCCAGCTGGGTGCCGGAGAGCTGAAGCCGTTTCGCGCGGACCGTGAACGCGCGGTTCCGCGCGTTCACGAACCGCGCAACGCCCTCGCCGGAGGCATGGCTCCGCGCCGAGAAGGAGCGCGAAGACCGGGTTCAGTCCGTTGTGAGCACCGCGGAGAACGCACGTCCGCAGGCGGAGTTCTGCGCGGCGTCCCGCAAGACCGCGTTGATGCCCCGGAACGCCTTCGGATCGTGCTCGGCCAACCCCTGATGACCGGACCAGATGAGCACGTGCTCGCGCTTGTCCAGCCACGACAGGTCGGTCAAGCAGTCGTAGAGCGCATCAAGGTTGCGACCCGCCCACTCCGGGAAGGAAAGCGCGGCCGCGATCCCGTCGAGTGTGGTCCTCTTGCTGGTCAGCTCATCTCCTTCGAGGAGATGCACGATCGCCCCGCGCTGCTGCGCTTCCGCGGCCGCCTGCTGGACGGTGATGTCGGGTACCGGCCGGTCCGCTTCGCTCACCGCCGGCTCCTTCCGCAGTTTTGTAGCCCATTTGGTCGCAAACATCGCACTCAACCGTTGACGTCGACAACTACGAACGAGTCGTAATGATTCTCGGTGTAGTACACCTCCGCAGACCCACCGGTGACCAGGCGACGCGCGCCTCGATCCGCTGAGCCCGGAGTGGGCACCGTGTATTCGTGGTAATAGCCCGTGGTGTTCTCCGGGAGAATTTCTTCCCGGTTTTCGAACACCGTGCCGTCCTTCGACGGGTGTGGAAAAGGCCCATCCGTGGCAATCCGGCTCCAGGTGGTCGCCACCTCGGACGGCAGGACCGACAGTTCCCTGGTGGGCAGGCCGGATGCGGCCGCACCGGGAGCAGGACCGTGCGGTGGTTGCTCCACCGCCGCGTCGCGCACGAACCAGCCGATCACCACGAGCGCGATCAAGCCGATCAACGCGATGCTGATCCGTTTGCGCGAGGTCACGTCGTTCTCCCCGGGTTGTCGACAGCGTCGCGCTTGCTCACCGGGGGTTCCGCGTCACCTACACGGGTCAGTTTCGCGCCGATCCAGTCAATACCGCGGTCGAGGATCCAGGCCAGCCCCCAGCACAGGGGCACCAGGACCGCGAGTACCAGCGTTACCAGCAGCGGGTAGGGCAGCCGCACGAGCCAGAGCTCGACGCCGTCCCACCACTCGACCAGCCACTCAATCACGGAGCGCTAGCGTACGCCCGGATTCCACCGCGCGTAAGTCACCCCTGGATCCGCGCGAAACCGGCGACATCTATGCTGCCGCCCCGGTCACGGACCGACACGGTCCGAGCGGCCGACCGACCGCTCGGCGAGGACACGGCGACCACCGGCGGTGCGGCGAGGACCGGCGAGCCCCGGCCCCCGCCGCACCCGCTCAACGCTCCGCCCCTGACTTTGGGGGCGTCATTCGCCGGAATGCTCCCGAACCGACTTGATGACGGCGCCGAAGTCGTACCCGCCGCCGCCCTCATCGTTGAAGCGCTGATACAGCTCGGTCGCCAATCGGCCGACCGCCGTGTCGGTGCCGCTCTGTTCCGCGGCCGAAGTGGCCAGCTTGAGGTCCTTGAGCATGAGCGCGGCCGCGAATCCCGGCTCGTAGTCGTGGTTGGCCCGGCTGGTTTCCACCAGATCGGGCACCGGGCAGTTCGTCGTCAACGCCCAGCACTGACCGGTCGAGACCGACGCCACGTCGTAGAGCGCCTCGTTGGACAAGCCGAGCCGCTCACCCAGGACGAAGGCCTCGCTCACGGCGAGCATGGAAGCGCCTAGGATCAGGTTGTTGCACATCTTGGTGACCTGACCGTTGCCCGCACCACCGCAGTGGATCGTCTTGCGCGCCATGGGCTCGAGGAACGGTTCTGCCCGGTGGTAGTTTTCTTCGGACCCGCCGACCATGAACGTCAGCGTGCCCGCTTCGGCTCCGGCCGTTCCGCCGGACACGGGGGCGTCGATCGCCCCGAACCCGGCCTCGCTCGCCAGCTCGTGCGCCTTGCGGGCATCAGCCACGTCCACGGTCGACGAGTCGATCAGCAAGGTTTCCGGTGCCGCCGCGGCGAGGACGTCCTCGTAGCAGTCGAGCAGCGGCTTCCCGCCCGGCAGCATGGTGATCACCGCGTCGGCCCCCGAAGCGGCCTCGGTAACCGAATCGACCACGGTGACACCATGCCCGGCGGCGGCCTCGCGCGCCTCGGGGAGCAGATCGAACCCGTTCACCGTGTGGCCGGCCTTGACCAGGTTCGCGGACATCGGACCTCCCATGTGCCCGAGCCCGATGAATCCGATGACAGCCATTGTCAATTCCCTTCCGCGCGCAACCGAGATTCCGTACCGAGATCAGCGGGAGAGTCCGAGCTCCCCGGCACCCAATGGTGCGAAGAACTTGTCGATCAGTTCGGGCTCGACGTCTTCGAGCCGTTCGGCCTGCCACTTGGGGTCGCGGTCCTTGTCGACCAGCGTCGCCCGCACGCCCTCCACGAAGTCACCGATCCGCACGCACGCGAGCGATACGCGGTACTCCTGGTCCAACGCCGCCTCCAACGTCTCCGGTCGGGACCGCAACGAGCACAGCGTCAGCTTCAGGGACAGCGGCGACTTGGTGCTGATCATCTCGGCGGCGTCGCGCGCCTCCTGCTCGGGGCGTGCCCGCAGTCGTTCGAGGATGTCCTCGACGGTGTTCGCCGAGTACGCGGCATCGATCCACTCCCGGTGACCGGCCAGGTTCGCCGCGGGGGGCCGCTCGGAGAACTCGCGCAGCACCGCGTCGACGTCGGCGGTGGCGAGCCGGTCGACCATCGCTTCGAGCTTGTCGCTGGGCACGTAGTGGTCGGCGAGCCCGCATTCGATCGCATCGGCTCCGCTGATCGGGGCGCCCGTGAGCGCCGCGTGGGTGCCGAGTTCGCCCGGGGTGCGGGAGAGCAGGAAGGTTCCGCCGACGTCGGGCACGAAGCCGATGCCCACCTCGGGCATGCCGATCTTGGAACGCTCGGTGACCACCCGGTGCGAATCGTGGGCGGCGATGCCGACTCCGCCACCCATGCAGATGCCGTCCATGATGCTCACGATCGGCTTCGGGTAGTGCGGCAGGACGGCGTTGAGCCGATACTCCTCGGACCAGAACGTCTCCGGCACCGTCTCGTCACCGGCCTTGGCCGCGTCGTAGATGGCCCGGACGTCGCCGCCGGCACAAAGGCCGCGTTCCCCGGCACCGTCGATCAGCACGACCTGGATCCGGTCGTCGGCGCGCCACTGCTCCAGCGCGGCCGACATCTCCCGGACCATGCCGAGGGTGAGGGAATTGATCGCCTTGGGGCGGTTGAGGGTGATTCGTCCGAGTGCACCCCGCTCTTCGAGCAGGATTTCCGATGTCATGATGCCGACTCCAGCAGTCCACGGGAAATGATCAATCGCATGATCTCGTTGGTTCCCTCGAGGATCTGATGCACCCGCAGGTCGCGGACGATCTTCTCGAGGCCGTACTCGGCAAGGTATCCGTAACCACCGTGGATCTGAAGTGCCTCGTTGGCGACGGCGAAGCCCACGTCGGTGGCCAGCCGTTTGCCCATCGCGCACAGCCGGGTGGCCGTCGGATCCTTCGAATCCAGCGCGCAGGCGGCGCGCCAAAGCAGCGTCCGCGCGGCCTCCAGGTCGGTGGCCATGTCGGCGAGCTTGAACTGCAGGGCCTGGAACTGGCCGAGCGGTGAGCCGAAGGCGGTGCGCTCGGTAACGTAGGACAGGCTCTTGTCGAGCGCGGTCTGCGCGCCGCCGAGCGAGCACGCCGCGATACTCAGCCTGCCGCCGTCCAGTCCGGCCATGGCGATCTTGAATCCGATGCCCTCGGGACCGAGCCGCTGGTCGGCCGGGATGCGGAGGTCGTCGAAGATCACCTGCCGGGTGGGCTGCGCGTTCCACCCCATCTTCGTCTCGTTGGGGCCGAAGGACAGCCCCGGAGTTCCCGCCTCGACGACGAACGTCGAGATACCGCCCGCCCCGGCTTCCCCGGTACGGGCCATCACGACGTACACGTCGGAGCTGCCGCCACCGGAGATGAACTGCTTGACCCCGTTGAGCACGTAGTGGTCGCCGTCGCGCACTGCGCTGGTCTGCAGCGCCGCCGCGTCGGAACCGGCCCCGGGTTCGGTGAGGCAGTAACTGCCGAGCTGGTCCATCGAGCACAGCGAGGGCAACCAGCGAGCACGTTGCTCATCGCTGCCGAACCGGTCGATCATGCCCGCGACCATGTTGTGGATGGAGATGTAGGCGGCGATCGAAGGGCATCCGGTGGCGAGCGCCTCGAAGATCAGCACGGAGTCGAACCGGGTCAGCCCGGTGCCTCCGACGTCCTCGCCGACGTAGATCCCGCCGATTCCGATCCGCGCCGCCTGCCGCAGCACGTCGACCGGGAAGTGCTTCTCCTGGTCCCACTCGATCGCCTTGGGCGCCAGCTGCTCGGCGGCGAATTCCCTGGCCGTTTCCTGGATCGCCAGCTGGTCCTCGCTGAGGGCGAACGGTGATCCTGCCGGGTTTCCGGGTTCTGCTGCTACTGCTACGGACATGTCGACTCCTCCGCTGCCCGACGTCGTGGCCGGTTCCACGCGGTAACCGGCACCCGCAGGGCGGGGCGGCGAAACCGCCGCCCCGCCCGTCCGGACTCAGTTCATCGTCGGGATGGTGAAGCTCGCCGCTTCCTTGCGACCGGACGGCCAGCGCGAGGTGACCGTCTTGGTCTTGGTGTAGAAGCGGATCGAATCGGGGCCGTGCTGGTTGAGGTCGCCGTATCCGGAGCGCTTCCAGCCGCCGAAGGTGTGGTAAGCGATCGGGACCGGGATCGGCACGTTGACGCCGACCATGCCGGTGTTGACCCGTTCGACGAACTCTCGCGCGGTGTCGCCGTCCCGCGTGAAGATGGCCACGCCGTTACCGAACTCGTTCTCGTTCGGCAGGCGCAGTGCCTCTTCGTAGTCGGCGGCGCGCACCACCGAGAGCACCGGGCCGAAGATCTCTTCGCGGTAGATCCGCATGTCCGAGGTGACCCGGTCGAACAGCGATGCCCCGGCGAAGAATCCGTCCTCGTAACCCCGCATCCGGAAGTCCCGGCCGTCGACCAGCAGTTCGGCGCCTTCTTCCACACCGACGCCAACCAACTCGTCGACCCGCTGCCAGGCTTGCCGGGTGATCAGCGGTCCGAAGTCGGCGGACTCGTCGTAGCTGGTGCCGATCCTGAGTTCCTTGACCCGGGCGGTGAGCTTCTCGACGAGTGCGTCGGCGGTTGCCTCGCCGACGGGAACGGCGACCGAGATGGCCATGCAGCGCTCGCCCGCGGAGCCGTAGCCCGCGCCGACGAGTGCTTCCACCGCGCTGTCCAGGTCGGCGTCCGGCAGGATGATCATGTGATTCTTCGCGCCGCCGAAACACTGCGCCCGCTTGCCGTGGGCAGCGGCAGTGGAATAGATGTACTCGGCGATGTCGGACGAGCCGACGAAGCCGACCGCCTCGATACGCGGGTCGGTCAGGACCGTGTCCACGGCGACCTTGTCTCCGTTGACGACGTTGAGGACGCCCGGCGGCAGACCGGCCTCGATGAACAACTCGGCCAGGCGCAGCGGCACCGAAGGGTCGCGTTCGGAGGGCTTGAGGACGAACGAGTTCCCGCACGCGATGGCGGGCGCGGCCTTCCACAGCGGAATCATCGCCGGGAAGTTGAACGGCGTGATCCCGGCGACCACGCCGAGCGGCTGGCGCATCGAGTACACGTCGATCCCGGTTCCGACGTTGTCGCTGTACTCGCCCTTGAGCAGGTGGGGCGCACCGACGGCGAATTCGACCACCTCGAGGCCGCGCTGGATGTCGCCCTTGGCGTCCGGGATGGTCTTGCCGTGCTCGGAGGCGAGCAGCTTCGCCAGGTCGTCCATCTCTTCGTTGACCAGCTGCAGGAACTTCATCAGCACTCGAGCCCGCTTCTGCGGGTTCTGCGCGGCCCATCCCGGCTGCGCTTCGGCGGCGTTGTCGATCGCGGCCCGCACCTCGTCGGCCGATGCCAGCGGCACCCTCGACTGGACCGTTCCGGAGTTGGGATCGAACACGTCACCGAACGTGCCGGACGTTCCCGCCACGCGCTTGCCACCGATGAAGTGCTCCAGCTCGTCGGTCATTGTCGCAACGCACCTTTCCGGTGATCCGTCTCCCGCGAGAGAACCTAGGACATCAAACCTTTGGTCCTCCAATCATTGCTCGTTCGGCCGCGCACGCAACAGGGTGCGCTACCTCACACCCATATGGTCCTCGTCGCGGGCACGAACGCCAAGCGACATCCTGCGCTGCGATCGAGGAACCACCACTTCGGTGCGCCCGGCCTCGGGTGTCGCAGGAACACCACCGAACCGGGTGAGCCGGGACCGTTCGTCCAGCGCGCGACGGAGCCGCACGACCGCACGGAAAATCCGGGTGGACCCCACGACGAGAACCTGGCGTGTTCAACTGCCACGTGTGGACGTCGACATCGCACCTTTCGACCTCGGCGAGCGCCTCCAGGACACGCGCGCCCTCGCCCGCACCGCCATGACCGCGGCCGACCAGCCCGGTGGCATCCTGATCGCGAAGTACCTCGACGAGGTGACCGAGCTGGACGGACTGCTGGCGCTCGGCGCGTTCCAGCAGGGCGAGCTCGCGGGGATGCTCGTGGGCTGGCCGACCGCGAGCCGCGAATGGTGGCCGCACCGAGTGGGGCCCGCACTGGCCGCGACCGAGAACGAGCACTGGCTCGAGGACGCGTTCGAAGTGGCCGAGCTGCACGTTCATCCCGAGGCGCAGGCCTGTGGGGTCGGCACCGGGCTGATCGACGAAGCCGTGCGGCGCATCGACAATCCCAGGATGGTGCTCAGCACGAACGCGATCGAAAACCGGCGTGCCCGGGAGTTCTACCGGCGAAGAGGATTCCGCACCCTGACTGGTCCATTCCAGTGGCTCGGTCTCCCGCTGCGGATCCTCGTGCTCGGTCGCGAGCTCCGCACGCCCTGACCCGAACCGTCGACGCCGACCGACTGCCACTTCGGCACCACTGCCTTACGCTGCGGGTATGTCCGGCGATCCGGTAGACGTGTGGGCCATGGCCGACCTCGCTACGCCGTTCGCGATCCGGACGGTGGCCACCCTGCACGTGGCCGACGCGGTCAAGGACGGCCCCATCCCGCTCGGCGAACTGGCGCAGCACTGCGGCGCCAACCCCGACCCGCTCGGCCGGGTGCTGCGGTTCCTCGTCCACCGGGGCGTGTTCACCGAACCCGAACCGGACACCTTCGGCCCCAACGAGGCATCGCACGCGCTCGAGAGCGAGGCCCCGCACGAACTGCGCGCATGGCTGGACCTCGACGGCGCCATCGGTCGGTCCGACCTGGCCTTCGTCGAACTCCTCGGCCAAGTGCGCGGCAAGCACATCGCCTACCCCGCCGCGTACGGGCGCACGCTGACCGAGGACCTCGAAAGCCGGCCGGAGCTGTCCGAATCCTTCGACGACCTGATGGACTCCAAGTCGGAGGATGTCGTTCCGGACGTGGTCGACTCCTACGACTGGGACCGCTTCACCCGCGTGGTCGATGTCGGCGGCGGCAAGGGAATCCTGCTCGCGGAATTGCTGCGCACCTACCCGTCACTGCACGGGGGCCTGGTCGACCTGCCCGGTCCGGCGAGCAAGGCAACCGAACACCTGGAAGCCCGAGGCGTCGGTCCGCGCGCAGAAACCGCCAACGGGAACCTCTTCGACCCACTGCCCATCAGCGGCGACGCGTTCATACTCCTCGACGTGCTCGGTGACTGGGACGACCAGGACGCGGTGCGGATCCTGAGCCGCTGCGCCGAAGCCGCGGGCGATGACGGCAGCGTGCTCATCATCGAACTCAGCGCCGACCCCGACGACCAACGCGCCTTCACCGAGATGGATCTCCGGATGATGGTCTACGTCGGCGGCCGGATGCGCGATCTGACCCGGACCCGGGAAATCGCCTCGGCGGCGGGCCTGTTCGTCGCCAACGTCACCCAGCTGGACAACGGCTACTGCATCACCGAATGCCTACCCGACCGTTGACCCGCAGCACCTTCTCCACCTCGGCCCGCCATTCCTCCGGCAGATCCGCCATCCCGGTAGCGACGTGCTCAGCGATGTCGGTGCGCGCCCGCATCCGAAAGGCCATCACCTCGGCCACCGTCACCCCGTGCTCCGGGCGGGACAGCAGTTCCCGGGAATCGCCCGCGCGAACCTCACCCGGGGCCTCCACCGCGAGGTATGCGCCCGGGCGCCCGCGGGCCGTGAATCGCTTGACCAGTCCATCGGCTTCCCAGAACGCGGCGAACACCCGGCACGGGATGCGCGGACCCGTCACGCGCAGGACCGCGTCACCCACGCGCCACCGCTCCCCGACGACCGCTTCGGCGCAGTCGCAATCGGCGAGGGTCAGGTTCTCGCCCGCGTTGCCCGCCACGAGTTCGGTGGCGAGCTCGTGCGACCAGTAGCGCAGGTCTTCGGTGTCGAACGCGTAGACCGCCTGGTACCAGGACCCGTGGTGCTTCGTGTCGCACACGCTGTCATCCCGGACCCCGGCCCGTTCGACGAGGACCGGTCCGGCGACCGGCCGCTTGTCGATTCCGGTTTTCCCGACACTCCCGGTCCATGCCCCGGTACGCGGCACCGCGATGTTGACTGATTCGACGTGACCCACGAACAACAACCTACGGTGCCGCCGACGGCCGCCGCACTTGATTTCGATCACGGTGCGAGCAAGGGAACATCTCTGTCACATGTGAAAGAAAAGTTCCCTTGCTCGCACCACCTACCCGACCGAGGGCGGAGGTCAGCCCAGCCGGGAACGGCCGGTTTCGAAGGCGGCGCGGGCGCCGTCGCCGAGCTGCCGGACCAGCTCGGCCGCGGGCATCGCCGTGGCCTGCGAGTAGGTCTGCCCGGCCCAGAGCGACATCGCTTCCGGATCCGCCGCCTTCGCCGCGGCCGCACGGATGGGTTGGGTCATGTGGTGCAGCTGCGGGTAAGCGGCAGGTGCCGTTGCGCTGTGGTCGGTCATGAACCGGTTCACCAGTCCTCGAGCGGGCCGACCGCTGAAAGCCCGCGTCAGCGCGGTTTCGCGACGACCGGCGACGATCTCGTCCCGCTGGGTCTGCTTCGTTCCGGCCTCGTCGCAGACGAGGAAGGCCGTCCCGAGCTGCGCGGCGACCGCGCCGGCCGCCAGCACGGCGGCGATGTCCGCGCCGCACACCAGGCCGCCCGTCGCGATCAGTGGGAGGTCGACTTCGGCGTGGACCAGCCGAAGCGCGGCCAGCAGCCCGTAGAGCTGCCCACCACCGGGAGCCGTCGGGTCGTCGGTGAACACCGCCCGATGGCCGCCTGCTTCCGCGCCCTGGACGCACAGCACGTCCGCGCCGACTTCCGCCGCCAGGCGGGCTTCCTCCGGGGTCGTTACGGTGACCACGACCTCGGACCCGACCGCGTGCAATCGGTCCACCGTGGAAGACGAGGGGGCGCCGAAGGTGAAGGAGACGACCGGGATCCGCTCACTGAGCACGAGTTCGATCTTGGCTTGGTAGAGGTCGTCGTCCCAGTACGGCGAACCGGGTTCCACGCCGTAGCGCTCGGCTTCGACTCGCATGCTCGCCCAGTACGGGTCGAGGTCCGGGCCGCGGCGATCACCGGGCACGAACAGGTTCACCCCGAACGGCTCATCGGTGCGATCGCGCGTCCGCGCGATCTGGTCGGACAGCGCTTCCTCGGAGAGGTAGCCGGCAGCCAGGAAGCCGAAGCCGCCTGCGGAGCTCACCGCGGCGACGAGCTCGGGGGTGGACGCACCGCCCGCCATTGGTGCAGCGACAACCGGGATTTCTCGTCGTTCGATCACGCCCCGGACGCTATCGCTGCTGAAACGGCCGCGCCGCACACCGGGCGGGCAAATGCACCGAATCTTGCCGCAGGCGGAACGGCCCCGCACCGCGCACCTCCCGGCAACCGATCGCCGAGCCGTCGGCAACACGCCGGCGAACCTGCTCTCCAGCGTGGGCGCCGCGCTCGACGCGTCGGCCTGCAGGCCTGAGGCAAAGCACTTCGAACCCCTCGGCGCGGCGAGCATCGCGGTACGAACGAAAGTGGGGCGGGAATCCGAAAGGATTCCCGCCCCACTCGCACCATCGCGATCAATCACACCCCGCCACAGGGCCGCTGGTGCGTCTTGGTGAGTGCCTACCGGACGTGCCCGCTCAATGTGGAGAGACACGCCGGAAGACGACTCAGAACTGTGCGGTCTCCGTCGAGCCGGCCAGCGCGGTGGTGGACGAGTCCGGGCTCACCGCGGTGCTGATCAGGTCGAAGTAACCGGTACCGGCCTCGCGCTGGTGGCGAGTCGCGGTGTAGCCACGCTCCTCGGCGGCGAACTCGCGCTCCTGCAGGTCGACGTAGGAGGTCATGCCGTCGGCGGCGTAGCCCTTGGCCAGGTCGAACATGCTGTAGTTCAGCGCGTGGAAGCCGGCCAGCGTGATGAACTGGAACTTGTAGCCCATGTGGCCGAGTTCGCGCTGGAACTTGGCGATGGTGCTGTCGTCCAGGTTCTTCCGCCAGTTGAACGACGGCGAGCAGTTGTAGGCCAGCATCTGGTCCGGGTACTTCGCCTTGATGGCCTCGGCGAACTCCTTGGCGGCCTGCAGGTCCGGCTTGGAGGTCTCCATCCAGATCAGGTCGGCGTGCGGCGCGTAGGCCAGACCACGGCTGATGCAGGGCTCGATGCCGTTCGAGACCTTGAAGAAGCCCTCCGGCGTGCGCTCACCGGTGAGGAACTTCTCGTCGCGCTCGTCCACGTCGCTGGTCATCAGCGTGGCTGCCTGCGCGTCGGTACGGGCGATGACCAGGGACGGCACGTTCGCGACGTCGGCGGCGAGCCGCGCGGCGTTCAGCGTCTTGACGTGCTGGCTGGTGGGGATGAGCACCTTGCCACCGAGGTGACCGCACTTCTTCTCCGAAGCAAGCTGGTCCTCCCAGTGCACACCGGCGGCACCCGCGTTGATCATGCCCTTCATCAGCTCGTAGGCGTTGAGCACGCCACCGAAACCGGCCTCGGCGTCGGCGACGATCGGCGCCATCCAGTCGATCGGCTCGCTGCTGGTCTCCTCGGCCTCCGGGTCCAGGGCCTCGGACCAGGTGATCTGGTCGGCGCGCTTGAGGGCGTTGTTGATGCGGCTGACGACCTGCGGGACCGAGTTGGCGGGGTAGAGGCTCTGGTCCGGGTAGGTCTCGCCTGCGAGGTTGGCGTCGGCCGCGACCTGCCATCCGGACAGGTAGATGGCCTTGAGGCCCGCACGGACCTGCTGGACCGCCTGGTTACCGGTCATCGCGCCGAGCGAGTTGATGTAGTCGTTCTGGTGCAGCAGGTCCCACAGCTTCTCGGCACCGTTGCGGGCGAGTGTCTGCTCTTCCTGCACGGAACCACGAAGGCGGACGACATCGCTTGCGGAGTGGGTCCGCTCGATGCCCTTCCAGCGCGGGTTGGTGTCCCATTCGCGCTGCAGTTCTTCAGCGGCCTTCGCCGCCTGCTCGCGGACTCCAGGCTGGAGGCTCATGGTCTTCACCTTTCGGGTGGATCGCTTGCGGCCTGATGCACCCAGTCTTGGCCCTCAAACAAGAAAATTCGAGAAGTAACCCCTGCAAATTTTCGGCTTTTTTCTGCTACGGTGAAGGACATGCCGGACTTAACGTCTTCCGCCACCGAAGAGGACCGTAATTTCTCCACCGAGCAGGATCTCCTGGTGTTCGGTCAACGGTTGCGACACCTCCGTCGAGCAGCCGGCCTCACCCTTGTTGAGCTGGGAGAACGCGTCGGACGAGCCCCCTCGCAACTGTCGTTGCTGGAGAACGGGCACCGGGAACCCAAGCTTTCGTTACTTAGGTCACTCGCGTCCGCGCTCGGTAGCTCCGTGGACGACCTGCTGTCGAAAAAACCGCCGAATCGTCGCGCCGAACTCGAGATCGCCGTCGAGCAGGCCCAGCTCGACCCGATGTACCAACGCCTCGACGTCGCCCCGCTGAAGGTCGGCAAACGAGTGCCCACCGAAGCCCTCGAACACGTGCTCGCCCTCTACGAAGAGCTCAAGCGGCGCGAGACCAAGCAGGTGGCCACTCCGGAGGAAGCCCGGAAGGCGAACGCCGAGTTGCGCCGCATGATGCGCGAGCACAACAACTACTTCCCCGAGATCGAGAAGGCCGCCTCCCAGATCCTCGACAAGGTCGGCTACACGGGCGGTGCGCTCTCGGAAGGGATCATCCAGTCGATCGCCGCGCACCTGGGCTATGGGCTCCGCTTCGTCACCGACCTACCGCGCTCGGTGCGGTCGGTCACCGACATGCGGCACCACCGGATCTTCCTGCGGCGGGAATCGCTCGGCATGCACAGCCCGCGCACGATCCTGTTGCAAACCCTCGGGCACCTCACCCTCGGACACCGGCAGCCGCGCGACTTCGCGGACTTCCTGCGCCAGCGCGTGGAGGCCAACTACTTCGCCGCGGCCGTCCTCATCCCGGAGCGCACGGCGGTGAGCTTCCTGCAACAGGCCAAGAAGGACCGCGACCTCGCGGTTGAAGACCTGCGCGACGTGTTCTCGGTCTCCTACGAGATGGCCGCCCACCGGTTCACCAACCTCGCCACCCAGTACCTCGACCTGGTCTGCCACTTCGTGCGCAACGACGAGACCGGGATCATCTACAAGGCTTACGAGAACGACGGGCTCGTGTTCCCCACCGACCCCTCCGGCGCGATCGAGGGCCAACGGATGTGCAGGCACTGGGCCGGCCGCATGGTGTTCGCGTCCGCCGACCGGTATTCGACCTTCTACCAGTACACGGACAAGCCCGGTGCCACGCACTGGTGTGTCGCGCACGTGGATCCCAACCGTGGCCGGGACTTCGCGATCACTCTCGGCGTCCCGTACACCGAGTCGCGCTGGTTCCGCGGGCGGGACACGACCAACCACTCCAAGTCCCGCTGCCCCAACGGGGAGTGCTGCCAGCGGCCGCCCGCCGAACTGGCGAACCGGTGGCAGGGCATGGTGTGGCCGTCGGCCCGCGCGCACTCGCACGTTCTCTCGGCGCTGCCCTCGGACACCTTCCCCGGGGTCGACGAGGCTGACGTGTACGCGTTCCTCGAGACTCACTAGAGCCGACGGAGGCCTGGAACGAGCAGGAGAACACGGTGGGCCGCGAATGCCCTGGCCGCTCCCTTCGCGTCGGCGTCCGGCACCCGCGGCGCCAGCCCGCCCCGGCAGGATCAAGAACACCTCGGCCGAGTACGGGCTGGCGTCACGAGTGGTCAGAACGTCACGTCGACCTGCGCGACGCGCGTCAGGACACGCCGGACTTCTCGGTGGCGCGCGGGGCACCGGTCCCGCTGGCGTCGGCCAACGACTTGCCCTTCGTCTCCTCGGCCCACGCCACGGAGACCAACAACCCGATCACGGTGATTCCCGCGCCGATGTACATCGTCGTGGCAGTGCCGAACTGCTCCAGGGACAACGGCACCAGGTAAGTACCGACGGCCGCTCCCACCCTGCTGAACGCCACGGCCAAACCGATCGCCGATGCCCGAATCGACGTGGGGAACAGCTCGTTCGGATAGAGCCACTCGAGGATTCCCGGCCCGCCGGCGAAGAACGCGTACAGGCAGAAGCATCCGATCACGATGAAGACCGGTGCGGTCGGCCACCAACCCAGCACCGCCAGCGGAATGATCATGAGCGCGAAGGACCAGATGATCGTCTTTCGCCGACCGGCGGTGTCCAGCAGCCGCATCGCGGGCAGGCACCCGAGCAGGAACAGCGCGCTGATCAACCCGGATCCCAGGTTGCTCAGGTTCGCCGAATCCAGCCCGAACGCGGCCAGCATCTTGGGTCCGAACAAGTACATGGCCCACATGGGAATGACCTGGCAGGTGTAGAAGATCGAGATGAACATGACCCGCCGCAGGTAGAGCCCGCTGAGCAGTTCCCGCATGCTGCCGCTCTGCACTTCGGCCTCGCGGGCGCCGAGCAGATCTTCGCGAGAGACGGTGGTTCCGAGGATTCGACGCACGAGTTCGGCGGCCTCGTCCACACGGCCTCGATCCACCAGCCATCGCGGTGATTCGGGCGTGCCGTGACGCATGGCCAGCACGAGCGCGCTCAGCACAGCCGCGCTGCCGAGGATCCAGCGCCAGCCCTGAGGCCCGGTGATCTCGGTGATCGCCCACCCCACGGCGTAGGAGAGCATCGCGCCGACGTACCAAGCGGCGATGACACCTCCCATGGCCCGCGCACGCTGCTTGCGGGGGAACCACTCGGCCAGCAATGCGGTGGCGATCGGGTAGTCCGCACCGACGGCGAACCCGATCACGAACCGCAACACGATCAACTGCCACGCCTCGGTGACGAACACGCACAGCACCGAGGCCACCATCAGTACCGCGAGATCGATCGTGTACATCGCACGGCGGCCGACCCGGTCGGTGAGCGGACCGATCAGCAGGCCACCCAGGAACATGCCCACCAGCGCGACGACACCGACCAGTGCCGAGGACGTAGTGCTCAGGCTCAGCTCCTCGGTGATGCCGACCAGCGCGACCCCGATGATGCTGAGCAAGTACCCGTCGAGCAGCGGTCCTCCGCAGCAGGCGACGAGGAGTTTCCTGTGGAATGGGCGCATTCGCGCGTTCTCGACGGCGTCGAGTTCCATTGGTATTCCTCCGGTTGTTGATGCCCACCGAGTGGGAGAACCCGGCGGACAGGATCACAGAAAATGATCTCGACACGTCGCCCCACGCCGCGAATCGAGATCGGACGATCCGTTCTCCCCGCGCTCCACCTCCTCTCCATCCACGGTCCCGCATTCGGGCCGAACTACTCAGATCGGCAACCGTAACGCGTTTGACCAGGTGTTATATCTCCACATTGGCCAAAATTCAGATAGCGCAAATTACCGATAACACCGGAACATGACACTATCCCGCCCGAACCAGAAATCACGCACGGCGCCGGATGTTTCTGAATACCGGTTATCGATAGGCGCTATAGATTCGATCTATTCTAGCAGATCACGCGTCTTTTCATTTGTCACTGAGACACCGGTTACTGCCATTGTTCGGACACTGATCTGGTCAACCGGACGAACTCCGCCGCGGCCGGGGAAAGCGGCCCCGGGCGCCAGAAGAGAACACCGCGCCGGACGACCTTCGGCCGTAGCGCCAGCACCACGGCCCCTCGTTCGGCCGCGTCCTCGGCCATCGACCTCGGCAGCAGCGTGGCCCCCGCGCCGGCAAGCACCAGCGGCACGATCATCGCCTGGTGCGCCGTCTCCACCGCAACAGTGGGCTCGATTTCATGGGTGCTGACCGGCCCCTGACCACCGGCCTGGCCCCGGCGCCCCACGGTGTCCTCGATGACCTCGCGAGTCGCGGTGCCCTTCGGTGTGGTGACCCAGTCCAGCGCCGCCAACTCGGCCATCCGCAACCGGGCCCGGTCGGTGGGGGTTTCCGGCGGCAACACGGCGAAGATCTCCCGGGCACGCAGGACGATGCCGTCCAGATCACCGACCACCAGATCAGCCGATTCGACCATCCCGAGTTCGCACTCACCCGCCCGCACCGCCGCGGTGACGTCGGAGCCGAGTTCCGGATCGGAGATCCGCACCCCGACCTTCGGATGCTCTCGCAAGTAAGTGCCGACCAGCTCGGCCAGCGGATCCACCGCCAGCGTGGTCTGAGCGACGATGTCGAGTCGCCCACCGGCCAGCCCGAGAACCTCCCGCACCGAATCAGCAGCCGTGCTCAGGTCACGCATCACCAGCCTCGCCGGTTCCAACAGCGCCTGCCCGGCGCTGGTCAGCACCACACCCTGCGGCAGCCGGTGGAACAGCTTGCCGCCGAGCCTGCTCTCCATCGAACCGATCGCGTGCGAGAGCGACGGCTGGGCAACCCGCATGGCTTGGGCGGCAGCCGTGAAGCTGCCATGTTCGGCGATGGCCAGGAAGTACTCCAACTCGCGCCGCTCCATGCGTCAACTCTCCCGCACACGGGCGGAACCGCGCTCCACACCACGCGCGGCAGAGCGTTCCACCGAATCGACTCCCGCGCGGGAACTGCTCCGAGTCCCGGAGCCCGGACGCTCGGAGAGGCGGTCGTACTGGTGGTCACGCGTCCCGAGCACAGCGGAATCCCACATTCCCGGTTCCGGTGTCCGGTGCGAGCCCCTGGCGTGCGGAGACCCGGTAGCGGCGGCAGTACGAGTCGTGGCACAGGTAAGACCCGCCGCGGGCGATCCGGTAGTCACCACCCGGCGGTCCCACCGGATCCGTGCGCGAATCCCGGAACGTGGCGTGAAACCAGTCCGCGCACCACTCCCACACGTTTCCCGTGGTGTTGTGCAGGCCGAAGCCGTTGGGTTCGAACTCTTCCACCGGGCACGTGCCGTGCCAGCCGTCATCCCGGGTGTTGTGTTGCGGGAACGTGCCCTGCCATACGTTCATGCGGTGTTCGCCACCCGGTTCGAGCTCGTCGCCCCAGGGGTAGGTGGCACCGGAAAGACCACCGCGCGCCGCGTACTCCCACTCCGCTTCGGTCGGCAGCCGTAGACCTGCCCACCGGCAGTAGGCCTGCGCGTCCGACCACGAAACGTGCACGACCGGATGCTGCGTCCTTTCATCCACACCGGACTGCGGTCCTTCCGGATGCCGCCAGTCGGCACCTTCGACCTGGCGCCACCACGGCGCGTTCGCGACGCCGCGGGTGGGCGGAAACTCGTCCGGGAGCAGACCGCCGAACACGAACGACCAGCCGTAGCGCTCGGACTCTGTTCGATAACCGGTGTCCTCGACGAACTCGGCGAACTCCGCATTGGACACGACCGTCCGGCTGATCCAGAACGGGGAGAGCTCGACCGCGCGCACCGGCCCCTCACCGTCGTCCCGGTAAGCCTCCGGAGCTTCGCTGCCCATCAGGAATTCGGTTCCGCCGAGCAGCACCATCGAGTCGGTGCTGCCCGAACGACCCTCCGCTGCGGGCCCGGGTTCCGTTCCACGCCCCGACGAGGGAGCGCAACAAGATCCGGCCTGCTCAGTCATGCGCCATCCTGAATCGTTGGGAAGAAGACGGATCCGCCACGTCGCTGCACAGATCGTCGCCCAGATCGAGGCGGACCCACCGCAGGTGACCGGTGAAGGCGTTGTCGACCGGGGCGTAGTCGTCGGTCACCGGGGACGCGCGATCCACTCCGATATCGAAGGTCTCGTCGAAAGCGAAGTAGTACGGGATGGTGCCGTCGACCCTGGTAGCGCCGGCCTTCGTTCCGTCGACGAGCAGCCGGGCATCACCACCCTTGCCAACACCGCCGCCGTCGTAGTCGAACTCCAGCCGGATCTCGTGCTCCCCGGCGTCGAGCGCTTCGCTTCCCGCGGTTTTGTGGATCTCCAAGCCGAAGTAGTTGTAGGCGTAGCAAGGACGTCCGTCCGACAGGTACAGCGACCAGCCACCGAAACGACCGCCCTGCGCCACGATCACGCCATCGGCACCGTTCTCCGGCACCTCGACGAGCGCGGTCACCGAGTGCGAGCGGTTCTTGACGTTGGGCGCCGTCTCCTCCGTCAGCCGCTTCGCCCCTGCGTGGAAGGTGATGCTCGAACGGTCACCCATCAGGTCGAGCCGTCCGGCCTCCTTGGGGTTCTCCCGCTCGGTCATCCGGTCGTCGAGCGGAAAGACCTGGTGCTTGGCCGCTTCAACGAGGAACAGCTGCTGAAGTTCCCGCAACTTGCCGGGATGTTCGTCGGCGATGTCGTGCGCCTGCGTCCAGTCCACATTGGTGTCGTAGAGCTCCCAACGATCGTCGTCGAAGTAGCGGCGACCACCCTCCTGGACCATTTCCCACGGGGTTCCGTGCCGAGTCACCGCCATCCACCCGTCGTGGTAGATCCCGCGGTTGCCGACCATCTCGAAGTACTGCAGGCGATGACGCTCGGCGGCCGACTCCTCGTTGAAGCTGTAGAGCATGCTGGTGCCCTCGATGGGCTGCTGCGAGACCCCCTGGAACGACGAGGGGTGCGGAAGCCCAGCGGCTTCCAGAACCGTCGGGAGCACGTCGATGACGTGATGCCACTGGTTGCGGATGCCGCCTCGTTCCTCGATGCCCTGCGGCCAGTGGACGATCATGCCGTCACGCGTGCCGCCGAGGTGTGAGGCGACCTGCTTCGTCCACTGATACGGCGTGTTCATCGCCAGCGCCCAGCCCACGGGGTAGTGGGCATGCGTAGTGGCGTCACCCAACGCGTCGAGGTGCTCGGCCATGAACTCGGCGGAGTCCTCGAGACCACTGGCCTGCCGGTGCTCGTTGAGCGTGCCGCCCAGTCCGCCCTCGGCGGAGGCACCGTTGTCTCCCAGGATGTAGACGATCATGGTGTTGTCGAGCTCTCCCAGCTCGTCCAAGGCGTCCACCAACCGGCCCACCTGCACATCGGTGTGCTCGGCGAAACCGGCGTAGGTCTCCATCAGTCCGGCCGCGACTTCACGTTCGGCCTCGGACAGCTCGTCCCAGTGCGGCACGCCTTCCGCCCACGGTGCGAGCTCGGCATCCTCCGGCACGACGCCGAGTTCCTTCTGCCGCCGCAAGGTGATCTCGCGCTGCTCGTCCCAACCGTGGTCGAACCGGCCCTTGTACTTGTCCCGGTACTCCTTCGGCACGTGGTAAGGCGCGTGCGTCGCACCGAACGGCAGGTAGGCGAAGAACGGTGCCTCCGGCTTGAGGGTGTTCTGCGTGCGAACCCAGTCGATCGCCTGGTCCACCAGGTCCTCCGACAGGTGGTACCCGTCCTCGGGGCGCTCGGACGGCTCGACCGGGGTCGTGCCGTCGAACAGCACCGGATACCAGTGGTTCATCTCCGCGCAGACGAATCCGTAGAACTTCTCGAACCCCTCGCCCGTGGGCCATCGGTCGAACGGGCCCGCCGCGCTCACATCGCGGGCGGGCGTCTGGTGCCACTTGCCGAACGCCCCGGTGTTGTAGCCGTTGTCCCTGAGCACCTGGCCCATCGTGGCTGCGCTGCGCGGACGGATGCCGTTGTAGCCGGGGGCTGCGCTGGCCATCTCGGTGGTCACGCCCATGCCGACCGAGTGGTGGTTGCGGCCGGTCAGCAGCGACTGCCGGGTCGGCGAGCAGATCGCCGTGACGTGGAACCTCGTGTAGCGCAGTCCCTCGTCCGCCAACCGGTCCGCTGTCGGCATCTCACACGGTCCGCCGAACGCGCTCGGAGCACCGAAACCCATGTCGTCGAGCAACACGACCACGACGTTGGGAGCACTTGCCGGGGCGTCGACGGGGCGCACCGGCTCGAAGGCCGGGCTCTGATCACGCGCGTCCAGGGCCGTACCGGACTGACTGACGGCGTCCGGAATCGGCAACTGTTCACGAGACACGCCGGATCCGCTCATGCTCGACCTCCTGCATCACATGGAAAGAACTCCGGAGAGCGATCAAGACCACGCTGTCCATCGCCGACCACGTCGACGGCCGCGGCTCTCACGGAGGCATTCAAGTCGCGAGGAATGCTAGTTCGGTGTTACTTCAGTGCAAGGCTTCCATTCACCAAGCGTGAGTCGTGGCCCACACTCGGACGACTTTCGCCCTGTTCGCGAGGGCACCAACAGTCCCGAAGACCGGTTCCGAATACTTTCCATAGAAGCTGACTATGGCCGTGCTCGCACTCGCCGCGGCAGGAGACGGGAGACCTGCGCGGAGTGGCTCCGCGAACACTCTCCGAAACAAAAAAATCGGCTGCGGTGCGTCCGGCTCGTTGCCGTCCGCACCGCAGCCGATGCCGCGCGTGCTCGGTGTTCCTACTTCTTGCCCTTGGGCTTTTCCTCCTTGGTACCCGCGCCCTCGTCGGTGGACAGGGCAGCGACGAAGGCCTCCTGCGGAACCTCGACCCGACCGATGGTCTTCATCCGCTTCTTGCCTTCCTTCTGCTTCTCCAGCAGCTTGCGCTTCCGGCTGATGTCACCGCCGTAGCACTTGGAAAGCACGTCCTTGCGGATGGCGCGGATCGTCTCCCGCGCGATGATCCGCGAACCGATCGCGGCCTGGATCGGCACCTCGAACTGCTGCCTGGGGATCAGGTCTCGCAGCTTCGTGGCCATCTTGGTGCCGTAGGCGTAGGCGGCGTCGCGGTGCACGATGGCGCTGAAAGCGTCCACCGCCTCGCCCTGCAGCAGGATGTCGACCTTCGCCAGGTTGGACGCCTGGGTGCCCGCTTCCTCATAGTCCATCGAGGCGTAGCCCTTGGTGCGGGACTTGAGGTGATCGAAGAAGTCGAACACGATCTCGGCGAGCGGCATCGTGTAGCGCAGCTCGACCCTGCTCTCGGAGAGGTAGTCCATCCCGTTGAGCTGACCCCGCCTGCTCTGGCACAGCTCCATGATCGTCCCGACGAATTCCGACGGAGCGATGACCGTGCACTTGGCGATCGGCTCGTGCACCTCGCCGACCTTGTTCTCCGGCCAGTCCGAAGGGTTGGTGACCTCCAGATCGCTGCCGTCCTCCAACTTGACCTGGTAGACGACGTTGGGCGCCGTGGAGATGAGGTTCAGCCCGAACTCGCGCTCCAACCGGGCGCGGGTGATCTCCAAGTGCAGCAGCCCGAGGAAACCGCACCGGAAACCGAACCCGAGCGCCCCGGACGTCTCGGGCTCGTAGGTCAGCGCCGCGTCGTTGAGCAGCAGCTTGTCCAACGCGTCCCGCAGGATCGGATAGTCCGAACCGTCCACCGGGTAGAGTCCCGAATACACCATCGGAAGCGGCTCGCGGTACCCGGGAAGGGGCTCTTCCGCGCCGCGCTTGTCCGAGGTGACGGTGTCGCCGACCTTGGACTGCCGGACGTCCTTCACACCGGTGATGAGATAGCCGACCTCGCCGACGCCGAGCCCTTCGGAGGGCTTCTGGTCCGGCGAGATGATGCCGACCTCCATCAGCTCGTGGGTCGCCCCCGTGGACATCATCTTGATCTTCTGGCGGGGCGTGATCCGGCCGTCGACGACCCGGATGTAGGTCACCACACCGCGGTAGGTGTCGTAGACGGAGTCGAAGATCATCGCGCGCGGAGCGGAGTCGTCCTGGCCCACCGGAGCGGGCACGTTGTTGACGACCGCGTCGAGGACCTCCCCGACCCCGTCACCCGTCTTGGCCGACACCCGGAGCACGTCGGAGACCTCGCAGCCGATGATGTGCGCGAGTTCGGCCGCGTACTTGTCGGGCTCGGCCGACGGCAGGTCGATCTTGTTGAGCACGGGAATGATCTCGAGTTCGTGCTCCATCGCCAGATACAGGTTCGCCAGCGTCTGGGCCTCGATGCCCTGCGCGGCGTCGACCAGCAGAATGGCGCCCTCGCAGGCGGCCAACGAGCGGCTCACCTCGTAGGTGAAGTCCACGTGGCCAGGTGTGTCGATCATGTGCAGGACGTGCTCGGTATCGTCCACGACCCACGGCAGGCGCACGTTCTGCGCCTTGATCGTGATCCCGCGTTCGCGTTCGATATCCATCCGGTCGAGGTACTGCGCCCGGTAAGCGCGTTCTTCGAGCACCCCGGTGAGCTGCAGCATCCGGTCGGCCAGCGTCGACTTGCCGTGGTCGATGTGCGCGATGATGCAGAAGTTCCGGATGCGCTCCGGAGGTGTGAACGTGGTGTCGGCGAAGCTGCTCACTCAGTGTTCCTCGCGGGATGTCGGCTCGTTCGGTCATGGCTGGTGCACGGATTCACCCATATCGTCCCACGACACGCGGTGTGCTCTGTGCCCAACTCCGGTGCATTCGACGAGCGGCTTCCGGCCGAGCGGGCTGCGCTGGCCGGACGGACGTTCGGGCTGATCTTTCCGACGACCCGTCTCGGCCCGCGGCTCAGGGCTGTCGGACGTCCGCGCGCAGCGGATGATCGGACGGGATCTCCACCAGCACGATCCGCATGCCGTCCGGGTCGGCGATCCACGCCTCGTCCAGACCCCACGGCTGACGTTCGGGTTCGGCCAGCACCGTCACCCCGCGCTCGACCAGCCGGGCGAACTCCGCCTTCACGCCCCGTACCTGCAGCCACAACACCTGGTCGGGGCTCGGCCCGTGCTCCCCTTCTCCGGACACCTCCAGGAACCCCTGACCGAGGAAGAAGACCGTCCCCACCGGAAACTCCCGGAAGATGGCCAACTCCAGCACGTCCCGGTAGAAGCGGAGCGAACGTTCACGGTCGTGCGGCCGCAGGATCATGCGGCTGTTCAGGATCTCCATACCTCTGTTCTACCCGCCCCGAACTCAGGTGACGCCGGCCAGAACCACACCCGCGCCCAACAACCGCCGTACCGGCTGGGCCTCGTTCAGCAGGACCCAGGCCAACCACGCCGCCAGCACGATGCTCAGCTCTCGCGCGGGAGCCACGAGGCTCGCCGGCGCGAGTCGCATGGCGAACGGGACCAGGACGTAGGCCAGTGGGGACAACACCGCCACCGCCACGACCGGGCGACGGTGCCCCGACCACATCTCGGCGATCCGAGTCAGCAGAACCTGGCAATCGGCCCCATGGCACTCCTGCTCCCCAGCAGCACCAGCGGTCTTCTCACGCACCGCTGAACACGCGCGCATCAGAACGGCACGGACTCGACACCTGGTACATGAAAACGGGCCCCGCCTCACGTGGAGGCGGGGCCCGTCTACTCACCGTTGTGTCACGGTGTCACCCGGGACTCAGAGCGCGCGAACGCCGCTGGCCTGCGGGCCCTTCTGGCCCTGGGTGATCTCAAAGCTCACGGCCTGGTTCTCTTCCAGGGTGCGGAAGCCGGTGCCGTCGATCTCCGAGTAGTGCACGAAGACGTCCGGCCCGCCACCGTCCGGGGCGATGAAGCCGAAGCCCTTTTCGGAGTTGAACCACTTCACGGTGCCCTGCGTCATATCTGTCTCCTAACAGGGGCTGGTACCGGTACCGCACTTTACGGCAACCGGGGCCTATTCCAGACGGCGAACTCTCCAGCTTGCGAGGAGAACAGCTTCGCGCCCGCAACAATCTTTCGCGAGCGTGTCGAACACGACCACAAAGAACAGCCGACCAATACAACCACACTCACGCCAGGATCATTCCTTCGCCCTCGCCGAACTTGCCCGCCCGCCGTGGGGGGACCGGGAACAAGCCTCCAACAAGACCGCCGAACACGCAAAACGTGATCACCTCATGCCCCCAGGGCGAGCTTCCAGCCGAGGCTGGCGACCAGGCCGAACAGCACGGTGAGAAAGACCCGGCGGACGAAGCCCGAGCCACGCCGGGATGCCAGCGCGGCCCCGAACACGCTCCCCGACATGTTTGCCGTCGCCATCGCCAGCGCGAGTCCCCACAACACCTTGCCCGCTGGGACGAAGAACACGAGAGCACCGAGGTTGGTGGCCACGTTGACGACCTTCGCGGTGGCGGAAGCGCTGACGAAGGCGTACCCGATCAGCCCGACCAGCAGGAAAACCAGGAACGACCCTGTGCCGGGACCGGCGATGCCGTCCCAGAAGCCGATGACGGCGCCACCGGCGAGCATCAGCAGCAGTTGCCTGCGCCGCCCCGCCGGCACCGCATCGGCCGCGCCGAGCGCGGGCGTGCGCCACGTATAAATGCCCACCCCCACCAGGGCCACCAGTACCACCACGTTGAGCACATCGGACGGGAGGGCATCGGCGAACACCGCTCCGCACAACGAGCCGAAAAACGCGATCACCGCCATCGGCAGGGCGCTGTGCCAGTCGATCCGCGTTCGCTTGGCGTAGGTGCGAGCGGCTGCGGCGGTCCCCGCCACGGACGCGACCTTGTTGCTCGCCAACGAGTGAATCGCCTCACCCCCGGGCATGATCAGGAGCATCGCGGGCAGCTGGATGAGACCACCACCACCGACGATCGCATCGACCGCCCCCGCGAGGAACGCGGCACCACACAGGAACATCAGCCCCGCCAGTGAGATTTCGGCGAATCCGGGCCAATTCAACGCGGTGAGCACGGACGCGCAGACTATCCGGCGCGGCCCGGCAGGCCCCGCCCACCTCCGCCTGTCGAGAGCGAGAAGATTCCGTGTCCACCCCGCCTGCCGAGGAGGTGTGCGCGGCTTGTCGAGGGCTCACGTGGTTTTGCGAGAGGCGTTCGCGACTCGACGAGGGGGCTTGCGCAGCTTGCGGAGGCGGCTTGCGCAGCTTCGGAAGCCGCCGCGGAGGGGTTGCCCGGCAGCAACGTCGCAGGCCCGCATTGATAGTATCGACGGCCGTGTCGTGCGGCATTCCGCAATGGAGGAAGGCTGCGCTCGCGCAGCGCCACGAATGCGCGGCACACCAGACCAGCGACGAGGAAGAGGCGCAACAGTGGCCAACATCAAGTCTCAGATGAAGCGGATGAAGACCAACGAGGCGAACCGCCAGCGCAACCGGGCCTACAAGTCGGCGGTCAAGACCGCCCTCCGCAAGTTCCGCGAGGCCGCTGACTCCGGCGACAAGACCAAGGCCGTCGAGCTGGAGCGTGCCGCGGGTCGTTCGCTCGACAAGGCCGCCAGCAAGGGCGTCATCCACGCCAACCAGGCCGCCAACAAGAAGTCGGCGATGTCCAAGCGCACCAACGCGCTCTGATTCGCAGCAAGTTGGCAGGCCCTCTCCTCCTGGTGGTGGAGAGGGCCTTCTGCTGTCCGGGGCGGCGCGCGAGACCCGCCTCCGAAGCATTCCCTAGTTGTTCCGCCCGACGCGCAGGTCGGTCAATCGCAGCACGGTCCGCTCCAGCGCGTACGAGGCGTCCGCAGCCACGCCCTTTACGTCGGCGTTGACCTCGGCGACCGCCGCCAATGCCTCGCCCACCGCCGCGCCGTTCCACCCGCGGGCCTGCGCGAGCGCCTTCTTCACTTTCCACGGCGGCATGCCCAGTTCGCTGGCCAGGCGGTACTGGTCGTTGCCACCCGCCGCGGCGACCCTGCCGATGGTGCGCACCGAATCCGCGAGCGCGTCGGCGATCAGCACGTGCGGGACGCCCAGTTGCAGAGCCCAACGCAGCGCTTCGAGGGCACCTGCGCGATCACCGGTGACTGCCTTCTCCGCCACCACGAAACCGGTGACCTCCGCGCGTCCCCGGTGGTATTGGCGAACGGCCGTCTCGTCGATCTTGCCGCCGGTGTCGGCAACGAGCTGCGAAGCCGCCGAGGACAGCTCCCGAAGGTCGTGGCCGACCGACTCGATGAGCGCGCTGACGCCGGAGGCCTCGATGCGGCCACCGGCTCGGCGAACCTCTTCGCGGACGAACGCCTCGCGCTCCGCGGGTTTGGTGATCTTGTTGCATTCGACCGCACGCGCATCGATCTTGCGCAAGGCGTTCGGCAATTCCTTGGCGTTCTTCCCACGGCCGCCACCGCTGTGGACGACAACGAGAATCACCCCGTCGGCGGGTTGGCGCGCGTGGGTGAGCACGGCCTCGACGATCTCTTTGCCGCCTTCCTGAGCCCCCTCCAGGACGATGACCCGCCCTTCGGCGAACAGCGAAGGGCTGAGCATTTCGTCCAACCCCGGAGGGGTGAGGTCACTCACCTTCATTCGGCGCAGCTCGGTCTCGGAATCCGCCGCCCGCGCGGCGTTCACCACTTCGCGAACTGCCCGATCCACCAGCAATTCTTCTTCGCCGAGGATCAAATGAAGCGGACCGGCCAGCACCCCTGGTGCACTCATGGGCCCATGCTCCCACGTGACCTGGGCAACCCTCTTAGGTCCCGGAGTATGGACACCGTGCTGGCCAGAAAGCGACACCGTCCCGTAGCGTTGCCGCCACAACCGAATAGCTCATCCAGAGGGGCAGAGGGAACGGCCCGTAGAAGCCCCGGCAACCGATATCGGCGATTCGCACCATTCTTTCCCGCGAGGCCGCCGAAAAAAGGTGCCAATTCCGACCCGTGCGCGGGACAGATGAGGGAAAGGACCTCGCGATGACTGCTGCTGCCCAGCCCACCACTACCCGGACCTACGACCTCGGACCTGCCACCGAACTGGTGTCCAAGGAAGAAGGCCACCGCCAGCCGTTGGCCCCCGAGTTCGTCTCGCTGGAAGATTTCTCGCCGCTGGAAGTCGCATACGACTTCGGTCGCGTCCGCCGCGAGGACATCGAGGCCGGCCCACGTTCGATCTGGCGCTACAAGCAGCTGCTGCCCGTGCCGACCACCGTCGAGCAGCACCAGAACACCGAACCCGGCTGTACGAGGCTGGTGCGTGCCGATCGACTCGCCAAGGCGCTCGGCGTCAAGCAGATCTGGATCAAGGACGACACCGGCAATCCCACCCACTCGTTCAAGGACCGCGTGGTCGCCGTTGCCTTGGCGGCCGCCCGCGAATTCGGTTTCACCACGCTCGCTTGCCCGTCGACGGGCAACCTCGCGAATGCCGTCGCCGCGGCCGCAGCTCGCGCCGGTTGGGACTCGGTCGTCCTGGTCCCGGCCACGCTGGAGCGCGCCAAGATTCAGATGAGCGCTGTCTACGACGGTTCGCTCCTGGCGGTGGACGGCAACTACGACGACGTGAACCGGCTGGCGACCGAGCTCGCCTCCGAGCACGAGGACTGGGCGTTCGTGAACGTCAACGTTCGCCCGTACTACTCCGAGGGCTCCAAGACGCTGGCCTTCGAGGTCGCCGAGCAGCTGGGGTGGCGGATCCCCGAGCAGGTCGTGGTTCCGATTGCTTCGGGCTCGCAGCTGACCAAGGTCGACAAGGGCTTCAAGGAACTCGCCCGCTGCGGCCTCGTCGAGGACAGCCCGTACCGGGTGTTCGGTGCGCAGGCGAGCGGGTGCTCGCCGGTGGCTTCGGCCTACAAGGACGAGCAGGACGTGGTCCAGCCGGTGCGTCCGGACACCATCGCCCGCTCGCTGGCCATCGGTGCGCCCGCGGACGGCCCGTACGTTCTCGACGTCGTGCGCCGCACGAACGGTGCGATCGAGGACGTCACCGACCAGGAAGTCATCGAGGGCATCCAGCTGCTCGCCCGCACCGAGGGCATCTTCGCCGAGACGGCCGGCGGTGTCACCGTGGCCACGACCAAGAAGCTCATCGAGCAGGGCAAGCTCGACCCGGACGCCGAGACGGTGCTGATGATCACCGGTGATGGCCTCAAGACCCTCGACGCCGTGCAGGAGCACGTCGGCCCGAAGGCCACCGTCGCTCCCACGACCGCGGCAGTGAACGAGGTCCTCGGGTACTGATCGGTGGATTCGCCCGGGCCTGCGCTGACGTGGCCCGGGCATTCCGCCGAGGGCGCAGAGCGTCCGTCTCCGCCGGGCCGGAGTTCAGTCGTCGGCCCGAATCGGATCACCTCGCTTCTCCACTCTCGCACCGTGCGGGCCGGGGTGGACCGCCAGATCGCCACCCCGGTCGGTCCGCGCGACGTTCGCACCCGCACGGGCGAGCGCGCCGAGCACGAGCGGGCTCGGATGGCCGTAGGAATTGCCGTCGCCCACGCTGATCAGCGCCAGTTCGGCCTGCGTCGCGTCGATGAAGCGGGGAGCCGTGTAGCGGGAGCCGTGGTGCGGAACCTTGATCACTTCGGCACTCAGGTCGGTTCCGCCGGCCAACAGCTGTGACTGCCCGGAGAGTTCCACGTCGCCGGTGAGCAGGATCCGTCCCGCCGGGGTCGAAGCCTTCAGTACGAGGGACGCGTCGTTGGCATCGTCGGCTTGGCTGGTTCGGGCCAGCGCACCTGTCGGCCCCAGCACTTCCAGCTCAAGGCTCGGCCATGCGACCCGTTGCCCGGCTTCGAGCTCGACCACCGGCACCTCGTCTGCGGTAGCCGTCTGACGCAGCTCCGTCCAGGCCCAAGCTGGTTCGCGCAACTTCCCGGTACCGATCATCATCACGTGCTGGTCGGCCAACACGCCGGAAAGACCGCTCACGTGGTCGGCGTGCAGATGCGAGAGCACCAGCAGCGGAACCCTCTTGATTCCCAGTCGCGCCAGACAATCCGTCATCCGGGACGGGTCCGGTCCGGTGTCCACCACCACCGCTTCTTTCGGATTCCCGGTCGCGAGCACCAGCCCATCGCCTTGGCCGACGTCGCAGGCAACCATGCTCCAGCCCTGCTCGGGCCACCCGGGTACGACCCGGCGAACCGGCACGAGGACGACGACGGTGAGCACGACCAGCACGGCAAGCGCCCCGCGAAGGCGTCGGCTACGCAACACGATCAGCAGCACCAACGCCAGCACCGCCAACAGCGCCCCGCCGTTCGTTCCCGCGGGCCAATCGACCGTGGCTCCCGGTACAGCGGCCGAGTGGCGTGCCACGAACAGGACCCATTCGAGCTCGGGCCCGGCCAGCCACACGCACGCGTGAGCTACCGCCGGCACGACGGGGGCGCTGATCGTGGCCAGCACGCCCAGCACGGTCGCGGGAGCGATGACCGGGCCTACCAGCAGGTTCGCGAGCACCGAGACCAGGCTGATCTCTCCGGCCACGGCCGCGATGAGTGGAGCTGTCACCAGTTGGGCGGCCGCCGGAACCGCCACGGCTTCGGCGATCCCGGTCGGGAGACCGCGGGTGCGCAGCGCCTCCGACCAGACCGGGGCCAGCAGTACCAGCCCGGAAGTCGCGCACACCGACAACGCGAACCCGACGTCAGTCGCCAGACCGGGCAGCACGAGCAGCAATCCGACCACGCTGGCGCACAGCGCGGGCATGGCCGAGCGCTCACGTCCCAACACCAGAGCCAGTAGCGTGATCATGCCCATCACAGCTGCCCGCAGGACGCTGGGTTCAGGACCGGCGAGCACGACGAAACCGATCAGTGCCGCGCTCGCCGCGAACGCGGAGGGCCACGGCCCGGCCCCGACTCCGCGCAGGAGCAACAGGACCGCACCGCACACGATTGCCAGGTTCGCGCCCGAGACGGCCGTGAGATGGGTGAGTCCCGCGTCGGTGAACTCCCCGACCACCTCCGGCGGAAGCGCACCGGTATCCCCGACGACGAGTCCGGGTAGGAGGCCCGCTGCGGCCGGGCCGAGCATCGTAGCGGACGTTCGGCGCAGTCCTTCCCGCAGTTCCTCGGCCGCACGCTGCCAGCCAGGAGCGGGCTCGACCGCTGTGGGTGGCCGGAACACCTGCAGTACCGCGGCGGTGAGTTCACCGGAGCGAGGCGGGACCGCCTTGCCGCTGGTCGTGACCTGCTGGCCTGCGATCAACTCGTGCCAGGAGTCGCTGGGGACGAGCAGCAGCACGGAGCCGCCTGTCACGATCCGCTCGTGACCGCGTTCCAACGACCGGAGCCGCGCCCGAACCAGCGACCGGTCCTGGGCTCGGCGTGCACCGTAGGACTCGCCCCGTAGCACTCGCGGAGCCATGTCCAGTTCGACTCGCACAGTGACTTTCGCACCGCTTCGCGCGATCTCCCGGAGCGGATGTCGCTCGACCTGGTGGGTCCGAGCCGCCATTCCCGCCGACGCCGTACACCCGAGGACCAGCACCGCCAGAACTCCGTTGATCCAGCGGTGCGCCTTCCCCACCCTCCGCACCAGCACGCCCGCTCCGAGCAACGAGCCGGCCAGGACCGTCAGCGGAACCCAACCCAGCGGAACGGCCACGAGAGTGACCGCCCAGACCACCAGCGCCGCCGGAGCGAGTCGGAGGTCGACGGCCGCCAGCCCGGGAACGGTGGTCATACCCGCACCAGATCCCGCAGGCGGGAAAGCCGGACCTCCCCGATGCCTGCGACTTCACGTAGTTCGTCCACCGACGTGAACGACCCGTTCTCGGTGCGCCAGTTCACGATCCGTTCGGCGGTGACCTCGCCGACTCCGGGC
Organism: Parasphingorhabdus pacifica; assembly: GCF_054779195.1. Lineage (NCBI taxonomy): Bacteria > Pseudomonadati > Pseudomonadota > Alphaproteobacteria > Sphingomonadales > Sphingorhabdaceae > Parasphingorhabdus > Parasphingorhabdus pacifica. The sequence goes on from NZ_BAAGYS010000014.1 coordinate 231,323, forward strand.
AGCTCATGAAGATCCTCCTCGGTTGCCGTGTTCAGGTCGATCCGCCTGCCGGAGCCTGCTGGGGACTCGCCGGGTGCAGCGGGGTCTTCGGGAACCTCGACTCCGGGCGGCACGGGAACCGCGACGTGGAGCTGCTCGCCGTCGACGAGTTCGCGGGCGAGATTGATCGTGGTGACATCGGTGCCCGGCAGCGCACCGCCGACGGATTCGAGCGCGTCGGCCACCCTGGCACCTTCGTCCAGGCTGATCAGTCCTGGCCGGGCCACCTGGCCGACCACGCTGACGACTATCTCCGCGGGCGGGGCGCTGGTGCTCGGCGCGGCGACGATCGACGGTGGTGGCGGCGGCGCTGACTCGGCTTCCGGCTGCTCGACCCACGTGGTGGCGGCAACGACGAGCAAGCCGAGCACGGCGAGCAGGGACAACCCGAGCAGCCCGGCTCGGCCGGGATCGAACCTGGCATGCCGCAGTGATTCGGGCAGCCACCGTGCGGGCAGCCACCGAGCCGCCAGTTCGGACATCCATTCCCGAGACCGGGTGGGCCGCGTGGCGGCCTCGACATCGTCTTCTTCGTCGCGGTGCGTCATCAACGCCCGCAGGCGTGCACGCGGGTCGGCCGCCGCCGAACTGGGCGTGGGATCCGCGCGTTCGTCGACAGTCCCGGACGCGGCAGTCCCGGAACCGGCTGTCCCGGAAGCGGCGGCGGCAGTCATGGGCGCGGTGGAGCGGGCGGCATTCGCCGGCGCAGCGGAGAGATCGACCATGCATCCGAAGCTAGAGCGAGGCGAAAACCCCTGTACATCAGCAAAAGCAAGACCGTGGAGAACTGACTCCACTGTGGATGACTCGCCATCGCATCACCCGAACAGGACGAGCGGATGCACCACGATAGGAGGAATTTCCGAGCTTGCAAGAAAAACCGCAGAGCGCAATGCGTCCGCAGGTAGGCCAGCCCGCGGTACTACTTCGCCGGTGAGCGCCAGCCGCCCGGCAGCAGCACCACGCCGACCGCTCCCGGCCCGATGTGCGCGCCGATCACCGGCCCCACCTCGGACACCACGCAGTCCTCACACTCCACGACCGTCGACCGGACCCGATCCGCGATGGCTTCCGCGCGCTCCGGTGCCGCCAGGTGGTGAACCGCGATGGACACCGACGATCTACCGGCGGCTTCGCCTGCCAGGTCCACCAATCGCGTCATCGCCCGCGCCGTGGTGCGCACCTTGTCCAGCACATCGATCCGGCCCTGGTGCACGTGCAACAACGGTTTGATGGCCAGAGCGGTCCCCAGCAGAGCGGCAGCCGTACCGATGCGACCACCGCGGCGCAGGTACTCCAGCGTCTGCACCGAGAACAACGTGGTGGTCTCCTCAGCCGCCGCGGTCGCACGGCGCTCCACCCCCGCGAGTTCGGCTCCTTCCGCAGCGCTCACGGACGCGGCGAGCGCGGCGAACCCCAGCCCCATCGCCGCCGAACGAGAATCGATGACGCGAATCCGCTCCGGGTCGACCTCGTTCGCAGCCAGTCGGGCCGCATCCCACGTGCTCGACAACCGCCTGGACAGGTGGAGCGATACGACCCCGTCAGCGCCCTCGTCCAGCACTTCCCGGTAGACGCGCGCCAGGTCCGCGGCGCTCGCACCGGACGTCGTGACCCGCTGCTTGCGCTCGAACGCCGTCGCGAGCTCGTCCGAACCGAATCCGGGCTCCGCGAAGGTGCCCACACCGTCGACGCTCACGTGCAACGGCACGGACCGGATGGCATGCCGGTCTGCCAAACCGTCCGGCAGATAGGCGGTCGAATCGGTGACGACGGCAATGGACAACGCGAATCAATTCTCGTGGACGGGTTGGGGAACGGTGGGCAGCTGGGCGCTCAGAGCGGCGTGCCGCCGTTGTAGGTGATCAGGCGCCAGCGGGCATCCTGCCCACTCCGCCGGGAGAGCACGACCCAATGGCAGTTCGCGACACCACCCAGACTCGGCCACATGTCCACCGGCCAGTCCAGCAGCCGCGCCGTCAACGCCGTGATCAGTCCGCCGTGCGCGCAGAGCAGCGCGGTGCCGTTCTCGGCGAGATCGAGTTCCTCGACGACTTCGACGGCCCGAGCGGCCACATCCACCCTGGATTCGCCGCCGGGCGGCGCCCAGGTGGGCGTCGCCCGCCAGGTTCCCATCGCACCCGGCCAACCGTGTTCCACCTCTGCCCCGCTCAGACCCTGCCATTCACCCAGGTGGGTTTCCCGCAGGCGTTTGTCCGGCCGGGCCTGCATGCCACTGACTTCAGTGAACATCGCGGCGGTCGACGCGGCTCGACGCAGGTCCGAGGTGAGCGCGACCGCCGGCTGGAAACCGGCCACGGCCGGAGCGGCTCCCCGAGCCTGCTCCCGTCCGGTCTCGGTCAGTGAGGTGTCGAGGTGTCCCTGGATCCGTCCGGCGGCGTTGTAGTCGGTCTCGCCGTGCCGCCAGAGCACCAGCCGCTGTAACGTCACTGCGGGCCGCTCTCCTGTTCGGCGTCCGAACCGCCCTCGTTTTCCGAACCGCCTGCGCTTCCCGAACCGCCTGCGCTGTCAGGGCCGGCGTTGCGATCTTCGAAGTCGATCCGGGGGCAGTCCTTCCAAAGCCGTTCCAGCTCGTAGAAGGCACGCTCATCCACGTGCTGGATGTGCACGACCACGTCGACGAAGTCCAGCAGGATCCAGCGGCCTTCGCGTTCTCCTTCGCGCCGCACCGGCTTGTGCCCCGCGGCGCGCATCTTCTCCTCGACCGACTCGACGATCGCGTCGACCTGCCGCTCGTTGGGCGCGGATGCGATCACGAAGCAGTCGGTGATGATCAGCTGCTCGGATACGTCGAGCAGAACCAGGTCATGGGCCTTCTTGTCCGCCGCCGCCTGCGCCGCTACAAGGGCGATCCTGCGGGCATCTTCACTGGCTGCCACGTCACTCCTCTCGGTGGGCACGGTCTGTGCACCACACCGGACAAAGGATATCCAGCCGGTTGTGACCTGGCGGCATCCCGCCGGGGTCGCCGTGAGATCGGTAACCGCGAGTATATCGAGCGAGCATCCGCGTAACCGTTGGTGATGGCCTGACCTCGACCGTTCACGAGGTGCCCTGATCGACTGGCCGGGACGCGCGCCGCTCGGCACCGTGGAGGCAGTGCTGCCCGGTGCGGAACCGGTGTGCCGCGCACCGGACCGGTGCAGCGACGGGGGCCAGGCATGAGAATGCTTTTGAAAGTCTCGATCGACACGGAGAAGGGCAACCAGGCGTTTCGCGACGGCACGTTGCCAAAGGTCATGCTGTGGGCCAGGGATGAGCTGCAGCCGGAGGCGGCGTTCTTCAGCCCGTCGAACGGAAAGCGCACCGCGTACTTCGTGTTCGACATGCAGGACGCTTCTTATCTTCCGTCGATCGTCGAACCGTTCTTCGAGACCCTCGGAGCCCAGGTCGAATTCGCGCCGGCGATGGATTTCGACGATATGCAGGCCGGAGTCCAACGGGCCGGGGAGGTCCTGAAGAACTTCCAGTGACGCTGCCGAGCGGGGCCCGGCCGTGCGCCGGGCCCTTTCAGCGATCGCGCCGCGCCTCGAACGGGAAACAGCCGAACTCCACCGCCCGGACGTGCACCGGCTCGACCACCGGCAGTGGTAGATCGCTGGTGCAGGACCAGGCGTTGTCGGTGAGAACGCGCTCGACGGTGACGCCGTTGTGCGGCGCACCAGGCGTGTGCACGGCGAAGGAACGCCGTCGATTCGTCGCTCGGGCCAGGTCCGCCCAGCTGATAACCCGGCTGATCCGAGATGCACCGGATTTTTACCGGATGCTCACGGTCCCCACTCCGGTGCTGGTGAGCCGGGCTCCGGCCGGTACAGGCCCCGCTTGGCGATGTACTGCACGATTCCGTCCGGCACCAGGTACCAGACGGGCAGGCCCGCGCGCACCCGCTCGCGGCATCCCGTCGAGGAGATCGCCATCGCCGGGATCTCGACCAGCGACGCGACGCCCTTGGGAAGATGTTCACCGTCCAGCGAGTAGCCGGGCCGGGTGACACCGATGAAGTGCGCCAGGTCGAAGAGCTCCTCCACCCGGTGCCACGACAGGATCTGTTCCATCGCGTCCGCGCCGGTGATGAAGTACAGCTCGGCGTCCGGGAAGAGCCCGCGCAGATCCTTGAGCGTGTCGAGGGTGTAGGTGGGTCCGCTTCGATCGACATCGACCCGGCTGACCAGGAAGCGCGGGTTCGACGCCGTGGCGACGACCGTCATGAGATAGCGGTCTTCGGCCGGACTCACCTCTTCATGGCCCTTCTGCCAAGGCTGCCCGGTCGGCACGAAGACGACCTGCTCGAGTCCGAACTGGGCCTGCACCTCGCTGGCGGCGACGAGGTGCCCGTGATGGATGGGATCGAACGTGCCACCCATTACGCCGATCCGGCGCCGATGAGACATGGAACCGACCCTAATGGTTTGGAGTTGACCGTGGGCCCGGCCACCGCTCCCCCGGTGGCCGAGCCCACAGCCCTGCGCAACCGGTGGCAGCTGGGGGTCCACCTACCGGTAGCGGGCGCTGCCGTTTCGCAGGCGCGCACTGGTGGGAGTGCCGCCCGCATCTGTCATGACGCGGCCAACGGGATACGTGTTCGGGGTCACTCCATCGGCGACATGACCTTCCCCGTCTCGGTGTCGCGGATCGTGATCGCCTCCACCGGACACATCTCGGCAGCCTCCACGACTTCCTCGGCGGGTTCGACCCGCTCCCGCACCGGGCAGGAGACGCCGGTCTCCAGCTCGAAATGCTCGGGAGCGGTCGCCACACACATGCCGGACCCCACACAGAGGCCCCCGTCCACCTCGATCGACCAACTCATGGTCACCTCCCGACATCCGGCGTGAGCATGCACCAGACCGCCGCCGGGCGTGAACGGCGAACGTCGGCTCTCACCCGTTCGCGAACGTATCGATCGCTCATCGCCGCCCGTCCCCGAAACCCCGGGATCACAATTCGCGAGCCAGCTCCCACGGGAGAATTCGGACCGAATAGGCTCCGAGGAGCCCAGTAACCCGCACGAGCGAAGTGGGATGAGATGTCCTCCGCCGACCGTTCCGTGGCCGACAAGATCGCAGCCGAGATCGACACCACCAACCCCAGCATCGCGCGGGTATACGACGCGTTCATCGGCGGCAAGGACAACTACGAGGTCGACAGAGCAGTCCTGCGCGAGGTCCAGCGGATCGCTCCGGAGGCCGTGCAAACCGGGCGGTTGTGCCGCCAATGGCTGATCCGCACGGTCCGCTTCATGACCGGGCACGCGGGCATCACCCAGTTCCTGGACTGCGGATCCGGCTTGCCCACGGCCGAGAACACCCACCAGGCCGCCCAACGCCTCAATCCCGAAGCCCGCACCGTCTACATCGACAACGATCCGATGGTCGCCGCGCACGGGCGTGCCCTGCTCGAGGAGAACGACCGGACCCACTTCGCCGCGGCGGACCTGACCGAACCCCGCGCGCTGCTCGAAGACCCGGTCGTCACCAAGCACATCGACTTCGACCAGCCGATCGGCCTGATCCACTGCAACACGTTGCACCACGTTGCCGACGAGGCCGACCCGACCGAAATCATGCGGTACTACGTCGACGCGCTCCCCTCCGGTTCCTTCGTGGCGCTGTGCCACCTGTTCCACCCGGGGGATGGCAGCGGGCTGGCTCGAATGGCCGAGGATTCCCAAGAGCGGTTCCAGAGGCTCATGGGGACCTGCTACTACCGCGACCGCGCGCAGATCGAATCGTTCTTCTCGGGCTTGGAGATGGTCGAGCCGGGGCTGACGGAGCTGTTCAACTGGTGGCCCGACGGTCCCCTGCTCGCGCCGCCCAACGACGAGGATCGCCTGTTGCTGGGTGGAGTCGCCCGCAAACCTTGACCGGCCGGCCGTGAGCGGCAGCTCCCGGCCGGGCCGGTCTCTCCAGGGGCCGTCAGCGCACGTGGCCGTCGCCGTGGGCCAGCCACTTCGTGGAGGTCAGTTCGGGCAGTCCCATCGGCCCACGGGCGTGCAGCTTCTGGGTGGAAATGCCGATCTCCGCCCCCATGCCGAACTCGCCACCATCCGTGAAAGCGGTGGATGCGTTGACCATGACCGCCGCCGCGTCGACACGGGCGCTGAACGCGCGCGCGGACCGGACATCGGACGTCACGATCGCCTCGGTGTGCCCGGACCCGTGGGTGCGGATGTGGTCGACGGCCTCGGGCAGCGAGTCCACGACCGCGGCCGCGATGTCGAGCGACAGGTACTCGGTGTCCCAGTCCTCGTCGGTCGCCTCGACAACACTCGCACCACCGTGGGTCCGCACCCGCGCGTCACCGTGCACGGTCACGCCCGCCGCGCTCAGCTCGTCCAGAGCCTTGGGCACGAATTCCTCGGCGATGTCGGCGTGCACCAGCACGGTCTCGGCGGAGTTGCAGACGCTCGGCCGACGGGCCTTGGAGTTGAGCAGGATGCGCAGCGCCGTGTCGACGTCCGCCGAGGCGTCCACGTAGACGTGGCAGTTTCCCACCCCGGTCTCGATCGCGGGCACGGTGGCCTGCTCCACAACCGCCGAGATCAGTCCGGCACCGCCGCGCGGGATGACGACGTCGACGAGGCCGCGCGCGGTGATCAGGTGTTGGACCGAAGCGCGGTCGTGGCACGGCAGCAGTTGCACGGCACCGGTCGGCAGACCGCGCTCCGCGAGCACCTCGCACAGGATGTTCACCAGCGCGGCATTCGAGTTCTCGGCCGAGGACGAGCCACGCAGCAGCACGGTGTTGCCGGACTTGAGGGCGAGTCCAGCGGCGTCGACCGTGACGTTCGGCCGTCCCTCGTACACGATTCCGACCACGCCCAGCGGCACCCGAACCTGCTGGAGCTGCACGCCGTTCGGCAGTACGTTGCCGCGAACGACCTCACCGACCGGGTCGGGTAGTCCGGCCACGGTCCGCAGGCCGTCGGCCATCCCGCTGATCCGTTCCTCGGTCAGGCTCAGCCGGTCGATCAGTCCTTCCGGCATGCCCGAATCACGACCGACCTCGACGTCGCGTCCGTTGGCGTCCAGGATCTCCGGAGCGCGCTCGACCAGCGCATCGGCCATCGCGTGAAGGAGATCGTCCTTGACTCCCCTGCTCGCGAGCGCCATTTCCGCTGCCGCCTGGTTGGCCCGACGTGCGGCCGCGCGCACCTGCTCGCGGAGTTCGTCGCCGTGCGTCTTCGACTCGTTCTCGGTGAGGACCTCAGTGCTCGTCACCACCCCAGATTAATCCTTCGCGCCAAGCCCGCGGCACGCCGTATCGCGGTATGGCCCGCCCGTGGCCTCGTGCTTTCTTCGAGGGTCCGACGCGCCGGTGGCGGGTGGTGTCGGCGGTTCCGGAGCGGTCCGGTAGGAATCGGGACGTGGACGAACACGCGCTGCGCGAACTCGCCGAAGAACGACTCCGCGAACTGGCAGGACCGGAAGCCGAACTCCGCGAGGACCAGTGGCACGCGATCAGGGCGCTGGTGCTGGAACGCCGGCGCGCCCTCGTGGTGCAGCGGACCGGCTGGGGCAAGTCCGCGGTCTACTTCATCGCCACCGCGTTGCTGCGGGAGCTCGGCGAAGGACCGACGGTGATCGTCTCACCGTTGCTGGCGCTGATGCGCAACCAGGTCGAGGCGGCGGCTGCCGCCGGGGTGCACGCGGCCACGATCAATTCCGCGAACCCCGAGGACTGGGCGGCGATCGAGGAGCAGGTCGTCATCGGCGAAGTCGACGTCCTGCTGGTCAGTCCGGAGCGGCTGAACAACCCGGACTTCCGGGACAACGTGCTGCCGGAACTGACCCAGAACGCGGGCCTGCTGGTGGTCGACGAGGCGCACTGCATCTCCGACTGGGGCCACGATTTCCGGCCGGACTACCGACGGCTGCGGACCTTGCTGACCGAACTGCCGCCGGGTGTGCCGGTGCTGGCGACCACGGCCACCGCCAACGACCGGGTGGTGCAGGACGTCTCGGAGCAGCTCGGTGTGGGCGGCGAATGCGCGGTGCCGACGGCCGACCAGCAGGAGACGCTGGTCCTCCGGGGGACGCTGGACCGCGAGAGCCTGCGTCTGGGCGTCGTTTCGCTGCCAACGGCGCAGGCGCGGCTCGGCTGGCTGGCCAGCAGGCTCCGGGAACTGCCGGGGTCCGGGATCATCTACACGCTGACCGTCGCGGCCACCGACGAGGTCGCCGGTTACCTGCGGGACCAGGGCTACGAGGTCGCAGCCTATTCCGGCCGCACGGAACCGGCCGAACGCCAGCGGGCGGAGGAGGATCTGCTCGCCAACCGGGTGAAGGCGCTGGTGGCGACGTCGGCACTGGGCATGGGCTTCGACAAACCCGATCTGGGCTTCGTGGTGCACCTGGGCGCGCCCTCCTCGCCGATCGCCTACTACCAACAGATCGGCCGTGCCGGGCGCGGTGTGCAGCGCGCCGAAGTCCTGCTGCTGCCGGGCCGCGAAGACCAGGACATCTGGAGCTATTTCGCGTCGCTCGCGTTTCCCCCGGAACCCACGGTGCGGGCGGTGCTGGACGCGCTGGCGCAGGCCGGTGGCCCGATGTCGACCGCGGCACTGGAGCCGCGGGTAGAGCTGGGGCGTTCGCGGCTGGAGATGGTGCTCAAGGTGCTCGACGTCGACGGGGCCGTGCGGCGGGTCAAGGGCGGCTGGGAGTCCACCGGCGAGTCGTGGAGCTACGACGCCGAGCGCTACGGACGGATCGCGGCCGAGCGCAAAGCCGAACAGCGGGCGATGCTGGATTACCTGGCCACCTCCGAGTGCCGCATGGACTTCTTGCGGCGCCAACTCGACGATCCGCACGCCGAGGCCTGCGGGCGGTGCGACAACTGCACGGGCGACTCTTACTCCGCCGAGGTCGAAGACCAGGCCGTGCAGCACGCCGAGGAACGGCTGCGGCGCCCGGGCGTCGAACTGACCCCGCGCAAGATGTGGCCGAGCGGTTTGGACGCGCTGGACGTGCCGGTCTCGGGCAGGCTCGCCGCGGGCGAACAGGCTTCGCAGGGCCGTGCCGTCGGCCGGTTGACGGACATCGGCTGGGGCAATCGGCTGCGTGATCTGCTCGGGACGTCTTCGCCGGATCAGGATCTGCCGGAGGACCTGTTCAAGGCCTGCGTGCAGGTGCTGGCCGCCTGGGACTGGGAGCAGCGCCCCGCCGGGGTCGTGGCGCTCGAGTCGCGGACCCGGCCGCGACTGGTTCGGAACCTGGCGTCCCAGATCGCATCGATCGGGCGGCTTCCGCTGCTCGGCGAGGTCACCACGAATCCGAACACGGCGCCGAAGCGTGCGACGAACAGCGCCCAGCGGGTCGCTTCGTTGTGGCAGCAGTTCAAGGTTCCCGACGATCTCGCCGCCGCTTTGTCCGATTTGGATGGGCCGGTGCTGCTGATGGACGACTACGCCGACAGCGGCTGGACCGTCACCGTCGTCAGCCGTCTCCTCCGCCAAGCAGGCGCTCCGGCAGTGCTGCCTTTCACTCTCGCGACCACCAACTGATCCGACCCGGCTTCGCGTCGTGGTGACTCCCGTACCACCGGACACACGACGCGTTCCGCGATCGGCTCTTCCGCTCGTGGTCGACTTGTCCGTACTGTGTCGACACCTGTTCGATTCCAGGAGGCGACGCGCCGATGACGACGCCCGCGACCACAACCCCCGAACGACACCGGCTACCGGTACGCAAGCTCGTCGCAGCGAGCATCGGCAACGCCATCGAATGGTACGACTGGACGATCTACGCGGCGTTCAGCGTCTATTTCGCCAGCGCCTTCTTCCCCGGTGAACTGGCACTGATCAACACGCTCGCCACCTTCGCGCTGGCCTTCTTCTTCCGCCCGCTCGGCGGCTGGCTGCTCGGCCGCTTCGCGGACCTCAAGGGCCGCAAGACGGCGATGTTGATGACAATCACCCTGATGGCGGGTGGATCGCTGATCATCGGCCTGCTGCCCAGATTCGAGACGATCGGCTGGGCAGCACCGGCCTTGCTGGTGCTCGCCAGGATCGCGCAGGGACTGTCGCTCGGCGGCGAGGTATCCAACGCGTCGGCCTACCTCGCCGAGATCGCACCACCCGAACGACGAGGCAGGTACTCGTCGTTCTTCTACATCTCCACCGGAACGGCGCTACTGATCGCTTCGCTGCTCGGTTACGCCCTGACCGGTTTGCTCACCGAACACCAGCTCGCCGAATACGGGTGGCGCATCCCGTTCATCGTCGGCGGCGCGCTCGGACTCATCGGCATCTGGTTGCGCCGGGCTCTACATGAGACCGAGCAGTTCGAGGAGAACCGCGAGAAGGCACGAGCCCTGAAGAGTCCACTATGGACCACATTGTCCCGGCATCCTGGTGCGGTCGGCCAACTCGTGGGCTTCAGCATGCTCTCGACCCTGTGCTACTACACGTTCTTCAGTGCCCTCACCCCGTTCGCCGTCGAGTCTCGTGGCGCCGACGCCACCGACGTGTTCCTCGCGCTGTCGATCGCCACGGTGCTGTTCATCGCGCTGCAGTACCCGATGGGCGCGCTGTCCGACCGGATCGGCCGCCGCCCACAACTGCTGGCATGGTCGGCGGCCACCGCCGTCCTCGTCGTACCACTGTCCACACTGGTCGGTCCGAGTTTCGTCGGGTTGCTGGTGGTGTTCGGTGTGGGTATCGGGATGTACACGGCGATGACCTCGATCGCACCGGCCATCATGTCCGAGCTCTTCCCCACCGAACTTCGTGGACTGGGGATCGGCGCCTGGTACAACCTGACCGTCGCGGTGTTCGGCGGCACCGCCCCACTGGTCATCCAGGCTTTCGCGGAGTTCGGCCTTTCGACGATGTTCTTCTGGTACATCGCGGCGGGCGCAGCGATCGCGTTCCTGGTGATCCTCACCCTGCCGGAAACCCGCGCCTCGGAACTCCGCTGAGCACGGCCTAGACGACGGCTGAGCCTCCGCTACCGCACCACGTTCGAGAGCGAACCCGGCACGCCTCCTCGGTCAAGCGGAGGGCTTTCGGGGGCGGCGGGACGGCACCAGGTCGTCGGCGTGGACGACCTCGCGACGCTGCTCCGGTGGCAGCTCGTGACTCGAACGCCCGATGATCTTGGGGAGTTCCGTCGCATCGTAGGAAACTGTCCCCCTCGCCACCACTGCCTCGGAAGGATCGACGAGATCGACGACATCACCGCCGTCGAACTCACCCTCCACACCGGTGATCCCCGCAGCCAGCAACGAGCGGCGCCGCTCGACGACCGCGGCAACCGCACCCTCGTCCAAGTGCAGACGGCCGTTCGCTCCCGCCGCGTGCGCGAGCCAGAACCGCCGGGCCGAAAGCCGCGTGCCCGTGGAGGCGAACGCCGTGCCCACCTCGGCCGCACCCAGCGCATCGGCGGCCTGCGCAGCCGAAGTCAACAGCACCGGGATGCCCGAAGAACACGCCACCCGCGCGGCCTCGACCTTCGAAGCCATACCGCCGGTACCCACACCCGAGGCTCCGGTGGTGCCTGCGTTGACACCGGCCATGTCCGCCACCCCGTTCACCTCGCGGACCACCTGAGCGCCTCCCAGCCGGGGATCCCCGTCGTAGAGCGCATCCACATCGGACAGGAGGAACAGCGCATCGGCCCCCACCAAATGGGCCACCAGCGCGGCGAGCCGGTCGTTGTCGCCGAACCGAATCTCGTGCGTGGCCACGGTGTCGTTCTCGTTGACCACCGGAACCACACCCAGCGCCAGCAGCCGATTCAGCGTGCGCTGCGCGTTTCGGTAGTGGGCCCGCCGCACGACGTCGTCGGCGGTGAGCAGAACCTGGCCGACCGTCAGGTCGTACCTGGCGAACGAAGCGGCATAAGCCGCCGCCAACGTCTGCTGCCCCACGCTGGCCGCCGCCTGCTTGGTGGCGAGGTCCCGCGGCCGCCTGCCGAGCCGCAGCGGGGCGATACCCGCCGCGATGGCCCCCGACGACACCAGCACGACCTGGGTGCCTGCGCGAAATCGCCGGACAACCGTGTCCACCAGGTGTTCCAGCTGACCCTGATCGAGCCCGTTCCGGGTTGTCAGCGAGGACGATCCGATCTTGACGACGATCCGTCGAGCGTCCGCGATCGTCTGCCTCGTCGAAGACCTCGTGGCGGGTTCGCTCACCGCCCGCCCTCCTCGTCCTCCTCGTCGCGGTCGCCGCCACTCGGTTCGCCACCCGAGATCAGGTGTCCTTCGGTGTCCAGCGAGGTCCGCCGAGATTTCTTCGAAGCCTTGCGCACCGTCGCGGGCACGCGGTCGTCCGATTCGAGTCGCACATCGCTCCCGCGGCCGGTCAACAACGTCGCCATGCCCGCAGGCGTCGACGGCTCCCAGTCGAAGGTGACCTGGCCAATGGTGACCTGGCTCCCCGGCTCGGCACCCTTCTTCGCGAGCGCCTCCTCCACGCCCAAGCGTGCGAGCCGGTCCCCGAGGTATCCGACGGCCTCGTCGTTGTCGAACTGGGTCTGGCGCACCCAGCGCTCCGGCTTGTCGCCCCGAACGATGAAGCCACCTTCCGGGTCCTCCTCGATGGTGAACTCGGCGCGCCCGCCGACGGCCCCGGGCCGCACGACCACGCGGGCCGCTTCCGGTTCCGGCAACTCCGCCCGGTGGTTCTCGACCGTCTCGGCGAGCGCGAAACCGAGCTCGCGAAGCCCTTCATGGGTGGCCGTGGAGATCTCGAACACGGGCCATCCACGCGCCTCCACATCAGGCCGCACCATTTCGGCCAGTTCCCTGGCCTCGGGAACGTCCATCTTGTTCAGCACGACCAGCCGTGGCCGGTCCGCGAGATCGCTGCCGTCCTCCGCGTGCAGCGCCGCCGTGTACTGCGCCAGCTCGGCTTCCAGGGCGTCCACGTCGGAGAGCGGGTCCCGGCTCGACTCCAGGTTGGCGCAGTCCACGACGTGGACCAGCACGGCGCAGCGTTCGATGTGCCGCAGGAAGTCGAGCCCGAGTCCACGACCCTCGCTCGCTCCCGGGATGAGACCCGGCACATCGGCGACGGTGAACACCGTCTCACCCGCCGTGACCACACCGAGGTTCGGCACGAGCGTGGTGAACGGGTAGTCCGCGATCTTCGGTTTGGCCGCCGAGAGCACCGAGATCAACGACGACTTGCCCGCCGAGGGGAACCCGAGCAATCCCACGTCGGCGACCGACTTCAGCTCGAGGACGAGTTCGGCCTCCTCGCCGGGCTCACCCAGCAGCGCGAACCCGGGAGCTTTTCGCGCCTTGGACGACAGCGCGGCGTTGCCCAGTCCGCCACGGCCCCCTTCGGCGGCGACGAACGTGGTCCCCGCTCCGGTCAGGTCTGCCAGCACCTCGCCGTCCTGCGTCCGAACCACGGTGCCGTCGGGGACCGGGAGGACGAGGTCCTCACCCAGGGCACCGTTGCGCATGCTGCCGCGCCCCTGCTTGCCGTTGGAGGCAGTGGCCCGCGGGCGGTAATGGAAGTCCAGCAGCGTGTGCACGCCGGGGTCGACGACCAGCCGGACATCGCCACCGCGACCACCGTTACCCCCGTCCGGACCGCCGAGCGGCTTGAACTTCTCCCGGTGCACCGAGGCGCAACCATTGCCCCCATCACCCGCGGAGATGTGGATGGTCACACGGTCAACGAACCGCGACACTTGTGCCTCCAGGAAGAAGCTGGTTGGGAACTGGCGAACCGCACCGGCCGGAGGTGCCCCGGCGGAGGCGGCACTCCGGTGCTTGTGGGTTCGTCTCACGAGCGTACGAGCGCGGCTCGGGAACGCTCGTGAGAAGTCCGGCTGCGACGAGCACCACAGCGATGATCGACGCGTCCGGAACAAACAAAAACGAGGGGTGGGCCGGTACGACCGGACCCACCCCTCGCAGGGAAAGCTGTACTGCCGAGAGCCGGGTCAGGCCTCGGCCGGCACGATGTTGACGGTCTTGCGTCCACGCTTCCGCCCGAACTCGACCGAGCCCGAAGCAAGCGCGAAGAGGGTGTCGTCACCGCCACGCCCAACGTTGAAGCCGGGGTGGAAGCTCGTGCCACGCTGCCGGATCAGGATTTCACCGGCACTGACGACCTGGCCGCCGTAGCGCTTAACCCCGAGGTACTTGGGGTTTGAATCGCGGCCGTTCCGGGAGTTGGAAGCACCCTTCTTAGTAGACATGCCTACTCAGGTCCTCACTTGTCGATGCCGGTGACCTCGACACGGGTCAGCTTCTGCCGATGCCCCTGCCGCTTCTGGTAGCCGGTCTTGTTCTTGAACTTGTGGATACGGATCTTGGGGCCCTTGGTCTGCTCGACCAGCTTGCCGGTCACCGAGATCTTGGCCAGCGCGTTGGCGTCGGCGGTGACATCGGAGCCATCGACGACCAGTAGCGCCGGGAAAGTGACCTCGGAGCCCAGCTCGCCTTCGAGCTTCTCGACCTCGACGACGTCGCCGACAGCCACCTTGTACTGCTTGCCGCCGGTCTTGACGATCGCGTACATGAGTCGGAAGTCTCCCGCTGCTCGGTTTCGCTAGTTCACCCGTTGACGCCCTCTCCGACCAAGCCGGAGATTCCTCTGATCCGGCCAGGCCGGATTTCGGTGGGTTCCTGCGTCGCCACCCGAAGCCCTTCAGGGGCGTTACACGGTCTCCGCAGGCGTTTTATCTCTCCGCCCGTCTCGGCGGCGAGAAGTTCCCGCACATCATACAGTCCGACTGAACTCACCCGATCGAGAGGGGCATCCACTCGGACGCTCCGCGCCTTTCAGCGCTGGAATCGATGCGTGTCGCACGTCCCCCATCCCCCGCGTCGATCAACCTGACTCGACCCGAACCGAGGAGCCCGGAATCGACCGGTGCACCTTCCGTTCACGTGAGTCCCGAGCTGATCGCCGTCGTTCTCCGGATCCGCACACGACATGCCCGTCGCAGACGGGCCCGAACCAGAGTACGACCATCGCGGACCGGGGGTCAAATCCACCGCGCACCAGCCCGTTGGACACCCCCTTCCGGCCCGGCGGGGCACGACAGCCGGGCTCGGCCGAACCATCACTTCTCGGTCAACCCGCCCGATTCGGGTTGCTACTGTTGATCGCCGCTCGACCACGGGATTTGGGGACAGCACCGCGTGACCGAAACCACCACACCGGACGCCACAGAGGAACCGGCCACTGGGGCGCCAGACGCCACTGCGGACAATGCGTCCCGCGTTCCTCCTCCGTCGACGGCGAACCCCGCGCGGTGGGTCCACCGTCTCCGAGCCTCCCGATCCGGACCACGGCTGCTGACGCTGCTGGCAGCGCTCCCGCCGCTGATGATGCTGCGCGAAGTCCTCCGCTACTCGCAGATGCACTTCTTCGACTACTGGTGGGTCCTGCTCGACATCACCGACCCGGACGGATCACTTCGCCCGGAAGCGCTGTTCGGCTTCCGCAACGAGCACCCGTTCGTACTGCCGAGCCTGCTGTTCTGGCTCAGCGCCCGGTTCGGCAACGGCCTGAACCAGCCGCTGGGTGTGGTCGTCCTCGGGTTCGGCGTCGGCTGCGTCCTGCTCGTTTACGCGTTGCTGCCCGCACGGCTGGGCAACTGGTCGCGGGCCGGGTTGGTGGTCGCGGCCTCGACTCTCGTGTTCAACCCGCACGGCATCCACAACTACGTGCGGTCGATGAGCGGAGCCTCCTGGATCCTGGCGCTGCTGCTCGTACTCGCCGCGTTGCTGGCCGTCCAACGCGGGCGGCCCGTCGTCGCCGTGCTGGCCGGTCTGCTGGCGTCGATCAGCTATGGAACCTCGTTCGCGGTGTGGCCGGCACTGGCACTGGTCTGCCTGCTTCGCGGGGACCGTCGTCGTTGGGTGATCACACCGCTGGTGGTGGGTTTCGCCGTGGTGGCGACCTGGCTGGTACTCCGGGGGCCCCGCGGTGGTGGGGGCGGTACGCCGACCGACGACCCGGCCCAGGTGCTGCTGACCGGGATGAGCATGCTCGGCATGCTATGGACCGGCACCGAGCCGTCCCTCGCCGTGCTCGCCGGTGTAGCGGGTCTCGCGCTCCTCGCGCTGCACCTGCCCGCGCCCGGGAGTGACCATCGCGACATCGCCCCCTGGTGGGGTCTGGCGGTGTACGCGCTCGGATGTGCGGCGATGATCGCCGCTTCGCGCGCGGCGTTCGGTGAGCAGGCGGGCCTGCAGAGCCGCTACAACAGCATGGCGGCCGCCCTGTGGATCACCGTGCTGGTCGTCGTGCTCGCGGCCCGCCGCGCTCCACGGCTGCACGCCGTCCTCGTGACGAGCACGGTAATGGCCACGGTGGCTCTCGGTGCTCCCGTGGCACAGAGCGTCCGCGAAGACTCGTCGAACCAGCGAATGCTCGCGGTAGCGGCGCGGGTCGGCGCCACCGACCCGTTCACCGACCGGTTCCCCGAGCCGGGGAAGCTCCTCCCGCGCATGCGGGCGTTGGAGCACTATCCGTTCTCGGAGGAGTTCACCCTCGGCTGCAGCGGTCCGGTCGAGATCGACTCCCGGGTGAACACATCGCAGTGGCGGGTTCCGAGCGTCGGCAGCTTCCGTGAACCCCGCCCCCACGGCTGGGACGTGGTCCTCAACGTCGAAACCGACCGCATCCAGGGCAATGCGCGGATGCTGAAGGGCTGGGCGATCTCGGGTATCGAACGCGCCCGTTGCGTAGCGGTGCTCGACCAGCAGGGCCGCGTCGTCGGTGGTGGCGTGGTCGACCTGCCTCGTGCCGACGCCGAGTCGGAGACGGTCGGGATCGAGAGCGGTCTCGGTTTCCGCGCGGTGGCGCCCGCCGCAACCACCGGCCCGCTCCGCATCGCCTTCCGCTTCCCCGACGGCTGGTGGGCACGCCCGCTAACAGAAAGTCCGCAGGTCAGCTGATGAACGAACGGCCACACCCGATCGAACACGCAGGCGATCCGACCGAGGTGGAGATCTCACTGCTCGCTCCCGCCAAAGACGAAGGCGAGAGCTTGACGCGGTTGTTCGCCGAGGTGCGGGAAGCGATGGAGGCCCAGCACCGTACGTGGGAGCTGGTGGTCGTCGACGACGGCAGCACCGACGAAAGCTGGCGGATGATCACCGAGCTGGCGACGTCCGACCCCCGTTTCCGGGGCCTCCGGATGCGGCGGAACTTCGGCAAGGCCGCGGCGCTGGCCGCCGGAGTCGGCGCTGTCCGGGGCGAGGTCATCGTCACCATCGATGCCGACCTGCAGGACGACCCCACCGAGGTCCCCCGGCTGCTCGCCGAGATCGACGATGGCGCGGACCTCGTCAGTGGGCACAAGGCCCAGCGCAAGGACCCGGTCGGGAAGCGCCTGCCGTCGAAGTTCTTCAACTGGATGACCGGGCTGATCACCGGCTTGCGACTGTCCGACCACAATTGCGGTCTCAAAGCGGGCAGGGCCGAGGTGTACCGCCGGGTGCCCCTGTACGGGGAGCTGCACCGATACATTCCGGCGCTCGCCCATCAGCTCGGTTATCGGGTCCGCGAGCTCGCGGTGCACCACCGTCCGCGGGTGCACGGTACGTCCAAGTACGGCTTCGAACGTTATGTACGAGGCGCCCTGGACCTGCTGACCGTCGTGGCGCTCACCCGCTATGGGCGGCGTCCCGCTCACCTGTTCGGCGGCCTCGGCGTGGTGGCGGGCGCGCTGGGCACGTCGATCCTGGTCTACCTGACCGGTGTGTGGCTGTTCACCGACCAGTCGATCGGCACCAGACCCCTGCTGACGCTGGGCATCCTGCTGGAGATATTCGCGGTGCAGATGGTTTCGGTCGGGCTGCTCGCCGAGCTGATCCTGCACCGCACCGAACGGGACCGGGACGTGACCGACCTCGTGGCAGGTCGCACGGTGTCCGCGAACGTCCGCTGAGCCTCCGGGGAGCACGCGGTGTCTCCCCGAGGCCGCAGGAGCGCGAGGAGGCCGCGGGAACGCCTGCCCGAGTCCACCCGGGCGCGCCGGCGAGCCCGTCACGCGGAGTCGGGCGCGCAGGACACGAAGGCCGGTGGGGCGGTCCGCACGGGACCACCCCACCGGCCTTTCAGCTATCGCCTGGATCAGCCCGTCTCGCCTCCGCTGCCGAGGCGTTCCGACCGCAGGCTCGTGCTCAGTCCTGCCCCGCGGGTCCTGCCGGGCGCGAAGCGGACCGACGACGCTTGCGGGTCGCCGTCGCGGTCTCGGCTGGAAGTACCTGAGAAGCCCCGTACATGTTCGGGTCTTCTGGCTGCTTCGCAGCCGGCTCCGACTCCGGCGCGAGCACCACCGGAGCCGCAGGCGCACCGGCGCTGCCCGCGGGCCTGCGCACCTTGCGCCGCCCGGGACGCCCGTTGCTTTCTCCCTCAGCGGCAGCGGGACGCTCCGGACCCGCGGATTTCGCGGCCGGCTCTGGGGTGGCCGACTCCTCGGACTTCTTCGCACCCTGCTCGACCACGGGCTCGGCCGGCATCGCCTCCTGCTTGGCAGGCTTCGAGCGCTTCGGCCGGTCCGACTTGGCAGCCTGGTCGGACTTGGCAGCCTGGTCCGACTTCCCAGCCTGATCCGACTTCCCAGCCTGATCCGACTTCCCAGCCTGATCCGACTTCCCAGCCTGATCCGACTTCCCAGCCTGATCCGACTTCGAGCCCGAGGACGACTCCGCCTCGGCAGTCTGGGGGGCCTTGGTCCCGGCCTCCGCCGCGGCGGACTTCGACTTCCCGGATTCGGTCCGCTTGCCGTCCTCCCGGCGGGAATCCTCCGACCGCTCCTCGGACGAGGATTCGGTCTGGTTTCCGGAGTCACCCGAGCCGTCCGACTTTCCGCCCTTCCGGTTCCGGCGAGACTGGCCTCCGTTGCCGCCCGACTGGTTGTTGCTGTGCACGTGCGTGGTCGGGTCGGTCGACACGACCAGCCCTCGGCCACGGCAGTGCTCGCAGGTGCTGCTGTAGGCCTCCAGCAGGCCGGTTCCGACCCGCTTGCGGGTCATCTGCACCAACCCGAGCGAGGTCACTTCCGCGACCTGGTGCCGGGTGCGGTCCCGTCCCAGGCATTCGGTCAGGCGACGCAGCACGAGGTCGCGGTTGGATTCCAACACCATGTCGATGAAGTCGATCACGATGATGCCGCCGATGTCGCGCAGCCGCAGCTGCCGCACGATCTCCTCGGCCGCTTCCAGGTTGTTCCGCGTGACCGTCTCTTCGAGGTTGCCCCCGGACCCGGTGTACTTGCCGGTGTTGACATCGATCACCGTCATCGCCTCGGTTCGGTCGATGATCAGGTAACCACCGGACGGCAACCACACCTTGCGGTCGAGCGCCTTGGAGATCTGCTCGTTGATCCGCTTCTCGGTGAACACGTCGGTCTTGCCGGTGTGCTTGCTCAAGCGGCCGACCAGGTCGGGAGCGACGTGCTGGACGTAGGCCTCGATGGTCTCCCACGCATCGTTGCCCTGAACGGTCATGGCCGAGAAGTCCTCGGTGAAGAGGTCGCGGATGACCTTGATCAGCAGGTCCGGCTCCTCGTAGAGCAGTTGGGGAGCCTGTGCCTTCGGCACGTCCGCCCGCTCCTTGATGACCTCCCACTGGGCCTGCAGCCGTCGGACGTCGCGGTCCAGGGCCTCCTCGCTGGTCCCCTCGGAGGCCGTGCGGATGATCACACCGGCGTTCTCGGGAACGATCCGCTTCAAGATCTCCTTGAGGCGCTTGCGCTCGTTGTCCGGCAGCTTCCGGCTGATCCCGGTCGCCCCACCACCCGGCACGTACACCAGGAAGCGGCCGGGCAGGCTGATCTGCGTGGTCAGCCGGGCACCCTTGTGCCCGACCGGGTCCTTGGTGACCTGGACCAGAACGCTGTCACCGGTGGACAGCGCCTGCTCGATCCGCCTCGACTTGCCTGCCAGACCGGCCGCGTCCCAGTCGACCTCACCCGCGTAGAGCACCGCGTTGCGGCCACGGCCGATGTCGACGAACGCCGCCTCCATGCTGGGCAGCACGTTCTGTACCCGACCGAGGTAGACGTTGCCGACCAGCGAGCCGGACCCCGACGAGGTCACGAAGTTCTCGACCAGGACGTCGTCCTCGAGCACGGCGATCTGGGTCTGGTCACCGTTCTCGCGCACGACCATCTTGCGGTCGACCGATTCCCGCCGGGCCAGGAATTCCGATTCGGAGAGCACCGGGGCGCGACGACGGCCGGCTTCCCTGCCGTCCCGGCGGCGCTGCCGCTTGGCTTCGAGCCTGGTCGAGCCCTTGATGGCGCGAACCTCGTCGTCGCTGCTCTGCTCGGCCCGGCCGTTCTCGGAAGCGGTCTCCCGGACGTGCACGACGGTGTTCGGCGGATCGTCGTCACGGGTGTTCGAGTCGTCGTCCCCGGTGCCCTTGCGGCGGCGCCGTCGACGGCGCCGCCGACTCGACTCCTGAGCGTCACCCTCGGATTCCGACTCGGACTCCCCCGAGGTCTGTTCGCCGGTCGACTCCTCGGCAGGCTCGGACTTGTCCTTCTTACCGCCCGACGACTCGTCCTTCTTGTCGTCCTTCTTGTCGTCCTTCTTGTCGTCCTTCTTGCGCTTCTCGCCCGCGCCGGCCACCTCGGGTTCCTGGTCGGCGAGTTCGGCGTCGCCCTCGCCACCTCGGCCACGTCCCCGGCCACGACGGCCGCGGCGCCGGCGACGGCGGCCGCCCGAATCCGAATCCTCGTCGGAGTCCTCGGCGAGGTCCTCGGCCGCCTGCTGATCGTCCGACTGGGCCTCGGTCTTCTCCGGCTGCTTGGCGGACTCCTCGGTCCGCTCCCGCTGCTCGGTCTTGTCCCGCTGGTCGGTCTTCTCCGACTGGTCGGTCTTGCCGCGCTGGTCGGCCTTGTCCCGCTGGTCGGTCTTGTCGCGCCGCTGCGTCTTCTCCGGCTGGTCGGCCTGATCGGACTGATCGACTTCGGCCGGGGCGGGACGTGGCGGTTGCGGAGCCAGGAACATGGCCTGCGGCGCCGCGAAGACAGGCGTCAACCCGGTGGCCGGATCGGCTTCGGAAGTGGTGTCGTCGGCAGGCGTGGGGGGCTCACCAGTGGATCCGGTGGCCGACTCGGTCTTCGAGTCCGATTCCTGAGCCTCGGCGGGCGCGGATTCGGCGACCTGCTCACTCTGCCGCTCGGTGGTCCCCTCGGCGGCCCCAGCGGTCGGCACCGCCCCGTCGGCCGAGCTCGAGGCATCGATCTGCTCGGGCCGCAACGAACGCACCACCTTCAAGGCCGTTTCCCGCGAAATGTTCGACTGGGCGCTGCGCACCACCTCACCGAGGGAGTTCAGCGTCGTGATGATCTCTCGGCTGGTCGATCCCAGCAGTTTGGCCAGGGCGTGCACACGCAGCTTGGCGGGCAGCTCGAAACTTCCACCGCCGGTCGCCTCATCGGCCGGCCGGCTTTCACGGTCAGGTGTGGGCGATGGCCCGCTGGGGTTCCCAGCGGGCGAATTCGTGTTCAACATCCAGCTCCTCCGTCCCCGGGCGCGTCCACCGACGCGGCCGCACAGGGACATGTGCGATCTTCGGTCTCCGCCACCCGCGAGCGACGGCAATTCTTTGGTCCCCTCCGTCCCGGGTTTCCTGAGCCGGGAAGTCACACGGCGGGTCGACGACGTGTCGAACCGACGCCCCTCATCCGGCCGCGGGCTCCCCCCGCCGGACTCCGGTCGCCGCCCTGTCCTGGGCCAACGGATCGGCGAGCCCTCCTGCGTCGTCGAGCCGACCTTGCTCCAACCGAGTCGCTTTCCCAGCGACCGACGGTGCCAGACCGGCGACGACGCGAAGAGCGCTCAATACGTCGTCGGGTCGTACGACCGGTGTTGTCTGCCGCACGACCGTCTCAAGTATCCCATATGGTTCGCTCCCCTTCGGCCAATCGTCCACATGGGCGACGGATGAAGCCGGCTGACTACTCAGAGCGACCATTTCGACCCCGGCGTGCGCCTCAGCGCTGACCAAAGCCGCGCGCGCGTCCAAACTCCTGCGACCGTCCTTGGTCATCCGTTCCACCTCGACGCTGTCCGCGGCCACCAACTTCGAGACCGCGTCCCGCAGTCGACCGACATCGATCCCGCGGATCTCCATGAGCCATCGGCTCGCCTCGAGCCGATCCGCCAACGCACCCGGCGCGGCTTCCACGACTTCGAGCAGGTCGAACCCGACGGGCAACACCGGATCGAGCTCGGCGTGCAGCACCTCGGGGTCCACCCGCTCGACGAGCTGCATCTCCACGTACTCGGCCTCGCTGGCGACCCCCGTCGGCACCGCGCCCGCCCAGGAGACCTTGGGCCGTGGGCTGAACCCCTGCGACTGGGCCATCGGAATCCCAGCACGCCGTAGCGACCGCTCGAACGCCCGAGCGAGGTCGCGATGCGACGTGAACCGCAGCCTACCGCGCTTGGCGTAGCGCACGCGCAGCTTCTGCACCGGCGACGCGGACGGATTGGGGTGATCGTGCCGACTCACCGACGCCCTCCCGAAAACAGGTCGAAACCTCGACCATCCTTGACGATGTGTCTTCTCCGACCAGGCACACTGACACGACCACCCGGTCACCTACCAGTCTGACCCATTGCGGCGCGGACGCCGAACACGGCGGCGAAACTCGCGCGCCACCGGCAGACTCCCCGGTCTGCGTGGTTCGCTGCTCCGCTGGTTCGCTCGACGCCCGCCCACCCGACGCCCGCCACCCGACGCCCGCCGGCCAACGCAGGGTCAGCGCAGCCACTCAGCGCAGCCGGATCAGCGCAGCCACTCAGCGCAGCCACTCAGCGCAGCCGGATCAGCCTTGCGAGAAGGCCGGGTTCTCGACCGGCGATCCCTGGCCGACCGGAGAAATCGGCAGCAACGGCCGCCCGCTCGGGCCCATCTCGATGTCGGTTCCCATCGTGGGGCAGACCCCGCAGTCGAAGCACGGCGTCCACCTGCAGTCGTCCTGCTCTCGGGCCTCCAGCGCGTCCTGCCAGTCGGTCCAGAGCCATTCCTTCTCCAAACCGGAGTCGAGGTGATCCCACGGCAGCACCTCGCCCTCTTCCCGCTCACGAGTGGTGAACCATGCCAGGTCCGCGCCGAGCGCGGGCAGCTCGGCTTCGGCGCACGCCACCCAGCGGTCGTAGGAGAAGTACTCGTTCCAGCCGTCGAAACGGCCGCCTTCCCGCCAGACCCGTTCGATCACCCGGCCGAGCCGGCGGTCACCGCGCGAGAGCAGCCCTTCGACCAGCGAAGGCTTGCCGTCGTGGTAGCGCACACCGATGTTGCGGCCGAGCTTTCGATCCGAATTGATCGAGTGGCGCAGCTTGCGCAATCGCTCGTCGACGGTCTCCGGGTCGCACTGCGGCGCCCACTGGAACGGGGTGTGCGGCTTGGGCACGAATCCGCCGATGGAGATCGTGCACCGGATGTCCTTGCGCCCCGAGACCTCCCGACCCGCGCGGATGACCTCCTTGGCCATCTCCGCGATCTGCAGCACGTCCTCGTCGGTCTCGGTCGGCAGGCCGCACATGAAGTAGAGCTTGACCTGCCGCCAGCCGTTGGCGAACGCCGTCGAGACGGTGCGGATCAGGTCCTGCTCCGACACCATCTTGTTGATCACGCGGCGGATTCGCTCGCTGCCGCCCTCGGGCGCGAAGGTAAGCCCCGAACGCCGCCCGTTCCTGGCGAGTTCGTTGGCCAGGTCGACGTTGAAGGCGTCCACCCGCGTCGACGGCAGCGACAGGCTCGTGTTCGTGCCCTCGTACCGGTCCGCGAGCCCCTTCGTGATCTCGCCGATCTCGGAATGGTCCGCCGAGCTCAACGACAGCAGGCCGACCTCTTCGAAACCGGTGGACTCCAGCCCCTTCTGGACCATCTCTCCGATGCCCTCGGGCGAGCGTTCCCGCACGGGTCGGGTGATCATGCCCGCTTGGCAGAAGCGGCAGCCCCGGGTGCAGCCCCGGAAGATCTCGACGCTCATCCGCTCGTGCACGCTCTCGGCCAACGGCACCAGCGGTTGCTTCGGGTAGGGCCACTCGTCGAGTTCCATCGTGGTGCGCTTGAAGACGCGGTGGGGAACCCGTTCGTGGTTCGACACGACGGCTTCGATGGCACCGTCCGGCAGGTAGCTGACGTCGTAGAACTTCGGGACGTAGACGCCACCGCCCTCGGCGAGCCGCAGCAGCAACTCGTCGCGGCCGCCCGGCTGCCCTTCGTCCTTCCACCGGCGGATCGTCGCGGTGATCTCCAGAACCGATTCCTCACCATCGCCCAGCACCGCGGCGTCGATGAAATCGGCGACCGGTTCCGGGTTGAACGCGGCGTGACCGCCCGCCAAGACGATCGGGTGATCACCAGTGCGGTCGACCGCGTGCAGTGGGATGTCGGCCAGGGACAGTGCGCCGAGCAGGTTGGTGTAGCCGAGCTCGGTGGCGAAGCTGACGCCCAACACATCGAACGCGCCGACGGGACGGTGCGCGTCGATGGTGAACTGCGGGATGTCGTGCTCGCGCATCAACTCCTCGAGATCCGGCCACACCGAGTACGTGCGCTCGGCGAGCACGTCCGGCAACTCGTTGAGGATCTCGTAGAGAATCATGACGCCCTGGTTGGGCAGGCCGACCTCGTAGGCGTCCGGATACATCAGACACCACCGCACGGAGGTTTCGTCCCAGTCCTTCACGGTGGCGTTCTGCTCGCCACCCACGTACTGCACGGGTTTGGAAACGCGCGGAAGCAGCGGTTCCAGCCGGTCGAAAACGGACTCCACACTCACGCTGCCCAGGGTAATGCCAGACTCCCGGCGGTCGCGGACGGGCGGCACCACGGCAGCGGCGCTTGCGGACAGGACCGGGGAACCGGCAACGCAGGTCGGGCGGTCGGACCTGGGCGGACGCGTGGCGGGGTCGGATGTTCGACCCCGCCACGCGTCCGGAGATCGCGTGGTGGTTCCCGTCCGTACCGCTCTTCCCCGTCCGTTCGGCGACAGATCAGAGGTCGCGGGTGAACCAGATCTGGTCCCGGACATCCTCGTCGCCGACGTGCAACGAGTTCGGCCAGCGTCCTCGCTCGACCCACCCGCGGCGGGTGTAGAACGCCTCCAACTGTTGCCCCGATCGGGTGTAGAGGTACAGCTGCGTGATCCCGAGCGCCCTGGCGTGCTCGACCCCTGCGTCGAGCAGGTAGGTGCCGAGCTTGTTGCCCTGCAACTCCGGATCGACCAGCAACCACTCGACCTCGGCGCGGTGTCGCACCACCGGCTGCGCACTCGGACGCAGCACGATCGCCCCGGCCAGCGCGTTCTCCTCGCCCATGATCAGCATGTGGCGGAGCTTCGGTCGAGCGGCGACGTCGTCGACGATCTCCTTCGCCAGGGCACTGATCGTCTCCAACTCGGTGGTCGCCGTGAACCCGGTCGCCCCACCCGACACCGTGACCCTGCCGATGAGGTCGGTCAGCGCGTGCGGCAGATCGTGGTGCGGTTGATCCACTCGGAGTGGACCGCTGATCGCCCCAGGTGTGCTCATCTACCTCAGAGCTCCGGGAACCACAGCTTGATCTCGCGGGCAGCCGACTCGGGCGAGTCGGAGCCGTGCACCAGGTTGTACTGGACCTCCAGCCCGTAGTCACCGCGGATGCTGCCCGCGTCCGCCTTGTCGACCGGGTCGGTCCCGCCCGCGAGCTGGCGGAACGCCGCGATCGCGCGGGGGCCTTCGACGACCGCGGCGATGACCGGTCCCGAAGTGATGAATTCCAGCAGCGAACCGAAGAACGGCTTGCCGTCGTGCTCGGCGTAGTGCTGCTCGGCGAGCTGCTGCTCGACGTGCTTGAGCTCGAGGGCGGCCAGCTTCAGCCCCTTGCTCTCGATCCGGCGGATGACCTCGCCGACCAGTCCGCGCTCGACACCGTCGGGTTTGATCAGGACCAGGGTGCGCTCGCTCACGAGTGGATTCTCCATTCTTGGCAGGTTTGCTGGTGAAACGACGCGGGAGCGGCACGCGTCCGCGCTCGTGTGTGGCCACAGCGTATCGATGCAGGTGCTCCGGGGCGGCCCGGGTCCACTCGGGAACAACCTTCCCACGGTGGCCGGAAACGCTCAGCGGTGTGCGGGTCTTCGACCGGAGCGAGGTGCCCGACTGCTCGCGGAGATCGACCCGCAGCCGGACCGGTGGGCGAACCTCGCCGGGCGCGGACCCTGGTGTAGCCGAAGATCCCGCGATAGCTTCACAGCGGCCACGGGTGGGCGATGTCACGCGCAGCCGTTCACGGACGGCTGGGGCCAGACCGGTCCGACGAGGAGGTCAGCGATGCGCGCTGCGGTGCACACTGCCGTGAACGAGCCGATGCGGATCGAGGAGCTGGCCGAACCCCGCCCCGGCAGCGGTGAGGTCGCCATCGACGTGGCTTCGTGCGGGGTCTGCCACACGGATCTGCACGTGCTCAAGGGTGAACTCCCATTCCCGACGCCCGCCGTGCTCGGCCACGAGGTCGCAGGCACGGTCGCCGAGATCGGTCCCGGAGTGACCGGCTTCTCGGTCGGCGACCCCGTGATCACCAGCTTCATCATGCCCTGCGGGCAATGCGAGCAGTGCAGGCGCGGCAACGAGGAGATCTGCCTCGACTTCTTCGCGTTCAACCGGGGCAAGGGCCAGCTCTACGACGGTCGGACCCGGCTGTTCCGCCCGGACGGCGAACCGGTGTGGATGTACTCGATGGCCGGATTCGCCGAGCGCTCGGTCACCCCCGCGACATCGGTGTACCGGGTTCCCGACGGGGTCGCGTTGCGGGATGTCGCCTCGGTGGGCTGTTCCACGATGACCGCCTACGGGGCACTGCGCCACGCGGCCGACGTGCGGATCGGCGACACCGTCGCGGTGGTGGCTTCCGGCGGGATCGGCAGCGCGCTGATCCAGTTGGCCGCGGTATTCGGCGCCTCGAGGATCGTGGCCGTCGACATCGGTGACGACAAGCTCGAAGCGGCTCGCGAACTCGGAGCCACCCACACCGTCAATTCCGCCGAGGTGGACGCTCCGGAAGCGATCCGGGAGATCACCGGTGGACGTGGTGTGGACGTGGCGTTCGAAGCGCTGGGCAACGTCGGGACGTTCAACGTGGCCCGGGATTCCGTCGTGGAAGGCGGTCAGGTCGTGGTCGTCGGCATCGCCCCGAAGGGTACGAGCGCCGAGTTCGACCTGGCGACCATCGCCCGGCGCAAGCTGCAGATCAAGGGGTCCTACGGCGCCAAACCCAGGCGCGACATGCCGATCTTGCTCGACCTGGTCGCGCGTGGTCTGCTGCGCCCGCAGGAGGCGATCAGCCGCCGCTACCCGTTCGACGAGGTGCAGCCCGCGTACGACGCCCTCCGCCGAGGTGCGACCGTCGGGCGCTCCGTCGTCGACATCGCCTAGTTCGCGCTGCAGTGCCTAGTTCGCGCTGCTGTCCAGTGGGTGACGCCAGCTGAGGCCGGGATAGCGGCCGAAACCCCGGTCCCCCGTAATCCACTCACACCCGTGCTCGATCGCGATAGCGGCAAGATACGCGTCCGGTACCAGGTTGCCTTTGGCATCCGCATTGCGGCACAGGTCGGTGAAGATCTCCCAATGGCGTGGACCAGGTTCGATCGGCACGAAGGCGGGAGCGGTTCTGATCGCGGCAACCGACTCCAACGCCTGCTCGGGTTTGAGCGCCCGCTCGAACACTCTCGGGTTCGTGATGATGCGTAGATACCCGCTGAAGACCAGCGAAGGGATACCCACGGGGGTCGGCCCGTTCAACGCGTTCTCGAACCACTCGGAAACCTCGGGATGCTCGGTCGTCGATGAGTTCATCGCGTTGAGCAGAACGTTGACATCGCAGGCGATCACGACTCCTCCTCCACGAACCGGAGGAGAGCCGCGTTGTCGTTGAGGTCGACGCCGGGTCGCGGGTCACCCAGATCGAACGTCGGCAACCGGAAACGTCCTCTTTCCGGGGTCACATGCTGGTTTCGGCGCAGCTCACCCAGCCGTACGTCCTCCTCGATCAGAGCGCTGACCGTGGTGTGCTCGCGCGCCGCACGCACCTTCAACTGATCGAGCAGTCGATCGTCGATCGAGATCGTCGTCCTCATGCATCACAGCATACGCCCGGGTCATCATGATGCACATCGTTCGACCAGGGGAAACTCCTACTTCGTAACTGTACGACGCGTTCGTTCGCGGAGCTCTCGATTGGCATCAGCGACCGTTCGAGCCACGCCAGCAGAGCCGGGGCGCAGACCGTGGACCTCAATTCGTCTTCTCCGGGGGAAGCCGGGCGGATGGCCGAGCAGGCCGTAGGGGCCGCTTCCCGCATCCGCTCGGCGATTGGGCGCCCTGCGTTCGAGAACGAACCTGGCGTGCGAAAGCGACAGGTCACCGTTTTTGACCCGAATCGGCATCCGCCCTCGGAATTACCGATGCGAGGACGCGAGGTGATGGGAACCGGCCACTATGTTCTCCGGCACCCCAACACGTCTCAGTCCGTCTTCTCCGGGGGGTAGCCCGGCGGATGACCGAGCTGGTCGTAGAGGCGCCCTTCCCGCATCCGCTTGGCGATGTCCGTGCGGAGGTAGAGCATGTAGCCCCAGATCGCCGCGAACACCAGTCCCATGACGCCGATGCCGGGGTGCACAATCCAGCATCCGACCGCCATCACCTGCAGCGCGAGCGCGAACCCGAGCCCCCAGGACTTGCGCTGCACGAATCCCGCGACCAGCATCAGCACGGCCAGCACACCGACCACGACGAAACCCGCGCTGGAAACCCCCGCGCCGAGCTGCCACACCACCGGCAGCGCCAGTGCGAACACGATGAACTCCATGACCAACGTGCCCGCCATGATGCCGCGCAAGCCCTTCCACGGGTCGCGCACGTTCTCCGGCGGTGTGGGCAGTCCCCGGTCTCGGTCGTGGTCGTTCACGCGGGCTCCTTGCCGAACAGTGCTCGTCCCTCGCCGGCGGTGACGACGGATCCGGTGATGACCACACCGCCGCCCGACACCGATTCTCCGGGTTCGTCGGTCTCCTCGGCCATGCCGATCGCGGTCTCCACGGCATCGTCGAGCCGGGGCTCGACAACGATCCGGTCCGGCCCGAAGATGTCCTTGGCCACCGCGGCCAAGGCGTCCGGGTCCATCGCGCGGGGGGAGGCGTTCCTCGTCAGGACCACCTCTTCCACCACCGGCTCCAGCTCTTGGAGGATGCCGCTCGCGTCCTTGTCACCCAGCACGCTGACCACCGCGACCAGCCTGCGGAACGAGAACTCGGAGTTCAACGCCGATGCCAGCGCCCGCGCTCCGTGCGGGTTGTGCGCGGCGTCGACCAGGACCGCCGGAGCGGCGCGCACCCGCTCCATGCGGCCGGGAGTGATCACACCGGCGAACGCCTCGCGCACCGAATCGACATCGAGTTGCTGGTCGGCCCCGGCACCGAAGAACGCTTCGACCGTCGCCAACGCCACCGCGGCGTTGCGCGCCTGGTGCTCGCCGTGCAGCGGCAGGAAGACCTCGTCGTAGACCCCGCCCAGACCCTGAATCCGCAGCATCTGGCCGCCGACCGCCACACTGCGACCCAGTACTCCGAACTCCTGCCCCTCGCGAGCCACGGTCGCCTCGACCTCGGCAACGCGTTCCATGACCGCCTGCTGTGCCTCCGGCGGCTGCGAAGCCAGGACCACAACCGATTCGGGCTTGATGACGCCCGCCTTCTCCTTGGCGATGCCGTAGAGATCGGTACCCAGGAATTCGGCGTGGTCGTAGGAGATCGGGCAGAGCACGGCGATCTTGCCGTCCGCCACGTTGGTGGCGTCCCAGCTGCCGCCAAGACCGACCTCGACCACCGCGGCCTCGACCGGCGCGTCGGCGAAGGCCGCGAACGCCATCGCGGTCAACACCTCGAACTTGCTCATCGCGATGTCCTGCCGGGAGTCGACCAGCGACACGTAGGGCGCGATGTCCCGGTACGCCTCGACGTAACCCTCCGGGCTGATCGGCCCGCCGTCGATGCTGATGCGCTCGGTCGCCAGCTGCAGGTGCGGGCTCGTGTACCGGCCCACGCGCAGGCCGATCCGGCCCAGCAGCGCGTCGATCATCCGGGACGTGGACGACTTGCCGTTTGTACCGGCGACGTGCACCACCGGGTAGGTGTTCTGCGGCTCGGCCAGCAGCTCGGTGATCGCCCGAATCCGGTCGAGCGATGGTTCGATCTTGGTTTCCGGCCAGCGCTCATTGAGCTCGGCCTCCACCACGCGCAGCTCCTGCAACGCGGTCGGCTCGATGCCGGACATCCCCACTCCCCTGCGCACGACGGCGTATTCCGAGGTCACAGTCTACGTTCGCGCTCCGGCCACGTTCCGGCGGGCCGGGGGCGCCGACCGGGCAGACTGTCGGCCTCGAACGCTAGCCTCGCGCGGTGGCAGAACCGATCGAAGACACGAGCTTCAAAGGCGAGGACTGGTACGCCGAGGAGCTGGCCCAGCTCCAGTACACCCGGTGCGAGTTCGGCAGCATCGACCTGTCCGAGTCGTCGAGCCAGGGGACCCGGTTCGACGAGTGCACGTTCACCGATGTGCGTTTCAACGTGTCCAGGCACGCCGACTCCGCCTTCACCAACTGCACGTTCCGGAACTGCAACTTCTTCGACGCGGAGTTCTCCGGGTGCAAGCTCACCGGCAGCACGTTCCGGAACTGCGCGCTGCGGCCGATCCGGGTGACCGGTGGTGACTGGTCGTTCGTGGGGCTGGCGGGAACCGACCTCCGCCAGAGCACGTTCCGGGGCGTCCGGTTGCGGGAAGCCGACCTCACCGGCGCGAACTGCGCGGACACCACCTTCGCCGAAACCGACCTCAGTGGTGCTCAACTCGACCGGTGCGGCTTCTCCCGCAGCGATCTGCGCGGAAGCGACCTCAGCGCGCTGGATCCTTCCCGCGCGGAGCTGTCCGGAGCGGTCATCACCACCGACCAGGCCGCGGTGCTGGCCCGGGCAATGGGACTCCAGGTGCTCTGAACGGTGGCTCCGGGTGTGCCGGTTCCTCGAAATCGACACACCCGGGCCGGAAGGTCAGCCCTGCGGCAGGGCTTCCAGACGAGCGGTGATGCGTTCGATGTCGGCCTTCGCCGTCTCGCGGCGCACCTTGATCTTGTCCACTACCTCTGCCGGGGCCTTGTCGGTGAACGAGGGATTGTCGAGCTTCTTCCCGGTGCTCGAGAGCTCCTTCTCCGCGGCGGCGAGGTCCTTGGTGAGCCGGTTGCGCTCGGCTGCGACGTCGATCGCGCCCGAAAGGTCGAGCTCGACCGTCACGGCCCCCGACGGCAGACCGACCTCGATGGACGCCGACGAGGTGAAGTCGTTCCCCGGCTCGGTGGTCTTGGCCAACGCGCGAACGGCGGGAACGTGCTCGCCCAACCCGAGTTCGTCGACGCCGGTGAGCTTGGCCGCGACCTTCTGCCCCGGCTTGAGTCCCTGATCGGAGCGGAAGCGCCGCACCTCGGTGATCAGCTTCTGGGTGGCGGCGACCCGCTGTGCGGCATCCTCGTCTGGCGTGGCGCCGACCGAAGACGGCCAGTCCGCGATCACCACGGATTCCCTGCCGGTCAGCGTCGTCCACAGCAGCTCGGTGACGAACGGGATGGTGGGGTGCAGCAGTCGCAGCAGCACGTCGAGGACGTGGCCGAGCACCTCGCGGGTGCGCTCGGCGGCCTCTCCCCCGGCGTCCAACCGGACCTTGGAAAGCTCCACGTACCAGTCGCAGAACTCGTCCCAGGTGAAGTGGTAGAGCGCTTCGGTGGCCTTGGCGAACTGGAAGTCCTCCATCAGCTCGTCCACTTCGGACACCAGCTGGTCGGTGCGGCCGAGGATCCAGCGATCGGCGTCGGTGAGTTCCGACCGGTCGGCAAGCTCCTCCGGCACCCGCGCACCGTTCATCATCGCGAACTTGGTGGCGTTGAACAGCTTGGTGCAGAAGCTGCGCGAACCGGCGACCCATTCCTCGCTGATCGGCGAGTCGGCGCCGGGGTTGGCCCCGCGTGCGAGCGTGAACCGCAACGCGTCGGTGCCGTAGTTGTCCATCCACTCCAGCGGGTCGACGGTGTTGCCCGCGGACTTGGACATCTTCTTGCCGTGTGCGTCCCGCACCATGCCGTGCAGCGCGATCACCTTGAACGGCTCGACGCCGTCCATCGCGTACAGGCCGAACATCATCATCCGGGCGACCCAGAAGAACAGGATGTCGTAGCCGGTAACCAGGACGCTGGTCGGGTAGAACTTGCTCAGATCGGCGGTCTCGTCCGGCCAGCCCATCGTGGAGAACGGCCACAACCCGGAGGAGAACCAGGTGTCGAGTACGTCCTCGTCCTGGCGCCAACCCTCGCCGGTCGGCGGTTCCTCGTCCGGTCCCAGGCACACGATCTCGCCGTTGGGGCCATACCAGATCGGGATGCGGTGACCCCACCACAGCTGCCGCGAGATCGCCCAGTCGTGCAGGTTGTCGATCCAGTCGAAGTAGCGCTTGGACATCTCCGGCGGGTGAACCGCGACGCGGCCGTCCCGAACGGCGTCGCCGGCTTCCTTGGCCAGCGGGCCCACCTTGACGAACCACTGCAGCGACAGGCGCGGCTCGATCGGCTCCTTGGAGCGCGAGCTGTGCCCCACGCTGTGCACGTAGGGGCGTTTCTCGGCGACGATGCGGTCCTGCGCGCGCAGCGCCTCGCGGACGGCTTCCCGCGCCTCGAAGCGGTCCATGCCGTCGAACTCGGTACCGGTGTGGGCGATGCGTGCCTGCTCGTCCATGATCGTCGGCATCGGCAGCTCGTGCCGCTTGCCGATCTCGAAGTCGTTCGGGTCGTGGGCCGGGGTGACCTTGACCGCGCCGCTGCCGAACTCCGGGTCCACGTGGGAATCCGCGACGATCGGGATCTTGCGGCCGGTGAGCGGGAGTTCGATCTCGGTGCCGACCAGGTTCCGGTAGCGGTCGTCGTCCGGGTGCACCGCGATGGCGGTGTCACCGAGCATCGTCTCGACCCGCGTGGTGGCCACGACGATCTCGGCGTCCCCGTCGCCGTAGCGCATGGAGACGAGTTCGCCCTCGACCTCCTTGTGCTCGACCTCGATGTCGGAGATCGCCGAGCGCATCTGCGGCGACCAGTTGACCAGCTGCTCCGCCTGGTAGATGAGGCCGTCGTCGAAGAGCTTCTTGAAGATCGTCTGCACCGCGCGGGACAGCCCGTCGTCCATGGTGAACCGCTCGCGGGTCCAGTCGACGCTGTCGCCGAGCCTGCACATCTGGGACAGGATCGCGCCGCCGTGCTCGCGCTTCCACTCCCAGGTCCGCTCCAGGAAACCCTCGCGACCGAGTTCCCGGTGGTCGATGCCCTCTTCGCGGAGCTGCTTCTCCACCTGGGCCTGTACCGCGATGCTCGCGTGGTCCATGCCGGGCAGCCACAGGGCCTCGTAGCCCTGCATCCGGCGACGCCGGGTGAGGACGTCCATCAGGGTGTGCTCGAAGGCGTGCCCGATGTGCAGGCTGCCGGTCACGTTCGGCGGCGGGATGACCATCGAGAACGGCGGCTTGTCGCTGTGCGGGTCGGCCGTGAAGTACTCGGCTGCTACCCAGCGCTCGTACAGCTCGGCCTCTACGTCGGCCGGGTTCCAGGTCGACGGGAGTTCACGGGGCTGGGAGGCGTGGGTCTGTGTCACGCGTCGGATTCTACGAGCCGCCTCCGACGCGGTTCGCGGGGAGTTCAGGCCGATGCGCGCTGGACCGGAGTTCACGCTCCCGGGTGCGCCGTCGGGAGCCCGAACGATTCCGCCGCCGCCAGAAGCCGCTTGTCGTAGGTCACGAACGACTCGAGTCGGGGACCGAAGACGGCTGAGGCTGTCGCCAGGTGAATCGCATCGAGCGAACGCAGGTACGGATCCTGATACTCGGCAGCTGTGGAACGCACGAGGTCGTCCATCTCGTAGACGGCGAGTCGCCGCAGCACCGCCGGGACCGACCCGAGCAGTTCCGGTTCGCTGCGCTGGAGGGCTCTCGGAACCTCGACTTCCACCAGTGTGGATGCGACCAGTGGCTGTCCGGCGCGCTCGTCGAGCCAGGAGACCAGCGCATCCGTGGCCGCCTCGCGACGCACCAGTTTGATCAGTGCGGCGGTGTCCAGGTAGATCATCAGTAACGCTCCTCGTCTCGCATCTCGCTGACGAGTTCGCCACTCTCGTGATCCACGCGGATCGGCCCCTTCGGCCGAGGCATCGGCACGTCGAGAACGGGCAGCCGCAGCTTGCCACTTGCTGCGATCTCGGAGAGCGGATTCGATCCAGCAGGCACCAGGCGGGCTACCACCGTTCCGCGCTCTGTCACGTCGATCTCTTCGCCGCGCTTGACTCGAGCGAGGACGCTCGCGGTCTCTTGGTTGAGGAGTCGAACCGGTACTTCACTCATGTGCCTCATAGTACTACACTTCGGTCAGACAAATGGGTGCTTTTCGGGATACGTGAGTTCGGACGCCGAATGGCGACCTGCCCGGCCGCGTCAAACGCGTGGCGTCATTCCGACCACAGGTGCGCGCCCACTCGCGCTAGGCGCAGCTTGCGCGCCTCGTAGTCGGGAACCGCTCGGGCGACCGCGACCCAGAACGCGGGCGGGTGATTCGGGTCTTCCAAGTGAGCGAGCTCGTGCGCGATCACGTAGTGGATCAAGCTGGGCGGCAGCTGCATCGTGGCCCAGTGCAGGTTCAGCCGCGCACCCTTGCCCAGCGACCCTCACCGGTATCCCAGATCTCGCACTTCCAGAGTGTCGACCGGCGTACGCATGCGCTGTGACCAGACCGCGACATGCCCGGGAAGCCTTTTCAGGACGCCCGACCACACGGACCGGCACGTACCGTGATCGGGCGACTACACACGCCGTCCACCCGTGCGCATCGAGATGATTCTTCGGGGCCCGGGCTATTGTTCGGGAGTCGATCGGGCGCATCATTCGACGTATGTCGCGTGAAGCTCCGAAGCAGGACATCGACGAAACCGCCATCGAGATCGGTGAACGCGGCACGTCCGCGGCCGGGTTGAAAGGCGTGGCGGTTTCGCTGCAACGCAGCTACGAGCAGATGGGCGCGCTCCGAACCGCGAAGACGCTGCCGCTGCTCAATCAGCGTTCCGGCTTCGACTGCCCGGGCTGCGCGTGGCCCGACCCGCGAGAGGCCGAGGGCGACAAGCGCAAGGCCGCCGAGTTCTGCGAGAACGGCGCGAAGGCCGTCGCGGAAGAAGCCACCACCCGGCTGGTCGGGCCCGACTTCTTCGCCGAGCACTCGGTGGCCGACCTCGCCACGAAGACCGACTACTGGCTGGGCCAGCAGGGCAGGCTCACCCATCCGATGATCCTCCGCGACGGCGACACCCACTACAGGCCGATCGAGTGGGACGAGGCCTTCCGCGAGATCGCCGCGAAGCTGCGGGAGCTACCCGGCCCCGACGCCGCCGCCTTCTACACCTCGGGGCGCACGAGCAACGAGGCCGCGTTCCTCTACCAGCTGCTGGTGCGATCCTTCGGCACCAACAACCTCCCGGACTGCTCCAACATGTGCCACGAGTCGTCCGGCTCGGCGCTGAGCGAAACCATCGGTGTCGGCAAGGGCTCGGTCTCGCTGTCCGATGTGGAAGCCGCCGACCTGGTGCTCGTCGTCGGGCAGAACCCCGGCACCAACCACCCGCGGATGCTGTCGTCGCTGGAGAAGGTCAAGCAGCGCGGCGGCCGGATCATCGCGATCAATCCGCTGCCCGAGACAGGTCTGATGCGGTTCAGCAACCCGCAGAACGTGCGGGGCCTGGTCGGCGAGGGAACACCGCTGGCCGACGAGTTCGCGCAGATCCGCATCGGCGGCGACCTCGCGTTGTTCAAGGCGCTGGCAGCGCTGCTGCTCGAGGCCGAGCGGGAGAATCCCGGAACGGTGCTCGACCGGGAGTTCGTGGACGCCTTCACCTACGGGTTCGAGGAGTTCGCGCAGCAGGCGAGCAGGATCGAGTGGACCGAGGTGGAGGAGGCGACCGGGCTGGAGCGCGACCAGATCCGCCGGATCGCCGAGATGCTGATCTCCTCGGAACGCACGGTCGCCTGCTGGGCCATGGGGTTGACCCAGCACAAGCAGGCGGTCGCCACGATCCGCGAGGTCGTCAACGTGCTGCTGCTTCGCGGCATGATCGGCAAGCCGGGCGCGGGGGTGTGCCCGGTGCGCGGCCACTCCAACGTGCAAGGCGACCGCACCATGGGCATCTGGGAGAAGATGCCGGAAAGCTTCCTCGCCGCGCTCGAGAACGAGTTCGCCATCCCGGTACCGCGCGCGGAGGGGCTGGACACCGTGGACACGCTCCGCGCCATGAAGTCCGGGCAGGTGAAGGCTCTCCTCGCGATGGGCGGCAACTTCGTCGCCGCCACTCCGGACACCGAAGCCACCGAGCAGGCCCTTCGCGGCTGCGACCTGACGGTTCAGGTGTCGACGAAGTTGAACCGCTCGCACACCACCACCGGACGCACCGCGCTCATCCTGCCCACCCTCGGCCGCACCGAACGCGACGTGCAGGAGTCGGGGCCGCAGTTCGTCACCGTCGAGGATTCGATGTCGGTCGTGCACGCCTCGCGGGGACGGCTCAAGCCCGCGTCGTCGTGCCTGCTCTCGGAGGTCGCCATCACCTCCCGCCTGGCCAGGGAGCTGCTCGGCCCGGAGCACCCCGTCCGGTGGGAGGAGTTCGAGCGGGACTACGACAAGGTGCGGGAGCACATCGGTCGGGTCGTGCCCGGCTGCGGCGACTACAACAGCCTCGTCCGGCGACCGGACGGGTTCGTGCTGCCGAACGGCCCGCGTGACAGCCGCACCTTCACCACCACCACCGGCAAGGCGAACTTCACCGTCAACGTGCCCGAACCCATCCACGTGCCGGAGGGGCGACTGCTGCTGCAGACCCTGCGCAGCCACGACCAGTACAACACCACGATCTACGGGCTCTCGGACCGCTATCGAGGGGTGGAGAACGGCCGCCGCGTGGTGCTGATCAATCCGGTCGACATCGCCTCCCACGGGTTGATCGACGGTGACCTGGTCGATCTGATCTCGGAGTGGCGGGACGACGACAGCGTCGTGGAGGAACGGCGGGCCGAGCGGTTCCGCGTGGTCTCCTACCCGACCGCCAAGGGCTGCGCGGCCGCCTACTATCCGGAGGCCAACCCGTTGGTGCCGCTGAACTCGGTAGCCGACAAATCCAACACCCCGGTCTCCAAGGCCATCGTCATCCGCATGGAGCGAGCGCAGAGCTGAGGGGCGGTCTCCTCACGACGCGGCGCGCGTCACTCGCATTGCCAGAGGAAACGCCCCTGACCGGTCTTCTCGTCGATGAAGGCGTAGCCGATCCCCGCGTCGCCGAAGTTCACGTCGAAGGGCAGGTCGTCGTCGGTGCTGTCGAGCTGCAGCACGAACTGCCAGGTTCCCGGCTCGTCGGGGACCTCCTCGGCCTGCAGCCAGCGCGGGGCGCCCCAGAGTCGGCTGGCGAAGTCATCCACGTCGTCCTCGCCCGACGTTTCGGGGTGCGGTGACAGTTCGACGGTGTGATCCGGCCCGAACGTGGGCCCCTTGCGGATCCCGGCCACCTGGTAACAGTCGGCGGGCGCACCTGGCTGTGTGAAGAAGGCGTTCTCACCTCCTCGCGATTCGAAGGTGTCCACACCGCCGTCCTCGTCGAAGTCCTCGGTGATGAAGAGGTAGGCCAGGCGGATCTCCTTACCCGGCATGCGGATCTGCCCGAGGAAGCGCATCGGCCTGCCGAGTTCGGCCGAAAGCGGCCACGCCGGCTCGTCGATCCAGACCGGCTGGCCGCCGAACTTGGTAATCGGCTCGTGGATCGGATCGACTGCCTCGACGAACC
Source organism: Parasphingorhabdus pacifica (assembly GCF_054779195.1). Classification (NCBI taxonomy): domain Bacteria; kingdom Pseudomonadati; phylum Pseudomonadota; class Alphaproteobacteria; order Sphingomonadales; family Sphingorhabdaceae; genus Parasphingorhabdus; species Parasphingorhabdus pacifica. The sequence goes on from NZ_BAAGYS010000014.1 coordinate 269,254, forward strand.
GGAGGTCCTGCCGGACCGGGATGGTGCTGGTGGTGGTCATCGCTGTCCTCACTGGTGTTCCGACGGTCACCAGACGATATCCGCCCGCTCCAGCACGCGGGGCTTTCCGCCGCCGCGAACCGGCGCGCATCCTGTCGTTCCGCATCGTCAACGGATTCGATCGGACCGACCGGTCAGTCGGCCATCCTGCACCGCGGTCAGCCGGATTCGGTCTTGCTCACCGTCGATGCCGTGGCCCGGTGCGCGATTCAGCGCCGCCCGGCCGGTGGCGCGATGGGTTCACCGGCCAGCAGGTCCATCAGCAGCCCGTCGTGCCAACGGCCGGGCGGGATAACCACCCTTGACTTCGAGCATGCTCGAACTTCTACGGTCGACCGTGAAGCGTTCGCTCCAGTATTCGACGAGGAGGCGAGACCATGTCCGTGCAGCTCAACCACACCGTCGTCCACAGCCGGGACAAGCAGGCCGGTGCCAAGTTCCTCACCGAAGTGCTGGGACTGCCCGAGGCCGAAGACGCCAGCCCCTTCCTGGCGGTACAGGTAGCCAACAACGTCACCCTCGACTACCTGGACACCGACCGGATCGTCCCCCAGCACTACGCCTTCGAAATCAGCGAGCCGGAGTTCGACGAGGTCCTGGCCCGCGTCCGTCAACGGGGCATGACCTACTGGGCAGATCCTTACCACCAGCGGCCCGGCGAGATCAACGACCTCAACGGCGGACGCGGGTTCTACTTCGACGACCCCGACGGCCACAACCTGGAAGTCCTCACGAAACCCTGAGGCCGGCTCCTCCAACCAGGGGGAGTTGGAGGAGCCCCACCTCAGCCCGTGAACAGCAGAGTGGCCTTGCGAACCAGTTCGAACACACCATAGGCGAAGGGCAGCACGACCCACGCCCACACCGCGAACATCAATACCGTGCGGTTCATCAACGCTCACCTCCCGCCAACACCGGCCCCTGCTCGGGCTCGTGGTACTTCGAGTTCACCGGCCGGACCAACTCGTTCGCCACGAAACCGACGACCAGAAGCCCGATCATGATGGACAGCGACATCGCGTACAGGCCCGGCCCGGAAGCACCGGCCGCCTCCTGCGAATCCGCGACCGCGTTGACGATCAACGGGCCGAACACCCCGGCGGCCGACCACGCGGTGAGCAGGCGTCCGTGGATCGCACCCACCTGGTACGTACCGAAGAGGTCTTTCAGGTATGCCGGAATGGTGGCGAAACCGCCACCGTAGAACGAGAGGATCAGCATCGCGGCCGCGACGAAAACCGGTAGCCCCGAACCCCCGAACAACAGGATCACCAGGTACAGCAGCGCACCGCCGCCCAGGTAGAGCCGATAAATGTTCTTGCGCCCGACTATGTCCGATGTGGACGACCAGATGAAGCGGCCCGCCATGTTCGTCAGCGACAGCAGCGCGACGAAGCCCGCGGCGGAACCCGCGGCGATCGGGGTGGAACTCGACGCGAAGAAGTCCACGATCATCGGTGCGGCCTTCTCCAGGATTCCGATCCCGGCCGTGACATTGCAGCACAGAACCAGCCACAGCAGCCAGAACTGCGGGGTGCGCAACGCGTTGCGCGCCGAGACGTCGGCGGTGGAGATCATCTGACCGGACGACGGAGCGGCGGGTTCCCAACCCCGAGGTTTCCACCCCTCCGCGGGAACGCGCACCAACACCACACCCAGCGACATGAACACGGCATAGACCAGCCCGTGCACCAGGAACGTCGAGGCGATACCGGATTTGTCGGCTCCGAAGGAATCGAGCATCTGCGCCGACCACGGTGACGCGATCAGCGCACCACCGCCGAAGCCCATGATGGCGATTCCGGTGGCCATGCCCGGACGGTCCGGGAACCACTTCATCAGAGTCGATACCGGGGATATATAGCCGATGCCCAATCCGACGCCGCCGACAACGCCGTACCCCAGCACCACCATCCAGTACTGCCCCCACGCGACCCCTGCGGCGGAAAGCAGAAAACCAGCCGAGAAGCACACGGTCGAGACCGCCATCGCCCAGCGGGGGCCATTTCGCTCCACGAGCGTTCCCCCGAACGCCGCGGACAGCCCGAGCATCACGATGCCGAGCTGGAACGGCAGTGCACTGGCCGTACCGGACAAACCCAGCTCGGACTCCAGCGGTGGTTTGAACACGCTCCAGGCGTAGACCTGCCCGATCGACAGGTGCACCGCGAGCGCGGCAGGAGGTACCAGCCAACGATTCCAATCCATCGGTGCGACGATGCGCGAAGGAGCGAGGAAACCTGCCGCCATGGGGGCCTCCGGCCGGTTGATCCGATCGAACTCGAACGATCGGGGAGCATACTGGCGAAAGTCCCTCATGAGGAGAGGGTCCTGACGAGGAGGTGCGATGGGACGGGTCACCGCTCGACGGCCGGTGCTGCACGTCGCGGACGGAAAAGTCCGCACCCGGCCGGACACGCTGGCCGCCGAGGAGCCGCTGGAGATCCGGACGAACGGCCGCCCGCTTTCGGTAACCATGCGCACGCCGGGCAACGACATCGAACTCGCGCACGGCTTCCTGCTCACCGAGAGCGTCATCGCCGGGAAGGACGACGTGGGCACCGCGCGGTTCTGCGACAGCCCGGGGCCGGACGGGCGCAATACCTACAACGTTCTCGACGTCCGGCTGGCCTCCGGTGTCGCACCGCCGGATGCCACGGTGGAACGCAATTTCTACACCACCTCGTCCTGCGGTGTCTGCGGGAAGGCCGCCCTCGACTCGGTGCGCCTGAGCAGCAAGCACTCCCCCACCGCAGATCCGCTGACCATCGAGGTGGACACGCTCACCGAACTCCCCGAACGGCTCCGCGAAGCACAACGGGTGTTCGACCGGACGGGTGGATTGCATGCCGCCGGCCTCTTCGATTCCGGTGGCCGATTGCTCGTGGCCCGCGAGGACGTCGGGCGACACAACGCCGTGGACAAGGCGCTCGGGTGGGCACTGCTGGAAAACCGCGTTCCGCTGTCCGGCTGCACGCTGATGGTTTCGGGGCGCGCGTCGTTCGAGCTGGTCCAGAAAGCCGCGATGGCCGGAGTTCCGCTGCTCAGCGCGGTATCCGCACCTTCCTCGCTGGCGGTCGAACTGGCCGAGGAACAGGGCATCACCCTGGTCGGATTCCTCCGGGGACGTTCGATGAACGTCTACACCAGGTCCGACCGGATCGCGATCCCCGCGACTGACACTTCGGGCCACTAGCAAGTGGCCGAGTCGGGGACAAGCACAAAACGGACCCGACCTGACCCACATCCGAACACGGACGACCGGCTTGCGACCATGGAGTCTCGCCAGAATCCGTCGTCTCGGAGGTGCCGTGGAGCGCGCAGGTTACCCGGTGAGCCGGCGCACGGCACTCACGTTCGGTTTCACGGGTCTCGCCGCCGCGAGTCTCGGATTGACCGGTGACGCGACCAGCACCACCCAGGACGCCGACCCCGTTCCGTTCGGCAACCTGCCGAACGTTTCGATCGAGCGGGTCCACTCGCAAGCCCGCAACCGGGAGGTCGACCTCCTCACCATCTACCCGGAGGGCATTCCGCGCGAGGGCCTTCCGGTGTGCCTGGTGCTGCACGGCAGGTACGGGGACGCGCGGAACTCCGCCGCGGGCCTGCCCGCCTGGTTGTCCGCCGCCGTCGCGCGCGGCGCGGTCCCGCCGTTCGCTTTGCTGGCCGTCGACGGTGGCAGCAACAGCTACTGGCACCGGGTCGAGGGCGATGACCCCATGTGGATGCTGATCGACGAGGTCCCGCGCTGGCTGGGCGAACGCGGACTCGGCGGGGAGGACGGCCAGCCGTTCGGCGTGTGCGGGATTTCGATGGGCGGCTTCGGCGCGCTCGTCTACACCCGCCGCCGGAACGAGCACCGAATTCCGCTGCGGTCCACGGCCGTGGTCTCCCCCGCGCTGGTGACCGACTGGTCGACCATGCGCAAGCGCGGGGCCTTCGCGAACGAAGCGGACTGGGCCGAACTGGATCCGCTGCGGCACGTGGGGGCGCTAGGCGACGTCCCGCTCGGCGTCTGGTGCGGCACGTCCGACCGGTTCATCAAGGGGGCGCGTCGCTTCATCGACCTCGCCAATCCCGAGGTCGCTTCCACGACGCCCGGTGGGCACAACAGCCGCTACTACCGCAAGGCGCTGCCCGAGATGATCCGGTTCGTCGGCGACAAGGTGCCCGACAGCCCCGCAGAGACCAGGTAGCCGTTCACACCAGGCGCAGCTTCTCCACCGAGTACCCGGCCGTGTAAGGCTCGCCGTCGAACCGGTCCGACAGCGGAACGGAGCCGTACATGGCCCACCGCGACACGGCGGGCCATGGGCCGTACCCGGCTGCGGTGTCGAGATGCGCGCCGTCGAGGATGACGTCGAGTTCGATCTGCAGCTCGTCGGCGAGCGCGTGCGCCGCGTGCATCGGCAGCTCGGGATCACCGGTGCCCGCGACCATCCTGGTCACCGCGCCCGCTCGACGCAGCGACATCGGATCCAGCGGGTACGGGGTCGGTCCGCCGATCGCCGCATCGGGCCCTCGCGGGTCCGGCGGTGCCACCAGCAGGACCCGATCGGCGCGGCGTGCATCGTCCGCGATCGTCGCCGCGTGGTGCAGCCACAGCGCCGCACCGGTGGAATGAGTCGCGACCACGAGTTCGGCCGTGGACGGAGCCGCCTCGATCCAGTGTCTCAGCCGGTCGAGCGGACCCTCCGGTGACCGCCGTTGCGTTTCGGCCATAGACGGCATCCTCACCTCGACGCCGTCGCCCGGGAGCTGGGACGTGAGCCAGTGTTGCCAGTGCCAGGGCCCCGCCCCTGCCGTTACGCCTTGCACCAGCAAGACATGAATGCCACTCACCACGACGCTCCCGGACTCGATGGATCAACTGAACTTATGATCATCTATCCGCGGTCGAGGCGCATGGTCAGGCTCCGTTCGGCCGGGCGGGGCCGGGACATCCGGATCAAGCCGACTTGTCGCGGCGTTCCCGTCGATTCGCCTGCCGCGCGACGATCGTCGGGTTCACATTCTCCCGGACCGTCTGCTCGGTGATGACCACCTTCGCCACATCCGAACGACCGGGGATGTCGTACATCACCGGAAGCAGGACCTCTTCCAGGATCGCTCGCAGTCCACGAGCACCCGTACCGCGCAGGATCGCCTGGTCGGCGATGGCCTCCAGCGCCGCCTGGGTGAACTCCAGCTCGACGTTGTCCATCTCGAACAGGCGCTTGTACTGCTTGATCAGCGCGTTGCGAGGTTCGGTGAGGATCTGCACCAGCGAAGGCTTGTCCAGGTTCGTGACGCTGGCGACCGTGGGAAGACGACCGATGAACTCCGGAATGAGGCCGTACTTGATCAGGTCCTCGGGCATGACGTCGCTGAAGTGCTCGGCCGAGTCCGCGTCGCTCTTCGAGCGCAGATCGGCTCCGAAGCCGACGCTGTGCTTGCCGACGCGTTCCTCGACGATGTTCTCCAGGCCTGCGAAGGCACCCGCGACGACGAACAGGACGTTCGTCGTGTCGATCTGGATGAATTCCTGGTGCGGATGCTTGCGGCCGCCTTGCGGAGGCACGCTCGCCGTGGTGCCCTCCAAGATCTTCAGCAGTGCCTGCTGCACGCCCTCACCCGAGACATCCCTGGTGATCGACGGATTTTCACTCTTCCGAGCGATTTTGTCGACCTCGTCGATGTAGATGATGCCCGTCTCGGCGCGCTTCACGTCGTAGTCAGCGGCCTGGATGAGCTTGAGCAGGATGTTCTCGACGTCCTCACCGACGTACCCGGCCTCGGTCAGCGCGGTGGCGTCGGCGATCGCGAACGGCACGTTGAGCATCTTCGCGAGCGTCTGCGCGAGGTAGGTCTTGCCGCAGCCGGTCGGGCCCAGCATGAGGATGTTGGACTTCGCCAGCTCGACGTTCTCCTCGCGGCTGTCCCGCGTGGTAGTGCGCTCACCAGCCTGGATGCGCTTGTAATGGTTGTACACCGCGACCGAGAGGTTCCGCTTTGCCGAGCCCTGACCGATCACGTACTGGTCCAGGAACTCGTGGATCTCCGCGGGCTTGGGCAGCTCGTCGAGCTTGACCTCTCCCGCTTCGGCGAGCTCCTCCTCGATGATCTCGTTGCAGAGATCGATGCACTCATCGCAGATGTACACGCCGGGGCCGGCGATGAGTTTTTTGACCTGCTTCTGGCTCTTCCCGCAGAAGGAACACTTCAGCAGGTCGCCGCCGTCACCGATACGTGCCATGACCGCTGACCCCGTCCCCTCCGGCACGCCATTGAGAAACGCGCCTGAACCGTATGTGCCTCTTCGACGGTACCTGTCATTCCCCGTCTTCGGGGAGACTCACAGTGTCCGCCACCCTCCGAGAACGGCGGAAGTCCCGCCGCACCCGGGCGTGTCGCAGTGGGCAACGCCACTTCCGGCCACGCGGTGGCCCTCCGGACGACCGGATCGAGCGCGGTAGCAGCCGGCGCTGCCGGCCGGTGAATAGATCTCCACCCGCCGGCAGCCGACGGCCGTCCGCGCAGAAAACCACGCCCCTGGCTTCAGGAAGACTGCTGCGAAAGCTTCCGGTACGGCATGACCTCGTCGATGATGCCGTATTCCAGGGCCTGATCGGCAGTCAGGATCTTGTCGCGCTCGATGTCCTCGCGGATCTGTTCCTGCGGCCGGTTCGTGTGCGTGGCCAGCGTGGTCTCCAGCAGCTCCCGCATCCGCTGCACCTCGTTGGCCTGGATCTCCAGGTCGGAAACCTGGCCGTAAATGCCCTCGGTCGCCGGCTGGTGGATCAGCACCCGCGAGTTCGGCAGCGCCAGGCGCTTGCCCTTGGTGCCCGCCGCCAGCAGTACGGCCGCAGCCGAAGCGGCCTGACCCAGGCAGACCGTGCGCACGTCCGGGCGCACGTACTGGATCGTGTCGTAGATGGCCATCAACGCGGTGAACGAACCACCGGGAGAGTTGATGTAAATCTGAATCTCGCGGTCCGGATCATCGGACTCGAGGAACAACAGCTGCGCCATCACGTCGTTGGCCGACACGTCGTCGACCTGGACGCCGAGGAAGACGATCCGTTCCTCGAACAGCTTGTTGTACGGGTTGGACTCCTTGACCCCGTACGCGGTGCGCTCGACGAACGAGGGCAGCATGTACCGGGACTGCATAGGCTGGAATGAGCTCACGTGAGTGACTCCTCGTGACTAGGTCCGTCGCGCTTTCAGCTGCTCGGCAGGTTGGCTCGGTTGGCGAGGTGGTCCACGAATCCGTACTCGCGCGCCTCATCGGCCGTGAACCAGCGGTCGCGGTCCGAGTCGGCGATGATCTTCTCGACGGTCTGACCGGTCTGCGCCGCGATCAGCTCGGCCATCTCCCGCTTGTGCTTGGAGAAGACCTCCGACTGGATCTTGATGTCCGATGCCGTACCGCCCAGTCCGGCCGACGGCTGGTGCATCATGACCCGCGCGTGCGGCAGCGCGAAACGCTTGCCCTTGGCACCTGCCGAGAGCAGGAACTGACCCATCGAAGCCGCGAAGCCCATGGCAACCGTCGCCACGTCGGGCTTGATCAGCTGCATGGTGTCGTAGATCGCCATGCCGGCGGTGACCGAACCGCCGGGCGAGTTGATGTAGAGCGAGATGTCCCGCTCCGGGTCCTCGGCCGCCAACAGGATCAGCTGGGAGCAGATCTGGTTGGCGATCGTGTCCTCGACCTGGGAGCCGAGAAGGATGATGCGCTCCCGCAGCAACCGCTCGTACACCGAGTCGTTGAGCGAGAGTCCGTTCGTCGACCGCATTTGCGGCGACTGCGCGTCGGACGCCGGGTGAGTCAGGTGTTGCGTCACGTCTCCCTGCCTTCTCCCACAGTGGGCCTCTTCCACGATCTTCCACAATGGACCCGGCCATCGGCCTGTCCAGCCGGGACTTCGTGGCACGTCGTGCTTTCCCTTACGGGTGATCCGCTACAACCGACCCTAACGAACGTGGGCGGTACCAGCTTCCCGGTACCGCCCACTTTCGCTTAGAGCATGTTTTTCGAACCCGCCAGTCGGGCTCGGGTCCCTTCGCCCGAACGAGTCCGAGAAGCCCGCGGCTCCTCCACCGGACGTCCGGAGAGCTCGCGCCGCTCGAAAACGAGCGCGGCCCACGAGGTCACCCGTCGTCGGAAGGGTCAGTCCGCCTTCGCGGTGGACTGCTCCTCGACGCTGCCCTCGACCTGATCAGGGGTCTCCTCGGAGTCGTCCTGCTGGCCGAACAGCTCGTCGAGGTCGAGCGTGTTGCCCGCCTCGTCGCTGACCGTGGCCTGCCGAACCACCGAGAACAGGGCCTTGCTGCGCCGGACGTCGGCGTAGATCGCGCCGAGCTGGCCGGACTCCTGGGCCTGCTGGACATACTGGTCGGGGCTCACGCCGAACCGCTGCGCCTGGTAGATGATCCGTTCGGTCAGCTCGTTGTCCGAGACGTTGACGTCCTCGTTGTCCGCGATGGTGTCGAGCACCAGCTGGGTGCGGACAGCCTTCTCGGCTTCCTCACGAGTCTCGGCGTCGAACTCCTCGCGGGTCTTGCCCTGCTCCTCGAGCGATGCGGCGAAGCGCTCTTCGTCGTGCTCGAACGGGTGCACCGCGTCGTGCTGGCGAGTCTCGACCTCGGACTGGACGACGCTCTCGGGCAGCGGGACGTCGATGGTCTCCAGCAGTGCGTCCAGGATCTTGTCCCTGGCCTGCATGCCCTGCTGCATCTTCTTGACCCGGCCCAGCCGCTCGCGCAGGTCCTCGATGAGTCCTTCGGCGGTGTCGAACTCGCTGGCCATCTGGGCGAACTCGTCGTCGGCCTCGGGCAGCTGGCGCTCCTTGACGGAGTTCAGCTTGACCGTCACCTCAGCGTCCTGACCGGCGTACTCGCCGGCCACGAGCTTGGTGGTGAACGTCTTGGTCTCACCCTCGCTCGCGCCGATCAGCGCGTCGTCGATGCCGTCGATCAGCTGACCCGAGCCGATCTCGTAGGACAGGCCGCTGGTCTGCGCTTCCTCGACCTCGTTGCCGTCGACGGTGGCCGAGAGGTCGATGCTGACGAAATCGCCGTTCTGCGCCGGCCGGTCAACACCGGTGAGCGTGCCGAAACGGGCACGCAGCTCGTCGAGCTGCTCCGAAACCTCGTCTTCGGTGACCTCGACGTCGTCGACCGAAACCGACAGCTCACCGAAAGCCGGAATGGTGATTTCCGGGCGGACGTCGACCTCTGCGGTGAACGCGATCTCTTCGCCGTCCTCGATCTTGGTGACCTCGATCTCGGGCCGACCGAGGGTGCGCATCTCGGTGCCGTTGACAGCTTCGAGGTACTTGGCCGGAACCGCCTCGTTGACGACCTCGTCGAGCACGGGGGCCCGACCGATGCGGCTCTCCAGTACCTTCGAGGGCGCCTTGCCCGGCCGGAAGCCCGGGATCCGAACCTGCTTGGCCAATGACTGGTACGCGCGGTCGAAGTTCGGCTTGAGCTCGTCGAACGGCACCTCGACGTTGATCCGTACGCGCGTCGGGCTCAGGTGCTCGACGGTGCTCTTCACGTGGTCTCCTAGTGCGAACGTGCTTCGAACCCCGGCACATACGGCATGGAACAGGTCGGCCCTGCTCCGTCAATGCCGGGCTGACCACCGAGTCTATTGCTTCCCGCGGAGCGGTCCTGGTCGGGGGTTCCCACAACGCCCTTTTCGGCAGGCATCGCGCCCTGCGAGCGGCCACCCCTCCGCGAACGTGCTTCAGTGGAGATGTGCACGCAACACCAACCGGGTCGACCTCCGACCTCGCCACCTGCTCGGCGCTGGCCCGCGAGTGGGCCGAGCCGCGACCGGGCACCGCGGCCGTGGCGAGCACCTGGCTGTGCCTGGAGCAGCCCGGCCCGTGGGGCTCCGACGCGCTGCTGCGGAGCCACCTCGATCCGGCGGTCGGGCAGGCGCTCGCCGACCGCGCGGCGCGCAGCGGTGTACGGGTCCAGCTGATCCGGCGCACCGGCAAACATCCGGACACCGGCACGGCCGCACCCCGGCGGGTCTACCTCGCCCACACCCATCCGGAGCGGTGCTGGTTGCGCGGCTGGGAGGTCACCGATGCGACGGAGCTCCTCGCCCTCGATTTCGACCGGATCGCGCAGGGCGAACACGACGACCTCGGCGTCCCCGTCCACGACCCGCTGCTCCTGGTGTGCACGAACGGGCGACGCGACCGGTGTTGCGCGATCCGGGGACGCCTGCTCCTCGACGAGCTGGGCGACCGCCACGGGGAGTCGGTCTGGGAGACGACGCACACCGGCGGCCACCGATTCGCCCCGGCCACGGTGCTGCTGCCCAGTGGATTCACCTACGGGCAGATGACCGCTCCCAGCGCGGACGCGGCGCTTTCGGCAGCGGCTTCGGGAAAGGTCAGCATCGAGCATTGCCGCGGCCGGTCCACGTGGTCACCCCGTGGGCAGTCCGCCGAGCTCGCGGTGCGTGAGCACGTCGGCGAACCGCTGGTCGATGCGTTGCGGATCGAGAACGAGGCCGGTGATCGAGTACTCCTGGCGCATCAGGACGGGCGCCGATGGCTCGTCACCGTGCAGGAGCGGCGACTCGAACCGCCCAGGCCGAACAGCTGCGGCAAGGAACCCGCCGACCAGAGCGCGTTCGTGGTCACCCACGTCGTCAAGGTTCCGGAATAGCGGCTCCGGCACCTCCCATGTCGGTGGGTGTCACTGCCGTGACGATCCCGCCGGAGGGCTGCGGCAGCTGCGTCCGCGGCCCCTCCACGAAGATCGAAACGCCGACCAGTCCCAGTGAGGCGGCACCCAGCACCACGCCCACCACCGCGGCGGGTATCGGTGATCGCTGTCCACGCCCGTGAGTTCGAGTGCCATCGTGCACGCCGGGACCATCGAGCCGATCCGGCCAATCGTTACCAACCGTGCGAATCGAACAGGCGGCATCACCGAGAGTGATCCGGCGTGGTCGGCGGGAATCGGACCGGCGGGCTCGGACCGGCGGGCTCGGACCGGCGGGCTCGGACCGGCGGGGAGATTCGCGAAAAAATCGGCCACCCGCGCTGTGCGCGGGTGGCCGATCGCAGCGTCGGGGTGGCGGGATTTGAACCCACGGCCCCTCGCACCCAAAGCGAGTGCGCTACCAAGCTGCGCTACACCCCGTCCGAGCTGCAACACACCCTCAACGCCGGGGTGTGTTGCGGAGACCCTATCGCGACCCGTTAAGCTTGGAACAGCAAGGTCGAGAACGGACCCGAACAACTCCACAAAGCTTGATCCACCGGGCCTGATCCACCGGGCCAAGCCGACGGGCCTGATCCACCGGTTCTGCCCTGCGGTCGACCCGACGGATGTGATCCGACATACCCCCCGCTGGACTCATCCCCGAGGCATCAGGCATGATGGATCAAGTTCGGTGCTGAGCTCGAACAAGCACTCGAACAAGCATGCGGGCGTAGCTCAATGGTAGAGCCCCAGTCTTCCAAACTGGCTACGCGGGTTCGATTCCCGTCGCCCGCTCCGAGAAGGGCCCTGCTCGCGATTCGCGGGCAGGGCCCTTCTATGTGCGCCTGTCACGTGCGCCCTCGCCTTCCCCACGGCCACGAGCGCCACCGAGGTGACGCTCAGCGGTGTTTCGGAATGGAAATGAGTTGGCCGTTGTTCGTGAGATGAAGCATGCTCACGGCCGGGTGAGTTCCGTCCACTGGGGTCCGCGCGCTGGGGAGGCAGCCGGAGACGTGGTCCGGCTGCGCCGGGTCCGACCTGCGCGGGTCCGGCCTGCGCGGGTCCGGCCTGCGCGCCACCGAGGTCGCCGCGCTGTACCGAACGGAAGGCAGCACTCCGGACGGGTAGCAACGATCGGGCGTGGATTGGCCGGTTCACCGGAGCGGCACGAAGCACGACACATCGAACCTGGAGTTGGCTGTTGCGACGGCTCGAATACAAGTGGCTGGTCGGGATCACGTTCGTGCTCGGCTTGGTCATGCAGCTGTTCGACATCACGATCCTGAACGTCGCGCTGGCGACGCTCGGCCGGGAATTCCAGGTCGGCGAGGGCACCCTGCAGTGGGTGTTGACCGGATACATGATCAGCCTCGCGGTGTTCATCCCCTCCTCCGGCTGGCTCGCCGACCGCTTCGGCAGCAAACGGACCTTCCAGTCGGCCGTGGTGATCTTCACGCTCGCATCGGTGTTGTGCGGTCTTTCCACCGAGATGTGGATGCTGATCGCCGCCCGGGTGCTGCAGGGTGTCGGGGGCGGCATGCTCGTGCCGGTCGGTCAGGCGATGCTCTTCCGCGCCTTCCCCGCCAACGAGCGGGCCAAGGCTTCGGCGGTACTCGCGATCCCGATCACCGTCGCACCGATGCTCGGTCCGGTGCTGGGCGGGGCGTTGGTGGACTACGCGAGCTGGCGGTGGATCTTCTTCATCAACGTGCCGGTCGGCGCGATCGCACTGGCCTTCACCGTGATCTTCCTGCGGGAGGAGCGGCAGGACCGCCCAGGCAGGTTCGACTTCCCGGGGTTCGTGTTCGCCGGCGGTGGGCTGGCGTGCCTGCTGTACGGCCTCGACCGGGGCGCGCAGTCCGGCTGGGGTGCGCCCACGGTCTGGATCATCCTCGGTGCCGCTGTGGTGCTGATACTCGCGCTGATCTGGCGGGAGCTGAACACGACGGCCCCGATGCTCAACGTACGGCTGCTCGGCAATCGGATGTTCGGCACGGGTAACGCGCTGCTCATGTGTTCGACCACCGCGATGTTCAGCATGCTGTTCCTGATTCCGCTGTACCTGCAGAACCTGCGGGGCATCTCCCCCATGACGGCCGGACTTACCCTGACACCGCAGGCCCTGATGATGCTGTTGGTCACACAGGTGATCAGCCGCGTGTACGGCAGGGTCGGTCCGAGGCGCCTGCTGCTGCTCGGGTTCGCGACCCAAATCGCGGTCGCGGCCGGTATGCAGCTGTTGGACGTGCGCACTCCCCTCACCTTGGTCGTCGGGCTGCTTCTGTTGCAGGGGACCGCGATGGGGTTGTTGATGACACCGCTGCAAACAGCGGCGTTCGCCCAGGTTTCACCCACCTCGATGGGGCATGCCAGTTCGATGTTCAACGTCAGCAGGCAGGTCGCGACCGCGCTCGGCACCGCTATCGTGGCCACCGTGCTCGTGGTGCTCACCACCTCCGGGATGTCCGGTGTGGATCCGTCCGCCGCCGACCAGGTCCTCCGGGTCCGGATGGACGCGTACAACGGTGCTTTCATCCCGGCTGCGCTGGCCGGACTGCTCGGCTTCGCGATCTCCTGGCTCGTCCGGGACTCGGACGCGGCCGCCACGTTGGACCATCCGCGAGAGCCCGAATCCACACCGGCTTCGAGTGGCTGAGAACGGCGGAATCACAACCGGGCGACACCCGCGTGAGATAGGTCAAGGTCGCCCCACAAAGCGCGTTCCGGGTGCACCATTTGAAGGGTGACCGACATTCCACACGCCGACCAGGTCCGCAACCACACCCGCTGGCGAACCGGCTGGTACTCCGGGCGCAGAAGCTACGCCTGGCTACTGACGTTGGGGGCGGAGAACGGGCTTCGCCAACTGGCGAACCAGTACCAGTACGCATTGGTGGACCTCCCCGGTTTCGATCTCATGCCGTTGGAGTGGATGCACATCGTCGTGCAGGAGGTCGGTTTCGCCGACGAGCTCTCCGACGAACAGGTGGAGCGGACCGTGGCGACCACCCGCGAGCGATTGGCGGAGATTCCGGCGCCGTCGCTGGCTTTCCACCGGGCGATCGTGCTGCCGGAATCGTTGGCCCTGCCTGCCGAGCCGCAGTCCACATTGCTCGAACTCCGCGCCTCCGTGCGGGAAGCGATCGGGCAGGCGCTGGGCGGTGCCGAGGTTCCCGCCGAACCCGAGGACGTGGACCAGCACGTCAGCCTCGCCCACTCCACCACCGAGGGACCGGCCGTGTTCGCCGTCGCCACGCTCGGCGCCACGATCGTCGATCCGGTCACCGTCAAGGTGCCCGAGATGTCGTTGGTCAGGCTGAACCGGGATCACTCGTGTTCCGAGTGGGAGACGGTCGCGCGGGTTCCGTTCGGCGGCTGAATCCGGCATCCGACCGGCCACCGGCGAAGAAGTTCCTCGTAAATGTGGCTCGGGGTGGTCCGTTGCGTGCGCGGCCGCGGAACATCACCCACGAGCCCGGGGAGAGCCGTTCGCGCCCGCAACGGATGGGCGTATCGTCGGAATCATCCGAAAACGGTAGGGGTACGAACGTCCGGTAGCGCATCGGAGGCTGTCATGGAGACCGCGCTCCTCGTCATCGTCATCGCCGCGTTGGTGATCATCGGTGCGGTGTGGTGGTCTCGGAGGCAAGCCGCTGCCCACCACCAACGCGAGTTCGACAATGCCGCGGCCGAAGCGCGACGCTGGATCGAGCGGCTCAGCGGACAGGTGCTCAACCTCGTCGGCACCAACGACGCCGCCAAGCAGGCCCTTGCCGATGCTTCGGAGCGGCACAACGCGGCCGGGTCGCAGATGGAGCAGGCCACTTCCGTCGAGCAGTGTCGGTTGACCACTCAGACGGCTCTCGAAGGCCTCTACTACGTTCGGGCCGCTAGGACCGCCATGGATCTGGATCCGGGCCCCGAGCTGCCCGAGTCGACCGAGCAGCGCAATGCGGGCAAGGTCACCGAGTTCCGTGAGGTCGAGGTGGAGGGCAGGCAGCAGGCCGCCTCTCCGGAACCGACCGAGCGGACCCCGCACTACTACCCCGGTGGCCGCGTGGCCGGGCGTCCCGTACCGCAGGGCTGGTACAGCGAACCGTGGTGGCGCCCGGCGCTGGTCGCGGGCACGTGGGGAGTCGGATCGTTCCTGCTGGCCGGTGCGCTGTTCAGCGGCATGGCCGGAGTGCCCGCGGCGGCCGCTTCGCCGGAGGCCGGTGCGGACGCCGGCGGGATGGACGAAGCCGGCATGGACGAAGCCGGTATGGAGGACGCCGGCGCGGACGGAGCCGGTGACACGGGCTTTGACGACTTCGACATGGGTGGCTTCGACGGCTTCGGCTTCTGATTGCCTGACGCGGGGTGAAAGGTCACCCGGCCTGGCAGGAGGGGCACCAATAGAGCTTGCGCGCCGCGAGTTCGGCCGTCGCCACCGCCGTCCCGCACACTAGGCAGGGCGCCGCAGCACGCCGGTAGACGTAGACCTCCCCGCCGTGTCTGTCCTGGCGAGGTGCCCGACCGGTGACCACGGGGTCGTGCTCCGGACGCACGGTGTCGATCCGGCCCACCCGAACTCCGTGAGCCATCAACTCGGCGAGATCGGCCCAGATCGACCGCCACCGCTCATGGCCGAGCCCACGCCCGGGTGTGTGCGGCGGGATGCCGTGCCGGAACAAGACTTCGGCCCGGTACACGTTGCCCACTCCGGCCAGGATCTTCTGGTCCATCAGCAACGCGGCGATGCTCGTTTTCGACCGGGAGATCCGCTGCCACGCGCGCTCGGGTTCGGCGTCGTCCCGCAGTGGGTCCGGCCCCAACTTCTCGCGCAGCGCCGTCACCTCGGCGCCGGTCAGCAGCTCGCACTTGATCGGACCGCGCAGGTCCGTGCCGTGGGTGTCGCCGACCACGCGCATGCGCACCTGTCCGCGGGGTTCTTCCTCGGGCACCGGGAATTCCGTGAACGCCCCGTACAGCCCCAGGTGCACGTGCACCACTTGATCCGGCCGGTAGACGTGGAACAGGTGCTTGCCGTGCGCCTCCGCTCGCTGCAGGACCGAACCGTTCAGGAGGGAAGCGCTTCCCGCGAACCTGCCCTGTGGACTGGCCACGCGAACCTCGCACCCCGCGTAGCGACGGTGATGCAGCTCGGCGAGCCGGTGCAGCGTGTGACCTTCGGGCATGACCTCGTTCCCCTCGGCGGTGACCGCGCTCCTCCCGGGCGGTGACCGCGCTCCTTCAGCGGTGACCGCGAGTGCACAGGCGGACACGTCGCCCGTCTTCAGGAGCCCAGGACGAGCATCCAGACGGCGGCGGATTCGACCACGTAGGCCAGCAGGCACCATCCGCTGACCCACATGCCCCGCCGCAGGGCCGCTCGGACGGCGGGTTGGCGATGCCGGAACGCCACGATCGTCGAGACGATCACCGAGGCACACAGCGCGGCGAACGCACCGACGATCAGCCACACGCCGAGCCCGAGGACGCAGTCCGGGTGGCGACAGATCGATTGGATGCCGCCCGCGAGCGCAGGCACCATCCTGACCTGGGCGTAGAAGAGGACGAGCACCCCGGCCAACGTTCCCGCGAACGCGGCCAGCGGCGTGAGCAGCGTGTTGGCCGGGGGTGTCGTGCTCATGATCGACCGGCCGGGCTCAGTCGCCGGGCAGGGCCGGGGCTTCGCCGGTCGTCTCGTACTCGGCGAGCATCTCGATCCGGCGCTGGTGCCTGCCGCCCTCGAACTCGGTGGTCACGAACGCCTCGACGATGCTCTCGATCTCCTCGATCGGGTGCATCCGAGCACCGATGCCGGCCAGCAGCGCGTTGTTGTGCTGACGAGCCAGCTTCGCGGTGTCGACGTTCCAGGCCAGCGCGGCACGGGCGCCGGGGACCTTGTTCGCCGCGATCTGCTCACCGTTGCCGGAGCCGCCGAGGACCAGCCCGAGGCTGCCCTCATCGGCGACCACGCGGCGGGCCGTTTCGACGCAGAACGGCGGGTAGTCGTCCTGGGCGTCGAATTCGGCGGGACCGACGTCGGTCACCTCGTAACCCTTGTCGGTCAGCCACTTGACCAGGTGGCTTTTGACTTCGAACCCTGCATGATCGGAACCTAGGTAGACGCGCACATCGGCAGTCTGCCAAACGGTGTGCCGGGCAGCGGAACCCTGGTCCGGTGGTGGACGGTTCGGGGTAGCTTTTCGGAAGATCGTCCCGAAACCCGCGCCAGGAGGCTCCCCCGCCCGGAGTGGTATGCGCCTCGACGGGCAGTCTGTCCCTCGGTGAACAACTTGCCCCTCGATGGGCGATCTGTTCCATATGGGCGACCCGGCCCGGTTGCGGGCGATGACTTCGGAGGATCGATGACGCTGCACGGTTGGCAGGAACTCGGCGACGGTGTCCTCATCCGCAGATACGCCGAACTCGACCTCACCGTCGGCCTGGTGGTCGGCGAGGAACAAGCCCTGGTCATCGACACCCGGGGCGACCACACGCAGGGCACCGAGTTGGCCGAAGCGGTCCGTCGCGTGACGTCGTTGCCGGTGCAGGTGGCGCTCACCCACGGCCATTTCGATCACTGCTTCGGTACGTCCGCTTTGCTGCCCGCGCCGGTGTGGGCGCACGAGGGTTGCGGGGAGTTCCTGGCGCGAACGTCGGCCCGGCAACGCGATCACTGGGTCGCGCACTACCGCGCCGAGGGTCGCCCCGAGGTCGCCGCGGCGCTGACCGCCACGGAACCCGCGCTCCCCGATCATCCGGTCGGCGCCGGGGTCGACCTCCAACTCGGTGGGCGTTCGGTCTCGCTGCGGCACCTCGGACCGGGGCATACCGATCACGACCTCGTCATCGCCGTGGCGGATGCCGGCGTGGTCTTCGCCGGAGACCTCGTCGAGCAGGGTGGACCGCCCGACTACGAGGACGCGCACCCCGCGGCCTGGCCCTCCACTTTGGACGCGATGCTCGCGTTGGGGCCCATGACGGTCGTCCCCGGGCACGGCCATCCGGTGACTCCCGAATTCGTCCGAGCCCAGCGTGCGGAAATCAGCACTCTCGCCGACCTGTGCCGTCGCGTCGCCGAATCCACGGCCACGACGGAAGAGGCGGTGCGGCTGTCCCCGTTCCCGGCGGAGACCACTCGAATGGCACTGGACCGCCGCACGAATCCGTGACCCGCGCGGGCGAATCGCGCGGAATTCCAGCCGTCAACAGTTCTTTCGTTGCTGCATTCGGCCCATCGTCACCATTCTTTCAGAGTCATTCTCGGCTCGAGGGCACCGTTCCGGTTCGTCGATCGTCATTCTCTAGGACTGGGGAAACATCGCGGACGAGGGAGGACTCGTGCCTGAGGATGCGAACGCCGCCGAACAGATGGTTCGGCAATGGCAGGAACGCGCAGCGGAAAAGGCGCAGAAGTTCGACGCGATGCGATCGCGGGTCGAGCAGATCTCCGTGACCGAATCAACGCGCGACGGCGCGGTGCGGGTGACCGTGGGTTTTAACGGGCTGCTCCAGGGGTTGCAGCTGTCCGAGGCGGCGGCGAACCGGCCGATGGCCAAACTTTCCACCGAGATCATGCGCACCGTTCAGCTGGCCCAGTCGAAACTTCCCGATCTGATGCAGGAAGCCGTCGCCGACACCGTCGGCACCGAGGACACCGCTGCCCAGCACGTCGTGAGCGAGGCACGCCGGAACTTCCCGGAAGCCCCGGAGGAGGACGACGCAGACCAGGGCGCGGCCCAGACCTCCGGCATCCAGGAGATGGACATCGGAAACGAGGACGACTCCGCCTCGCCGCCGCCGCACACTCCCCCGCCCCAGCAGCCCCCGACGCGCGGCGGGAAGCCGACCGACGAATTCGACGACGACGACTTCGACGACGGGGCGTCGTTCCTGCGCTGACACGTCTTTCCACTGAGGGGATCTTGGTCATGGCCGAGAAGATGAACGTGGTCATCGAAAGCCTGCGCACCCATGCGTCCAAAGTGGATGGCGTGGTGGATCAGCTGGGCGTTGCGGTGGATGCTTCCCAGGAGGTGACGTTGGCCAACGATGCCTACGGGATTCTGTGCCAACCGTTCGCGCTGCTGCTCGACCCGGTCGAGTCGCACGGCGTGAACGTGCTGAAGAAGGCCGTGGAGGCGTTGGAGGAAACGGCCGAGAACATCCGTGGCTCGGCCGAGGACTACCAGGCGGTCGACGACGGCAACAGTGACCTCATCGGCGGGGTGCGGTGATGTCGAACCCGCTGGTTTCCACCGAAGAGGACATCGCCGAGCAGGAGGCAGCGGATCCGAACGCGACGCCGGAGAGTCTGAAGGGATTCGGCCTCGGTGAGGCCGTCCACGACGTGACGGCCTTGAACGACGGGTCGAGCTGGGTGGAATCCGGGCTGGCCTACGGCGGTCTGGCGATGGAAGCGGTCAGCATGGCCGTGGACCCGATCGGCACGCTGATGTCGTACGGCGTGTCGTGGCTGATCGAGCACGTCGAACCGCTCCAAGAGGCCCTGGACTGGTTCGCGGGTGATCCGGACGGCGTCAAGGCCTACGGGCAGACGTGGACGAACGTGTCGGAAGCCGTCGCGCAGGCGGCCACCCAATACCGGGAGGCGGTCGCGGCCGACACCACGGAATGGACCGGTAGCGCCGGGGACGCCTACCGCAAGCACGCTGGTGAGAAGGGCGAAGCGCTGGCCGGCGCCGCGGAACTCGCGAACACGATCAGCTCGGTCGTGACCATCATGGGCGAGGTCGTCTCGTTCGTCCGCGAATTCGTCCGCGACCTGGTGGCGGACTGCGTGAGTCGGCTGATCACCTACGCGCTGGAGGCGATCGGCACGTTCGGGCTCGGCACCCCCGTGATCGTCGCCCAGGCCACCGCGTTCATCTCCAAGACGGTCACGAAGATCACCGAGATGGTGCAAAAGCTGACCAGGACGATCAGCAACGTCGCGCCGAAGCTCGACAAGATGGTCGAGGTCTTCGGCAAGATCATGGAGGCGCTCGGCAAGGCGGGCAGGAAGGTCGGCGACAAGTTCGGCGACGTCAACAAGTGGATCGACGAGGGCAACAGCCTCGGCGCCAAGGCGGCCAAAGCCGTGAAGTTCGTGGCCGACGGCGGCGGCAACACCGCGGACAACTTCGCGGAAGGCGCCTGGAAGAAGTTCGACGACACCTTCGGCACCGATGTCGTCGGCAGGCACAACAGCAGGTCCGGCGGCGGGCCGGACCTCGGCTCCGGCGATGACGGCGACTCCGACTCGGAGAGCTCGGGCTCGTCGGAGAGCTCGGGCTCGTCGGAGAGCTCGGGCCCCGGAGACTCCGACACCGGGAGCTCGGATTCGGGTGACTCCTCCAGCAATCCCGGCACCTCCAGCGACCCCGGTTCTGCCAACGACCCCGGTGCTGCCAACGACCCCGGTGCTGCCAATTCCGGAGCCGATGCGGACGGTTCCTCGCCGGAAACCAGCAGTGGCCCGGCTGCCTCCGGTTCCGGTTCGGGCTCCCACTCCCCCACTGACGCGGGCGGCCCCACCACTCGCGCCGACAGCAGCGGGGCCGGCAGCTACGAATCCAGCGGCTCCGGGGCCAGCAGCACCGGCTCGGGCGGTAACGGTTCCACCGCCCAGCCGGATCACGGCGGGAATGGCTCCAGCTCCGGCGACAGCTCGTCCCCGTCACCGAGCAATGGCCCCGGAAACGGGTCCGGCAACAGCGGATCGTCCGACATCGGGTCGGGTTCGGACAGCGGCGGCCCGGCCCCGTCGGGCGGCAGCGAGTCGCCGAGCGCTACCGGCCAATCGGCACCCGACGGCGGCACGTCTCCCGCCACTCCCCGCTCGGACGGCTATGGTTCGGATCCGGGCGTCCCGGATGGCAGTGGATCCGCTCCGGTCGGTGGGTCTCCCTCAACCGGTGTGGGCGGCGGGCCGAGCGGGGCATCCTTCCCCGCGAACGGTGGCTCGCACTCCGGCACGCTGGACGGCTCCTCGGCCCCTGCGGCCGACACGACCGCGTCCCAAACGACCGCGTCCCAAACGACTGCGCCCGGTGCGGATGCTCCGGCGGCTTCGTCCACTCCGCCACCGAGCGCGCCTCGCCAGGACCAGCCCGCGTCGGGAGCTCCAATGGGCGGCGGCAGCCCCGCGGGCGCTGGGCAAGCCGGTGGCGCGGCACCGAGTGGTGGAGGTGGCACCAACCGCCCCGGCTCGGGTGGGGGCTGGACCGGGACACCCGGTACTCCCGCGGCTGCCGGGCGTCCTCCCAGCGGTCCCGACGGTTCGGCGCGACCGCGCGGTCCCGAGGGCGGCCCGCCCTCGCGCGGATCGCAACCGCCGCCTCCGCAACGCCCCAGCGGCACTCCCTCGACTCAACACGGATCGACTCAACACGGGGCGACTCAACACGGGGCGACTCAACACGGGGCGACTCGGCCGGGGGCATCGCGACCGGAGCCCGGAGCGCCCGGCCGTCCGCAGTCGAACGGGCCCGATCAGCAGCGCCCGAGCACCGGTCAGCAGGGCCCCGGAAACGCCCCGGACAGTCGCGTTGGTGCGCAACGTCCCGAGCCTTCTCGGCCGGGGCCTCAACCCGCCAACGGGCCCCCGCCGAAACCGAACGCACCCCGTCAGGACGGCCCCGGAGCCGATCCCGGCAGCCCATCCGGCCAACGACCGGACGCGCCGGGTTCCCGCTCCGGGACACCACAGCCGACGAGTCCGAGCGCGCGCACGGACGCCCCTACCGGTCAGCGCCCGGTTGACCCGTCCCGGCCGGACGGTCCGGGACAGCAGCGGCCCACCGGTCCACGGCCATCCGGTCCGGAGACGCCTCGGGACACCGGCTCGCAATCAACTCGATCCCCCGCGCCGCACGGCGGTCAGCCGACCCCGGCGACGCCCGGCTCCGCGCACAACCGCCCGGACGGCACGAGCGCCGGCCCGGTGCGGTCTCCCGACACCGCAGGCCCCGGACGGCCGACCGACGGTCCGGGCCGCCCGAACGACGCCGACCCGAAACCCACGGACGATCCGCGGAGTTCTAAGGGCGACGGCGACGCCGAACCCGGCACACCCGAACGTCAACACCGGATCGAAGAGGCGGAAGGGCACCGGCAGTCCACCGATTCCGGGTCGTCGTACCACGAGGATCCGAACATGCAGGACCTCGCACGTCGCGTGCCCGACGACGGCATCCACCACACGGTCGACGTCCACGCACTGCCCGACGGCCGCGTCCGCATCGGCGACAAGACCTTCAGCGCCGAAGAGTTCGCCGACATGCTCCGCCGCGACCCGAACTGGGACGGCAAACCCATACGCCTGCTCTCCTGCGACGCGGGCAACAGCGGCCTGGCCCGAGACCTGTCCCGGGAACTCGGCGTCGACGTCACCTCCCCACGCGGCCTGGCCTGGACCGACAGCGACGGCCGCGTCTTCTCCAGCAGCATAGGCCCCGACGGACGCCCCGGCTGGCCACCGGACGGCGGTTGGGACACCCACAGCCCCGACGGCACGAGCCGCCCGGACAGCAACGACGGCTTCCACCCGTCCCGCGACGGCGAAGATCCCGGCGAAGTTCCGGAGGACGCCGAGGCGCGGGGTTACGACGCCCCACCCGAACGACGACTTCTGCGCACCCTGACCCCGACAGATGCTCCCGATCACTACGGCGGCACGACCCCACCGAGCGACCGAGTGCCCGACCCGGTCACCACCTGGGACCGGCCGAACGACTCGGTGTTCTCCCGGCCTGCGGACGATCCAGCCGGAAAGAGTCCGATCTCCATACCCGATGACTCGAATCCTGGGCCGCTCCGCGAGCTTGGCCCACAGACCACGCTGAGCTCGCTCTCCGAACGAGGTCAACTGGCCTCGAACACTCGGTACGAGGTGCGGGGAAGAGGAACCTTCTTCACCGACGGAGACGGCAAACTCAAATGGGCGGAGATCGACACCACGGCGCCTGAATACGTGCGGCATCGAAACCCGGAACTACGTAATCCCGCAGGAAACGCCCAGTACCGGGTGGACGACAACTGGACCTTCAACACCAACGAGCACGGCCAGACTGAACGGATGTCCGGTGTTCCCCACTACAAGGGCACGCCGTCTGAGCTCCCCGAGGCGTTCTACGGTCGTGACAAGACCTCTCAGGACAAAGCTGGCGACGAAGGGCGCGAGGTGTATCCGAACCGGCGTTGGGCCGGCGGGCATATGGCCGCGCAGAACGCCGGCGGCCCCGGCGAGTACATCAACATGTTCCCGCAGATGGCCGCCTCGAACAGCGGACACAACAAGGAGGGTATGACCAACGAAGCCTCCTGGAAGAGCCTTGAAGATGATCTCGCCGCGCACGCGGCCAAGCCTGGATGCAGGGTCGACCGGATCGAAGTGATCGCCTCGAGAGACAGGGACGGGATACCGACCGAGGTGACGTACCGTTGGATCGAGACCGAGAACGGGATGCCCAAGTACAAGGAAGCCATATTCCCCAACCGGCCCGACTACAACCACGGCCCATGGCAGGACTACAAGTAATGAGCGGACCAGCAGAGGATCCGACGCCGTCGGAGCGGACCGATGTGCCACAGCTGCCGGACGAAGAAGTCGATTCGGACGCCCTCCTCATCCAGCGAGCCACGCAGCTGCTGACGATTAACGCCCCAAGAGACTGGGCGGAAATCCGAATGGACTTCCGGGCAAGCAGTACCATCTGCCAAGCGGACATGAGCGGGTCCATGTTAAACGGGGATTCATTGCTCATGCCACTACCTGCCGGCATGACCGAGATTATGCGACACCTTCGCGTTGTGATGTACGAACCCGAGAACGGAACCTGGTTCTCCCTGCACGTCATCTTGCGGCGCAATATGACTCCGGATTTCCGGTTCAACTACACCGAAGATCCAAAGTGGTCGCCGCCAGTAGCCCCCACGTTGTTCACACTGGACCTAGAGCGGTTTCCGCGTGTTCCAGAGCACATTCCGAGCTGGCTCCGCGATCGCCTGGACGAGGCTAGCCTCTTCGAACAGGAGTATCGAGAGCATGACGAATCGGACAGCGAGCAGTAGATGCCAGCAACGGCAACCGGCTGATCCGCGGCCCACCCACCAAGCAAATCTCCAAAGAAGGACACACAGGAGTATCGATGAACGAACCAGGCGGCCTCGGACCGGAGAAGCAGAAGGAGCTACTGGACGAGCTGGCCACCATCGTGGTTGATTCAGCGCCTGTCGGCTGGGGGCTCATCGCTATCGAGTACCTGTGCATCGGCCGACACGTGGAAGTAGGCGTCGGGGTGCAAGACTCCGATGGGAACCCCATCAATTGGGAACCACCCAAGGAAGCGGACAACATCTTCTGGCGCCTCCGAGTGGGCATGTATCAAGAAGGCGCCGGTACCTGGTTCTCAGCGTTCTTTCGGATAAGCCCACCGGACACGTACGAGATCTTTTACAATCGCGACAACGAACCTCCGTGGAACGCACCGGAAGACAGCTACCCACGAGAGCAAGAATTGTTTCCTCGTGACAGTGAAAACATGCCCGATTGGCTCAGCGCACACCTCCCGTCCTAATGCAAAGCGACAGCCCAACCAAGGACACAGTCACGAATCAGAAGCACCTGGATACGACCACTCCCCACTTTGGCCCGGAACATGTTCCAGTCGGCGAACTTCACTCCGATCCCCAGCGCACCCACCGATATGAGGGATATCTTCAAGGGCCCGAAAAAGCCGGGGAATCCGCTGGCGTGACGCCAGCCCTGACTGATCACCCTTCCCGCTCATCCGTAGACTCGAATCGAGACTGCATGGAGCCGAACCAGGCAAGCAGCCCGAAACGACCGGAGAATCAATGGACACGCCCGCAGAGTCCAGCGGCATCCTGGGACACCTCGAACAACACCTGGGTTCCGTGCAAAAGGTCGAATCCGGGAAGTCCGAACACGGTAACCGCGGCTACGACCTGACGTTCTTCCATCAAGATCAGCCTCCGATCAGCACGGTCGTCACCAACGGGCTACGCTTCCAGTCGATCACCGCAGTGATCCCGGAAGAGCTGGCCTGCACGCTCTGGGACGGGCAGGAGCACATCGCCCACTTTCTGACGGACACCACCGCTTCCATGCTCCTCGAGATGGGGCGTGGTCTCGACTTCGGCATGGTCGTCGAAAACGACGAGCCGATCCTGCAGGGAACCGCCATCTGCGGCGTTCTCGCGCACCCGAGCCCCTACTTCGACAGCGGTTTCAACGTGTTCCCGACCAGCGAGGAAGCGACGCTGCAGATCGTTTCGCTCCTCCCGGTGACATCCGGCGAAGCCGCTCTCTCCCAGCAGGAGGGCCCGGAGGCCCTTTTCGAGGTTCCGTGAGAGCCAGGTGAACATCCTCGACGTCACTCGCCCCTCGGCGGTCTGAGCCGTACGAGCCGATTGGCAAGCGCGCACGAAGTTCATCGGTGGAAGCTCGATTCGTCGAGGACCGTCACCCGGTCCACCGGGCAGCGGCGCGCCCCAACCGGTCCGCTGACCGGGTCGTTTCCGGCAGGCGGTACTTGGGCGCGAGACCCAGCACCAACCCGCACGCGGCGTCGAGCGTGAACCGGTGGCCCACCGACACGAACACCGGCTTCACGCTCCGCTGCGTGCGCAGCGCGCTGCCGACGACCTCGCCGCCCAGCGACAGCGGAGTCCACGCACCGCGTTCGACGCCCGGCGAGTCGTAGCTGCCCATCGCCGTCTTGCCGACGCCGATGCTCGGCAGATTCGTCAGCACGCCCAGGTGGCACGCCAGGCCGAATCGGCGAGGGTGCGCCGCGCCGTGCCCGTCGCACACCAGAACATCGGGTTCCACGGACAGCCGCGTGAGGGCCCGCAATAGTGACGGCGCCTCACGGAACGCGAAAAGGCCGGGAACGTACGGAAAATCCGCGACACCGTGCACGACCGCCGAGTCCACAACGGACAACGATGCGACGTCGACAACCGTGACCGCCGCGACGAGCCGATCCGAGTCCTCGCGGTACGCGACGTCGAGACCGGCCGCTGTGCGGACCTCGTCCGGGGCACCGTCGAAGCGCACCACCGGCCGCAGCCGCTGCTGGATCGCCACCGCTTCGTCCTCGGTGGACGGCCAGGCGTGCAGGTCGCGGATCTCCATCACCCGATATTAGAAGACCCCGAAGGTGCGAACGCGCCCGAACACGAGAACGGGCCGCCGGAACGCCCGGAGGCGATCCGACGGCCCGTTCACCGTCACGACCTCAGCGCTGAATGGCCTTGACCTCCAGGTACTCCTCCAGGCCGAACTTGCCGAACTCGCGCCCGTTGCCGGACTGCTTGTAACCACCGAACGGGGCGTTCGGATTGAACCCGCCACCGTTGACCGCGACCTGACCCGTGCGGATGCGGCGCGCCACCGCCATCGCCCGCTCGTCCGAGCCGAACACCGCACCGGAGAGGCCGTACTCGGAGTCGTTGGCGATCCGAATCGCCTCTTCCTCGTCGTCGTACGGCATGATCGCCAGCACCGGGCCGAAGATCTCCTCGCGCGCGATCGTCATCTCCGGGGTGACGCCGGAGAAAACCGTCGGCTGCACGTAGTAGCCCTTGTCCGTCCCCGTCGGCTTGTCCGCACCTCCCGTCACGACGGTCGCACCCTCCGAGATGCCCTTCTGGATGTAGTCGACGACGCGGTCCCGCTGCACGTCCGAGACCACCGGGCCGATCCGGGTGCTCTCGTCGGTCGGATCGCCGACGGTGTACTTCGCCGCCGCAGCGGAGGCCAGCTCGACCGCCTCGTCGAGCCGCGACCTCGGCACGAGCATGCGGCTCAACGCGTTGCAGCTCTGGCCGCCGTTCGGGAAGCACCCGGCGACACCGAGCTTCACCGCCTTGGGCAGGTCCGCGTCGTCGAGCACGACGTTCGCCGACTTGCCACCGAGCTCCAGCGCCACCCTCTTGATCGTCTGAGCGGCCACCTCGGACACCCGGCGTCCCGCACGGGTCGAGCCGGTGAAAGACACCATGTCGATGTCCGGGTGCGCGGCGATCGCCTCACCGACGACCGGACCGGTGCCGTGCACCAGGTTGAACACCCCGGCGGGCAACCCGGCTTCCGCGACGACCTCGGCGAAGATGGCGGCCGTCAGCGGCGCCACCTCGCTGGGCTTGAGCACCACGGTGCAACCGGCCGCGAGAGCCGGCGCCACCTTGGCCACGATCTGGTGCAGCGGGTAGTTCCACGGCGTGATCGCACCGACCACGCCGATCGGTTCCCGCACGATCAGCGAGTTGGCGTTCTCCTCGGTCCACTCGTAGCCCGCGTCGAGCACGTCGGCGATGCCCGCCGAGGTCAACGTGGGGACGCTCGCGTGCACCTGAGTGGAGAACCCGATCGGGGACCCCATCTCCGCGGTCACCGTCGCCGCGATCTCGTCCCGCCGTGCCGCGATGCCCTCGGAGATGCGGCGAACGATCGCCGACCGCTCCGCTACCGGCGTCGCCGCCCAGGCCTCGAAGGCATGTCGGGCCGCCGTCACCGCGGCATCCACGTCGGACGCGGTCCCCGCCGGAACGGAGCCGATCACCTCTTCGGTGGCCGGGTTGACCACCTCGATCCGTTCTCCGGCACCCGGGACGTAGTCGCCACCGATGACGTGATCCGCCCGGCTGTCGGTGGGCAGAGTCGTCGGCAATGCCATGAATCCTCCAAGAAGCCGCTTCTGCACCCGGTTCCACAGTCCCGGGAAGTTGACGCGCTCGGCGTCACACCGACCTTGTCACAACGAATCACGCGACGCATCGGCATGATCACCGTTTAACGAACGGTTTTCGGGTCCGGTCAGTCGAACTGCGGCGACTCCGTCCGGGAACGCTTCAGCTCGAAGAAGTACGGGTAGCCGGCCAGCGTGCGGGCAGCGTCGAACAACTCCCCGGCCTGCTCCCCCCGCGGGATACGCGTGGTGATGGGGCCGAAGAACGCCATGCCGTCGACGTGGATCGTGGGCGTACCCACCTCGTCGCCGACCGGGTCCATCCCGGCGTGGTGACTGGCGCGGAGTTCCTCGTCGTACTCGGTGCTGCTCGCGGCCTCGGCCAGCGAATCGGGAAGACCCACTTCGGCCAACGATTGGCCGATCACCTCGGCGAAGTCCTTGTTTCCCTCATTGTGCAGCCGGGTCCCCATGGCCGTGTAGAGCGGAGCGACGACCTCCTCACCGTGGTGCTTGGCCGCCGCGATGATCACGCGTACCGGTCCCCACGCCTTGGCCATCAGATCCTGGTACTCCTCCGGCATGTCCTGGCCCTCGTTGAGGACCGCCAGGCTCATCACGCGGAACCGCAGATCGATTTCCCGCACCTGCTCGACCTCCAGCATCCACCGGGAGGAAACCCAAGCGAACGGGCAGGCCGGGTCGAAGTAGAAGTCGACGTGCGGGCGGCGCGAATCGGTCATCAGACGCTCCAAGTATCGGATTGCGGGCAAGAGTTCGGTTCGCGGGCACGCGCTCGAACGGTCCCGCTACGGGGACCAACCCCGCGAGGTGCCGATGTCTTCCCGGAGACGCCGAACGACACGCCGACGCGTGTCGGCGGACCGTCGGGCGGCGTTCCATCCGCCCGACGTGATTGGATGCTTTGCGCCCCTGCCGATGCCAACCCGCACCGGCACCAATCCGACGAACAACGAGGTGATCCGTGGCCCCGCCGAACCTCACCCGCGATCAGGCCGAGCAGCGGGCAGCGCTGTTGGAGGTCCAGTCGTACGTGATCGAGCTGGACCTCACCGAGGGAGCGGGTGGGCCGGAAGTGGAGATCTTCGGCTCCACCACCGCGGTACGGTTCCGCAGCAGCCAGGCCGGCGCCAGCACCTGGATCGACCTGATGGCCGCCCGCGTGCACAGCGCGGTCCTCAACGGTGTGGAGCTCGACGTCTCCGAGTACGACGAGTTCACCGGGCTGTGGCTGCCCGAACTGGCCGAGGACAACGAACTCGTGGTGCGCGCCGACTGCCGGTACATGAACACCGGTGAAGGTCTGCACCGCTTCATCGATCCCGTCGACGGAGGTGTCTACCTCTACAGCCAGTTCGAGACGGCCGATGCGAAGCGGATGTTCACCTGCTTCGACCAGCCCGACCTGAAGGCGACCTACCAGATCACGGTGACCGCCCCGGCAGAATGGAAGGTGGTCTCCAACGCCGCGGCGGAGGTTTCCGACGCGGCGGACGGCACCCGGCGACACGTCTTCGACACCACCCGGCCGATGTCGACCTACCTGGTCGCCCTGGTGGCAGGGCCGTACGCGGAGTGGCGCGACGTCTACGCCGGCGACGACGAAGAGATCCCGCTCGGCCTCTACTGCCGGGCCTCGCTGGCCGAACACCTCGACGCGGAACGGCTGTTCACCGAGACCAAGCAAGGTTTCGGCTTCTACCACAAGGCGTTCGGCGTGCCGTACCCGTTCGGCAAGTACGACCAGTGCTTCGTGCCGGAGTTCAACGCCGGAGCAATGGAGAACGCCGGCTGCGTGACCTTCCTGGAGGAGTACGTCTTCCGGTCGAAGGTCACCAGTTACCTCTACGAGCGGCGCGCGGAAACCGTGCTCCACGAGATGGCGCACATGTGGTTCGGCGACCTGGTGACCATGCGCTGGTGGGACGACCTGTGGCTCAACGAGTCGTTCGCCACCTGGGCGAGCGTGCTGGCGCAGGTCAACGCCACCGAGTACACGCACGCGTGGACCACGTTCGCCAGCGTCGAGAAGTCCTGGGCCTACCGGCAGGATCAATTGCCCTCCACCCATCCGGTGGCCGCCGACATCGCCGACCTGCAGGCGGTGGAGGTCAACTTCGACGGAATCACCTACGCCAAGGGCGCTTCGGTGCTCAAGCAGCTCGTCGCCTACGTCGGACTGGAGAACTTCCTGGCCGGCCTCCAGGTGTACTTCGAGCGGCACGCCTGGGGCAACGCGACCCTCGACGACCTGCTGCAGGCGTTGGAGGGTGCATCCGGGCGAGACCTGTCCTGGTGGAGCGCGCAGTGGTTGCAGACCACGGGGCTGAACATGCTCCGGCCCAAGTTCGAGACTGATGGCGACGGCCGGTTCACCGAGTTCACCGTGGTGCAGAGTCCGGCTCATCCCGGCGCGGGTGAGTTCCGCACCCACCGCGTGGCGGTCGGCGTCTATGACGACGACCCCGAGACCGGCAAGCTGGTTCGCACCCAGCGGGTGGAAACCGACATCAACGGCGAGCGCACCGACGTCGCCGACCTGGTCGGCGTGCACCGGGGCAAGCTGGTGCTGGTCAACGACGACGATTTGACCTACTGCACGATGCGGCTGGATCCGGGGTCGCTGACCACGCTGGTCGACCGCATCGGGGAGATCTCCGAGTCGCTGCCGCGCGCGCTGTGCTGGTCGACGGCGTGGGAGATGACCCGGGAGGCGGAGCTCAAGGCACGCGACTTCGTGAGTCTCGTGCTGGGCGGTTCCGCCGACGCCGGGATCGGTGCCGAAAGCGAGATCGGGGTGGTCCAGCGGGTGCTGATGCAGACCCAGACCGCGCTGGGCTCGTACGCTGATTCCGCGTGGCAGACCGAAGGCTGGTCCCGGTACTCCGGTCGCCTGCTCGAACTCGCGCACAACGCCGAGCCCGGATCGGACCACCAGCTCGCGTTCGTCAACGCGTTGGCCTCGTCCGTTCTCGATGAACAGCAGATCGAGGTGCTGCGCGGCTGGTTGGACGGTTCGGCCCCGCTGGAAGGCCTCGTCGTCGACACCGATCTGCGCTGGCAGCTGCTGCAGGCACTCGTCGCGCACGGTAAGGCGGCCGAGTCCGAGATCGACGCCGAGTTCGACCGGGACCAGACGGCGACCGGTCGGCGGCGTTCGGAGCGGGCTCGCTCGCTGATCCCGACACCCGAGGCGAAGGAAAAGGCGTGGCAGCGCGCTGTGCACGACGATCAGTTGCCGAACGCGGTCAGCGACGCGATCATTTCCGGTTTCCAGCACCCTGCTCAGCGAGGGCTGCTGGCTCCGTACGTCCAGCGGTACTTCGACGAGATCGACGAGGTCTGGCGGCGCCGTTCCAGTGAGCGCGCCCAGCCCACGGTCATCGGACTGTTCCCGTCGTGGGCAGTGGAGCCGGCGACCGTGGCAGCTGCGGACGCGTGGCTCGATGGTGAGCACGCGGCATCACTGCGGCGACTGGTTTCGGAGGGACGCGCCGGCATCGTGCGGGCGCTGGCGGCACGCGAGTTCGACCGGTCCTGACTGACCGCTTCTCCCGGACCGTTCGAGTGGGACGGTCCGGGAGCTTCGGCAGGTGTGCTGCCTGAAGCATCGAGGTCCCGGACTCGATGCTTCGTTCAGTGCGCTCCGGTGCTGCTTCCAGCCGCGTCGGACAGCATCCGCAGTGAACTGATCAGCCCTTCGACGAACTCGCCCTCCCGGAAAGAAGCAACCATGCTCATCACGGCGAGCTGGCAGCTCCGGTCCGTGACCCGCCGGTACGCCTCGTCCCCGGTGATGATCTCGACCTGGTGCTGCGCGGGAGAGACGGCAATGAGGACTCCCTCGCCCGCACGGGCCCCGAGGTTCGCGTGCAGCGCTTCCGCGTTTTCCCGGGTCTGCTCACCCAGGTCCCCGAGGTAGATCGCGAACTCCAGGCCGGTGGTCCGGCTCGACAGCGTGAGCGCCTCGTCCAGCCGCGAGAGCTCCGTGGGAGAGAACGGGAGGTTCGGCTGCTCCGGTTCGACCTTCCTGGCGATCGACAACCTTCCGGTCGCGGTCAGGGCTTCACCGGCGTTGAGGTCAGCTGCCGACCGCTGCTCGACTTCACCAGTTGCCACGTGCGCCTCCCCTGGCCGTGCTGCGTTCCGCTTCGAGTGCCGAGCCGGATTCGATGTCCACACCCTTAGGCGGGGTGCTGCTCACCACCGCGGGGTCGGCGACCCAGAACACCGGGGCGAAGTCCCATTCCTGTCCCGAGCGTTTCCGGGAACGAGCGAGCTTCGGCCACAGCGTTATCAGGGCGACCAATCCGTAGATGGCCGCAGGTATCCCCGCCAGGACGAGAAAGGTCTCCACGACAGTCACGCCCGTACGGTATCCGATGAGTTCACGTTTGTGAGCCTTGACCTGTGAGCCCGCGCGTGCCGCACGGCCGCATCACTCGCGCAATCCCGGCGACCTCACTCGCGCATCGCGGAGGCCCCGCCCCGCAGGCGGGTCGAAATCACCACCCGTACTGGTTCGGTCACCACGAGCAACCGATTTCTCGGTGTGTCTCACATCACTTTTCTTAACTCTACTGGGCTAACCAGCACGCCCAAATGGAGCCCAACCAGACGGTTGAAGTCAACGACAGGTTGGCGGCTTGTTCCGCTGCTTTCGCGCTTCTAGTTTTTCACCTGTATGGGTCTTGCGTGCTTGATCGCAGGCACTGAAAACACCATTTTAAACACGGAGGCGCACCATGCTGGACAAGAAAACCGCTATCCAGGGGACTTTCAGGACGCTCCCGGCCATTTCTCAGCCGCTGATTGATCACGTTGCGTTTACAACTGACGATGCATCAATCAGTGGGAACCAAGGCGTCCGCATCAGCGGACAGCAAGGCGTCCGCATCAGCGGACAACAGGGCGTCCGCATCAGCGGACAGCAAGGCGTCCGCATCAGCGGACAGCAAGGCGTCCGCATCAGCGGACAACAGGGCGTCCGCATCAGCGGACAGCAAGGCGTCCGCATCAGCGGACAACAGGGCGTCCGCATCAGCGGACAGCAAGGCGTCCGCATCAGTGCTGCGGCTACAGCATGAGCGCCCAACCGAGAGGCCGCCCCGGAGCGGTATCAGGCCTCCGGATCACCGAGGTAAGGCAACCACAGCGGGTCGGTGTCGGTGAGACCCGCGAGCAATCGCCAGTGACGCCCACGGGGCGCGTGCGGAGCCACCGGCAATCGCCACCCGAGTTCGCTCAGCGTCCTGTCCGCTTTGCGGTGGTTGCACCGCCTACAGCACGCCACGCAGTTCTCCCAGGCGTGCGGTCCACCTCGGCTCTTCGGAACCACGTGGTCGATGGTTTCGGCCCGGGCACCGCAGTAGACGCATCTGTGGTTGTCCCGCTGCATCAGCGCTCCGCGGGACAGCGGAACCCGTCCTCGGTACGGAACTCGAACGAAGTTGCTCAGCCTGATGACCGAAGGCACTTCCAGGGCGTTCGTGGCCGAGTTCACGGTGAGCCCGGCGGAGTCGCCGTGCACCACCTCGGCCTTTCCGCACACCACGAGAACGACCGCCCTGCGAAGCGGGAGCGCGGTCAACGGCTCGAACGTGGCGTTGAGCAGCAGGACCCGTCGCTTTCGCCAGAGCGTCCCGAGAGTCGCCGGCCCCTTGTCGGCCGTTGCCGGGTGCAGTCCTGCACCGCGCGCCTGTGTCTGACACAGTGCGGCTCTCGACGCGAACCCGGACGCGCCTTTCGGAGTAGGTTTTCGCTCGGTCACGCGACCACCTCCGCCGGTTTCGAAGAACAGTCGAACACAGAACACGTCCCGAACGCACGTGTGATTCGCGCCGCGTTGACGTCTTGCGCGCAAAATTCCGGTGAACCATCGACGAACGGAACATTCACTGGAAATTCTGATCAAGCGCCGAATGTTCCGAGATCACCATCGCGAACGGCCGGACCGAAGCATCGGCAGGCCGGATCGGAGCATTGCCACGCACGTATCGTCGAGCACCGTGACCGATGTTCAATTGCCTTCCACCTACCCCGACGCCGACCGGTCCGAGATCGTCGACGACCTCCACGGCCGGCCGGTCGCCGACCCGTACCGATGGCTGGAAGACCCCGCCGACCCGGCCACCGAATCGTGGTCGAAATCACAAGACGAGTTGGCGCGAGGTTGGCTCGACGCACTCCCCGGACGAGCGGAGGTCGCCGAGCGGATGCGGTCGCTATTGGCGGCCGGTTCGGTGTCGGCTCCCGTGTGGCGAAACGGGCGACAGTTCTTCACCCGGCGCGAGCCGGGGCAGGAGTTCCCGGTCCTGCACGTGCGGGAAGAGGACGGCACCGAACGGGTACTGCTCGACGTGAGCGAACTCGACCCGTCCGGGTTGACCACCCTGGACCGCTGGACACCGAGCCTCGAAGGTGACCGATTGGCGTATCAGGTCTCCGTCGGCGGCAACGAGGAGTCGTTGCTGTACGTGCTCGACCTGGCCACCGGGTCGCTGATCGAGGGCCCGATCGACCGGTGCCGGTACTCGTCGATCTCCTGGCTTCCGGGTGGCGAGGAGTTCTTCTACGTCCGTCGGTTGCCCGCCGAGTCCGTACCGGAGGGTGAGGAACAGTTCCACCGGCGCGTGTGGCGGCATCGCGTCGGAAAAGACCCCGAGCAGGATCTACTGGTCCACGGTGAAGGGCTGCACCACACCTTCTACTACGGCACCAGCGTATCCAGGGACGGACGCTGGCTGCTGATCCACGGCTGTCCTGGCACGGCTCGGCGCGACTCGGTGTGGATCGCCGACCTCTCCGGGAGCGACGCGGTCCCTGAACTCCGCCAGATCCTCGACACTTCGGACGGCGTGCGCGCCTCGGCGTGGGTGGAGCGCGACGGCCGGATGTACGTCCAGACGACGTTGAACGCTTCGCGCTGGCGGCTGTGCGTGACCGATCCGGCGACGCCCGATCCGGCCGACTGGTGCGAGCTGATCGCCGAAGAGCCGGACTCCGTCCTCGAAGCGGTGCGCTGGTTCGACGATGGTTCCGCCGCGCGCCTGGTGGCGCTGCGCACCCGGCACGCGGTCTCCGAACTGACCCTGCACGACCCGGCCACCGGTGCGCGGGTGGGCGAGGTGCCACTTCCCGGTACCGGGCAGGTCACCTCGTTGACCACGGTCGACGAGGCCACCGAACATCACCGGGATCGGCTGTGGATCGGCTGGACCGATTTCGCCACCCCGCCGTGCGTGCACGTGTTCGCAGCCGGGAGTGGGCGGACGGTGCTCGCCGAGCGGGCCCCGGGTTCGGTCGACGTGCCCGACGTGCACACCCGGCAGATCACCTACACCTCGAAGGACGGCACCGACGTCCGCATGTTCGTGCTGAGCCCGGACGCCGAGCCGGACCGCGCGCGACCGGCGTTGATGACCGGGTACGGCGGTTTCTCGCTGTCGATGGAGCCCGGCTACTCACCGTCGGCGCTGGCCTGGGTGGCCGCGGGCGGAGTCTGGGCGCTGCCCGCGTTGCGCGGCGGCGGTGAGGAAGGCGAGCAGTGGCACACCGAGGGGATGCGGGAGAACAAGCAGAACGTCTTCGACGACTTCCACG
This sequence comes from Parasphingorhabdus pacifica, assembly GCF_054779195.1. NCBI lineage: Bacteria > Pseudomonadati > Pseudomonadota > Alphaproteobacteria > Sphingomonadales > Sphingorhabdaceae > Parasphingorhabdus > Parasphingorhabdus pacifica. Next base: position 304,341 of record NZ_BAAGYS010000014.1, read on the forward strand.
CGGCAGCCGAACACCTGGTGGCCGAAGGCTGGACCAGCACCGAGCAGTTGGCGATCACCGGCGGTTCGAACGGAGGTCTTCTCGTGGGGGCCGCGCTGACCCAGCGCCCCGACCTCTACCGGGCCGTGGTCTGCTCGGCTCCGCTGCTGGACATGGTGCGTTATGAGCAATTCCTCCTCGGCCGCACCTGGAACGAGGAGTACGGGACCGCGGAGTCGCCCGAGGAACTCGACTGGCTGCTGTCGTACTCGCCGTACCACAACGTCGTGCCGGGGACCGTCTATCCGACGGTGCTGTTCACGGTGTTCGATTCGGACACCCGCGTCGATCCCAACCACGCGCGGAAGATGTGCGCTGCCGTGCAGCACGCGACCGGGGCCGCCCTTCGGGAGCGTCCGGTGCTGCTGCGTCGGGAGACCGAAGTGGGGCATTCGGCTCGTTCAGTGTCCCGAACCGTCGGACTCGCGACCGATCAGCTCGCTTTCCTCGCCGAGGCCACCGGTCTTGCGCTGGAGTGACGCTATACTCATCTCGATCGGGTAACGCCCAGGCGGGTGACAGACGACTTCGTGAACGGCGGGGCGTTCACGAAGTTCCGGCAGGTAATGCCGTCGTCACCCGCCGTGCACCCCCGACACGACCGCAACACCCATGGAGAACCCCCGACCCATGACTCCCCCGCTGCTGTCCCAACCGAGCTGCGTCGAAGAAGAAGGCAGTTGGTGTGGCACGGTCTACGACTGGACCAAGAACGAGTGGTTCGCGACGTACTCGGACCTGCTGATCGCGAAACCGCTCCACATCCTGGCCATCATGCTGGTCGCCCTGGTGGTGCGCTACTTCGTGCACCGGACGATCACCCGCTTGACGCAGACCAACGGCAAACCCCCCAAGGTGTTGCAGCCGTTGAAGGAGCGGCGCGGCGACGTCGCCGAAGACCTGCTCACCGAACGACGCAAGCAGCGCGCTCGGACGCTCGGGTCGGTGCTGAAGTCGCTCTCCTCGTTCGTCGTCTTCGGCCTGGCCGTCATGTACGCCCTCAAGGCGCTGGGTATCGAGCTCGCCCCGATCCTCGCCTCGGCGGGTGTCCTCGGTGTCGCGGTCGCCTTCGGCGCCCAGAACCTGGTCAGGGACTTCCTCTCCGGCATGTTCATGATGGTCGAGGACCAGTACGGCGTCGGCGACGTCATCGACCTCGGTGAAGCGATCGGCACCGTCGAAGGGGTCGGACTACGGGTGACGACGCTGCGGGACCTGAACGGAACGGTCTGGTACGTGCGCAACGGCGAGATCCTGCGCGTCGGCAACTTCAGCCAGGGGTTCGCCGTCGCGGTCGTGGACCTGCCGATCGCGCACTCCAGCGACGTGCAGCTGGCCATCTCGGTGGCCACCGAGGTCGCTTCCGATGCCGCCACCCAGGAACCACTGCGCAAGGACATCCTGGAACCACCGGAGATGTTGGGCGTCGACCAGATCACCTCGGACACGATCACACTCCGGCTGACCGCCAAGGTCCGCCCGGGGCAGCAGTGGATGGTGCAGCGCAAGCTCCGTGCCGACATCAAGCGTGCCTACGACGACGAGGGCATCCAGCCGCCCTACCCGTCGGGTCGCCCGCTGCCCCCCATCGACATGAAACAGTGACCGGCGCCCTGCACGTACTGTGACCCGCATCCCGACCACTCGCCGAAAAGCGACAAGTACTGTGGGACGTGTCCGAACGCGGGAACGCGCAGGCATTACGCGGCCGACCCGCCGTTGACGAGCCCGGTACGACCGGCAGCCGAGGAAGATGGGATCCGTGAGCAGCTTGGAGACCTTCTACGACCAGGTCGGCGGTGAACGAACCTTCGACTTCATCGTTTCCCGCTTCTACCAGGAAGTCGCCAAGGACGAGCTGCTCCGGCCGCTCTACCCCGAGGAGGACCTGGGGCCGGCGGAGGAGCGGTTTCGGCTCTTCCTCATGCAGTACTGGGGCGGGCCGCACACCTATTCCGACCAGCGCGGGCACCCGCGTTTGCGGATGCGGCACGCACCGTTCAAGATCGGCCCCGCCGAACGCGACGCGTGGCTGCGGTGCATGCGCATCGCCGTGGACGAGGCAAACCTCCAAGCGGGCCATCGGGACCAGCTCTGGCAGTACCTCGAATCGGCCGCCGACAGCATGGTGAACTCGTGGTTCTGAACGAGAAGTCCTGACAGAAATCCCTTCACCCGGGGAGCGGCCGCACGGCGTTCCGACCGGGACCTCGACCACCGCCAAAAGCATTCCGATGTGTTCTCAGTGAACGGCGCGCGATGACTCTGCCTCCTGGACGGACCGAATGGTCGCTCCACACGGAAACGCCATGGTGGGTCGGTGCCAGCGTCTACCGCGTCGACCTGCGACTGTTCGCCGACTCCAACCTCGACGGGATCGGGGACCTCGACGGTCTACGACAGCGGCTGGGGTACCTGGAACTGCTCGGAATCGACGCGTTGTGGCTGTACTCGCCGTTCGCGGGACCGTTGACCGACAGCCACCGGGGCATCGAACTCGATCCGGTGCTCGGCGAGCGCGAGTCGTTCGAACACCTGGTCACCGAGGCGCATGAGTCCGGTATCCGCGTCACCGTCGACGTGTCCGCCGATCCCGCGGTACTCGACCGATCGGAACTGCAGCACGTGCTGGAGAGCAATCTGCGGTTTTGGCTCGATTGCGGCGTGGACGGTGTGCGGGTCAGCACCACCCCCGGGCGCGGGTCCCCCGCGGACGGGACCGTGCGCGAGGTACTGCGGCTGATCCGCCCGATCGTCGACCAGTACCCCAGCCGTGCGCTCGGCGTCCTCGTGGACGACGAGTGGTTCTCCCGCTTCACGGAGAGGCCGCCGGACTGGGACATCGGTGTCGACCTGCGGCTCGGGGACACCGCCTTCGACGCCGACCGGCTGCAGGGCACGATCGACCAGATCCTCCACTCCACCGAGGCCATCGGGGTACAAGCGGTCTGGACCGTTTCGGACCGCGAGCAGCGACACCCGGTGGTGCGCTTCGGTGGCGGGCCCGCCGGTGTCGCCCGCGCCCGCGCACTGGCCTTGATCATCCTGGCTCTGCCGGGGGTGGTCGGTATCGACAACGGCGAGGAACTGGCGCTGCCGGGCCCGGACGCGAGGGGAGCCGAGCCGGTCCGCAGCCCGATGGTGTGGGAGGGCGACGAGCCTCCGTTCGGCTTCTCCGCGGGACCGGGCAGCTGGTGGCCGATCGGCGAGCAGTGGGCGGGCCTGACCGTGGAGGCCCAACTCGAGGACCCGGACTCGACGTTGACGCTCTACCGGCGCGCCCTCGAGATCCGCAGGCAGCAACCGGGACTCGCCGACGACCGGATCGAGTGGTTCGGCGCACCTCCGGGTTGCTTCGCGTTCCGCCTGGCCGAGAGCGGCTTGACCTGCGCGTTGAACACCTCGGTCGACCCCGTCACGCCACCGCCGGGCGACGTGGTGCTCGCCAGCGGCCCGATGCCGGAGGGTCAGCTTCTACCCAACTGCGCGGTCTGGCTGACCTGACCGTTCCGTGTGACCCGCGTCGCAGGGCACCGGCCTTCGTTGCATGAGGAAAACGGGCGATCTGTACATTGCCGTCGAGCTGCTCGACGTCGCCTTCCCCGGGAAATCATGTCCGTAACCCGCTACTCCTCGCCGTCCGGACAGGCGTCTGACAACAGACGCCGTCGGCTGGCCGGCATCGACATCGCACGATTCGTGGCGGTGTTCGGCATGTTCAGCATCCACTTCGGTGTTCCGTTCGCATCCGGTGCGGTGGCGATCACGATCGCCCAGTTCTCCAGCGGCCGCTCCACCGCGCTGTTCACCTTCCTCGCGGGCGTCTCGCTGGCGATGCTCTCCGGCCGTGGTGAACCGCTCACCGGCCCGGCCTTGCGGGACGCCCGCATCAGAGTCGCGGTCCGCGCCGGGATCCTGCTCCTCGTCGGGCTGGCCCTGGCGAAGGCCACCGAGACGACCGGCTTTCTACTGACCGTGATCATCAGCTTTTACGGGCTGTACTTCCTGCTCGCGGTACCGTTCCTCGGACTGACGGCCCGCAAGCTGGCCGTCGCGGCGCTGCTCGTGGCCGTGCTCGGTCCCCAGCTGTCGTTCGTACTGCGCACCTGGATCGCGGAAGACACGCCGTTCTCGCGATTCGTGCACACCGTCAACTCGTTCGATCCCGGTCACCTGATCGCCAACATGGGCCTGTTCGACCTGCTGCTGCTCGACTTCTACCCGGCAGCGTCCTACCTCGCCTTGGTGCTGGCCGGATTGGCCGTCGGCCGCTTGGACCTGCGGTCGACGACGGTCCGGATTCGGATGGCGCTGTCCGGTGTGGCGCTGGCGGTTGTCGCCAGCGGTGTATCGACCCTGCTGACCCTATTGGTCGCCGCGCGACCGATCTCGCGGTACGAGGGGGTGGTGCCGGTCGAATCACCTGGGTTGTTGCTGACCCACGCCGCGCACAGCGGGACCACCTTCGAGCTGATGGCTTCGCTCGGGATCGCGGTGGCGATCGTGGCAGGCTGCCTCGAAATCGCCGACCGTTCGGGCCGCTGGCTACACCCGCTGGCCAAGGCCGGGTCGATGGCGCTGACCCTCTACGCGATCCACGCGTTGGTGCTCTCCTGGCAGATCGTGACCGGCGGCTGGCCGTTGAGCGGTGTACCGGACGACCTCGCGAAACTCGCCAGCATGGGCCCCGTTGCCGACGAGATTCCGGATCTGCCCGCCTTCCCACCCGACGGGCATCGCCCGGAGGGAGCAGTGGCGTTGATCAACACCTTCATGCCGGAGATCTTCTTGGTCTTCACCCTGGTCTTCGCCTCGGTGTGGAGCCGATTCGCGGCTCGCGGACCGCTGGAATCAGCGGTGAGCGAGTCCGTGCAGTGGGTCACCGAGCAGCTACCGCGCCTCCGGGCGCTGCTGGCGTCCCCGACCAAGGTGTGAGAGCGAGTCTCCGAGAAAACCGCCCACCACCCTCACATCAGCAGCGGGAGCAGGGCGTGGCGTCGGCGCAGAACCGCACCGAAGCGGGAGTCCAGGCGCAGCCACGAATCCGTTGCGCTGACCCGAACGATCTCGTCCTCGGGTGGTGACGACCGCAGGAAGCCCATCCCGGAGAGCACGAACAGGCAGCGCAGCGGAACCGTCACTTCCAGCCCCGAGCCGCTGACGGTGAACACCTCCTGATCGAGCAACGACGCAGGCGGCGTTCCCTTCGGCCCGACGTTCTCCTTGGCCACCCCGACGCCCCGTTCCGCGACCTCGCCGACCAGCTGGGCGGGGAGGTCGTCGACCCGGTGCCACCCTTCCGCCGGTGGAAGCTCGGAGCGCCACAGCAGGTCCTTCGGCGGGCCAGGGTCCATCACCGGGCCACCGGCGACGGTCAAGGTCGCCAGCAGCTCGCTGCCCGACACCGAGAGGTCCGCGGGCTCCACCTCACCCTCGACGGAGCGGGTGCACAACGCGTCGAACGGAGTCGCGGACCAGACGTCCACCCGTCCACCGCTCGACCGGTTCCGCAGCCGCAGCACCGACTGCGATTCCAGCCGGACGGCGCGAGCCACGAACGCGCCCAGATCGTCGCGTTCGACCGCGTCGGGAATGCGAAGCTCAGGCACGGGAAAACTCCGGTTCTGTGGTCAGCGCGGGCTGCCACTCGGTGAGGAAGGCCCGCTCGTCGGTGGTGAACCGCCGCGGGCGTCCCGCCTTCAGGTCGTACGGCACCAGCAGGGTCTCGGCTGTGACCACCGCCGCCTCGCTCCCGGAGCACGCGGTGTAGTCCATCACGAACGAGGCCGCCTTCAGGTCGCGCACCGCCATGCGCACCTGCACGCTTCCGGCCGAGTACGCGAGCGGGGCGTGGTAGTCGATCACCACCCGGGCGACGACCATGCCCTCGGCCATGCCCAGCAGTCCGCGCCGCTCGGCCTCGCCGAACAGCAGGCCGGCACGGGCCTCCTCGAGCAGGGTCACGGTCCGCGCGTGGTTGACGTGCCCGAAGGCATCGAGGTCGGACCAGCGCAGATCCACTTCGGCTACGAACGCACCCACTCGGGCTTCCTTCCTTCTCGACCGCGGTCGTGGTGTCCGGACCGAACCCGTCGATCCGGACACCCACGATCCTCTCACCGCACCATGCTGCGCAGTTGACGTGTCGCGACTGACAGGGTGGCCAGGTCCAGACGCCCGGAGCGCTTGATCTCGGCGAGGGAGCTCCTGGCCCTGGCCAGGCGGGAGGCGTTGGCGCTCTCCCAATGCGCGATCTTCTCCTCCGGAGTCTCGTCCGGCTCGCCCGCGCGCAGCACATCGGTGGTGATCTCCCGCAGCGAGGCGTAGAGGTCGTCCCGCAACGCCAGCCTCGCGAGCGCGTGCCACCGGTTGCCGCGTTCGAGTTCGTTGACCGCCAGCAACATGCGCTCGATGTCGAGGTGTTCGGACAGCGTGTAGTAGACCTCCGCGCTCTCCGCCGGGCTCCGCTCGGCTCGCACACCCGCATCCCGCTCGGCCAGCTCCGCCACTTCGGTGATGTCCAACAGCGCGTAGGTGTCCAGCAGCACCCCGACGTGTTCGGCCAGATCGGCTGGCACACCCGCGTCGACCAGTTCCTCGATCTTCTCGGCGGCCCCTTCGGCAGCGCGTCCCCGGAGGAGGTCGCGAACCGATCCGGACAGCTCCTCGACCACCGGCCGGAAGCGGGCGATCTCCGCTCCGATGGCCAGCGGCTGCGGCCGGTTGGACAACAACCAGCGCGACGCCCGGTCCAGCAGCCTGCGAGTCTGCAGCACCATTTCGTCGCCAACCTCGCTGCGCACGACGTTGTCGAGCTCGTCGATGCGCTGCCACAACGAGTGCAGATCGTAGACCCTGGTCACGACGCTGAACGCGCGCACCGCGTCGGTGGTGGTGGCGCTCATCTCCTCGGCCAGCCGGTAGGCGTACGACAGCCCCCCACCGTCGACGACCTCGTTGGCCAGCAGCGTCGTGGTGATTTCCCGGCGCAACGGGTGCGACTGGATGCTGTGGCTGTGGAAGTCGCGCAGCTGCTTCGGGAAGTACTCGGGCAGCCGTTTGCTGAACGCGTCGGCCTCCGGCAGGTCGCTCGCCAGCACATCGGCCTTCAGCGAGAGCTTGACGTGCGCGAGCAGCGTCGCCAGTTCCGGCGAGCTCAACCCGTCCCCGGCCTTTTCCCGGTCGCGGAACTCCTTCGAGCTCGGCAGTGCTTCCAGGTCGCGGTCCAGGCCGTAGTGCTTCTCCAGCGAGCTGACCTGGCGCGCGTGCACGGGCATCATCGGAGCCGCGTGCGCCCGGGCGACGCCCAGCACCGTGTTCTGGCGGTAATTGTCCGCCAGCACCAGCTCCGCGACCTCGTCGGTCATCTCGGCGAGCAACTCGTTGCGCCGCTCCGGCTCCAGGCTGCCCGCCGACACGAGGGAGTCGAGCAGGATCTTGATGTTCACCTCGTGGTCGGAGCAGTCCACTCCGGCGGAGTTGTCGATGGCGTCGGTGTTGACCTTGCCTCCCGCACGGGCGAACTCGATGCGGCCGCGTTGGGTCATCCCGAGGTTGCCGCCCTCCCCGACGACCCGCACCCGGAGTTGCTCGCCGTCGACGCGCACCGGGTCGTTGCTCTTGTCCCCCACGTCGGCGTGCGTTTCGGCGCTCGACTTGACGTAGGTTCCGATCCCGCCGTTCCACAACAGGTCCGCAGGGGCGAGCAGGATCGCCTTGACGAGCTCGGCGGGGGGCAGCTGCTCCACCGACTCGTCGATGCCCAGGGCCGACCGGATCTTCGGGTTCAGCGGGATCGACTTCAGCGAACGGGACCACACCCCGCCACCCTCGCTGATCTTGCTGCGGTCGTAGTCGTCCCAGGTCGAGCGCGGCAGGTGGAACAGCCGCGTGCGCTCCGCGAACCCGACCGCGGGGTCCGGTTCGGGATCGATGAACACGTGCAGGTGGTTGAACGCCGCGACCAGCCCGATGTGCTCGGACAGCAGCATGCCGTTCCCGAACACGTCGCCGGCCATGTCACCGACTCCGACCACGCTGAACTGCTCGCGCTGGGTATCGACTCCCAGTTCGCGGAAGTGGCGCCGGACGCTCTCCCAAGCCCCGCGCGCGGTGATGCCCATCTCCTTGTGGTCGTAACCGACCGAACCACCGGAAGCGAACGCGTCACCGAGCCAGTACCCGTACGACAACGCGACGTCGTTGGCGATGTCCGAGAACGAGGCCGTTCCCTTGTCCGCCGCCACCACCAGGTAGGTGTCGTCACCGTCGTGGCGCACCACGTCTTCGGGCGGCACGACCTTGCCGCTCTCCAGGTTGTCCGTGAGGTCGAGCAGACCGGAGATGAACATGCGGTAGCAGGCGATGCCCTCGTTCCGGGTCGCCTCCCGGTCGGCCGCGGGGTCTCCGGTCCCCGCCGGCGGGCGCTTGACCACGAACCCGCCCTTGGCGCCAACCGGAACGATCACCGCATTCTTGACCGCCTGGGCCTTGACCAGCCCGAGAACTTCGGTGCGGAAGTCTTCGCGCCGGTCCGACCAGCGCAGCCCACCGCGGGCCACCGAGCCGAACCGCAGATGGACACCTTCGGTCCTCGTCGAGTAGACGAAAATCTCGAACTGCGGCCTCGGTTCGGGCAGCCCCGGGATCTCCTGCGGTTCCAGCTTCAGGGCGAGGTAGGGGCGCGGCGCGTCGACGCCGGTGATGAAGTAATTCGTACGCAGCGTCGCCTGGATCAGGTTGAGGTAGGTACGCAGGATGCGGTCGGCATCGAGACTGGTGACCTCGTCGATCAGCTTCGTCACCTCGGTGACGAGGTCGGCTTGCCTGGTTGCCCGTTCCTCGCCCGGCACCGCCGGGTCGAAGCGCACTTCGAAGAGCCTGGTCAACGCCAGCGTCGTCGCACTGTGCGTGAGGATCGCGTCCTCGATGTAGTCCTGGCTGTAGGAGACCCCGGCCTGCCGCATGTACTTGGCGTACGCGCGCAGCATCGCCGCCTGCCGCCATCCCAGCCCGGCGCGCAGGACCAACGAGTTGAACCGGTCGACCTCGGCATCACCCTGCCAGGACGCCCGGAAAGCCTCTTCGAACCGTTCCCGCAGTGTGTCCAGCCGCTCCGGACCACCGGTGTCCAGCAGGTCCGGTTCCAACCGCAGGCCGAAATCGTAGATCCAACGCTGGCTGCCGCCTTCGGGCAGGATCTCGTACGGGCGCTCGTCCACGACTTCCACGCCCATGCTCTGCAGCACCGGCAGGACCCGCGACAAGGTGACCCGCTCACCGACGACGTATATCTTGAATCGGCGCTCCCCCGGTGCGGCTACCTGCGGCGTGTAGAACGACATCCGCAGGTCATCGCTGTCGGTCAGCGACTCCAGCCTGCGGAGGTCGATGAGGCCCTCGCTCGCGGTGAAGTCCTCCTTGTACGCCTCGGGGAACGCCGCGGCGAACTGCTGGCCGACCGCACTGGCCGCTTCCGAGCTGCGCCGGACGCGTCCGGACTCGTACTCGGCCTGGGATTCCTCCGCACCCAGTTCGTCGACCATCTGGTCGTCCCAGGTGTGGATGGCATCGGTGAGCAGTTCCTGAATCCGTCCGAGGTTGGGTTCGACCTGCTCACCCGGGGTGGTGTGCACGACGAAGTGCACGCGCGCCAGCATCGACTCCCCCACCCGGGTGCTGTACTCCAACCCGCTACCCCCGAGTTCCTCCAGCAGCACCTCCTGCATCGCCAGCCGCGAGCGGGTGGTGTAGCGATCGCGGGGGAGGTAGACGAGGCAGGAGAAGAACCGCCCGTACGAGTCGCGACGTACGAAGGGCTTCAGTTTGCGGCGCTCGGCCAGCGCCAGCACGCCGGTGATGGTCTCTTGCAGCGTCTCCGGGTTGGTGGAGAACAGTTCCGTGCGCGGGTAGTTCTGGATCTCCTCCAACATCCGTTGGCCGGAGTACGACTCCATCGGGAATCCGGCGTTGTGGATGACGTCCCGCACTCGGCGGTCGATGAACGGGATATCGAGCACGTTCTCGTGCAGCGCGGTGGTGGTGAACAGTCCCAGGAAGCGGTGTTCACCGGTTACTCGCCCGTCCGCGTCGAACGTCCGGACGCCCACGTAGTAGGGGTGCACGGCGCGGTGCACCGTGGAAGGTGCGCTGGCCTGGGTCAACACGAGCAGGTCGGGCGAACCGTCGCCCGGCACGTTCAGCCCTTCGGTCAGGTTGCGCGCCTCGGCGCCGTCACTGCGCAACACCCCCAGCCCGGTGGCGAGCACCGGACTCAACCCCGGCTCGTCCACGTCGGCCAGTTCGTGCCGGTATCCGAGGAAGGTGAAGTGCCCGTCGGTCAGCCAGCGCAACAATCCGGCGGTGCCTTCGACGTTCGCGGACTCCACCGGCGGCGGTTCGCTCTCCAGCGAGTCGGCGAGCGCGCGGGCGGTGCCCCGCATGCGCTCGGTGTCCTCCACGACCTCGCGGACGTCGTTGAGCACGGTGACGAGACCGTGTTCGAGCCTGCGCACCCGCTCCGGATCGGTGATCCGATCGACCTCGACGTACATCCAGGATTCGGCGATCGTTCCGGACGGCGGCGACCCCGGGTCGGCGCTCGGGAGCACCTCCAGCAGCTGTCCCGCCACATCCCTGCGCACCACGATGATCGGGTGGATGACCCGCTGGACCTCGGCGCCGTCCCTGGTGAGTTCGGCGATCACCGAGTCGACCAGGTACGGCATGTCGTCGGTGACGGTCTGCACCACTGTCGCGGGGTTTTCCCACCCGTGCTCGTCCCGCGTGGGGTTGAAGATGCTCACGACCGGTTTGCCGGCCACCCGGTTCTCCGCGAGTTCGTGATGCGAACGCAGGGCACCACTCAGATCGACCGCGTTGTCATCGACGAATTCCTCGGCGGGAACGTGGCGGTAGTACGTCTGCAGCAATTCGGCCAGCCCCGGGGCCGACTCGGCCGTCTGCTCCAACAAGCCGGCCTTCGTCGGTTCGGGGGCATCCGTCTGCTCTTGCACCGTCCTGGTCTCCCAGCTCGTTCGCTCGTGAGGTCCGGTTGTCGACTGTCCGGGATTCGAATTCATCTTCAGGCAGCTCCACGCTTGACGGCACCTCGTTGTGCCAACACCGGGCTCCACCCTAAGCCTGCCGGCTTCCGTGGAGCAGGGAGGGAGCCTTGCTCCCGAGACGGGCGAATCCAGCTGAAACGATCAATGGCCGGGCTGTGACCACCGTTTGAAGCCGCCCGAGTCCACGGCGGCCCGGCGATGTCGAGCCGAGGCCGCCTCGGCGTCCGATGTGGACGGCTGCGCGTGCCTGGAATGCGCAGCCGGTTCCGGACCGTCCGGCACCGCGCGCCTGCGCCCGCCGGTTCCGGTGGTGGCCTCCCGATTAGCGGAATCCGCGTCGTCGCCGCGCCCGTTCTGATAGGCCATCAACGCTTCGGCCAGCAAGTCGGCCAACCCGACATCGGCGGGCACCTCGGGTTCCGGTTCCGGCTCGGGTGCGGGCGCGGTGGACTCCTCGCGGGCCCACTGGCCGTACCGGGCCAGCAGATCACCGGCGGGCTCGCTCCCGGCGGAGATCGGTTCCGGCTCGTCGTCGGGGTCCGCGTGTCGAGCGCGGCGCCGTCCGCCCTCCTCGGATGCCTGCTGCTCGGCGGGCTCCTGGCTCCCCCGGCCCTCCACGAGTCGGAGACCTGCCCGGATCTCGGCCAGGGACTTGCCCTTCGAGCGGCGCCCTTCCGCATCGGCCGGACCGGGATTCTCGCCGGCAACCTCGTGGCCGAGCGGCTCGTAAGCGGAGGTCAGGTAGTCAGCGGCAGGGTAGTCAGCGGCCGGGTAGTCAGCGGCCGGGTAGCCGGCGGGCTCGTGATCAGAGGCCGGGTGCTCCGAAGGCTCGTAATCGGAGACCAGGTGACCGGGGTCCGGGTAGCCGGGTCGGGAGCCGAGCACGGAATCACCGGAAGCGGGATAAGCCGAAGTGGGGTAAGCGGACTCGCGGTGACCGGACGTACCGCGTTCGTAGGTGGGCGGCCGGTAGTCGAGCGGATCTTGCGCCGGGAACTCCGCATCGGGTGCTGAGTGCTTCGGCTGCTCGCCCGGTCGGGGGTCGTGCCCGTCGTCTCCGATCCCGGGTACGGCGTGCGTTCCGGACGCGTCGTGGCGCGGGCGGTCGTGGCGCGGTCCCGCGTGCTGCCCGTGCCGGGGGTCGCGATCGGGCTCGGGGTCCCCGTTCCCGCCCCGCATGGGTTCGAAGACCGGAAAGTCGTGGTCGCGGATCCCGTGCGCCGAATCGGAGCGGTGGAAACGCGAAGCAGCCGGCGACTCCGAACCGGACCAGTCTCCGCCGAGCGGATCCGCCGCGGCGGTCCGATCCGGGTTCCCGGCCGAATGCGCACCACCGGTCGGCGCCGGGTCTTCGGAATCCACGGTCGGGATCACCGGCATGATCGTGGTGACGTCCGGGGCATCGAACGGCGGATCCGGGGCGCCCGGGTCCGGTACCGCTGACTCCCGTGCCGCTGACTCCCGTGCCGCTGACTCCCGTGCCGCTGGCTCCGGGACTGTGGCTTGATCCGCGACCGCGTCTGGTCCCGCGACGGGCGAACGGTCCCACGTGGGCCAGCCTTCGAACGCGCGCGACGAGTTGCCCTGTCCTACCGGATCTTCCGCCGGGCTCGCGGTCGGAGACATCCCCGCGCTCGGTCGATCACTCGGCCGGGACCCGTCCGACTCGTGCGCCGCGCCCGCCGTTTCTGCGCGGATGGCTTCCAGCAACTTCGCCACCTCGGCAGCGGGGTCGGCGGCGGGCTCCGCCCCCACGCTCGAGCCGACGGAGTCCGCGCCGATCTGGTCCGGCGCGTCCGCGGCGGGCGGCGGGGTCGGCGCCGGAGCGGAGGAGTCCTCCACTCGCGCCTGCACTTCGTGCTCGCGGACTTCCGGAGGACGCGGCTCGGGCATCGCCCGGCGCCCCGAGGACGGTTCCTGACCGGCCGAGAAGGGCTCATTCTCCGGCTCGGAGCGCTGGGAACTCCGGCTTGTCAACGTCTCCATCAGCCGTCGGGCGGTATCGGCGTCGATGTTGTCGGCCCGGCGCCGCCTGGGACGCGGTTCGTCGGGTTCGGACGGCAGGTCGTCCGCATACGATTCAGCCGGCGAGACCGTTACTCCACCCGCGGTGACGCCGGTGGCGGTCGGTCCGGTGACCGTCCCGCCCGTGGCGGTCACGCCGGTAGAAGGTGCTCCGGCCGTGCTCGGCTCGGTGGTCGTCGAGCCGGTGGTACCGGCAGCCGCGGCTTCGACCGGTGCGGCATCGGTAGGTTCGGTGCCTGCGGCGGCCGCCTTCGGCCAGTCGGCAGCAGGACCGCCCCGCGGAACCGAACCCGTCGACGAACCGGGAAACTCCCCGACCAGCCGCAGGCGGGCGTTGTGCACCACCGACTGCCAGCGCCGATCGGCCGCACACGCACCCTGCAAGCAGGTCAAGGCGGCCGGAAAGTCCTGCGCGTTCTCGTGCGTCTGCGAAATGGACCTGAGCAGTTCGGCGAGCAGACCGTCGAGGTTGTGCCGCTCCGCAGCCGCAGCGGCATCGTTGAGCAACCACACCGCCACACCTGGTTCGCCTTCCGGCAGGTGAACACGGGTGGCCAGCGCCAACCGCAGCCAACCGGACGGTGCGGCCGCCGCCGCCCGCACCGGTTGCCCGACGATCGCACCAGCGGCCTTGACCGCCTCCGCGCGCCTGCCCAGATCGAGCAGCGCGTGCACCCGCTCCAACACCAGTTGGGCGGTGAGGCCACCCCCGTCCGCTTCCGGGTCCAGTCCGGCGAGCAGCGCGAGCCCGCTGTCGGCGGCGCGGACCGCGGACGTGAAATCACCGTTCCGGCGGAAGTAGCAGGCCCGCGCCACCGCTACTCGCGCCCGCCACAGCTTTCCGTCCTGCCGGTCCAGATCGCTGGACAGGAACAGCCGGTCCGCCTCTTCGAGCGCCTCGAAGCCTTCGCCGTCCCGTCGCCGGGACGGCAGCACCGAAGCCATTTCGAGCAGTGCGTTCGCGCGCACGGCCGGATCTATCCGTTCGCGCTCCAGAACGGGGTCCAGTACCCGCATGGCCGCGTCGTGGCTGCTCGCGCTGCGCGCACAAGCCGCCAGCAGGACCCGCAGCCGCGCGACCATCTCGTCGTCGGCGGCCGACTCGGCATCGCGCACGGCCACGATCGCCCGGTGCGTGGCCGTGGCCCCCTGGCCGAGCCGGTTGGACGCGAACAGGGCCAGTGCCTCGGCACGCAACCGCAACGATCGGTCTCCGGCCGCTCGGGCCTGTGCGACGACCCGATCACTGAGCATCAGGGCGAGCTCCGGAACCCGCCAGCGCAGTTGCCAGGCGGGTTCCAGCAGGTCCTTCGTCGCACCGTTGAGGTGTGAACCGTGCACACTCTCCAAGGCGGCTCCCGTCAGCCCCGGGTCAGCTTGCGGTGCGTCACGCGGTGCGGGCGCGCTGCCTCCGGACCCATTCGCTCGATCTTGTTCTTCTCGTAGCCCTCGAAGTTGCCCTCGAACCAGAACCATTTCGCCGGGTTGTCGTCGTCACCTTCCCAAGCGAGGATATGGGTGGCCACGCGGTCCAGGAACCACCTGTCGTGCGAGATCACCACAGCGCAACCGGGGAACTGTTCCAGCGCGTTCTCCAGCGAGCCCAGCGTCTCGACATCGAGGTCGTTGGTCGGCTCGTCCAGCAGGATCAGGTTCCCGCCGACCTTCAGCGTCAGCGCCAGGTTCAGCCGGTTGCGTTCGCCGCCGGAGAGCACGCCCGCAGGCTTCTGCTGGTCCGCCCCCTTGAAACCGAACGCGCTGACGTAGGCCCGCGAGGGCATCTCGACCTGCCCGACCTGGATGTGGTCCAGGCCGTCGGAGACGACCTCCCACACGTTCTTGTTCGGGTCGATGCTGGCGCGGTTCTGGTCGACGTACGACAACTTGACCGTGTCCCCGACCTTGACCGTGCCCTCGTCCGGGCCTTCGAGACCGACGATCGTTTTGAACAGCGTCGTCTTACCGACACCGTTCGGGCCGATGACGCCGACGATGCCGTTGCGCGGCAGGTCGAACGAGAGCCCGTCGATGAGCAGGTTCTCGCCGTAGCCCTTCTTCAGGTTCTCGACCTCCACGACCTGGTTGCCCAGGCGCGGCCCCGGCGGGATCTGGATCTCCTCGAAGTCGAGCTTGCGGGTCTTCTCGGCCTCGTTGGCCATCTCCTCGTAGCGCTCCAGCCGGGAACGCGACTTGGTCTGGCGCGCCTTGGCGTTCGAGCGGACCCACTCCAGCTCGTCCTTCAGGCGCTTCTGCAACTTCTGGTCGCGCTTGCCCTGAACGGCGAGGCGTTCCTGCTTCTTCTCCAGGTAGGTGGAGTAGTTGCCCTCGTAGGGGTAGGTGCGCCCGCGGTCCAGCTCCAGGATCCAACCCGCGACGTTGTCCAGGAAGTACCTGTCGTGGGTGACGGCCAGAACGGCGCCGTGGTAGTTGGCGAGGAACTGCTCCAGCCACAGCACGCTCTCGGCGTCGAGGTGGTTGGTGGGCTCGTCGAGCAGCAGCAGATCGGGCTTGCTCAACAGCAGCTTGCACAGCGCCACACGGCGGCGCTCACCACCGGAGAGGTGCTTGACCTCCGCCTCCGGCGGCGGACAGCGCAGGGCGTCCATCGCCTGCTCCAGCTGCGAGTCGACCTCCCACGCGTCCGCGTGGTCGAGGTCCTCCTGCAGCTTGCCCATCTCCTCCATCAGCTCGTCGGTGTAGTCGTTGGCGAGCTGTTCGGCGATCGCGTTGAAGCGGTGCAGCTTCTCCATGATCTCGCCGACGCCTTCTTCGACGTTGCCGAGGACGGTCTTTTCCTCGTTCAACGGCGGTTCCTGCTGCAGGATCCCGACGGTGTAGCCGGGGGAGATGAACGCTTCACCGTTGTTCGGGTGCTCGAGTCCCGCCATGATCTTGAGGACGGTCGACTTGCCGGCGCCGTTGGGCCCGACGACGCCGATCTTGGCACCCGGGATGAACTGGAGGGTTGCGTCATCGAGGATGACCTTGTCGCCGTGCGCCTTCCGCACCTTCTTCATGGTGTAAATGAACTCGGCCATGACCTGAATCGTAGTTGTGACCCGTACCGGCTCGCGCACTGCGTCGCCAATCCGCCCGACCGCCCTGCGGAGGCCGTCGAACAGCCACGGAACGACCGCGGTCGACGGTGCCGGGAGGCGGCGCGCGGGAGATTTCGCCCCCCGGCCGCGCCGCTACTTGTCGCGGTCGGCCATCTGCTTGAGCATCGCGTTGTAGGCGGCGAGATCGGCCTCGCCGTCGGCGTCCGCCTTGCGGTCGATCCGACGCGCCGAGCGGGAGTCGGCACGCGACCACTGGATCAGCAACGCGAACATCACGACGACCAACGGCGCCTCGCCGGATGCCCACGCGAGCCCCCCGCCGAGCTTCTGGTCGGCCAGCAGATCGGGCACCCACGGCAACTCGAGGCTGCGGTAGAAGTTCTCCCCGATCACGTTCTGGGACATCATCACGATGATCCCGAAGAACGCGTGGAACGGCATCGAGGCGAACACCAGCCCGAGCTTGCCCAACGAGGGCAGCGAACGCGGCGCCGGGTCGATACCGATCACCGGCCAGTAGAAGACATAACCGACGAGCAGGAAGTGGGCGTTCATCAGCAGGTGCGCCCAGTGCTCGGGCAGCGCCATGTCGAACAGGCCGGAGAAGTACAGCGCGTAGAACGAGCCGACGAACAGCGCCAGCGCCACCAGAGGGTTGGTGAGGAGTCGGGTCACCGGCGAGTGCACGAAGGCCAGCAGCCATTCGCGGGGTCCTGCCGGGTTGCCCTTGCCCGCCGGTTTGAACACGCGCAGCGCGAGCGAGGTCGGCCCGGCCATCACGAGGAATACCGGGGCGAGCATCGACAGGAGCATGTGCTGGCCCATGTGCACGCTGAACATCACGGGCGCATAGCGGCCGATACCGGACGAGGTGGCCAGGAAGATGGTGGCGCAGCCGAGCAGCCAGGCTGCCGTCCGCCCCACCGGCCACTGATCTCCGCGTGCGCGGAGTTTGAGCACGCCCCAGACGTAAAGGCCGGCGAGGACGATCGCCAGCGTTCCGTACAGCAGGTCGAACCGGATGTTGAACAGCAGGCCCAACGCGGTCGGAGCCGCTTCGATCGGATAGCCGACGAGCAGCTCGGTACGACCGGGGATGGCACCGAGCTCGGCGGGCGGCGGTGTCCGACCAAGTGCTACCGCGACGCCGATCGTGGCGAACATGAGCAGCGATTCGACCGCGCCGAGGCGCAGCAGCGCGCCGGTGCCGCCACCGTCGGCGATGCGTTGCACCGCTCGGCTGCGCTGGAAGTAGCCGATGACCCCGAGCCCCACGAGAGCCACGACCTTCACCAGGACCAGCAGGCCGTAAGTGGTGCTCAGCAACTGGACGGGCGCGACCCGGACCAGCGCGTTGATCAGGCCGGACGCCGCCATCGCGATCCAGCAGACCAGCGCCACCGAGGAGTAGCGGCGCGCCACCAGCCCGGCGTAGGAACCGTTGCGGGCGACGTGGGCGAGCAGCGCGAGCAGCCCGCCGACCCACAGCGTCGCGCCGAACAGGTGGAACAACAGGCTGTTGGTGGCGATGTCGTGTGCGCCGCCGCTGGCGGAGTGCCCGGTCGCGATCACCGGGAAGAGCCCGGCCAGGGAGCCGAAGAAGAGCGCGGTGGACCATCCCCAGGACAGCACGATTCGACATCCGACGGCCAGGACGAACGCGATCATCGCGGTGATCAACCAGGATTTGGCCTCTTCGAGCGCACCCAGCAGCCCGAACAGGACCTCGGTGTTGAGCACCTCGCCGACCGGGTTCCCGGTGGCGTCGGCTGCGGTGAACGGGACCATCATCGCGGCACCGAGGCACCACGCGGCCGCTCCCCAACCGGCGGTGCGCACTGCCGCGTACCCGTCGGCGGTCAGTTCGCCCGAACGTCGAGCGGGGATGCCGAACGCGGCCAGCAGCAGCGAGCCGATGCACACCACGGCACCGGACTCGGCCAGCACCCGCACGACCGGGAGTCCGTAGCGGGTGACGGCGCCGGGGTCGGGCAGACCGTAGAGGGCGTAGGCGTCCGAGGCCGACACCGCTGTGAGCGCGGCCGCGATCAGCGCGGCCAGCACACCACCTGTGGAGATCAGGATGCCGATGGTGCCCGATGCGGTGCGCTGGGCCGGTGGCTGCGGCGCGGTGGTCTGGGATGACACGCTTCCGAGCGTATCCGCAGGTGCACGGGCGTCCGCGTGGAGGAGGCCACGGGTTGGCGTGGTTCACACCGGCCACGCACCGCTACGGTGAAGATCGTGCACAAGATCGCCCGCAGTTTCGCGCTCGCCCTGTCGATGTCACTCGCGAGCATGGCTGCGGCGGGTTGCGGCGGGACGATCTCCGGCCGAGCGGAACCCGCAAGCACTCCCCCGTCCGCGGTGGACACGCCGTCGGGGCAAACCGAGGAGCTTCCGCGTTCTTCGGTTTTGGCGGAAGCGCCCCGCATACCCAGACCGCGCACCATCGAGGGCATCGATCCGTGCGGCCTGCTCGCGCCGCGGGAGCTGGCTGCGGTCGGGGGCGCTATCGGACCGCCGCACCGGGACCGTCCGCTGCCCGGCTCGTGCACCAACCTCGTCGGTGGCGGGCCGGAGGATTCGGCGGGCGCGGGTTTCCACATCCCGTACCGCGAGGCCGTGGCCAAGCAACCACGCGGCGTTGCCGTGGACGTCGACGGCCATTCCGCTTGGTTGTACTGCGAAACCATCGATGCCTACCAGACGTGCACCGCGGTGACCGCGATTCACGGGGACGCTTCGCTGCTGACGATGCTCTCCAAACGGGACACCACGGCGGCCGACACGACCGACATGCTCTTCGGGCTCACCCGCGCCGCACTCGGCAAGCTGCCCGCCGGGTGACCACTCGCACGCGGAAGAGTGGGGTCCGTAGTCGGACGACAGCATTGAGTCGAGTATCAATCTCGTTTACAGTCATTTGGCGCGTGTCAAAATTCGCACGTCATCGCCTCTTCTCGGGAGAGCGACCAGTTCGAGTGATCTCGATGAGCTGTCGATTCGCTTGCCGTTCGGTACCGGGTCTGCAACGCCTGCCGCGTCGGTGCCAACAGCTCGCGTGCATGCAGTTACCCTGCACCGTGCAGTTCTGAGGAGCGCTGGGGTGTTCTGAGGAGCGCCGGCAAGCCCCCGTAGCTCAGCTGGACAGAGCAAAGGACTTCTAATCCTTAGGTCGCAGGTTCGAGTCCTGCCGGGGGCACATAAACCAAGAGGGAGAAAAAGGCCTCCGGGCTTTCCAAGATCAACTCCCACCCTAACCGTTCATCCGCCTGAACCATCCAGGGGGATGTTCTCCCGTTTCTCCTCGGCGAGCACGCTGCCACGACCAAGCTCCCGCCCGGATCAACGGCGCGCACGCCAGCGACGACTCCCGACCGCGTCCGGCGCGCGAGGGAACCGCACACCGAAGGAGGACCTGTGCTCACGAGCGAGCCCGATCTCCGAGAACTGATCGACGACGCGTCCCACCGGCTGTTGAACACCGCCGGAAAGCTCGCCGACGAGGACGTGACCGCACCCGCGCTGCACTGCCCGGGCTGGACCCGTGGTCACGTTCTCACCCATATCGCTCGGAGCGGCGATGCGAGGAGGTAGCGCTTCGGCGCTTTGTCGAGTGGGAACTGCACCACGTCGATCTCGACGCGGGTTATGGCGCATCCGACTGGCCGGCCGAGTTCACCGCGATGCCGTTGCCGGAACCCATGCGCTCGCATCGGGCGAGCAGGCAACCCTTCTTCCACAACTGACCGGAAGGCTCCCGCGCGGAAAGCTGGCGAGGATGGACCCGCGACTTTCAGCCCCACGGAACCTCCTCTCCACAAAGCGGGTCGGTGTTCGAAACCCGTGCCCGAACTGCGCGTGGTTCCCGACACCGTAGAACGAACGCCCGTTCCGGACAAATATCCGATTTCGGCACATTGATATGCACATCGGAACGACGAGCCGCCGAATCGGTTCCGCGAACGGCGGTCGCCCCACACGGCACGCCGCCCTAGGTCAGACTTAGGCAAATGCCTGGTGCGGCGGCCCGCACACGGGTGTCAATGTCCTCACACCTCAACGGCCGCGATCCCGACCCAGCGGCAAGCGGAGGGGCCAACCGACGGGAGGTGCCGTGGACGGAACAGGCGCCTCACCACCCGTGGGAACACCCGCAACCCGGGAGCCACGCGACATCGACCGCGGTTCCCACAACTGATCTCGCACTCCGAGCAGCCCGTTCACCACTGAAAAGCACCGCCTTCACAGAACCGATGGCGATGCGGCCGAAACAGATCCGGCGCGGCTCCTCCCGCACCGCCGATTCCTGCCCGGATGGCCGGGAACGGTCCGTCTCGTTTCCGAATAGGTTTCATTCGGTAATCGAATTTCTCATGCGTTCAGCATTCCGCCGATTTCAACGTCAATGGAGACGCCATGCCCGAAAACGAACCGCATCATCTCAGCGCGAAAAGACAACGGAGCACTGTCCGCTGGGTGGTCCTCCTGGCGGCGATCACGCTCATCTTCGACGGTTACGATCTGGTGATCTACGGGACGGTCGTGCCGACGCTGCTGCACGACCCGAGCCAGTTGGGAGCTCTGACTCCCGCACAGGCCGGTGCGCTCGGCAGTTACGCGCTGGTGGGCGTCCTGGTCGGCGCGCTCACGGCGGGGCTGGTCGGCGACCACATCGGTCGTCGCCGCATGATCCTGGCCAACATCACCGTCTTCTCCGTCGGCATGGGCGCCACCGCGATGGCCACGAACATCGAGATTTTCGGGCTGTTCCGGTTCCTCACCGGCATCGGAGTCGGTGCGCTGGTGGCGACGGCGGGCGCGATGGTCGCCGAGTTCGCCCCTGCCCAGAAACGCAATCTGATGAACGCCATCGTCTACAGCGGCGTTCCCGCAGGCGGGGTGCTCGCGTCGCTGCTGGCCATCGTGGTGACCGACGCGATCGGTTGGCGCGGACTGTTCTGGATCGGTGCTTCGCCGCTGCTCTTCCTGCTCCCGATGGCCTGGTTCAAGCTGCCGGAGTCCCCTGGCTGGCTGCAGGCTCGTGGACAGGTCGAACGCGCCCGGGAGGTTTCCCGGAAGACCGGTATTCCGCTGCCACCGCCGCCGCAGGCCCCTGCCGAGGGCGAGCGCACGGAAAAGGTCGGGTTCGCGGCATTGGCCACCCGCCGCTACGCGTGGCCGACCCTCCTTCTCGGCCTGATGAGTTTCTCGGGGCTGTTGCTGACCTACGGGTTGAACACGTGGCTTCCGGAGATCATGGGGCAGAACGGTTTCGGCGAGTCGCATTCGCTGCTGTTCTTGCTCATCCTCAACCTCGGCGCGATCGTGGGCAGCGTCATCGCGTCCCGAACGGCCGACCGGATCGGCGCCAAACAGGTCATCGCTTCCACGTTCGGGATCGCGGCGATCTCGCTGTGCCTGCTCGCCCTGAAACTGCCACTGGTCGTGCTGCTGGCCGGGGTGGCGATCGCGGGCTTCGGCACGATCGGAACCCAGGTGCTGATCTACGGGATCGTCTCCAACTACTACGAGAGCTCGGCCCGCGCGGCGGGTGTGGCCTGGTGCGCCGGGTTCGGCAGGCTCGGCGGCATTTTCGGGCCGATCCTGGGCGGCATCCTGATGGGCATGGGACTGAGCGGACAGGTCGCCTTCGTCCTGTTCGGCGGGATCGCCGTGCTCGGGTCGCTGGTGACTCTGCTGGTGCCGCGCAGCCGGACGAGCACCAAGTCCGTCGAGGCTGCGGCGCCGGCCGAACCGGCTCCGGCGCAGTCGTGATCGCCGAATAGCAGCGGCGTGCGCTGTTGACGATCTCGGGTCGTCGACCCCGGCGGGTTCACCGCCCGGGTCGACGCCCCGAAACCCGGCGGAGCACCTGCTCCACTAGGCCGCGAGAGTCATCCTGGTACCGCTGCGGTGCATCGTTCCAGCCAGGGCCGCACCCGCCGGGTCGACGCCCGCACTCGCTGGGTGCAGTCGCGACACGGCGTTCCGATCGCCGCCAGCACCATCGCCACCGGGGTCTCCACCCCGCACACCGAAGTCAACACCTCGTATGGGCCGAACCACTCCTGGCCGTCTTCCTCCCCGCTGCCCAACGGCACCTGCGATTCACGGTCGCACGGCCGAACATAACCGCCCTCGGCGGGGAACGCGTGCCAGCTCGCGTCCACACCGGACAAACGCCACACGTGCATTTCCACTCTCCGCCCCATATTCGTTCCGCTCATCGGCCCGCCGCTCGACCGGCGTTTGCCGAGCGCAACCACCTCGCCGCCTGCGCGGCCAGGTCCTCCCGGCCTCGCCAATCACCCACGCCCCGCACCGTTGCCACCAGACCGTCGTCGGTGTGCTTGGCCCGCTGATCTCCGGTGTGCACGGTCAGGAAACCGGCTCCGCGACCCCAGCGGAACGTGTAGCTCTCGGCCTGCGACACCCGGACGAAATGCCACGCCATCGGCAGGCACCGCACCCGCGTCACGACTCGGATTCCACGACCACCGGCTGCGGACGACGCAGCTCGGTCGACAGGAGGTCGAGCCCGTCGGCGATCGTGCACAACTCGGGAGAGCTGTAACGACCCGCCGCGACGTCCTCGACCGCCGTCTCGAGCATGAACATCGCGGTGCGCATCAACCGCACCGCGTTCCCGCCGTGGTCACCCGGCGCAGTCACGGTCCGACCTCCCGGCTCGAGCCGCCCGCGGGCGCCACCAACGAACCGAAGAACCAGATCATCATGTCGGTCATGAACACAGCGTCGGGCCAGCCGGGCGGTGTCGGGGGTACAAACCGTCCCCTAGACCTATCGAGCGAGCAGTCCCATGCGGTGCGCGAGCGCGCGTGCCGATTGCCCCTTCCCGGGCGGTGGCGAGTGCACGAGTCCGATCGCGAGGTCGCGAGCGAAGCCGTTGTACCGGACCGTGTCCGTGGCTGTGCTTTCCGCACGTTCCAGAGTCGCCAGCGACGCGGCAGGCTCGTCCCGCTTGTGGTGGGCACGCGCAACCTCGATCAAATGCCGCGAGCGCCGTGGCACCGACGGGATCGCGCTCGGGTCGATCGCGTGCCCAGCCTGCAGAGCTTCTCCGTTGCGTTGGAGTTCCACCCCCAACGTGACCGCATGGGCGCCCATCACCGGCAGGCTGAACGAGGACTGGACGTGGCAGTAGTCGGGGCCAAGTTTGCGTGCGATGGCGTGTGCCAGCTCCCAATACCGCCAGGCAGGCCCATGCTTCCCGCATC
The DNA here is from genome assembly GCF_054779195.1 of Parasphingorhabdus pacifica. Taxonomy (NCBI): domain Bacteria; kingdom Pseudomonadati; phylum Pseudomonadota; class Alphaproteobacteria; order Sphingomonadales; family Sphingorhabdaceae; genus Parasphingorhabdus; species Parasphingorhabdus pacifica. The sequence goes on from NZ_BAAGYS010000014.1 coordinate 327,774, forward strand.
GGGCATAGGTCAACGCCGACTCGGCCAACAGCGCACCAGTCAGCCCGTGCCAGTCGTCACCGACCGTTTCCGAAAGATGCGGCTTGAGGTACCGCGTTCCCGCTTCGGCTGCGCCGAGGGCCTCTTCCCACCGGCCAGACTCTCGCAAAACTTGCACCAAGCCCCACGAACCGCTGGCCATCGCATACGCGTCGTCGGCGAGCTGCGCTTCGTGCAGCGCGCGATCGGCCACCAGCCAGACGAGTTCCGGTGCGGGCTGGTACGCGGCGTAGAACTGCGCCAACCGATAGATTCCGGCCAAGATGCGTCGGGCTGCTCGACGATCCGGTCCGGTACGGGCCAATACCGCGTCCTGACCATCCCGAACGAGGTCGGGCAGTAGCGCGCCGACCTGTGTCCGGTGGTCCGGTGACGCATGCCGGATCCGCCATGCTGCCGACAGCCTCTCCCCGAGATGTTCCACGACCGCTGGTCGAGCGCTCGGTGTCAGGCGGTAGGCCGTCAACGCGCTCTGCACATCGCCGAGGCCTTCGTGTTTCGGTCCGCCCACGAACATCTGCACGGGAAGCGCGTCGCCGTTGCCGGTCAGATCCGCTAGGTCCGAAATCCCCAGCGCGCGGGCGAGCTGCACCAACATCGGTAGGCGCGGCGTTCGCAAGCGACCGACTTCAACCGCCTTCAACCATTCCGGTGTCCGGCCGACCAGACCGGCGAGTACCGGCCGCGACATGCCCGCGCGCTGCCTCGCGGCCTTGATCCGTTGTCCAACGTCGGCGCTCATGCCGATCACCTCTTCACGGAGTCGACCTCTTCACGTGCCCGGAACACCGAACCAAGCTCCTCCGCGAAGAGGTGTCAGCAGCGTACCGAGCACGCGATCAGGTGACGAGACTCTGATCGTTCAAGCCCGTGGCCCGCCCGGAAAAGCACGGACAAAAACGCCGAACGGATCCGCTGAAGGCCGCCCCGCCCGCGAATCACGAACACCAACGAGTCGAAGACCAATCACCCCACCGCACCACCACCTGATCACCATATGCAATCGGTACGACCACTTTGCGCATTCCCACGGAGGGACAGGCTGGGGACAATGCCGTCATGGACGTGGAAACCGGAGCCGCGGGCCGGATCGCTCAGCTCCGCAAACTCGCCGGATGGAGCCAACACCACCTAGCCGTGCGCGCCTTCGTCTCGACCAGCCTGGTGAAAAAGGTTGAGCAGGGCCGAACGCCGCCGAGTCCCTCTTTCGTCGCTTCCTGTGCCCGTGCTCTTGGTGTCGAAACCGCCGCGCTGTACGGGATGCACGAACTTGAATTCGTGTCCGACCGGCACGCCGAACGCGCAGGTGTCGACGAGTTGAGAGCGGCTCTGCACGCCTACGACGACCTCGAAACGTCCGAATCACCATGGTCCCCCGCAGAACTGGAGCGACAACTCGCGCAAGCGGAGAAGCTGCGGAGTTCGTTCCGCTACGAGCGGCTGTGTCAGCGAATGCCCCAACTATTGGGGCAGCTCTACGCGCGTTGTGACGCGACGGCACCCAGCACGGCGGATGGGGAGCAGGCGCGCGGGATGCTGCACGACGCCTACCGCTTGGTGGCGGCCCTCGGTGGCCACTTCGGTCAATCGGATATCGCAGTGGCAGCATCCGAACGACATGTCGCGCTCGCCCCTCAGACCGGCGATCCACTGCGGATGGCTATCTCGGCCTACCATCGTTCGACTTACTTCCTGCAGTCCGGCCACTTCGCGCGTGGCATCCGAGTTCTGGAGCGTGCCCACGAACATGTGCACCAGAGCGAAACGTCCGATCGGCACGCGGTCGCCGTGCAGCTGCATCTCCGATCCGCGATACTCGCGGCTCGTGCGGGCGACGGAGCCGGCGCCGACCAGTACATCGTCGAAGCGCGCGCGTTGGCCGACGAGCGTGTTTCACTCGCTTCGCCTTACCACAACGTCAACGCGAGCAAGCTCAACGTAGACATCCACTGGTGCGCCGTTCCGGTCGAAGGCAACGACGGGACCACTGCCATCGCCCGCGCCAAGCAGGTCGACATCGCCGACCACGAACAGCCCGAGCGCGTCGGACACCACCACATCGACATGGCCCGCGCGTGGCTGCTGCACGGCGACCGCGAAAAGGTGCTCACCGAACTCAACTCCGCCAGGAAAGCCAATCCGCAACAGACCCGACGACACCCCGCGGTGCACGAAACCGTGCGCGCACTGGCCGAAGCCGACCGGCGTGCCACCGGAACCCTCGCCGGGTTCGCGCGCTGGGCGGGCATCCGGATCTGAGACATCGTTCTTCCGGGAAAGGAGTCACCCGCACCTACGAACGGCTCCGCCGGACGCCTGCCCCCAAACGCCGGTCACCGCACCGCGATCGGCGAGTCCGCACGGTGCACGCCGAGTCCGGCCCTCCCGGCGGCGACCTCCGGGCGCAGCACCAGGTCCTCGTCGTAGTCGCCACCGTTCTGGCGGCGGAAGGCGATGGGCTCCAGGGCCGGCAGTGCGGCGACGCGTTCCCGCACGCGACGGCCCGCCTCCGCGAAATCCGTGCCGGATGCCTGGTCCGCACGGTGCACCACCAGCGGCGGCAGCACGGACATTCCCGCATACCAGAGAGTTCCGTGCTGCACACCGAACAGAACGTCGTCCACCTCGCCGTTGATCCCGCGCGGCCCCATGGTGAGTTCGGAAGCGCCCGCCGTGAGCAGGAGCATTCCGCGCTTCCCCGCCAACCGTCCCTCGCCGTAGCGGAGCGTGCGGCCGTTCTCCCGCACCCCGTAGGCGAATCCCTTGACGAAAACGCGGTCGAACCACCCTTTGAGGATGGCGGGCATGCCGTACCACCAGAGGGGAAACTGGAAGACCACGGCATCCGCCCACGCGAGCTTCTCCTGCTCCACGCGGATGTCCTCGCTCAACTCTCCCGAGGTGTACGCGCACCGGGACTCGTCACCGACGATCAGCCGCTCACGTGGATCGTGGGCGAAGTCCGCGCTGGCCACAACCGGATTCCAGCGCATGGCGTACAGATCGGACAGTCGTACCTCCTCGCCGCGCGCCCGCAGCTCGTCGATGCCCGCGTCGCGCAAGGACGCGCTGAGCGAACGCTGTTCCGGATGGGCGAATACCCACAACACCTTCATGCCGACCCCTCGAACCTCGTCTGCCGCTTCCGGCTACGAGCATCCGCCCGCCCACCGGGAACACACGAGTGGCCGGATGGACACCCTTCGAAAGAATCGGGCCACAACCTCTGTGGTCCGGACCGGGCGGCTTCCGGGCATCACCCGCTGACCGGGACCGGGATCTCGAAGTGGACGACGGGGCTGTAGTCACTGTTCTGCCGCGCGTCGTAGACCTCCTTGGCCACCCCGCGCCAGAACGACTCGGCACCCTCGATCGCCGGGTTCGTGTGCAGGTAGATCGTGTCGTATCCCGGCTCGTCGGCGATGAATCCGCACGCCATGTCGACGAGCTCGCGAGCCAGTCCGTGACGGCGGTGTTCGGGGCGGACGTACGTGCGGAAGATCTGCGCCGCGCCTTCCGCGCCGTAGCGGTCGGCGATCCACCTGGGATGCGGCGGACTCTTGGGGCCACTGGCCCGCACCGAGGCCGTGCCGACGACCTCGTCACCGAGCACGGCGACGAACAAGGCGTGGCCCGGAGTGCGGAAGTAGCTCGCCTCCATCTCGATCACGTCCGCATGCCACTCGGACACGTAGCCGTGCCCCATCACGCGGTAGAAGGTATCGAGCATCAGCGTGCGGGCGCTCTCGATGTCGGACCGGCACGCCCGCCTGACCTCGTACTCGCCGACCGCGCGGACCTCTTCCCGGGACACGTCTCCACCTCCGTAGACGAACTATTGAAAAGCACTTTCTATTGCATACTACTGGCGACAAAACGTGATCTAGGACCTGGAAGCCTTGACTCCACCCCCAGCGGCTGAAAAGTTCATGCGAAAGTTCAAGCGATGGTGCGCAGGAAGCCGGTGCGAATCCGGCACGGTCCCGCCACTGTGAGTGGAGAGCCACCTCCACCTGAGCCACTGCCGAGCACTCGGTGGGAAGGCCGGGGGTGACGTCGACCCACGAGTCAGGAGACTCGCACCGTCGTGCCGATTCGTACGGGGTCGCGGAGCCCCGGAGGAGGTACCCGTGCACTCGGACAAGTGCGTCATCATCCCGCTGACCATCCGACCGGAACGGTTCTCGGCAGCTCCACACGTCGTGTGATCCCCGCAGGCGCTGATCCTTCGCGCCCGCACTCGGCATCACCACTTCTTCCTCACGTGTGGAGACATCTGTGCCTTCTACTCCCCCACCTGCCGACCTGCGCGTCGGCGACAACCAGCTGGACCAGCTGATCGAAGCGGCCCGAGCCGACGGAAACCCGGCGGACACGACCGCCTCCGTGGCGTTCCTTACCGTGCAAGCCGCGCAGCACTCCGGCCGCCGGACCAGCTACCTCAACACGGTGCTCAGCGTGCGCATCGGAGCAGCCGTCGGATCCTGCGCCGTGGAGCCGGGGCAGATCAGCGACGACGTGGTCACCGACACCGTCGGCCGCGACATCGACGAGCTCCTCTCCCATCCCGAACGGGCCGTGCGGATGGCCGCACTCGACGCCTACCTGGCCCATCTCAGGCCACACGCCCAGCATCCGGCCGCCCGGACCGTCCGGATAGCCCCCGGAACCTCCCTGGAGAAGTCGATGGCACGGGCTCGGGCCGTCGCCCAGCTCGTCCCCGGCGGCGGCCGCGTCGCGGTGATCGGAGTGGTGAACTCGCTGCTGTCCGCACTGCGCGAGCGCGGGATCGACTACGTGCCGTGCGATCTCAAGGGCGGCCGCACCGAATGGGACGAACCCGTCCTCGAAGATCACCGGCAAGCGATCGAGCAGGCCGATGCCGTGCTCGCATCGGGGATGGTCCTGAACAACACCAGCTTCGACGACATCGTCGAGCAGTGCCGCGAACTCCGGCTGCCGCTGGTGATGTTCGCGCAGACCGGAAGCGCCGTCCTCCGCGAGCTGCTCGGCACCGACATCACCGCCCTGTCCGCCGAGCCATACCCCTTCTTCTGGCTGACCGGCGACGCCACCGACCTGCACTGCTACCGGGGTGATCGACCATGACGCTCGCCCAACAGGCGCCCGCGCGCGGCGGGCGGAAGTGCGACACGCTGCTGGATCTCATCGGTGACACCCCGGTGCTGCGAGTGGACACACCGCTGCCGCGGAGCCACCCGGGTTTCTGGGCGAAGCTCGAAGGGCTGGGCCCCGGCACGATGAAGGCTCGCGCGGCGCTGTCGATGCTGCGCGGCGCTCGGGAACGCGGTGAACTCCGCCCCGGCGGCACCATCGTGGAATCGAGCAGTGGGACCCTGGCGATCGGCCTGGCCTACGTCGGCATGGCCCTGGGGCATCCCGTGGTCATCGTCGCCGACCGGGAACTGGACCCGATGACCGCCGCCCTGCTGCGCTCCCACCGCGCACGTGTGGAGATCGTTTCCCGGCCGCACCCGGTGGGCGGCTGGCAGCGAGCACGGCTGGAACGAGTGCACGCGCTGCTCGCGGAGCTGCCCGGCGCCTACTGGCCGGACCAGTACAACAACCCGGACAACCCGGCCGGGTACCACGACGTCGGCCGGGAACTGATCGGACAGTTCGACCGCCTCGACGCGCTGGTGTGCAGCGTCGGCACCGGTGGGCACAGCGCCGGGATCGCGTCGATGCTCCGCGAGCACTGGCCGGACATCCGGATCGTGGGGGTGGACTCGGCCGGTTCGAGCGTGTTCGGCCACTCCGCCGAACGAAGGCTCATGCGCGGCCTGGGCAGCAGCATCCATCCGTCCAACGTCGCCTACCGGCACTTCGACGAGGTCCACTGGACCGGCCCGGCCGAAACCGCCGACGCTTGCCGGCGCATGGCCGCCGACGCGTTCGTCACCGGCGGTTGGAGCACCGGGGCGGCCGCGATGGTGGCCGCGTGGTGCGCGCGCGAACTCGGATCCGCCCGGGTGGCCGCGGTGTTTCCGGACGGTCCGCACCGCTACTGGGAAACCATCTACGACGACGATTTCTGCCGCAGGCACGAGCTCGTGCCCGCCGCCACCCAGCCGTCCGAAGTGGACAACATGGCCGCTTCGAAGGGATCGCGGTGGACCCGCTGCCGCGCGGTCAGCGATCCGTGCGGTCGACGTACCACCGAGCAGGGCGCGTGCCCGGTGTGCGAGGAGGAAACGAACCGATGACGAGTACGCGAGCTTTCCAGCAGCTCTCATGGCCCGCCCGACTGCTGGTCGTCAACCAGTTCGGCATCAACGTCGGCTTCTACATGTTGCTGCCGTTCCTCGCCTCCTACATGAGCCACGACCTCGGTTACGGCGCTGCGCTGATCGGCCTCGTGCTCGGCGTGCGCAATCTCAGCCAGCAGGGCATGTTCCTCGTCGGCGGGACGGCCGCGGACCGGCTCGGCTGCCGACCTATGATCATCCTCGGTTGCGGGTTGCGGGTGGTGGCGTTCGCCCTGTTCAGCTTCCTGACCTCGCTGCCCGGACTCGTCGTGGCCGTGGTCCTCACCGGGCTGGCCGGAGCGTTCTTCAACCCGGCCGTGCGCACCTACCTCATGCACGAGGCAGGCGATCACCGGGCCGAGGCGTTCGCGGTGTTCAACGTCTTCGCGCACGCGGGCACCCTCGTCGGACCGCTGATCGGGGCAGTTCTGCTGTCGGTCGACTTCCGGCTGGTGGCGCTGGTCGCCTGCATCGCGTTCGCTGTGCTCACCGTCGCCCAGGTGCTCGTGCTCCCGCATCGGGCAGTCGAGCCGCAACAGGGCGTGCTCGGCAGCTGGCGAGAAGTGGGGACGAACCGGCGATTCCTGGTGTTCACGCTGGCCCTTTCGGCCTACTTCGCCCTCTACAACCAGCTGTACTTGGCCCTGCCGCTGGAAGCTCAGCGGGTGTCGGGTGCGTCGTGGGCGATCACCGCGGTGTTCGTCGTGTCCACCGTGATCGTCGTGTTCTTCCAGGTGCGGATCACGAACTGGTGCCGTGCCCGCTGGACGTCGGGGCAGTCCATCGTCATCGGGTTGGCCTGCATGGGTTCGTCGTTCGTCCCGCTCATGGCGAGCGGACCGCTGCTGACCTCCCGCGAAACGGCCGAGCTGAGCTCCGACTGGACCGTGCTGGCCGCGTCGATGCTGCCGGTACTCGTGACGACGGCGCTGTTCACGGTGGGCCAGGCCATCACCAACCCGTTCGCGATGGAGCTGTTGCCGATCGTCGGCAGCGAGCGACTCGCCGGCACCTACTACGGGTTCTACTACCTCGTTTCCAGCTTGGTCGCCGCAGCCGTGAGCTGGCTGGTGGGAGCACTGCTGGACGAGTTCACCGATCCTGCCACTCGCTGGCTGCCATGGCTGGTTCTTTTCACCGTGGGAATCGCCGGGTCCCTGGTAACCACGGCCATGCACCGCCGCGGCCTGCTCGCCCGAAAACCGGCACCCGATCAGCAGCCCGCCGAGACCGGAGCAGAAGGAGCGAAGGCGTGAAGCAAGCGGCAGGAACAAGCGTCTGGAGCAGGCGACACCTGCTCTCCACCGCACTGGGAGTCGCGGCGTCCGTTCCGCTCGCTGCCTGCGCGGGCGGTGGAACCAACTCCGCGGACCGGCTCCGGCTCGCGTTCTCGACAGCGGGCACCAGGGAATCCCTCGATCCGCACAAGGGAACCCTGTTCGTCGACCAGGCGCGAGCGAAAGCCCTGTTCGACACGCTGGTCGGCTATGCCGACGACATGAGCGTCGTGCCACGCCTGGCCGAGTCGTGGGAAGCGGACGCCACCGGAACCCGGTGGCTGATCCGCCTTCGCCCTGCCCGATTCCACGACGGCCGCCGGGTCACCGCCGAGGACGTGCTCTACAGCTACCGGCGCATCGCCGACCCGGCCACATCGTCGGCCGCGGCCAAGAACTTCAACACCGTCGACTTCGCCGCTAGCCGGACGAGATCGGAAACCGAGCTCGAACTCGTGCTGCGCACGCCTAACTTCGAATTCCCCTCGGCGTGGGGCGCACCGTGCACCGAGATCGTTCCGGCCGGGACGACCGATTTCAGCGCTCCGGTCGGCTCCGGCCCGTTCCGCTTCGGCGAGTTCCAGCCGGGCGGAACCGCCGTCCTCACCCGATTCGACGGTCACTGGTCCGGCGCTCCGAAACCGCCCGGATTGGAGTTCGTCCCGGTCGAAGACGAATCCGCCCGCGTGTCGGCGCTCGTGTCCGGGCAGGTGCACTACGCGCACGACATCAGTGCCAACGCCGCGCGACAGCTCGGCAACGACCAGCGAACCAAACTGCTCGCCGCCACGACGGGCACGATGCAGGCGGTCGCGCTCAAGGTCGACCGCCCACCGTTCCACGACCCCAGGGTCATGAAGGCGGTGCTGCTCGGCGTCGACCGCCGAGCGCTCGTCGACATCGCCTTGAGCGGTCAGGGCGAGGTGGGCAACGACCTGTTCGGCAAAGGAATCCGGTTCTACCCCGAAGACCTGCCGCAACGCGGGCGCGACATCGACCGAGCGAAGTCGCTGCTGCGGGACGCAGGAGCGGAAGACCTCGAATTCGAGCTGCTCACCAGCAACTCCGACCCCTACTTCGAATCTGCGGCGAGCCTGATCGCCGAACAACTCGGCGAGATCGGAGCGGCTGTCACGCCCAGGGTGCGACCGTCCGAGACCTACTTCTCGGAGATCAAGAAGAAGGGCGTCGCCGCGCACACCAGAACGTCGTCGCTGCCGTTGACGACGTTCCTCGGACAGCGCATGCACGGTCAAGCGGGCTCCAACAACTACACCGGCTACCGCTCGCCGGAGTTCGACGCGCTCTACGAGACGGCACTGCGTACCGCCGACGAGTCCGAACGCGCGCGGCTGCTCGGCGAAGCGCAGCACCTCGCCCACGACGCCAGCGGCCTGCTGGTGTGGGGCTTCAGCAACTGGAACGTGGCGGTCTCCGCCGATGTCGAGGGGCTGCGCGCGGCCCCGCCAAACTCCCTGGAATGGGCCCGGTTCGACCGCGCTGTGCTGCGCTGATGTTGCGGTTCGCGTGCGTCCGCGTTTCCACCGGCGGGCTGCAGGTCGTCGTGGTGGCGGTCGCCGTGTTCTTCCTGACGTCCGCACTGCCCGGCGACAACGCCGCAGTCGTCCTCGGGGAGCACGCGACCGAGGAGCAGGTCGCCGCACTGCGCGCGCAGCTCGGCCTGGATCGTCCGTTGGGTGAGCGATTCCTCGACTGGGCGGTGGGCATCACACGGGGAGATCTCGGCACCTCCCTGCTCACCGGCGAGCCCGTCGGCGCGCAGATCGGGCTCGGCCTGGGGAACACCGCGCTGCTGGGCGCCTGCACGCTGGCACTGATCATCCCGCTGGCCGGGCTGATCGGCCTGGTCAGCGGCGTCCGGGCCGGATCGCGTATCGACCGGGTGCTGAACTCGACAGTCGTCCTGCTCAACTCGGTTCCGGAGTTCGCGCTCGGCCTGCTGCTGGTCGCACTGTTCTCCCTGCAGGCCGGGTGGCTGCCGGCCACGGCCGCGGGCCTGTCCGGATTCTCGCTCGCCGACGACCCCGCGGTTCTGGTCCTGCCCATCGCGGTGCTGGTGTGCAAGCAGTTGTGCGCGCTCGCCCGCCAAATGCGCATTGGCGTGGTCGAAGCAAACAGCACCGAGTACGCGACCCACATGCGTGTGCTGGGGATGCGTGAGCGGACCGTGCTGTTGCGGCACGTGCTGCCGAACGCGATCGGCCCGTCGGTGCAGCAGCTCGCCCGGGCGGTGGATGGCCTGCTCGGGGGTGTCGTCGTCGTGGAAGCACTGTTCGCCCTGCCAGGGGTGGGCTCCACGTTCGTCGAGGCCGTCAAAGCCCGTGACCTGCCGGTCGTGCAGGGTTGCGCGCTCGTGTTCGTCTGCACGACGGTGCTGGTCAACGTGCTCGCCGATGTGGCCTCGCGCCGGCTGGTCCCGCAACGGGAGGCGCTGGCATGAGCAAGAGGGGCTCGATAACCGCACTCGCCGGGTGGGCACTGCTGGGAGTCCCGCTGTTCGCGGCGGTGCTCGGATGGTCGTTCGCCGGGTCGACGCGATCCGAATCCGCTCCCCTCCTGCCGCCGGCGGCCGATCACGTGCTGGGCACCGATGTGCTCGGGCGGGACGTGCTGGCGCTGGCGCTCACCGGAGGGTTCTCTGTGGTGTCGTTGACCGTGCTGTCGCTGGCACTGACCTACCTCGTGGGTGTTCCGTTCGCATTGATCTCGGTCGGGCAACGCCGGCGATGGCTCGACGAGGCGATGCTGCACGGAATGGACATGCTGCTCGCGCTGCCAGGGCTGCTCGTGCTCCTGGTACTGGCCGCGACCGGCAGGCAGGGGGTGACCGCGCTCGTGCTCGCGGTTGCCACGCTGCAGCTGCCCGCGGTGGTCCGGATCGCCCGCAGCGCCGCGCTCGCTCCCGACTGCCGCACGGTCGTCGAGGCCATGATCATGCAGGGGGAATCGTGGTGGCGCATTCACCTCGTCCACACCGGACGAGCTGTGCTCGGGCCGGTGCGGGTCGACATGGGTAGTCGCCTGATCCTGGTGCTGCACCTGATGGCGTCGGCGAACTTCCTCGGTGTCGGCCTGGCACCGGCGACCAGCGACTGGGCGGTGCTCGTCGAACGCAATCGGGAAGCGCTGTTCCTCCAACCCCTGGCCGTCCTGGTGCCCGCGCTGCTGCTGGTGGCGCTGTGCACGGGAGTCAACCTCGTCGTCGACCGGACGACTGCCGACCGGAGCGTGGTGCGGACATGAGCGAACCGGTCCTCACCGCCCGCGGGCTCGGCGCCCGTGCGGGCGAGCACGTGCTGCTGGACGGCATTGACGTGGACCTAACGGCAGGGCACGTCATCGCCGTCGTCGGCCGATCCGGCAGCGGGAAGACCACCCTCGGCAGCGCCCTGCAGGGTGAGAGCGGCTCCGGTGTCGCGCTGACCGGCAGCGTCGAGCTGCACGGCACCGAACTGCTCGGCCGTACCGATGCGCGACGCCGCCGGACACGTGCCGGGAAGATCTCCTCGCTGCCGCAGCATCCCGCCGCCGTGCTCAACCCGGTGCGCCGGGTCGGGAAGGTGCTGCGCGAACTGGCGAAGTTGCGGTACGGCTCCCGGACCGAGCAGGATTCGGCAGTCGCCGAAGCGCTCCGGTCCGCACAGCTCGTACCGGACGGGGACCTGCTCCGCCGGTTTCCGCACCAGCTCTCCGGAGGCCAGCAACAGCGGGTCGCACTGGCCCAAGCGCTGATCACCCGCCCGGAGGTCGTCGTCCTCGACGAACCCACCACCGGGCTGGACACCACGACGAAGGCCGAAACCGCCGACATGCTGGCCGATCTCGTCTCGGCCGGAACAGCGCTGGTGCTGTTGACCCACGACCTGCCGCTCGCACGGCGGCTGGCGCACGAGGTGCTGGTGCTCCACGACGGCCGGGTGGTCGAGCACGGGCCGGGCACCCGGCCGCTGCACGCGCCCGCGCACGAGCACACCCGTGCGGTCCTGGCAGCCGAACCCCGGCTGGAGACGTATTCGGACGACCACTCGGACCTGCCGGACGTGGTGCTGCATACCCACCAGCTCGGCCGGACGGCCAAGAACGGCACCAGGCTGCTCGGCGATATCGACCTGACCGCGCGAGCGGGACGGTGCGCGGTCATCGTCGGACGGTCCGGAGCGGGAAAGACCACCCTCGGCCGATGCCTGGCGGGCATCTCCCGTCCACACACCGGCCGCATCGTGCTCGACGGCGTCGAGCTGGCCGCGACCGCACGGGAGCGGAGCCGCGAGCAGCGTAGACGCATCCAGTACGTGCACCAGGACGCGCGCGCGTCGTTCGACCCGCGCAGGCCTGTGACCGAGCAGGTAGCGAGAACCGCGGAATTGCTGCTGGCGTCCACCCGCGCCGAAGCCCGGCGAGATGCGGCGGGGATGTTGGCGGCGCTGGGGTTGCGGACCGAGCAGACCGACCGCCTTCCGCACGAGCTTTCCGGGGGCCAATTGCAGCGCGCCGCTCTCGCCCGCGCGCTCCTGGCCCGTCCGGCCGTGCTGATCTGCGACGAGATCACCTCGGCCCTCGACGTCGTCCATCAGGCCGAGCTGCTCGACGCCCTCGCCGCGATGAAGACCACCACGGACCTCAGCGTGGTGCTGATCAGCCACGATCTCGCGGCCGTCGCCGCCCTCGCAGACGAGGTCCACCTGCTCGACGACGGGCACCTCGTCGAATCGGCCTCGCCGGGGCGGCTACTGGCCGCACCGCGCTCCCGGGCGGCAGCCACTCTCGTGACCGCCGCCCGTGCGCACGAGAGCACCGGCCGGAGCGTCGACCCGTCAGTAGACTGACGCGTCCACTGCCTCGGTGGCCGGGCGACCCACCTCGCGTTCGGCGAAGTTCTGCTCGACCTCGGCGATCTCGGCCGCGTTCGGGATGGCGTTGTCGCAGTCCGTACCCGCGCTGGCTCCCGACATCAGGTCCGCGCACACCCCTGTTCGGCGGTCGGGCAGACCGAGGATGTGCCCGAGTTCGTGGGCGGCGACCCGGACGACGTGGTGTCCCTCGTCCATCGCCTGCCTGCCCATCCACACGGTGCCCGCGCCGAGCCCGTCCGGGCGCGCGCGGGGCCACCCGTCGTCGGCCAGCACGACGAGGTCGGCAGTGCTCCCCTCGGCGGGTTCGAACCGCACGTTGTCGACGTGGTCGTTCCACACCTGGGCACCCCGGTCGACGGCGTCCCGGAACTCCTCGGCCCGGCTCGCGTCGTAGGTGACGATGCGTACGTTCTCGGCAGCGGCCAATGCACTCGGCAGCGGCGCGCCCACCAGAACGAACAGGGCCAGTACGAGCCCTGCCAACGGTTTCCGGAGCATCGAAGCCCTCATGGTTCTTCCTCGTTTCCCTGGCATACGGCGGCGAACGGCCGTCACCGTACGAGCGGGCGAGCCGGGAAAGATCCATCAGAGGTCGTAGGTGGTCCTGAATCGCCGATTCGTCGCTGCCCGGGTTGCGCCGAACGGCCGCCGCACACCGGGAAATTTGGGGGTGCGCTGATCCGTTCGGCACAACATCCCCGCATGGTGGCGAATTCACGCCACCCCTCTGAATCGACCGTCAACCTCCTGCTCGCCCGACCGCGGCTGGGTAGGCTCCCGAGCGAATGGTCGGCATATTGGGGGAACCGTGATCGTGGACGCGTTGGAGCAGGCGTGGCGGGCGTGGGCGGAGCTGGGCGAACGGTTGCGGCAGTCCGAATGGGACTCGCCGACGCGGCTCGAAGGCTGGACCGTCAAGGACGTTTTCGCACATCACAGCGGTTTTCCCGCCGGAATCCGCTCGGGGGTCCAGGCTCCGGAGGTGACCGCGCCCACCACGCATGCCGATGCGGCCGCGCTATTGGCTTATATGCAGCAACCGGGCGGGATCGCGGACGCCACCGCGAGTGGCCTACAGCAGGAGGCCGTGGCGCTCGCGCGAAAGCGCTCCACAGCCGAACTGGTCGCGCAGTTCCGCGAGGTCGCTCCTGACGTTCTCGCGGACCTCCGGGGACGTGATCTCGAGCGCCGGGTCGATTACGGCGGTCTGGCCGTGATCACGGCGTCCGAAGCACTGCGAATCTTCCTCTTGGAGGCGGTGGTGCACTACTTCGACATGGCCGTCGCCCTCGACTTGCCGGTCCCCGGTCCGATGGCGGGCGAACCGCTGCACGCGACCGCGCGGCTGCTGGCCGAGGTCGCCGACCCTGTCGCCTTGATCGACGCGGCGACCGGGCGCGGCCAGCCCTGGGTGTTCCCCGTCCTCCGCTGAGCCGTGCCGGTTTCGACGAGCCGATGCGAGGATCCGACGAGCGAGCCGACGCGGCGTCGTGTCGTCGTGCCGTGATGCCGTCGTGCCGTGATGCCGTCGTGCCGTGGTGGCGTAGATCGACCGGTTGGCCGTCCTTCGGGAACGGTAGTGAGGTGAAGCTCATCGGCGCCCGGTAGTCGGGATCGACCGACCACTCGAAGCGCTGCAGCAGGTGGTGCAGCACGGTCTTGATCTCGGCACCGGAGAAGTGCATGCTGAGGCACTTGTGCACTCCACCGCCGAACGGTTCCCAGGCGAATCGGTGGACCTTGTCCTCGCGGCGGTGTTCGGCGAAGCGCTCCGGGTCGAACTTCTCCGGTTCCGGCCAGTACTCGTGCATGTGGTGGCTGAAGTGCGGAGTGATCGCGACCATCGTGTCGGCGGGCAGGTGGTGTCCGAGCACGTCGGTGTCCCGCACCGTCTTGCGCACGATGGTGGGCACCGGCGATACCAGCCGCAGGCACTCCTTCATGACCAGGTCGCCGTGTTCCGCAGCCCCAAGTTCGACCGGGGCGAAAGCGGGTGGGGCGGCCCCGAAGAGCTCGACGCCGCCTTCGAGCAGTGCTGCGAGCACGTGCGCACCTCGCTGACCTCGCTCTGGCGCGACCGACACTGGCAGATGTTCGACCGCGAACCGATCCCGAACTGGGTCGACGGCAGGTTCGGCGTGCTCGGCGACGCGGCGCACCCCATGCTGCAGTACCTCGCGCAGGGCGCCAACCAGGCGATCGAGGACGCGCAGGTCCTCGCCACCGAGGCGGGCCAGCACACCAGCGGCGGCGAGGTCGACTGGACCACCGAAGTGCAACGCACGGCACGTTCCTGGGGCGATCTCTGGCACGTCGACGGCATCGGCAGGTCGATGCGCAACGAGCTGTTGACCAACCGGGACATCCACGACTACCAGCACATCGACTGGCTCTACGGCCTCTGATCGAGAACACGCACACCTAGACCCACCCGGACGAGATCCGCGGTGGGCCTTTCGTGCGCGGACCGCGAGCGCGACGTTTCTCGAAGCGCGCAGGCCACCCCCCATCGCGAACACACTCGGTGACTGCTCTTTTCAGTCGACGCCGGAGACGCTAGCGTGCCGCAAAACTGACAGCGTTAGTTATCTGGCACACAGCCTCTGCCCGAAGGGTGCCTCGAACATGGCAACCACCAAGAGCGCACGAAAAGTGGCGTTCGCCAGCCTCATCGGCACGACGATCGAGTGGTACGACTTCTTCATCTACGGGACCGCGGCAGCGCTGGTGTTCAACCAGCTCTTCTTCCCCGAATTCGACCCCCTCGTCGGGACCGTGGCCGCCTTCGCCACCTTCGCCGTCGGCTTCATCGCCCGCCCCGTCGGCGGCATCCTGTTCGCGCACTTCGGCGACCGGCTCGGCCGAAAACCCATGCTCATCGCCTCGCTGATGCTGATGGGAGTCGCCACGCTCGGCATGGGATTCCTGCCCACCTACGAGACCATCGGAGTCTGGGCGCCGATCCTGCTCACGCTCATGCGCTTCGCCCAAGGCCTCGGTGTCGGCGGCGAATGGGGCGGCGCGGCGCTGATGGCCGTCGAACACGCACCGGACAACAAGCGCGGCTACTACGGCAGCTGGCCGCAGGTCGGCGTCCCCGCCGGACTGCTGCTGGGCAACCTCACCTTCTCGGTCATTTCGAGCAACGTCACCAACGAGCAGTTCATGACCTGGGGTTGGCGAGTCCCGTTCCTGTGCAGCGCCTTGCTGATCGGCCTCGGATTCCTGATCCGACTCAAGATCAGCGAAAGTCCCGTGTTCGAAGAAGCGGCGCGCAAGCAGGAACCGCAGCAGTCCAAACAGCTGCCGATCGTCGAAGTGCTGACCAAGCACCCGAGGACCGTGCTGCTGGCGGCCGGATCGTTCCTGGCCACCAACGCCACCTTCTACGTCGGCACCACGTGGATCGTCGCCTACACCACGCAGTCGCTCGACTACGAGCGCACGACGATCCTCAACGCGAACGCGTTCCTGAGCTTCGTGGACATCCCGCTGATGATCGCGTTCGGGCTGCTGTCCGACCGCATCGGCAGGCGCACGATGTCGATGACCGGGATGCTCGGGCTGGCAGCGTTCGCCATTCCGTACTTCCTGCTGGTCGACACCGGCTCACTCGTGCTGTTCATGATGGGCGGGCTCGTCGTGCAGATGTGCCGCACCGCCGTGTACGGACCGCAGTCGGCCTACTTCTCGGAGCTGTTCAGCACGCGGTTGCGCTACAGCGGGGCGTCCATCAGCTATCAGCTCGCGGCCATCCTCGGCGGCGGCATCGCGCCCATGATCTGCACCTCGCTGTACGCGGCGACGGGATCGTCGATGTCGATCGCCGCATACGTGATCGTGCTGTGCCTGATCTCGTTCGGCTGCTCCTACCTGCTGGCCGAAACCCACCGCAACCGGCTCGACGGAGAGGCTCCGCTGCCCGCGGTGAACCGGGCCCGCGATGAACCAGGGCAGCCCGCCGTGAACCAGGCCGACCCGTCCTGAGCTCTCCGACCGCCCGAGGTATCGCCTCGGGCGGTTCGGCGGACGGGTGTGCGGTCGCTCGCGGGTGAAGCCGCGCACCCGTTCGGGCCTTCGGCTCGGAATTCGACCCGGCTCGGGTGGCCGACCCAGCAGGATGTTGGCCCCACTACAGGCGGCCAGTCCCGCACAGGGAGTCGGCCCGGCAGCGGCTAGTCCAGCACGGGGACATCCTGACAGGCCGCTGCCGACCCGCCAGCGGAGTCAGCCCAAGACGGGGAGACCGATCGCGGCATCGACCGCGATCGCCACGAACAGCAGCGCCAGGTACGAGTTCGACAGGTGGAACAACGTCATCGGGTTCACCACACGTCCGCGCCGCACCCCGGCGTGCAGGCGCTGGGCCACGATCAGGAACGCCGCACCAGCCAGCACCGCACAGGCCACGTACACCCAGCTGGTCGCGGGAACCAGCAGCAACGTGCACGCCACGGTGGCCCAGCTGTAGACCAGGATCCGCGCCGACACCTGCCGCTCGGTGGCCACCACGGGCAACATCGGCACCCCGGCGCGGGCGTAGTCTTCCTTGTACTTCATCGCCAGCGACCAGAAGTGCGGCGGGGTCCAGAGGAAGACGACGGCGAACATGACCAGCGCGGGCCACTCCACCTTGCCCGCGACGGCCGCCCAGCCGATCACCACCGGCATGCAGCCGGCGGCACCGCCCCACACGATGTTCTGCGAGGTCCGGCGCTTGAGCACCAGCGTGTAGACGAACACGTAGAACAGGATCGCGGCCAGCGACAGCAGAGCCGCGAGCAGATTCGCACCGAGCGCCAGCACCGAGAACGACGCGACGCCGAGCACGATGCCGAAGACCAGCGCGTGGCGGCGTGGAACTTCGTAGCTGACCAGCGGCCGGGACTTGGTCCGATGCATCACCGCGTCGATGTCCGAGTCCGCCACGCAGTTGAGCGCGTTCGCACTACCGGCGGACATGGCGCCACCGACCAGCGTGACCGCGACCAGCCAGAGGGACGGAATGCCACGTTCGGCGAGGAACATCGCGGGGATCGTCGTCACCAGGAGCAGCTCGATGACCCTGGGTTTGGTCAGCGCGAAGTACGCCGCGAGCACCCCGCGGCGCCGACCGGGCGACTTGGCCCGGTCATCCGCTCCCCCGGTCATCCGCTCCCCCGCAAGCTCGGTGTCGGCCGTCATGAGCTCGACCCCGTCGTGGCTGCGGGCTCACCGTCGAGCGACAGACCACGGTTGCGCAGTTCGGTCCAGCGCGTCATCTTCCGTTCGGCGAAGAACGCGCCGAACGGGATCGTTCCGGCCAGCAGCACCAAGAGCATGTTCAGCACAGGTATCCGCAGTTGCACGGTCGCGATCAACGCGATGAACAGATACACGATGTAGAGGTACCCGTGACCGATGCCGATCATCGTCACCCACGAGTCGCCGAACTGCTGCGTGGACGACCCGTCCGGCCAGAAGTACTTGAGGGGCATCGCCAAGCACAGCAGGATCAGCAGCACCGCCGTCACGTAAGCCATGATCCGGTAGAAGGTCAGAACACCAGGCTTCACGACAATCCCTCAATTCCGCCTCGTGCCGAACTCGGTGGTCGTAAGACCGTACGCCACGCGCTCGTCACCTCTCCGTTTGACCTGCTCGCATAGTGGCGTCGGACACGTTTCGACGCAGCGTGCCGGCGCCTGCCGGTCGAGCCCGCCGAGCGAACGAGACCGGTCCGCACGCGCCCCCTCGGACAGGCCGTCATCCGGTGGCTCGCCCCTCCGACATCCGGTACGCCTCCGCGATCAATTCGAACGAACGCAGTTTCGCCTGCCGGTCGTACACGTTCGCCGTGACCATCAGCTCGCTCACCCCGGTGCGCTCCCGGAGCTCGTCCAGGCCTGCGCGCACCGTCCCGGGCGAGCCGTGCACCGCGTCGTCGAGCCAATTCTGGACGAAGCTGCTCTCCAACTCGTCGTACGGGTACTCGGCGGCCTCCTTCGGGCTGGGCATCCGCCCGGGATTGCCCCTGCGGAGCCGCAGCATGCTCAACGCGATGGGCCTGGCGAGTTCGAGTGCCTCCTCGTCGGTGTCGGCGGCGATGGCCTGGACCCCGATCATCGAGTACGGCTCGTCGAGCACGCTCGACGGCTCGAAGGACTGCCGATAGAGATCGAGCGCGGGCAGGGTGTTCTGCGAACTGAAGTGGTGCGCGAACGCGAACGGGAGCCCGAGCGCACCCGCGACCTGCGCGCTGAAACCGCTGGACCCCAGCAACCAGACGGAAGGGCTGGATCCGTTCGGCACCGAGTGCACGTCCGCGTAGGCGTGATCGATCGGGAACTCGTCGTTGAGGAATCCGATCAACTCGCCGAGCTGCTGGGGGAAGTCGTCGGCCGACAACGGTCCGGTGGTGCGCCGCAGCGCCCGCGCCGTGGACTGGTCGGTGCCCGGCGCACGGCCGATGCCGAGATCGATCCGCCCCGGATGCAGCGCTTCCAACGTGCCGAACTGTTCGGCGACCACCAGCGGCGCGTGGTTGGGCAGCATGACCCCACCCGACCCGAGCTGGAGGGTCCGGGTGGCGGCGGCCAGGTGTGCGAGCAGCACCGAGGGCGCGGAGCTGGCGATGCCCGGCATGCCATGGTGCTCGGCCACCCAGAACCGGTGGTAGCCCCAGCGCTCGGTGGCGCGGGCCAACTCGGTGGTGGTATTCAGCGCGTCCGACGGAGAGATGTCGGCTCCCACCGGTGCGAGATCCAGCACCGACAGCGGGACGGGCGATTCGCCGCGCGCGACGCCGCGGATCGGGTCGACTTCCGGACCCGCGCGCCCGTCACCGGGGACCCGACCCGAGGCGACCCGGCCCGCGGAGTCGGGATGGGGACGGCCCGGATTGGGACGGCCCGGATTGGAGCGGTCCGGATTGGAGCGGTCCGGATTGGAGCGGTCCGGATTGGCAGCAGTACTCATCGTCCACTTCCAACCCGCCTGTTCGCCCGGTTGTTCCTGTCCCCCGCGCCGAACGGATCACACGACACGCGCTAGCGAGCCGACCACACCCGCATGTCGCGCACCGGGCGGAGGTCGGTCCAGTTGTTCTCGATGTGCTCCAGGCATGATCGCCGACCCGTTGGCCCACAGGTGATCGTCCAGCCCGCAGGCACTTCGATCGCCGCGGGCCACAGCGAGTACTGGTCCTCCGCGTTGATCAACGCGCAGTAGCTCGCATCCGGGACCTCGAACGGGCTCAGGGCTGGATTCGGCCAGGTGGACCACCGACGCGTCGCGTCCTCGCGTCCGGCCACGGCCTGCTGATCGGCGCGGGACTGCCACCTCCGCGGGGGCAACACCGCGAACCCGTCCGAACCGGTCCCGTCCCGGGGGGCGTGCACCGCATCCCGGTACCGGGCTCGACGAACGATCTCCACCGAACCGTCCGTTCGAAGGCACGCCAGGTCACCGGAGCGGTACATCCGCCCGCCCGGCACGAACGGGTCGGCGACGAACCGTTCGGCGGTGCGCCCGCGACGCCCCAGGTAACCGCGCGCGAGCCCCTCACCCGCCACGTAGAGTTCGCCGACACCACCGGGCCTCACCGGCTGCAGGAACCCGTCGAGCACCTGCACCCGCCGATCGGATGAGCCCGGCCCGACCGGATCCGCCGCCCGCCAGCTGGTCTCGCCGTGGTCGGGTGCCACGAACGAGGCGTGCACCGTGGTCTCGGTGGCGCCGTAGGCCCGAAGCACGGCCGAGTCCGGATGCCGGACGCACCAGTCGGCCGACTCGGAGGGTTCGAAAGTCTCGCCCGCGAGCACGATCCGCCGCAGCGCCAGCTGCCGGGACAAACCCGGGTTCTGCCGATCTGCCCGGACAACCCGGGAGAACTCCGACGGCGCCTGGTTGAGGACGGTCACCTGCTCGCCGGCGAGCAGACCGAGAAGTTCCCGGGGCGAACGTGCGACCGCGTGCGGCACGATGACCAGGCGCCCTCCGGTCAACAGCGCGCCCCACAACTCCCACGCCGAGAGGTCGACGTCGTACGAATGGAGAAGGGTCCACACGTCCTCGCTTCCCGCCGACAGCCAGGACGTGGTCGCCCGTAGCAGGCGCACCGCGTTGTGCTGTGCGATCACGACCCCCTCCGGCTCCTCCAACGGTCCGGACCGGTAGAGGACGCAGGCGGCGTGGTCGACGTCGAGTGGTCCGCGCTCGCCTCCCCTCGGATCCCGTGGGGAATGCACCGAGATCGCTTCGACCGTGTCGGGATCGTCGAGGCAGACCTCGGTGATCCCGGGGTCGATTTCGGGCCGGTGCCCGGTGGCACTGATCAGGATCGACGGCTCGGCATCGCGGAGCGCGCTCGTGGACGGGCCGGGCGAACGCCGCGGACCGAGCGGCAGGTACGCGGCGCCCGCCTTCAACACGGCCAGCAGCGCCTCGACCAGTCGCGGCGAACGGGGCAGGGCCAGTGCGACCACCTGCTCGGGACCGATGCCGTGGTCGATGAGGTGGTGCGCGAGCCGGTTCGCCCGCCCGTTGAGCTCGGCATAGGTCAACTGTCGGTCGGCGCAGGTGACCGCGACGGCATCCGGGGTGCGCTCGACCTGTTCCTCGAACAGCTGCGGCAGCGTCACGTCCGTCCGCCCGGCGTCACCGAGCACGGCTGTGGGGCGGGCCGACTTCTCGCCCACCGGGTTTCCGGCTGCGCTGCTCGATCGCGATCCGTTCGGCGGATCGAGCGGTCGGGCGGACCGGGTGTCCGCCCGCGCGACGGACCGCGACAACGACACGTCGGACATCGTTCTCCGTTCACCTGCCGAGACGGCTCAGCGGGCGAACACCATGAGCGCGGAGTTCTTGTCCGGCAGGCCGACCTCGCGCTCCCGGACGAAACCCGCCTTGGCGAACGCACCGATGGAAGCACCATTGTGGACATTCGGTTCGGCCACGACGCGACGACACTCCGGGTCCGCGTCGAGCAGTCCCCGCGCCACGGTCCGCAGCAAGGACGAGCCCATTCCACGCCCGATCGCACCCTGCTCGCCGATGGCGATGTGCACGCCGAGATCGCGCGGGTGGTGCGGATAGCAACCGGCGAGCGTGTCCCGCACCACCCGGTACACCTCGAGGTAGCCGATCTGTCTGCCCCCAGCGCTGATCACGCAGGGCACGGAGTGATTCCCGTCCAGCTGGTGCATCAGCGCCTTGCGCCACTGCTCCAGCGACCAGTCCTGCTTCCAGTTGGCCGCGACGTGTTCCTCGTTCATCCAGTGGTGGACGAGCCGGACGTCGGACCCGCCGTCGTCGGCGTCCTCGATCCGGACCGGCCGAAGCGACCAGCCGTCGCCGAGACGCGGCAGCGGCACACCGGGAACGTCGGGCTCGGCGGCATCGCGCAGCGGGTTGGCGAACTCGTAGTGCACCGGTTGCGGCCGCACTTCGCCGGAGACCGACCGGTAGCGGAGGTTCGAACCGTTGAGCACCGCCAGATCGGTCAACGTCGAGCTGGACAGCCAGTGCCGCACGCGCGGTTCGGTGTGCGGATGGGTCTCGGCCAGCGCGTGGAGCCTGCGGGAAAGCACTCGCAGCGCGTCGGCCTCGTTGACCACACCGCGCCGCCCGAGCACGCCGATGGCGGCCAGTCCCCGGCGGGTCAATAGATCCGCGGTCGCCTTCTCGGGTGAAGCTTCGAGGGTGTTCAGCGCAGGAAGCAGCGAGCCCTCCACATGCGAAACCAGCCAGCGCTCGGCCTCTTCCGGTCCGGTCACGGCCTCGGCCATCGCGCGGATGTCGGCTTCCCAACCGAGTGGGTCGACTTCCCCGGTCGGCAACGACCGCAAGACCCAGTCCAGCAGCGAATCGGCAGTAGCCGAATTGATCGGCGCGTCGGCCTCAGCTCGCGCCCGCGCATCCTGCGAGATCGCGGCGGCGATCACGCCCGGATCGGCGAGCGCCATGGGGCTGTCCGTGGAGTCGAGGACGTGGATCACGCCGAAACCGTGCGCACCGGTCGGTGAGTGGTAAGTGACCTCGGTGCGCAGGCGCAACGGCCCCACCTGCAACCGCAACGCCCCCGTTCTGACCGGGGTGTGCGTTTCGGCCAGCCACCTCCGAAGCAACACCGCTGAACGCAGGTGTGCCTGCTCGGCCAGGTCCGCTTCCCTCGTCACTCGATTCGCTCCATCCACCTCGGGTAAGCCGACCCTAACCGGGTGCGAATCACACGACGAGAGTGCTTCGAAACACACCTGACGGACTGCCGTTCGGGCGCTTGGCCAACTGCGAAAACGCTCGACCGCGCAACGCGGTCAATCCATTGTGGAACCGCGTGGTGGAACGGGTTCGCATCGCGTGGTGGCGGGTCGCCTCCCACCCACCGCGAATCGATCACCCGTCCGGCCAGCAGGAAAAACGATCACTACCTGATCAGGTGGCCACGAACATCGTCCACCCGGCGAGCCGGTGACAACCCGCTTACTCTTCGAATCGCGAGCCTCGCCGCCCGGAGAGGAGTATCCCCATGGAAGACGCCGATACCGTCGTTCCGCTCCGGCCAGGATTCGACATCCAGGTCAGAGGATTCAACCGCGGTCAGGTCATGGACCACGTCGAGCAGCTGGAAAACCAGCTCAAGCTCGTCACCATCGATCGAAACGAAGCTGCCCAACTCAACGCCGACCTTCGCAAGTTGTGCGAGGACACCCGGCACGACCTCGCCGAAGCAGAAGAGCGCCTCCGGAGCATCGAGTCGTCCGACACCGGACTCCCGGCGGCCTCCCAGCGGGTCCAGAACATGCTGGCCATCGCGGAAGAAGAAGTGCAGTCGCTGCGGGACACCGCGAAGCGACAGGCGGAGACCATCCGCGGCAGCGCCGAAACCGAGGCCGGAGAGCTCCTGTCCGAGGCCGAGCGTGCCGCCGAGGAGATCCGCGCCGACTGCGCCCAGCTGCTGGAACGCGTGGAGGCCCGGAACGACGAAGTCCGCCGAGAGCACGCGCAAGCCCTGAAGGATCTGCGGGAACGCGATCAGCGCCTGCGCCATTCGATCCGCGACGCCTACAAGCGGGCAATGGACATCGCCCAGCAGGAAACCGACCAGATGCTCGCGCAAACCCGCGAGCAATGCGCGGAACTGCGCACCGACACCGAACGGCGCAGGCGTGAGGCGTTCGCCGAGATCCGGTCCCAGCAGGAGAACGTGACGACTCTGCGCATGGCCGTGGTCTCCGCGATGGAGCAGGTGCGGGAATCGCTGGAGACGTCTTCCGCCGGGTTGCACGACCAGGTGGAAGAGGCGGGCGATCCGCTCATTTCCACCGAAGCACAGCACCACCAGGTGCCGGAGCAGCTGCGGGAGGAATCCATTCCACAGCAGCGGGAGAACGTGCAGACGTTCACGTTCCCACTGGACGCGCTCGATCCGAACGGTGCTCCGCGAGCAGCCGAGGACCACGACACCGTGCAACGGACCTGATCAGGAGGATTTGGCGTGAACCCGGTTCTGCTCATCATCGTCACGGCTCTCGCCCTGACGGTCCTGATATTCGTCTCCACGCTGCTCCGCCGACCATCAACTCGACGACGGGCCAAGCACGCACTGGGCAAGTCGGCCGGAACAGCACCCGCGCACGGTACGAGTGCCGTTCCGGCCGGTGCGGCCGCCGAACCGGAAGCGCCGGGGCGGACCCGCGAAACCGACGACGAACCCCCCACCGAGCCCGAGCTGCCCATCGCGGCGGCCGCCGGCCTGCCCGGCCTGCCTTCGAATCTGTTCGAACGCCGCTACGCAGGCAAGTTCGCCCGCCTCCGCAGGCGGACCGAGCGACTGCGCTCGGCAGTGCCGAAAACGTAGCTCCACCGGCATCGAACCCAGCTCCACCGGCATCCTCGCCGCCCTGGTCAGCCTCGCTTCGTCGGGAGGCTGACCAGTTCTCGTTCGGCCGTACCCACCGCTCAGGCACGCTGCCCACCGCACACCCGCTCGACAGCCCTCGAGGATCACGTCGTTGAGCGTTGGGAACCTCGCCTCCGGTGGGTCTGCGCGCGATTCTGTCGCGTAGCAATACGACGGCGGCCTCGGCCAGCGCGCCTCACACCCTTCGTGAACAGTCCGAAGTGGATCGGTCGCGCTCCGAGTTCGACGCGCTCCGGCCTGGAGACGAGTTCCGCGCGGGTGCGCACGACGAGCGGCCCGACGCCGGGTGAACCGGACGATCGTGACGTGCCCGGCGAGAAGGACCGACACGACGCAGCGGACCGCGGCAGCCCGCCCATCACCCCCGCGCGGTGCTTCTGCTTCGATGAACCCGAGGAGTCCGGACACCGCTGCCCGGCGCGGGCCGGACGCGCATCCGCACGAACGCCCCCTCGATCCGGCAGGAGCATTTGTGACCAGCAACGATTCGCCCGCCAAGCTGTACCTGGTCGCCACGACCGGAAACCCGAACTACGGTGACGAGCTGATCGCGTGCACCTGGCTCAAGCACCTGGCACGAGTCGCTCCGGACGCCGAGGTCTGGGTGGATTGCCCGAATCCGGGCCCCAGCGAGGTGCTGATCGGACACCTGCATCCGAACGTTCGGTTCACCGACACGTTCTGGCGGCTGTGCTGGGAGGCGCCCTCCGACGAACCGTGGGAGGTCGCGTCGTTCGTGCAACACGCGATCAACAACCCGGGCATGGCACCGCGCTGGCTCGCGGGCATCGAGCTCGCGGGCACCGTGGACCTCGTGCACGTGATCGGCGGTGGATTCGTCAACGACATCTGGCCCCGCCACGTCGGATTGCTGGCGGCCGCCGTAGCCGCCGCACGTCGATCCGGGGGCCGAGCAGTCATGACCGGGCAGGGACTGTGCCCGGTCTCCGCCGAGACTCAACCGCTGTTGCGGAACCTGGTCGCACAGTTCGAAATCGTCGATGTGCGCGATGAACCCTCGGCCGAACTCCTCCGCCCGGCCAGCGAGGTCAGTACCACCGGCGACGACATGTTCTTCGGCATCAGCCAGGACCTGTACCGCACCGACGACGTCCGCGACGTCATGATTTGCCTGCAGTCGGACATGCTCGACGTGAGCGTGCCCGCACTGGCCGGGTTCCTGCTCGACACGCTGCGCTCGTGGAACATCCACCCCGAACAGGTCGGCGTGGTCGAATGCATCCCCCGGGTGGACCGGGAGGTCTTCGCGCTGGTCGAGCACGATCTGCCGGGCGCGAGATTCTACCCGCTCTCGGAGATCCTCGAACGTGGGCTACCCGCCGTCGAAGGCCAATGGTGGTTGTCCTCCCGCTTCCACGTGCACCTCATGGCGGCCGCGGCCGGCGCCTCCGGTGTCGCGGTGTCGATCAACTCCAACTACTACACGAACAAGCACCGTGCGCTGATCGAACGGGGCTCCGGGTGGGATCTCAGCGAAGGACTGCGGATGCCCGAGACGCCGAGCGGAGGCGGGTTCGAGCGCAAGCGGCTGCAGAAGCTGCACGAGGAGAAGGTCAAGCTGGCCGTCTCGATCTACGGTAGCTGACCGGGCCGGCTCGAAACCGGCGCGGCAGCACTACGCCGCGCTGGTTTCGACTCCCTCAGGTGCCTGATCCGCGTGCTCCACCCGCGGTTCGTCCATTACCGCCTCGCCCGAGGCCGACGGGTGCTCGGCCGACGGGTACTGGATGGCAGTCGTGGTCGGAACCTCTTGCTCGATCGACTCGGCCGTGGGCTGCGTCGGGAACGGCAACGCGGGGACGGTGTCCTCGTGAGCCTGATCGATCGGTTCGTTCGCCACCAACGCGTCGCGACGGTCGTCGTCGTGCGCCACCTCGCCGGACACCTCGTCCGAAGCCGTTCGGTCCGCGCCGAGCTCAGCGGGCCCGGACGCGCCCACCTCATGCGCTCGGCGCTGGGCGGCTGCCTCATCGGCTCGCTGTTCGGCGCGGCTGTCGAGCACGTAAAACGGGGCTGCTGCCAGCACCGGGACGAGCAACCCCACGAGAACGATCAACATTGAAGTCAACTGCACCAGAACCTTGCTTGCGATGGGAAAACTCGACTGAACGCGTCCGGACGAACGTGCTGTTTGGTCATCGTCGTGATGGCCGCCTTCGTTATCCGAACACGCGACGCCCCCGTCACCTGGACGAGTGATCTTGTTTTCCGGTCCGTCAGAGCACGAACCGCTCATACGAGCCCACCGGGGCCGACCTCTCGACCTCCGGCCACGCTCGATCTCCGCCGACCGACGAACGGATCTTCGGTCCCCCGGACCAGCATCCCCCGAACCGGCGCCACCCAAACCAGCGCCGCCCGAACCGGCTCAGCGCAGCCATTGAGCAGTCGGCCACTGCTCCCTGATCCACGCGCTGTTCCAGAACATCCACTCGTATTCCGTTGACCGGGTGAACACTTCCAGCATCCGTTCCCGGACGGAGCTGTCCGCGTCCCGGGCGAGCCGGTCGGTCAACTCCCGGGCCCCCATCACAGCCTGGGCGAACTCCTCATCGGAATACGTCTCGATCCACCGTCGGTAGGGATGTTCGACCACTCCCCCGGTCCGTTCCAGGATCACGCTGCCCACGTGCTGGTACACCCAGAAGCACGGCAGTAGCCCCGCCACCTGCACAGGGTACGGATCCGTGAGTGCGCTCGCCAACAAGAACGACGTGTACCCGGAGCAGGACGGAGAGGTCTCGATTCCCGAGAGCTCCGACTCCGTGAGCCCGAACTCCTCGACGTAGCCCGCGTGGAGGCTGCGCTCCTCGACGAGCGCGGCCTGCGCGCTGCCCGCGAGGAACGCCGCGTCCTCGGGCAGTTCGGCACGCGTGGCCGCCGCGGAAAGCGCCTTCGCGAACCCGACGAGGTAGCGGGCGTCCTGCACGATGTAGAAGGCGAACCGCTCCCGGTCCAGCGTGCCGTCGGCGAGCCCGGTGTTGAACGGGTGCTCGACGATCGCCTCCCGCAGGTCGGCGGTGCGTTTCCAGGCCCGCGCGCAGAACCCGTCGGGTGTCGGTGTGGGCAGCGTGCTCATCGAGTTCACCTCCGAGGTGAGGTCGGTGGTCGGCCGGCTTCACCACCAGTTGTGGAAGTGATGTACCGGCCCGTGCCCACGACCGACGTCGAGCCGTTCGGAGGCACGCAGCGCATCGGTGAGGTACTGCTTGGCGTCCCGCACGGCGGTGGACCAGTCCGGACGCTGCGGACGCAGGGCTGCGATGCTCGCCGACAGCGTGCAACCCGTTCCGTGGTCGTTCGTGGTCGGGACCCGCTCAGCCCGCAAGTGCTCGGGCCGCGGGCCACCGTGGAACAGGTCCGCGCTGACCTCCCCGGACAGGTGCCCGCCCTTGAGCAGCACGTATTCGGCGCCGAGATCGGCCAGCCGCGCCGCCTGCCCATCCATGTCGCCGACCTCGCTGATCTCCCGCTCCCCCAGCAGATCCGCCGCTTCCGGAAGGTTCGGGGTGATCAGGTGGACGCGGGGCACCAGATCGTCCCGCAAGGCTTTCACGGCGTCGGTGGCCAGCAGCCGATCACCGCTCTTGGCGACCATGACCGGGTCGAGCACCACGAACGGCGGCAGGTAGCGGTCGAGCACGTCCACGACCGCCCGGATCACCTCGGCGTTGGCCAGCATCCCGATCTTCACGGCGTCGACGCGCACGTCGTCGAGCAGCGTGACCAGCTGGTCCGTAACGAAGTCCGGGGGGATCTCCTGGACCTTCGCGACGCCTGTCGTGGTTTGGGCGACCAGCGCGGTCAGCACCGTCATTCCATAGGCACCGTGCGCCGAAAAGGCCTTGAGGTCGGCTTGCACGCCCGCACCACCGCTCGGGTCGGTACCGGCAATGCTCAGCACGTTGGGAATCACGGTCGCACCTCTCTCATGCGTCGGGCCGCGAACTCCGGGTCCGGGGCCGCGCAGATCTCCGACACCACGCACAGACCATCGACGCCCGTGCCGAGAACTCCGGCCGCGTTGTCCGCGTGGATTCCACCGACCGCCACCGCGGGCAGGTCGGCGTCCACCACCAGTCGCCGGAGCCCGTCGATACCGGTGGCCACCGCCGCATCCGGCTTGGTCGGGGTCGCGAAGACCGGCCCGATACCGAGGTAATCGATGGTTCCGCGCGGCAACAGGCCTGTCGTGGCCAGCTCCGAGGCATCCGAGACGGACCAGCCGATGATCGCGTCGGGGCCGGCGATCTCCCTGGCCCGCTCGACCGGAAGATCGGACTGTCCCAAGTGGACTCCGTCGGCACCGGACGCCAGCGCCACGTCGAGCCGGTCGTCGACCAGCAGGGCCACCCCGGTTCCGGCGAGCATTTCGCGCAGTCCCGCCGTCACCGCGCAGAGTTCCCTCGCCGTCGCGTGCGGGTCGCGGACCTGCACGGCGGTAACCCCGCCGGCGACGGCGGCGCGCACCGTCTCCGGCACACCACGTTGCGCGCACAGCGCGGTATCGGTGACCAGGTACAAGCTGAGGTCGATCTTCAACGGCGCTCCTCCTCCGGCCCGCGCTGCGTTCCCGGCTCGCGCTGCGTTCCCAGCCCGTGCAGCGCGTCGAGGAACCCGACCGCGAAGCTTCCCGGTCCCTCGCACGCGCGGGCCGCCCGCTCCCCCGCCTCGGCGAACGCCCGCGAGGCCGAGACGGCGGCCCGCAGTGGCGAATCCACCACGGGCAGCATCGCCGCCATCGTCGCCCCCAACGCACAGCCGCTCCCGGTCACCCTGGCCATCAGCGGATCGCCACCGCTGACCTCCACGACCTGCTGACCATCGGTGATGTAATCGGTCGGCCCGCTGACCGCCACGACGAACCCGCGCGAGGCGGCGAACGTGCGCGCCGCGTCCACCGCCTCGGCCGAGTCGGCGAGCGAATCCACTCCCTTGCCCGCGGCCCCGTCTGCCCCGACGAGGCTGAGCACCTCCGAAGCATTGCCCCGAACCACGGCGGGCTGCTCGACCAGCAGGTCGGCGGCGAGCTTGGTGCGGTAAGCCGACAATCCGGACCCCACCGGATCGAGCACCCACGGCGTCGAGGCGACTCGCGCACCCGAAGCGGCCGCGCGCAGCGCAGCGTCTCGTTCCGGCGAGAGGGTGCCCAGGTTGGCGAGCACGCCATCAGCCGCCCCGGCGACCTCGGCGGCTTCCTCGACGTTCTCGACCATTACCGGGGAAGCTCCCAGCGAGAGCAGCACGTTGGCCGTGAAACCGGCGGCAACCACGTTCGTCAGGCAGTGCGCGAGCGGCCCCGCGGTCTCCAGGCTCCGGAGATCGGCGGCAGCATTCGTCCATTGCGTAGTCACGGTGGTGACGTCCCTCCGCTAGCTCGAACTAGTTCAGGTTCGACGGGTCTGCTCTCAGCCCGGCCGATCGCCGGGCACCCCGCGTCACTTCTGATGTCAACCTAGCAAGTTCGGTCAAGCACAGGACGTCGGCCTGTTCCCCACGGTCGTGGCGGATGTCACGATCAGGGAACGGCCCATACAGGTGATCATGGTGATGGACGATCTGATCGACATGATCAGAGCACGTACGGGTAGTCCGATCGAGTCGTTCGCAACGCGCATCCGGCGCAATCCGCAGCGAACGAACGGGCGACGGTGCGGCTGATCGGCGACCGGGCACGATCACCGAAGCCCTAATCGTGCAACTCTGGGAGCGCTGTGCAACGTCCGTGCAGCGAAGCGTGACGACGCGGACCAATCGACGTGATCAGCGGCCACGATCGAGGCCGAACACGAGGAACATGGGGGTAAGACGAGTGTTCCACAACCACGAGCAGGTCTGGTGGATCGTTCCCGCCGGCCAGCGACTCCGACATGCGATCACCGTGCGCCCGGGCGCCCGCCCGGCCGGTGATGTCGTGCAAGCACTCTGCGATTCCCCGGTCAAGCTCCCGTACGGAACCTGGCCCGCCTCGAAGGAGCCGAACAGCCGCCGGATCACCGAGCGGTGCGCCGACTGCGAGGTCCAGGTCGCCGATGAGCAACAACGCAGCACGGATCTGGTCGTGAGCATGTGGGACAGCTGATCGCGCCGCACCCGGCACCGCAGGTCACCGTTGCGATGTTCCGTTCTCTCGTTCAAACGCAAGGAAAATCACACACGCAGGGTCGGAAGACCCGATGAGTCGAGCCCGAGCCGCAGATTAGGCTTGGGTCAATGGACACCACGACCGACGCTCCCCACTTCGTACGTTCCCGGCGTTCCAACCAGCCGGATCCGGCGAAGATCTGGGCTCCACTCGCCGGTCTCACCGAGGCCGCGGCGCAGGCCGCCTCGACTTCCGGCAGCATCGCCATCACCCGTGGCTTCGATCGCCACAGCAGGCAGCGCGCCAAGGCACTGCGCGACCTGCTCAACGATCGTGGTGTCGCGGCCATCGAGGTGACTCCGGCGCCGGGGAGTTCGCGGTTGCTCGACGGCACCGAGATCGCCGCGCTCGTCAACCTCATCGGTTCGGACTCCTGGCAGCCGTTCCGGCTGGCGGCTTCGCTCCGCGCACCCGTTCTGCTCCCGAGCGGGGACGAGGACGGCGCGACCGAGGTTTCGCGGCGAGATGTCATCACGTTGACCGGTGAGAACGACAAGCGCGACATCGCGCTCTCGCACGTGGCCGTGCGCCCGGAAGACCCCACGGCGGGCAGCATCACGATCACCAGCGACGGCGAACCGCTCGCGGTTCCAGGCGGGAACGTGACCCTCGAGGTCACCGACGGGAAGCTGCGAGTCCACCTCTCGGGGCCCGATTTCGCCGAGCAGACGTTCACCGCCGAACAGGTCCGAGTCGAGACCTCCGATGTTCCGCACCGGATCGTCCGGGACGAGCTCCCGATCGCCGAGTTCGAGGGGTCGCTCGTGGTCGCCGCCGAACAGCAGGGCCTGGTCGTTCGCCCGGTCTGAGCCGAACACCGCACGCACCCCGGTCCGGGTCGCCCCCGGGCCGGGGGTGCGGAGCGGTCAGGAGTTCATACCCGCCGCACCAGGTTGCCCACGAGGGCCAAGGCGGCCGCGAGAGCCACGCCCACCAGTGCGAGCG
The DNA here is from genome assembly GCF_054779195.1 of Parasphingorhabdus pacifica. Classification (NCBI taxonomy): domain Bacteria; kingdom Pseudomonadati; phylum Pseudomonadota; class Alphaproteobacteria; order Sphingomonadales; family Sphingorhabdaceae; genus Parasphingorhabdus; species Parasphingorhabdus pacifica. The sequence continues at coordinate 359,246 of NZ_BAAGYS010000014.1, forward strand.
ACAGCGGGGACAACGTGCCGGGCGAAAGCACGTTGGCGATCGTCCACCACAGGACCAGCAGGGCGACGCAGCCCAGCACCGCGGCCGTCGCGGTGACCAGCGGCCGTCGCCGTGGCCATTGCTTCCACACCCGCCTTTCCCGCGGACTCTGCCGCCAGAAGGGCACGATCACCGGCAAGGTCACGATCAACACGATGATCAGGCCGAACACTGAGTCACCCCGCTCCGGATTCGGCCCGAGTCCCAACAGAAGCCCGAGAACTCCGATCGCCAGCACCAGCAGGATCCGGTTCAACGCGCGCCAGATCCTGGCATCGAAACCGCTCACCGCCCCAGTCTGACAGCGGGTGATCTCGGGGTGGTAGCGCTCCCGTGACTCCCGGCTGGGCCGTTGCTCCCGTTGGGCCGCCGCCGATCGGTCCGCGGCCGGTCGATCCGGCGAAAATACTTCGGCGCCGTGGAACGTCGTCCACGGCGCCGAAGTCACGTCATCTGCGGCCATCGGGGGTTGGCCCAGACGAACGCAGTCTATGCAGCATCCACCGCGAGGTCAACAAGACGCATCGCACAGGTAACGCAGCCGTTACCGAACGGTGCGTCGCGGACCGCTCCGATCACCTTCACCCGACCCTTTGCGGCAGTTCGGACGAAGGTCGATCCGGTGCGGCGATCGCTCCAGTGCGGTATACCCGTCGCCAGCGGCAGGCATGGCAGCCGGCTCGGCACCGCGGGTCCGGAACGCCGCCGGTGCGGACCGATCCGGGAACCTTCGTCACGAGCCCGGCTCCCGCATCTCCGATGGACGCATCGTCTACAAGGAGGTCCGACGTGGAGACCAACGGAAAGCGAATCGTCAGCTGCCGGGACGTCACCGGACAGCGCCGGGACATGTCGATCTCGGTCGACCGGGGCAACATCGTCGTCACGGCCCCACCGGGCGACGCCGCCGTACTGGGGCCGTCCGAGGCGGACCTGCTGCGCGCGGCGGTGCGCGCGGCGGCAACGACCTCGGCCGACGAAGCCGACCCCAACTGAGGCTTTCGACATCGCCGCAGGCAAGGCATTATCTACTCGTCAGTAGTAATTGGAGGGGTGGACACGTGAACATGCACGGGCCGGGCGTCGGCCGACTGCGGGAAGTCACGAGATCGGTCTTGCACCGAGCACGGCAATACGTTCGGAGCTGGGCCCCCGGCGCACACACCGTGGCCGTCCTGATCCGCCAGGGCGTCCTTCGCCCGATGCGCCCGGACAAGCTACTGCGCATCGGCCTGGCCTGGCTCCGTTGGGGCACCACGATCCCGTTCGGCTACGCGACCGGGGCCATCCGACATCCCGACCGGCCCGCCGTGATCGGCGAACGCGGGGCCCTGAGTTACGCCGAGGTGGACCAGCGCACCACCCGCCTCGCCCACGGACTGCGCGCACGCGGAATCAGCCGCGAGAGCAGAGTCGGCGTGCTGTGCCGCAACCACCACGTCCCGCTCGAGGCCATCGTCGCCTGCGGCAAGCTCGGTACCGACGTCGTGCTGCTCAACACCGGCCTGAACACCTCCCGACTGGCCGAGGTGGTCACCGAGCAGCGCGTCGACCTGCTTGTCGTGGACGTGGAATTCAGCCACCACATCGACGCCCTACCCGACGGCGTGTCGATCGTGCTGGCCTGGACCGAGGGCACCACCCGGCACGCCACGGTGGAACACCTCATCGGCAGCTCGCCCAACCGGAGCCTGCCCCGGCGCCCGCGACACAGCAGGTTCATCGTCCTCACCTCGGGCACCACCGGTGCCCCCAAGGGAGCGACCAGACCCGATCCGGCCGGCTTGACACCTGCCGCCACGATCTTGTCCCGCGTGCCACTGCGCAGCGGTGAGCGGATGCTGATCTGCGCACCGCTGTTCCACACCTGGGGCATCGCCGCCTTCCAACTCGGTGCCGTCCTCGGAGCGACCCTGGTGCTGCACCGCAAGTTCGAGCCCCAACCGACGCTCGCGACCCTCCAACGGCACCGCTGCACGTCGATGTTCGCGGTTCCCGTCATGCTCCAGCGCATCCTGGACCTGCCCGCGGAAGTGCGGTCCCCCTATGACCTGAGTTCGCTGCGCATCGTGGCTTGCAGCGGTTCGGCGTTGCCCGCGGGGGTCAGCGAGCGGTTCCTGGGCGCCTTCGGGCCGGTCCTCTACAACTTCTACGGCTCGACCGAAGTGTCCTGGGCCAGCATCGCGACGCCCCAGGAACTGCGACACGCACCCGGAACCGCCGGACGAGCGCCCTACGGCACGGTCCTCCGCATCGTCGACGACCAGGACGTGCCGGTGCCCACCGGCACGACCGGCCGCATCATGGTCGGCAACGACATGCTCTTCGAGGGCTACACGAACGGTGCGCGGACCACCGCGCGTGACTCGGAGGGGCTGCTGGCGACCGGAGATCTGGGCCGGTTCGACACCACGGGCAAGCTGTTCGTCGTGGGACGTGAAGACGACATGATCGTCTCCGGGGGAGAGAACGTCTACCCGAAGGAAACCGAGGACGCGATCGCGGCGCTCTCCCACGTCTCGGAGGTCGCGGTGATCGGGGTGGACGATCAGGAGTTCGGACAGCGCCTGGCCGCATTCGTCGTTCTGCACGAGGAGAGCGACCTCGATTCCGCGACTCTCCGTGATCGGATCAAGCCGAAGCTCGCCAAGTTCGCTCTTCCCCGAGATGTGATCTTCCTCACTGAACTGCCGCGAAACGCGACGGGCAAGGTCGTGCCCCACGAACTGCACCCGCACCTTCCCGACACGTGAGCCCCACGGCGGCCTCCGCGAGACGTGTGCGCCACTCGTGCTGGCTCGGGCACGGATGGCGCACACGTCCGGCGACGGGATTCGGTCCGCCGTGGCACGCGCGTTAGGCTCCTAGAGGTGAACGACCGTCTAGTGTGGATCGACTGCGAAATGACCGGCCTCGATCTCGGCAACGACGCGCTGATCGAGATCGCCGCCCTGGTCACCGATGCCGACCTGAACATCCTCGGAGAAGGCGTGGACATCGTCATCCACGCCGAGGACGAGGCTCTCGCCGCGATGCCGGACGTGGTGCGCGAGATGCACGAACGCTCCGGGTTGACCGAGGAAGTGCGAAGCTCCCCGGTGAGCCTGGCCGAAGCCGAGCAGCAAGTGCTCGACCACATCCGGCAACACGTCCCCGACGGCCGGTCCGCTCCGTTGGCAGGTAACTCGATCGCGACCGACCGCGGATTCATCGCCCGGGACATGCCCACCCTCGACGCGCACCTGCACTACCGCATGGTCGACGTCTCCTCCATCAAGGAACTCTGCAGGCGTTGGTTCCCGCGTATTTACTACGCGCAGCCCGACAAGGGGCTGGCGCACCGGGCGCTGGCCGACGTCCACGAATCCATCCGAGAGCTGTCCTACTACCGGCGGACCGCGTTCGTCCCGCAGCCGGGCCCCACCAGCGAACAGGCGCAGGCGGTCGCGGCCGAACTCCTCGAAGGAGCGGAGATCGGTGGCACCCAGAAGGCCCGTGAGCAGCGATCAGAGTAAGTGGGACGCCTTCGGAGACCCCATTGGTGGAGCCGGTGTCAAAGCCCCCGAACGGGCACGCTAAGATATGGGCGTTGCATCGGAGAGCGACGGCGAAAGTCTGATCTCCGGTAGCCACGGTGGGTGTAGCTCAGTAGGTAGAGCACTGGGTTGTGGTCCCAGGAGTCGCGGGTTCGAATCCCGTCACTCACCCGGACACGAATTGGCCCCGTTCTTCGCGAACGGGGCCATTTCGCTTTTCAAGGGCTGTCCACGGGCCCGCGGGGTTTTCCACGACCGACGAGCGGGCGGGCCCTGGGAATCCCGGAAGGCGCCCGCCCGCTCAGCGGGTCACTTGTTGCCCTGCACCCACTCGCTCCACGGGACCTGCCAGTCCCCGAATCCGTCCCACGAACGCAGGTCCGGACCGCCGGAGTTGGTAACCTCCACGACGTCGCCCTTCTTCAGCAGGTCGAAGACCCATTTGGCGTCCGCGTCGGTCATGTTGATGCATCCGTGGCTGACATTGCGGTTGCCCAGGTCGCCCGCCGCCCACGGGGCGGCGTGCAAGAACTCACCGCCGTTGGATATCCGCACCGCCCACTTGACCTCGGTCTTGTATCCGCCGTCGTCCAGCGGCAAACCGTAGGTCGTCGAGTCCATCAGGTACTTCTCATGGTGCTCGGTGACGACGTGGGCACCATTGTTGGACGGGAAGTCCGGCTTACCGAGCGCGACCGGGATCGTGCGCTGCACTGATCCGTTGACCTCAACGCTCATCTGGTGGCTGGCTCCGTCCGCGCGGAGAACCACCGAGTCGCCGATCGTGATGGTCGCCTCCCGGTCCTCCTCGCCGTAGAGGCCTTCGCCCAGCTTCTTGCCGTAGACGTCGATGTCGACGGTCACCTTGGTACCGGGTTCCCAGTACTCCTTCGGCCGCCAGTGCACCTCGCGATCGTCGAACCAGTAGAAGGCGCCTTCGACCTGGGGATCGGTCTTGATCCGGATCGCTTCCTCGGCGCGCTCCTTGTCCGGGGCGGGCGAATCGGAACTGAAGTAGAACGCCAGAGGCTGGCCCACGCCCACGGTCTGACCGTCGAGCGGGTTCATCGAGACGTAGGTCTTGTGCTTGGGTTCGACCGTAGTGAACGTCGCTTCCCGCTTGGTCGACTTCGAGTTGTCGCCCTCGGCGGTGACGCTGGCCGTGTAGGTCTTGCCATAGCCGAGCGGTTCGGCGATCTCCCAGGTGGAACCATCCTGGGAGATCTCGGTTTTGACTTCTTCATCCTGCTCATTGGTCAAAACCGCTTCGGTGATCTCGCCGTTGTCGACGGTCGCCTTGATCGCGTCCAGCGGGGAAACGTCCTCGCTGCCGTCCGCGGGATCGAGCTTGATCGACGGCGCGCCCTGTTCCGCCGCGGCTCCTTCGCCTCCGTCGGAACCGGTTCCCGCGCCGCCACAGCTCACCAACAGCACGCTGACCAAGCCGAACACCGCGAGCGCCAGCAAACGGGAAACGAGCCCCGCCGGACGCCCGACAGAGTTACCTAGCACCTTCATGGGCGACAGTCCGTTCGAATCGATCTCAAAAATCCGCCTGAGAACAGTGTGCAACAAACCCCCGACCGTGCGTATTTCGCCATGCTCCTCACGCAGGGTCACTGATTGCGCATGTTCTCCTCGGGAGACGCGACCACCCCCGCCGGGGTTGCTCGGCGGGCGGCGCGGACTTGAGGGACCGCGTGCCGAGACCGATAGGGGACCCCCCTTCAATCGCGCCCCCCGGATGCTGTGCTAATGTTTTCCATGTCGCCGGGGAGAGCGAGAAGGAAACCAGAAAGACAGGGTTTTCGGATCGAAACCTCGGAAGACACAAGCGCCAATAGCTCAAGTGGTAGAGCAACTGACTCTTAATCAGTGGGTTCGGGGTTCGAGTCCCTGTTGGCGCACAATAAGAATCCGGGACGGCATGTTCGCCGTCCCGGATTCTTTTGTTCGCAATCCGTTCGGACCGGCGAATCAGCGCCGATCGTCGTTTCCGGCTAAACGCGGTTCCAGGCAAGCACGGCTTCTCGTTCTGCCACATCTCTGCTCAGCACCTCACGCCCCGCCGCGCATCGCGGGTCAGCGACGCCGGTGAGCACCTTGCCGCTGCCGACCACCTTCCATGCGGAAGCGGAGTGCGGCGCAACCTCTCCTGGAACATGCGCGAGATCACCCACGAGAATCCCGCCCGCCCCACGAAAATGACGGAAATCACCCGAAGTGGGTGGATGGCCAACGAGGCCGCCCGAAAAGCCCGTTTCCCACGTCCTGCCGCATCGGCACCGCGCTATGCGACACGGACATTGACCTCTACTTAACTAGAAGTCTTAGTGTCGGCGGACGTCGATCGAGGAGAAGAGCATGACCCCGAATCAGGTGCGACCGAACTTGGACGACCCGACAACTCAGAACACCGGCGAGGGAGCGGTCGAGAACTTCGTCGCCGAGCTCCAGGCAGGCCTCGACACCGGGACCGCCCACGACCGATCCGTCGCCGCGAACACGGTGTGGGGCAGCCCACACGGCGAGCCCCTGACCGGCTTCGGCGAGCTGTGGAGCATCCATCGTCAACTCATTGCCGCCGCGCAGGGCGCCCCGATCGCGGAGGTGGCAGCATGACCGCCTCGGCCGAGTTCCGGGACTGGGTGGCGACGCGGATGCGGCCACTCCCGCTCGAGCCGTCGAGTTCACCGATCGCGCTGCCCGAATCGCTGTCGCGGGCCGAGGTGGTCGGCCTGGCCTCGTCGGTGCGTTCGGCTCGGGAACTCGTCGTCTCGACCCATGTTCTGCTCCGCGCACTCGTCGAACAGGCGGGCTTTCGCGCGGTGACCATCGAGGGAAGCAACGAGACCGCCGCCGCGCTCGACCGATACGTCCGAACCGGCGACGGCGACCCGGCCGCACTGCTCGCCGCCTGCCAGAGTTTCCTGCGGGTGCACGAGGCCGTGGACGTCGTGCGGTGGCTGCGCACCTGGACCGAAGAGCATCCGGACGATCCGGTTTCGATCGTGCACGACCGCACTCCCCCCACACCTCCCGCCAACCTCGCGGAGATCGAAGCCGACCTGGCTCGGTCGGATCTCGCTTGGCACTCGGAAACCGGACAACGAATCGTGCACTGGGGCGGCACGGCACACCTCGTCAACGGCGACCCGCGCACGGTCCCGCCGGACGAAACCCATCGCAACGCAGGCGGCATCATGCGAGCCGAGCTCGGCTCGGCGTACGGCGTCGCCGCGCTCACCATCGGCTCGGGACTCGCCCCGTTCGCCATCCCACCACCGCCGCACGACTTCGTCGAGGACGTGTTCGCCGATGCGCCCCACGACGTCACGATGCTGGAAGTGGACTCGTCGAGCCGGGTTTCGCCGTCGGTGGCCGAATGGCTGCACCGGCCGTTGCGCACCCGGATGATCGGGCCGCACTACGACGCCGCGCGTGATCGCGACTTCCGCGTGGACGCCGGCCCACTGGCCGAATCCGTAGACGTCCTGGTCCACGCGCCGCGGATCACCGCGACCAGCCCGCTGACCCGAGCGCGACCAACCCGCTGACCCGACGACCGAGTCGGCGCCACCGAAGCCGCAGCCCACGGAACCGGGGAACCCCGACCGGACACGGCGAAGCGAGCGAGCACGCACCCGTGACACCCGGCCCGCTCAGCACACCGCCACGCCAGGCTGCGCGATCCGCTCGAATCGGACGGCGGATTGGTGCCGTCGCGGGACAGCGACACGATTTCGCCTCGCCGAACCCGCTGTCCCGCTATGGTCCCGCTGCACATCGAACCCGATCCGAGCGAAGGAGCGCCGATGTCCATGCCCCGGGCGAGGAACCGAACGCAACGAAGCGGGCTCGAACAGCACCTCGGTCCGATTCGCGAACGGGCATCGCTCCACCGCGGACCGTTCGGCGAGAATCGGGGCCAGGTTCCCCCACCCGGGGCCGCCCGCGCTGCTCCATCCCGGCAGGAACCATTCACTGAGTGGGGACGCGTCACTCGCCCGCGTGCTAGCCTTCGGCTCGCTGTCACGCTTGCGATATACGTTCTCACGTAACGTGATGAAATGAGCCACAGTTGTTCGTTATTCGGCGGTTGGCCCCTGCGCCCGTACGCAACGACCGCATCGGGTTCGATGCGCGACACCCGGCGGGCGATTCGGTGACCTGATCAACCCTCTCCTCGGCCACGGCCGAATTCTCGATCGGCATGTTCGACCCGGCGGGCCGCGGGCGCAGCACAGCGCCCGCGGCCCGCCGATCGACGCGATTCAAAGCGAACTGCGACCCAGTGGAGCGCTGTGAAGAAGGCGGACGATGGTCCAAGGAACCATCGCGACATCAACCGGAGACTGACCCGCGTCGTCCTGATCCCCAGCGCGGTACTGATCGTGCTGTGGCTGTTGATCAGCACCGTGACCGTCTACGACGGGCTCCACCTGCGGTCGGCGGCGCTCGGCATCCGCAACGTGTCGATACCCGCGATGGAACTCCTCGCGTCCGCACAGCACGAACGTGCCCTCAGCCTGCGGTACCTCGACCGTCCGGAGCTCGACCGCGCCGAGCTGGACCGTCGGCGCGAACGCACCGACCGGTCGCTGGCGAAACTGCGCGCGGCCACCGGTTCGCTGGTCGAAGGGTCCCCCGCGGACGTCCGGACACGGATGCGCGCGCTCGACCGAGCCGTCGCCGAGCTGCCCGCCGTCCGCAGCCGGATCGACTCACGGCAGGCCGGCGAGGAACACGTCCACGCGGACTACGACGAACTCATACGGACCGGGTCCGAGCTCTTCGAAACCCAGGCGCGCACCGTTCCCGACCCGACGGCCGGGCAGAACGGGCTGCTGGCGAACCGGCTCTTCGGTTCCTCCGACCGGATGTTCCGATCGGCATCGTTGGTCTCCACCGGCATGAGCACCGGTGAATTCACCGCGCGAACCCACGCCGAGTACGCCCGCGCCGTCGGCGCCTACCACCGCGATCTCGAATCGACCGCCGAGGACGCACCTCCGCACGTGCGAGAACGCTACCGGGAGCTCGTGGCGAGCCCGGCTTGGAAACGCCTCGTCGAATGGGAAGACCTGCTGATCGGCGAAGGCGAGTGGGCGGTCGCCCCCGAACTCCCGTTCACCGAGCAGGAGTGGCTGAACACCACCCGGCAGGTCGCCGACGAACTGACCGGGCTCACCGTGAACCAGGCCGAGCACGCGTCCGATCTCGCCCTGCAGGACGGCAACGACAAGCTGGTGGCTTCGATCGTCGGGAGTCTGGTCACGCTGGTCGCGGTCGCCACGGCGATCCTCGCCGCCGCGCGGGTGGCACGCCGGATCGCCACCCGACTGGTCGCTCTGCAACAGGACACCCTCGACCTCGCCGATACCCGGCTCCCCGAGATCGTCGAACGCCTGCGCCGAGGCGAACTGGTGGAGGTCGAGTCCGAAATCGGCTGGCTCGACCACGGCAAGGACGAGATCGGCCTGGTCGCCGACGCCTTCAACGCGGCGCAGCGGACCGCGATAGCCGCTGCCGTGCGCGAAGCCCACGCCAAGGACGGCGCCAACCACGTCTTCCTGGGCATCGCGCATCGCAGCCAAACCCTCATGCACCGGCAGCTGCAACTGCTCGACGAACTGGAACGCCAGGAGGAAGACCCCGGGCGGATGGAGAAGCTCTTCCAGCTCGACCACCTGGCGACCCGCGCGCGCCGCAACGCGGAGAACCTCATCATTCTCGGTGGGGAGCGGCCCGGGCGGAAGTGGAGCAAGCCGATCGACCTGGCCGACGTGGTCGGCAGCGCGATCGCCGAAACCAAGCACTACGCGCGAGTGCGCACAGAACGGATCGCTCACGTCGCGCTGGTAGGCGCGGCAGTGGCCGACACCGTGCACCTGATCGCCGAATTGATCGACAACGCGACCGCGTTCTCACCACAGCACTCGCAGGTCACCGTGCTGAGCCAGACCGTGGCCAAGGGTGTCGCCATCGAGGTCGAAGACCACGGTCCGGGAATGGATGAACCGGAACGCAACGCCGCGAACGCCATGTTCGACGCGCCACCCGAATTCGATGCCATGGCGCTGCGCGACGACACCCGGCTCGGGCTGTTCGTTGTCGCGAGGCTGGCAGCCAAGCACGGGATCGGGGTCGAACTCCGCACTTCCGCTTATGGCGGCACCCGGGCGGTGGTACTGCTGCCGAACGAACTGACCGTGTCCGTGCCCGAACCGCCGGCGAACGGGGACACCGACGAGCTCGACCCCGTCCCCACCGCTCCGGCCGGTCCGGCCGGTCCGGCCGCGGATGACCAGGCACCCGGATCCGCCTCGATACCGGACCACCGCGCAGCGGAGACGCCCGTTCTCTCCGCGACGGCAGATCCCGCGGAGTTGCTCGCGTTCCGGGACGAACCGGCCGAGGAGTTCGCGGGGATCATCACAGCGTTCGACGACCGGATCACCGAACCGGTCCTCCTCCGCCTCTCCGGTGGAAGCGACGGACACGGCGGTATCCCCGCGCACGAGCAGTGGCCGACCCGAACACCGGCTGACACCACAGGTGACGACGTGCGCTGGCCCGACGCCGAACCGCCGGAGGATCCGCGCCCGTCGCTACCGCGCAGGCACAGACAAGCCAGCCTCGCCCCCCAACTTCGCGGCGGCGCGACGACCACCACGGCCGACGCGGAAGAGTCGGCTCCCGGACGATCCGCCGACGAGATCCGCCGCCTGATGGCGTCCTTCCAGCGGTCGACTGAACGGGCTCGTGCCGAGGAGAGCCTGCCTCGTCGGGGAAAACCCAACATCGCCACGGACAGTGAGGATTGAGCCAGTGGAGCAAGCAAGCACACCCAACGACCTGAACTGGCTGCTGGAAGACATGGTCGAACGGGTCGACAGAGCGCGGCACGCGATCGTGCTGTCGGCGGACGGCTTGCTCGTCGGCCGGTCGCAAGCCATGTCCGATGAGGACGGTGACCACCTGGCCGCGATGGCCTCGGCGTTCCAGAGCCTCGCGCGCGGGACGGGGCGGCACTTCGGCGGTGGGCAGGTCCGCCAGACGATCGTCGAGATGGACCACGCCTTCCTGTTCGTCACGGCCGCGGGCCGAGGCTCGTGCCTGGCCGTGGTTTCGGACGAGGATGCCGACGTGGGCCAGATCGCCTACGAGATGAACCTCCTCGTCAAACAGGTGGGCAACTCCGTGCGAGCCACGCCGAGAGCCGACTCGGACTCGCACGGTCGGGTATCGACGACGTGACCGTCGAAGACGAGCGTCCGTGGACCGACGAGGATGCCGGCCCGCTCGTCCGTCCCTACGCGATGACCAGGGGACGTACTCGCGCCGGTGAGCACCAGCTCGATCTCATCACGATGGTCGTCTCCACCCGGCCGGTCGATCCGGCGGTCGGACTCTCCGCCGATCACGAGCGGGTGGTCGGCCTGTGCAAGCGTCCGGTCTCGGTCGCGGAGGTGGCAGGCGGGCTCAACGTACCGCTGGTGGTAGCGCGGGTTCTGCTGGGTGATCTCATGCACGAGGGCGCCGTCATCGTGCGTCCGCCGATCACGCCGGTGGCTCCGACGCCGGACCGGACATTGCTGCAGGCGGTACTGGATGGAATTCGAAAGCTCTGAACCGGGCGACGACACCCCCGTCCGATTCCCCACCGCGGTCAAAATTCTGATCGCGGGCGGTTTCGGCGCGGGCAAGACGACGTTGGTCGACTCGGTGAGCGAGATCGCGCCGCTGCGCACGGAGGAAGTGCTCACCGAAGCGGGTCTGGGAATCGACGATCTCGAAGGGGTCGAGTCCAAGGAGACGACCACGGTCGCGTTGGACTTCGGTCGTATCACCATCAATCCGGACGTCGTGCTCTACCTGTTCGGCATGCCCGGCCAGAACCGCTTCTGGTTCATGTGGGACGAGCTCTCCTCCGGTGCCCTCGGCGCGGTCGTGGTCCTCGACACCCGGCGTTTGAACGACGGCTTCCCGTCCATCGACTTCTTCGAGCACCGGGGCATCCCGTTCGTGGTCGCGGTCAATCACTTCGCGGACTCCGCCGAGTACGCACCGGATGAGATCCGCCGGGCACTCGATCTCAACGGGGCGGCCCCGGTCCTGGTCGGCGATGTTCGCGAACGCGCGTTCAGCCGGGCGGTGTTGGTCGAACTGATCGAACACGTGCTGGCGGGCGCGGGGGAACTGCCGGAGGTCGTGGGGTAGCTCCCGCTGGTCTGATCGTGTTTCGCTTCACACCGGTGAACTCCTCTAGCCTGATCGAATCAATTTAGGTTAGGCTCCCCAAACCTTCCCGGCGTGCTGGTTGCGCGCCAGGAAGAGTGATCCGAACCGAACCGAGGAGTTACATGTCTCGCCCCCGCAGACTTCTGGCCATGGCAGCCACGGCCTGCACGCTGGTCGCCACCGCCGCATGTGGCGCGTCGGACCCGGGCACGTCGGGCGACTCCCCGCAGGAAGGCGAGCGCGTCGTCACCCATGCCATGGGTGAGACCACCGTCAGCGAAGAACCCAAGCGCGTGGTCGTCCTCGACACCGGCGAGCTCGACTCGGTCCTCGCGCTGGGGGTCAAACCGGTCGGGGCCGTTGCTCCGGACGCCACGAACTCCCTGCAGCCCTACCTCGCGGAGAAGACCAAGGGAGTGCCGACGGTCGGCACCATCGGGTCACCGAACCTGGAGAAGATCACTCAGCTCGAACCCGATCTCATCCTGAGCAGCAAGGTCCGGGACGAAGACAAGTACGAGCAGCTCAGCGCCATCGCGCCCACCGTCTTCGCCGAGACCGTCGGTGAACCGTGGAAGGAGAACTTCCTGCTCAACGCCGAGGCTCTCGGCAAGAAGGCCGAGGGCGAGAAGATCCTGGCCGACTACAAGAAGCGGGCGGCCGAGATCGGCAAGAAGGTCGGAAATCCGGCTGAAACCGAGGTCAGCGCACTGCGCACCACCTCGGGCGACGGCACGATGCGCCTCTACGGCGAGGGCTCGTTCATCGGCACCATCCTCAAGGATGTCGGCTTCAGCAGGCCCGCGAACCAGCGGATCGACAAGACCTTCACGGAGATCAGCCGTGAACAGATCGGCCAGGCCGATGGCGACCTGCTCTTCTACAGCTCGTACGGCTCGGCCGCCAAGCAGCGGCAGGACGAGCTCGTCGCCAGCTCCCAGTGGTCCAACCTCGGAGCAGTGCGCGACAACAAGGCCTTCGAGGTGTCCGACGACCGGTGGTTCCTCGGCCTCGGGCCGCTCGGCGCCAACCTCGTCCTCGACGACCTGGAGAAGATCGTCGGCAACTCCTGATCCACCGACCGAGAGCGCCGGGCACTCCGTGTTGGATGCCCGGCGCTTTTGGTTCGGCGGGCGCGACGAAGGTGCTCCACAGCCGAAACAGCGCAATCCGGCGCGCCATCTGGACCCTGATTGGGATCGCAGACCCAACATGTAGTGTGTCGCTTGCTGATGGTTCATCGGTGCCCCGCACCGGTGTGACAACAGGGAACCCGGTGCGAATCCGGGACTGCCCCGCAGCGGTGAACGGGAACGACCGTCGTACGAAGGCACTGGGCGAACCGTCCGGGAAGCCACGACCAGTAGGAACCGGCAACAGCCGGCGCGCCCGTGAGTCCGAAGACCTGCCATCGGTGCGCGCATCGCAAGTGCGCGCTGTCCGGGACCTCGCGGGTGGGTCTGCTCGGACGATCGGCAGCGCACCGCGTCACCGACGTCTCCAGCACGTGCTCTCCCGCGTTCTTCGAACTCGCGAGGAGAAGCGCCGTGACCGGCACGCCACACACGAACACGAACACCGCCACGCTGCCGGACACCGACTGGAACCGGGTCGCCACCGTGGTCCGGCAGGCGTGCGAGGGCATCGACGACGTCTCCCCCGAAGCAGTGCTGCGCGAGGTGCACCGCAACACCTACGACGGCATCGACAGGCACGAACTCGCCCTCGCCCAGGTCATGGCGGCACGGACCCTCGTCGAAGCCGAACCCGGCTACTCCTCCGTCACCGCCAGATTGGTGCTCGACAACCTCCGTGGCGAAGCCCTGAGCTACCTGGCCGGAACCGCCACCGAGGCCGACCAGGAACAGATGCGGGAGCACTACCCCGGCTACTTCCGGAACTACGTGCGACGCGGGGTCCAGCTGCAGCAACTCGACCCGCGGCTCGCCGACTTCGACCTCGAACGGCTCGGTGCGGCGCTCGACGCCGACCGGGACCTGTCCTTCGACTTCCTCGGGGTGCAAACCCTCTACGACCGGTACTTGCTGCACCACGACGGGACCCGTTTCGAACTGCCGCAGGCGTTCTTCATGCGCGTGGCCATGGGTCTGGCCCTGAACGAGAACGCCCCCGAGACGCGGGCGATCGAGTTCTACCGCCTGCTCTCGTCGTTCGACTTCATGTGCTCGACACCGACCCTGTTCAACGCGGGCACCACCCGACCGCAACTGTCGTCCTGCTTTCTGACCACAGTGGACGACGACCTGCACGGGATCTTCCACTCGATCGGCAACAACGCACTGCTGTCGAAGTACGCGGGCGGCCTGGGCAACGACTGGACACCGGTCCGCGGAATCGGCTCCCACATCAACGGCACCAACGGCCGGTCCCAAGGCGTCGTACCGTTCCTGAAGGTCGCCAACGACACGGCGGTCGCGGTCAACCAGGGCGGCAAACGCAAAGGCGCGGTGTGCGCCTACCTGGAAACCTGGCACATCGACATCGAGGAATTCCTCGACCTGCGCAAGAACACCGGAGACGACCGGCGGCGCACCCACGACATGAACACCGCGAACTGGGTGCCCGACGAGTTCATGCGCCGCGTCGAGTCCGGCGGCACCTGGACCCTGTTCTCCCCCGACGAGGTCACCGATCTGCACGACCTCTACGGCCAGGCGTTCGCCGAGCGCTACCGGGCACACGAAGCCGCGGCCGAACGCGGCGAACTCCGCGTGCACCGCAAGGTCGACGCGGTGGACCTGTGGCGCCGGATGCTGACCATGCTGTTCGAGACCGGCCACCCGTGGATCACGTTCAAGGACCCGTGCAACCTGCGTTCACCCCAGCAACACGCGGGAGTCGTGCACTCCTCGAACCTGTGCACCGAGATCACGCTCAACACCAGTCCCGAAGAGGTCGCGGTGTGCAACCTCGGATCGATCAACCTCGCCAAGCACGTCACTGCCGACGGCATCGATCACGAACGCCTGCGACGCACCACCCGCACCGCGGTTCGCATGCTCGACAACGTCATCGACATCAACTTCTACACGATCCCCGAAGCGCGCCGATCCAACCTCCGGCATCGGCCCGTCGGGTTGGGCCTGATGGGTTTCGCGGACGCGCTGTTCCAGCAGCGCATCCCGATGTCGTCCACGGCAGCGGTCGAGTTCGCCGATCGCAGCATGGAACGGATCAGCTACGACGCGATCTCGGCATCCGCCCAGCTGGCCGCCGAACGAGGACGGTACGAGACGTTCGAGGGTTCACTGTGGAGCCAGGGCATCCTGCCGATCAACTCACTGGGGCTGCTCGACGCCGCCAGGGACGATACTGCCGACCTCAACACCGAGTCCACACTGGACTGGTCGGCGCTGCGGGCGCAGGTGCGCCGGAACGGAATGCGCAACTCCAACGTGATGGCGATCGCGCCCACCGCGACCATTTCCAACATCTGCGGGGTCGCCCAGTCCATCGAACCCCTCTACCGCAACCTGTACGTGAAATCGAACATGTCCGGTGACTTCACCACGATCAACCCGTACCTGGTTGCCGACCTCAAGTGGGCCGGCATCTGGGACACCGACATGATCGACGACCTCAAGTTCCACGACGGCGTCCTCGCCCAGCTCGACCGGGTCCCCTCCGACCTCAAGGAGCTCTACGCCACCGCCTTCGAGATCGAACCGCGCTGGCTGGTGGACGCCGCCGCGCGCAGGCAGAAGTGGATCGACCAGGCCCAGTCGCTGAATCTGTACCTCGCCGAACCGAGCGGCCGAAAACTCGACCAGCTCTACCGGCTCGCGTGGCGCAAGGGCCTCAAAACCACCTACTACCTGCGATCGACCAGCGCGACCCACGTGGAGAAGAGCACCCTGCGCGGTACCGACGGCAAGCTCAACGCGGTCTCGGCCGCGCAGTCGGACACCTGCTCGGTCGACGCCCCCGACGACTGCGAAGCCTGCCAGTGACCCGCGACCTTTCCGGGAGAACCACCACCATGACCACATCCCAACCCACCGTGCCCACCGGTCTCGAGGACATCGACCGCCGCGGCGGTCGAGTCGACGTCGCGGACAAGGCGATGATCAACTCACGATCGGACGTCAACCAACTCCTCCCGCTGAAGTACTCCTGGGCGTGGGACAAGTACCTCGCGGGCTGCAACAACCACTGGATGCCCACCGAGGTTTCCATGCAGGCCGACATCGCGCTGTGGAAGACCCCAGAGGGGCTGACCGACGACGAACGCCTGATGCTCAAGCGCAACCTGGGATTCTTCGCCACCGCCGAATCGCTCGTGGCCAACAACATCGTGCTCGCGGTCTACCGTCACATCACCAATCCGGAGTGCCGCCAGTACCTGCTGCGACAAGCCTTCGAAGAGGCAGTGCACACCCACACCTTCCAGTACATCTGTGAAAGCCTCGGCCTCGACGAGGGCGAGCTGTTCAACATGTACCGAGAGGTCCCGTCCATCGCGGACAAGGACGCGTGGGCGCTGCGCCACACGCAATCCCTGGAGGACCCCGGATTCGCCACCGGCGGCCCCGAAGCCGACCAGGCCTTCCTGCGGGATCTCATCGCCTTCTACGTGATCTTCGAAGGGATGTGGTTCTACACCGGGTTCGCGCAGATCCTGTCGCTGGGCAGGCGGAACAAGATGGTCGGCATCGCCGAGCAGTACCAGTACATCCTTCGGGACGAGTCCATCCACCTGAACTTCGGCATCGACTGCATCAACCAGATCAAGGTCGAAAATCCGTGGCTGTGGACCACCGAGTTCCAGCAGGACATCCGCCGGATGCTCACCGAAGCCTGCGAGCTGGAGGTCGACTACGGGCGAGACACCATGCCGCGCGGTGTGCTCGGCCTCAACGCGGAACTGTGCGAGCAGTACATGCGCTTCATCACCAACCGCCGCTGCAGCCAACTGGGCCTCGAACCGGTCTTCGGCGAAACCGAGAACCCGTTCCCCTGGATGTCGGAGGCCGTCGACCTGAAGAAGGAGAAGAACTTCTTCGAGACCCGCGTCACCGAGTACCAGTCCGGCGCCTCGCTCGCCTGGGACTGATCCTCCGCACTTCCGTGGCCGGGTGCCTCCTCCCACCGGCGCCCGGCCACGGATCCCGGGAATCACACGCAGACGGCCCCTTCCGCGGCCGAGCCGACCAGCCGCGCGTACTTGCCGAGTACACCACTGCGGTGTTCCGAGAGGCGCGGCTCCCAGCCGTCCGCGCGCCGAGCCAGCTCCTCGTCGTCGACGAGCAGGTCCAACGTCCGAGCGCTGAGGTCCAAGCGGATCCGGTCCCCGTCCCGCACGAACGAGATCGGTCCGCCGTCGGTGGCTTCCGGGGCGACGTGCCCGATGCACAGTCCCGTCGTGCCACCCGAGAATCGGCCATCGGTCAGCAGCAGGACGTCCTTGCCGAGTCCGGCGCCCTTGATCGCCCCCGTCACGGCCAGCATCTCGCGCATGCCGGGCCCACCACGCGGTCCCTCGTAGCGGATCACCACGACATCGCCCGCCTGCAGAGAGCCGTCCTCGACCGCGTCCATCGCACCCTGCTCGCCGTCGAACACCCTGGCGGTGCCCTCGAAGCTCTCCGAATCGAAGCCCGCGCTCTTGACCACGGCCCCCTCCGGGGCGAGCGAACCACGCAGGATCGTCAAACCACCTGTGGGATGCAGGGGATTCGCCAGCTTGCGGACCACCTCACCGTCGAGTTCCGGCGGCGCCAGCTCCGCCAGGTTCTCCGCGACGGTGCGTCCGGTCACGGTCATGCAGTCGCCGTGGATCAAGCCCGCGTCCAGCAGGGCCTTCATCACCACCGGAACACCACCGATCCGGTCGACCGTGGCCATCACGTGCTTGCCGAACGGCTTCACGTCCGCCAGGTGCGGAACGCGATCCCCGATCCGGTTGAAGTCCTCCAGCGTCAGCTCGACTTCGGCCTCCCGCGCGATCGCCAGCAGGTGCAGCACCGCGTTGGTGGAACCACCGAACGCCATCGTCACCGCGATCGCGTTCTCGAATGCACCCTTCGTCAGGATGTCCCGCGTGGTCAGCCCCCGTTCGAGCATGCCCACGACGGCATTTCCGGCGTCCCGGGCTGCCGCATCACGGCGCCGGTCCACCGAAGGCGGGCTCGCCGAACCCGGCATCGACATGCCCATCGCTTCCGCCGCACATGCCATCGTGTTCGCGGTGTACATCCCGCCGCAGGCGCCCTCGCCCGGACAGATCGCGCGCTCGATGCGCTCCACTTCGGCTTCGCTGATCAGTCCGCGCGAGCACGCTCCGACCGCCTCGAAGGCGTCGATGATCGTCACTTCCCGATCATCGACCTTCCCGGGCAGGGTCGAGCCCGCGTAGACGAACACCGACGCGAGGTCCAAGCGTGCGGCAGCCATCAGCATTCCCGGGAGGCTCTTGTCGCATCCCGCCAGCAACACCGAGCCGTCCAGTCGCTCTGCCTGCATCACGGTTTCCACCGAATCGGTGATGATCTCGCGGGAAACCAGCGAATAGTGCATTCCGACGTGGCCCATCGAAATGCCGTCGGAGACCGAGATGGTCCCGAACTCCATCGGGAACCCACCACCAGCGTGCACACCGTCCTTGCTCGCCTGCGCCAGGCGCTGCAGAGACAAGTTGCACGGGGTGATCTCGTTCCAGGAAGAAGCCACACCGATCTGAGGTTTGGCGAAGTCGTCGCCCTTCATCCCCAATGCCCGCAGCATGCCGCGAGCCGCAGTACGTTCCAGCCCTTCGGTCACTTCGGTGCTGCGCGGCTTCATATTCGAAGATGTCACGTTCTCGCTACCGTTACGCGTGCTCACAGCCCCGACTCTAGGCCCCGGAGGGGTGGAGAGCACAGTTCGGCCGGCCGTTGTTCCGGTACCGGCCGGCCGGGGCGGACGCGGTTGATCGCCGATGCCTACCTTCGGCACGCGTCCTTGCTGGCGGTGCACCCACGGGGACGAACACGAGCGGACGTCACAGCCAGGCGCCGGACTGCCAGGCGTCGAGGTGTGGCGGTGTGCCGGCCCGGGGTTGGGGTGGTGTCGTTCAGCGCCTCAAACACAAAAAGAAGGGTGGACGACCAAACCGTGGTTTGGTCGTCCACCCTTCTTTTTTATGTGAAGGTCGGCGGTGTCCTACTCTCCCACACCCTGTCGAGTGC